>JBBCJT010000255.1:0-5931 GCA_037190665.1 Rhodovastum atsumiense | reverse complement strand
TCAGACGATCGGAAGCTATCTGATCGACCCGCAGTTGTGGTTCGAGTCCTTCCAGAACTGGCAGTCAGAATTCCTGTCGACCGCCGTGCTCGTCGTGTTGTCGATCTTCCTTCGCCATCAGGGCTCACCGGAGTCGAAGCCTGTCGCTGCCTCAAATCTGGAAACTGGCGATTGAGCTCGCCGCTCACCAGCACGTGGCTGCAGACGCAGGACACACCGGCAACGATGACTCCCCTCTGCCCTCAAGCCGCGATCTGAGGGAACTCCGTCCGCAGTTTGGTGAACGCGGCCTTCACCTCTGTCCCGTCACCCAGCTTGTGCTCGGCCGCATCGACCAGGGCGAAAATGCGCTTCTTGGCGTAGAAGCGCCAATGCACCGGCAACTGCGCCAGCACGTCCACCAGTGCCGCATAGTTCTCCTCGGTCCAGACCGACTCATAGATGCGGCGTTCCGGGCCAGGATCGAAATCGCCGTACCCGTTCTTCGCCATGGCCGCCCGCAACGCAGCGGTCTCCGCCTCGTCCTCTGGCACCACGCCATAGTCGCGTCGCGCGGCCGCCAGCGAAACCTTGCCGCCGGCGATGTCGTCCAGCACCGCCTCCACCGGCCGCTGCCACGCCGGCCCCCAACCGCCGCCGCCTGAACACACAATCCGGATCACGTCCCCCGGATCGAGGCTGACGACATCGGTGTTGCCCAGATTTTCCGCGCGGTTGCTGTCCGGGTTCCGCCAGAAGAAGGAGGGCGCACCCGCCTGGCCACCCGCCGCACCGGGCGAACGGAAGCGCGTGCGGTCGCGATTGCGCGCGGTGATGACGGTCTGCGGCGCGTGCACGCGGAATTCCAGCACGGTGGCCAGACCTCCGCGATGCTTGCCGGCCCCGGCGGAATCGGGCTCCAGCCCATAGCGCAGGATGCGGATCGGCACCTCCGCCTCGTTGATCTCCACCGGCGTGTTCTTCAGGAACGCACTGTTCGCACCCGACCCATCCATGCCGTCGCCGGAGGGCGAACCGCCGGCGCCACCCGTGATCGGATCGATCGAGGCCATGACGCGCCGGCCCGTCCGGTTGTCCGTCGTGTTGACGTTCATGATCGGCCCGCCGCTCGCGCAGGCCGCCGGCAACTTCTCAGGCACCGCACGCTGGAACGCGCCGATGATCACCCCCTGAAGCCGGGTGCAGGTCATCGACCGCATCCCGACTGCGGCCGGAAACACTGGGTTCAGCATCGAACCTTCCGGTGCGATGGCGGTCACCGGGCGCAACAGCCCGCCGTTCAGCAGCACCGAGGTGTCCAGCGTGTAGATCACGTAGTTGTAGCCGACCATCAGCAGGATGTGCCGCGGGTTGCCGCCTGTCGGCATGTTCAGCGAGGCGGCGAGCTGCGGATCGCTGCCCGAGAAATCCATCACCGCCTCCTCGCCCTTGATCGTCAGGTCGAGGTGGACCCGCGCCGGCAGACCGCCCGGCGAGTCCTCGTCGAGATAGTCGGTGTAGCTGTAGGTGCCGTCGGGGATCGCAGCGATGATGCGCCGTGCCTGAAGCTCGGCCATGTCCAGCAGGTCGGCGACACCATCCTTGAAGGTCTGCAGGCCGAACTTCTCGATCATGGCGTGCACCTTGCGCTCGCCGGTGGTCAGCGAGGCGAGTTGCGCCTTCAGGTCACCGTAATTCTGCGTCGGTGCACGCACGTTCAGCAGGAAGATGTCGAGCAGCCGTTGGTCGATCACCCCCTGATCCACCAGTTTCACAGGCGGGAAGCGGATGCCTTCCTGATGCACTTCCGTGAGCTGGCGGGAGAGGGAGGCCGGGACCGCGCCGCCCACATCGGTATTGTGGATGTGCCCGACCGCGAAGCACACGAGCTCGCCCTTCCAGAAGATCGGCTTCCACACATGCGTGTCCGGCGGGTGCGTGCAGACGAAGCCGCTGTAAGGGTCGTTGGTGATGTAGACATCGCCCTCGCGGTATTCCTTGATGGCGCGGATCACCGGGCCGTAGTCCAGCCCGACGAACCAGGTGGCGCCGAGCTCGCGGGGGCTGGCGAAGGTCATGCCGTCGATCGTGGTCAGGCCCGAGGTGAAGTCCTCGGTTTCCTTCACGAAGGTCGAGTGCGCGGTGCGGAACAGCGTGAAGGCCATGCTGTCGGCTGCGGCCTGTGCGTGGTTGGCCAGGATCTGCAGCGTGACGGGGTCGATGCGCATCGTCACTCTCCGGTCGGGGTCAGCATCAGGTTGCCGAAGCGGTCCACGCTGGCCTGCATGCCGGGTGGGATGATCGTGGTGGAGTCGTCGGCCAGCACGATGGCGGGCCCGGCCAGCGCATGGCCGTGGCGTAGCGATGTGCGCGCATACAACGGTGCCGTCCGTCGCGCGCCATCCAGATAGATCTCGACGCTGCGCAACGCGCGTGGCGTGTCGCTGGCACGGTCCTGCTCGGGGAACTGCGGCGGCTGCACGGCGCCCGAAACGGTCATGGACAGCGCGATCGCCTGGATGGGCGCGTACCGATCGGCGTGGCCATAGATACGTTCGTGCGTTGCGTGGAACGCTTCCGCCATTGCCGTCATGTCCCCGGCCGCCACCCAGACGGGGTCGAACGGCACGGTCAGTTCGTAGGATTGGCCGCGATAGCGCATCTCACCTGACGGCTGCAGCGTGACGGGGCCTGAGAAACGCTGTTCGTCGCGGATCCAGCGCGTGGCCTCCGCCTCCAGCCTGCCGAACGCGGCGAGCAGTTCGGGCATCGAGGCGGCATCGAGATCAGCGTAGGTGGTCTCAAGGAAGTCGTTGCGAATGTCCGCGATCAGCCCGCCAAGGGCGGAGAGCACGCCGGGCGTGGCCGGGATCAGGACCTGTCGCATGCCGAGTTCCCGGGCCAGCAGCGCGCCCAGCATGGGCCCCGCACCCCCGAACGGCAGCAGGCAGAAATCGCGCGCATCCACGCCCTGACGTGCGGCGAGCTTCGACACCTCGCGATACATGCCGCTGATCGCGACCTGCACGATCGCCTCGGCCGCGCTCTCGCGGCTGCGCCCCAGTGCGGTGGCGATCGCATCGACAGCCTGCTCCGCCAGCTCCCGCTTCACCGAGACGCTGTCGTAGCCGAGCGCGGCGTGTCCGATGCAGCCCAGCACGCACATCGCATCGGTGACCGTGGCGCGGGTGCCGCCGCGGCCGTAGCAGGCGGGGCCGGGCGCCGACCCGGCGCTTTCCGGTCCGACCGACAGCCGCCCCAGCGCATCGACGGCTGCAAGCGAACCGCCGCCGCCGCCGACGGAGGTGACCGCGACAGTCGGGATGTAGACGGGGAAATCGCCGACCCGCTCGCCGGTGCCGTAACCCGGTGCGCCGCCTTCGATCACCGCCACGTCCGCGCTGGTGCCGCCGATATCCAGGCTCATCGCCCGGGGGATGCCCGCCTGCCGGGCGATGAAGGCCGCGCCGATCGCGCCGGCCGCGGTGCCCGACAGCAGCATCTCCACGCAGCGCGTCTTGCCCAGCTCGGCGCGCATCACGCCGCCGTTGGATTTCGTCACCATCGGCTCCGCCGCCACGCCGGCTCTGGTGAGTGCTGCCTGCAGCGAGCCGAGATAGTGCGCGACCTTCGGCTGGGCGTGCCCATGCACGCTGGCTGTGACGGTGCGCTCGTATTCGCGGATGATCGGCCACACATCGGCCGAGCAGTAGACGGGCAGTTCCGGCGCGATGCCGGCGATGATCGCCTTGGCCGCGTGCTCATGCGCCGGGTTGCGGTAGCTGTGCAGCAGGGCCACCAGGATGCCTTCCGCCCCGCGTTCCTTCGCGGCCGCGACCGCCGCTTCGACGCTGGCGGGATCGAGCGGTTCGACCTCCGATCCGTCGGCCAGCAGGCGGCCGTCGACTTCGAAGGTCAGGGCGCGCGGCACAAGCGGGGCAGGGCGGCGCGAGAGCAGGTCGTAGGGATCGGGAGTCTTCAGCCGTGCCAGTTCCAGCACGTCGCGGAAGTTCCGGGTGGTGAACAGCGCCAGCCTGATCCCCTTGCGCTGGATCACCGCATTCACGCCGACCGTGGTGCCGTGGGTGAACCAGCTTATGCCGGCGGGCTCCACGCCGAAGCGCTGCTGAACGCCGGCGAGACCCGACAGAACCTCCTCGCCCGGGGTGTCGGGGGTGGTCAGGACCTTGAGGGTGGAAACCGCGCCCGTCGCCTCATCCAGCACCGCGAAATCGGCGAACGTGCCGCCGATATCCACGCCAACGCGAAATCCCATGCCCGTCAGATCTCCCACTGGAACCCGTCGATGGTGATGTCCTGACCGGTGATGAAGCAGGGCTCCACCGTGGCCAGGAAGGCGACCAGCTCGCCGACATCGGCCGGCTTGCCCACGCGCTTCAGCGCGATTTTCTGCGCGAGCTCGGCACCGCGCGAGCGCGTGAGCGAATTGCCGAGTTCGGTTTCGATGATGCCGGGGCAGACGCAATTGATGGCGATGGCAGGCCCCAGTTCCTTGGCCAGCGCGCGGGTCATGCCGACGATGCCGGCCTTGGCCGCAGCGTAGGAGAACTTCGAGACCGCGCTGGTCACGCCCCCCGTGTGCGCGTTGAGCGACGACATCGAGACGATGCGCCCGCCGCCGCCTTCCATCATCAGCGGCACGCTGGCCTGGATGTAGTTGAAGCAGGACTTCAGGTTCACCGCGATGGTGCGGTCGAACGCCTCCTCGGTGATCTCCAGGATGCCGGTGGGGTTGCCGCGCCCCGCGTTGTTCACGAGCACATCAAGCCGGCCGAACCGCGCCTTCACCGCGGCCGCGATCTCCTTCGCGCGCGCATGATCGGCGACGTCAGCTTCCTCGATCATCGTGGTGCGGCCGAGTTCGCCGAGCTCGCCAGAAGTGCGTTCCATCTCCGGGCGCAGCATGTCCACCAGCACGATATCGAAGCCTCGCGCGGCCAGCGCATGCGCACATCCGCGGCCGATACCCCGCGCACCGCCCGTCACCAGTGCGACCTTTGTCGAACCCGCCATCCGGAAACCCGTCCGCCGTTGATGCGACAGGACGCTAGGCGTCACCGCATTGCGCGGCAACCGCGCGCGGCGCTTGACGGGCCGGGCGGGGTGTTCGCACCATCCGCGTTCCCGGTGCGGGACGCTGCATACAAAAAATGGGGGGCCAACGATGAGCAAGGAAGACATTCCGACGGCATCGATCATGCCGGACCGGCGGACACTGCTGAAGGCGGGCGTTGCGGGTGCCGCTGTCGGCACGTTCGGCCTGCCGCAGCCGGCAGCCGCCCAGCGTGGTGGCCGCATGGTATTCGCCAACGGCAGTCCCTTCGACACCATGGACCCGCACAAGACCTTCGATGTCGGCCGCGTGGCCTATCGGCTGAACCTCTATGACGGTCTGCTGCGCTGGCTCGACAACCCGCCGAAGCTCGGCCCCTGGCTGGCCGAGAGTTTCACCGCCAGCCCCGGCGGCCTGCGCTACACGTTCAAGCTCCGGCCGAACGTGAAGTTCCACGATGGCGCAGAACTGACTTCCGCCGATGTCGTATACTCGATGGAGCGCATCCTTGCGCTGAAGCAGGGCGCTTACGGCCTGTTCGCACCGCTGGTCGATCCCGGCAGCACCAAGGCGCCCGACAAGCTGACCGTCGAGTTCAACCTGAAGACCGCCTCGGCCATCTTCGCCGCCTGCATGCACGACCTTTACGTCGTGAACAGCGCTCTGGTGAAGAAGAACGAGAAATCGGGCGACTGGGGTGAGGCGTGGCTCGCCACCAACGATGCCGGGTCGGGCTCGTTCATCCTGCGCCGGTTCGATCCGGCCCGCGGCTTCCTGGCCAGCCGGAACGATCACCACTTCCTGGGCCCCGCGAAGCTGTCGGAGATCGACTTCCGCTATGTGGCCGAGGTGAACAGCCGCGTGCTGGGCCTGATCCG
>JBBCJT010000254.1:0-4808 GCA_037190665.1 Rhodovastum atsumiense | reverse complement strand
TTTACGAAACGGTCACGCTACTTTTCCCTCTCCCGCGTGCGGGAGAGGGCCGGGTGAGGGTGCGTACGCCGGCGCGACGGCGCGGTCTTGCCTCCGCCCAGACCCCCTCACCCTCCCGCGCAAGCGCGGGCCCCTCCCTCTCCCGCCGGGCGGGAGAGGGAATTCTGCGCGGCGATCAGTGTCTTCATCCTCTCGTCCGCCTCCCGCGCAGCCTTCCGCAAAGGTCCCGCGCGCGGGGGCCTGCCCGGTCAGCCGAAAGGCTGGCCGGCATGAGACCGCCGACGATGTGGATCATATGCGCGCGCGAGCGGTCTCCGCCCTGTCGCCGGCAAGCGGCGCCGTGTCCCGCTTGCGATCCGGCCAGTCAGGGTGACGAACGCATGGAACCGTGCCCTACCCACCGCTGATCGCGGTCATCACGATCATCTCGCATCCCGGCCTCAGCGGCGTGGCTGGCGTGGCGCGGTCGCCCTCGACGAAGACGTTGATGTGCCGCCGCAGCCGGTCCGGCCGCTCGCACAGCCGGTCGCGCATGCCGGGCCACTGCGCGTCCAGCGCGGCGATGGCCTCGGCCACGGTGGCCGCCTGCACGCCGAGTTCGCGCGGCGCGCCGGGGAACAGCGCGACCAGCACGGCGGGCAGCAGCACGCGCACCTCGCTCATCGGTCGAGGATGAGCGTCTCGACCGACAGGATGGCGGGCAGGTGCCGGGCGATGCAGGTCCAGCTCTCGCCCTCGTCGGCGCTCCCGTACAGCTCGCCGGAGCTGGTGCCGAAATACACGCCCGCCGGATCGTGCCGGTCGGTCGCCATCGCCTGCCGCAGTACCCCGAAATAGACGTCGTGCTGCGGCAGCCCGTCGCGCAGCGCCGCCCAGTTCGCCCCACCGTCGCGCGTGCGCCAGACCGCGGCGCGCGCGTCGGGCATGAAGCGGCCTGCCGTGTCGCCGTTCAGCGGCATCAGGTACAGCGTCTCCGCATCGCGCGGATGCGCGGCGGTGGGAAAGCCGAAGCTGGACGGCAGGCCCGCCTCGATGCTGGTCCAGGCGCGGCCGCCGTCGTCGCTGCGGTACATGCCGCAATGGTTCTGCTGGTACAGCCGCGCCTCCGTCCCCGGCGCGAGCACGAGGCTGTGCACGCACTGGCCGAACTCCGGATAACGCTGGTCCTCGGGCATGAAATCGGCGCGCGTGCCGCGGTTGCGCGGCGCCCAGCTCGCCCCGCCATCCTCCGTCCCGAACACGCCGGCGGCGGAGATGCCCACCCACATCCGCCCCGGATCGTCCGGATGCGGGACGATGTGGTGCAGCACCAGCCCGGCCCCGCCCGGCTGCCACTCCGGCCGCGTGGCATGGTCGCGCAGCCCGGACACATGCGCCCAGCGCCGGCCGCCGTCCTCGCTGCGGAACAGCCCGGCCGGGTCCACACCCGCGTACAGCGCGCCCTCCGCGCCGATGGCGAGGCTCCAGCCCGCGCGGACCGGCGGGTCGTTGTCCGGATAGGCGAGGCCGTCGGAGGAATGCGTCCAGTTCTCGCCGAGATCGTCGGAACGCCAGACGGCCGGACCGAACCACTCGTTCCCACCGGTGCCCAGAATTGCGCCGCTGGCGGGATCGGCGATCACGTGGTTCATCGGCCAGGTTTCGCAGAATGGCCCGCGCAGCCGCCACGCGCCGCGCGCTGCATCGCTCTCGGCGATGAACGCGCCCTTCTTCGTGCCGAGCAGCACCAGCGTCCGCACTGCCATTCCTGCCTCCACGACGATTCTTAACCATTGAGTTAAGTCTAGCGGTGAGGCAGGTGGGCTGTCAAAGTCCGCTCGATCCGCTTGCTGTCGAGTGGTCCGACAATGCGCGTCCAGCCGTCGGGAGGGTTGGTGCGCGGCGTCGCACGCCAGCGCACCATGAGCCTGGCAAGCTTGCTGCGGCGCGGCCGGCTGCCCCATCGTGCCGCATGCGCTGCGCGACGTGCGTTCTGCTCGCGGGGCTGGCCGGCTGTGCCATGCCGATGGTCGGCCAGGTCGTCTCCCCCATGGGCGTGGCGGCGACCGCAGGCGCGACCGGCGGTACCTGGGCGATGCAGGAGCGCGGCATCGAGGGCGCGCTGTCGGACAACGCCCTCGCGCTCGCGATCAACGACGCATGGCTCCAGCGCGATCCGGCCATCTTCCGCAAGGTCTCCACCGGCATCGTCGGCGGCCGTGTGCTGCTGACCGGCACGGTGGTCTATCCGCAGACGCGTGAGGCCGCGGTGGAGGTCGCGCGCGGCGTGCCGGGCGTGGTCGAGCTGATCGACGAGATCGTGGTCCGCGAGGATCTCGACTTCGGCACCATGGCCTCGGACCGCTGGATCACCACGCAGCTCCGCGCGGAGCTCACCTTCGCCTCCGCCGTCTCGGCGGTGAACTACAGCATCGACACGGTGGACAGCATCGTTTTCCTGCTCGGTGTCGCGCGCGATACCCGTGAGTTCGAGAGCGTGATCTCGATCGCGCGCGCCGTGCCGGGCGTGCGCGGCGTGGTGGCGCATGTGCGCCTCGTCAGCGAGACCATGGCGGCCGCCCGGAACTGATCCGGCGCCGGTCAAAGCCTCGTGCGGCCGGTATGAATCGTTGCGGCGCGCCGATCCTCCGGCCCAGACTGGTGTGATGAGCGACGCGCAGGCCGCGCTGGAGGCGATCGGCGCGCTGCCCGATGTGGAGATCGACATCGGTGCGGCGGCGATCCAGCTCGCCCGCGTCGATGCGCCGGAGGCCGACTGGCGGGACGCGATGGCGCATCTGTCCGTACTCGCGCGTGGCATTGCCGCGCGGGTGGCGACCGCCGGCGCGAACGCCGCCGATCGCGGCGCGGCGCTGGCCGATCTGATCGCCGGCCATCATGGCTATCGCGGCGACACGGTCGCCTACGACGATCCTGCCAACGCCAACCTGATCCGGGTGATCGAGCGGCGGAAGGGGTTGCCGGTCGCCCTCGGAATCCTGTGGCTGCACTGCGCGCGGGCGGTGGACTGGCCCGCGCACGGTATCGATTTTCCCGGCCATTTCCTGCTGGGTCTCGGTGGCACCGGCAGCCAGGCCGTGATCGACGTGTTCGCCGGCGGCGCGGCGATGGATGCGCGCGGCCTGCGCGGGCTGATCAAGGCGGTGGAGGGCCCCGAGGCCGAGCTGCGACCCGGCCTGATGCGGCCGATGTCCGCGCGCGGGGTGCTGCTGCGGCTGCAGAACAACATCAATCTGCGCCGGCTGCGTGTGCAGGATCTCGCCGGCGCGCTGGCCTGCACCGAGGACATGCTGCGTATCGCGCCGGGGGAGGCGGGGCTGTGGCGGGAGGCGGCCCTGATGAACCAGCGGCTCGACCGCGTGACCGCCGCGCTGCACTGCTTCGACCGCTTCGTCGCGCTGATGCCCTCGGGCGAGGCGGCCGCCCGCGCCCGCGCGGCGATCGACGAGTTGCGCGCCCGCCTGCACTGACATTCCGGCCGGGCTGACGCGGCCGGCCGCGTCGGCTACATGCAACCGCCCCCGGAGACGGAGACGAGGATGCCGCGCGCGCTGAAGGTCGCGGTCCAGATGGACCCGATCGAGACCATCAACATCCATGGCGATTCGAGCTTCCAGCTCATGCTGGAGGCACAGGACCGCGGCCACGCGCTGTGGCATTACGAAGTGCGGCACCTGGCGCTGTATGGAAGGCGCGTGGCGGCGAAGGCGCGGCCGGTCCGCGTGGTGCGCCAGGAAGGCGCGCATTACGAGCTCGGCGCGTGGGAGGAACTGGACCTGTCGCGGATGGACGTGGTGCTGATGCGCCAGGATCCGCCCTTCGACATGGCCTACATCA
The DNA here is from genome assembly GCA_037190665.1 of Rhodovastum atsumiense. GTDB lineage: Bacteria > Pseudomonadota > Alphaproteobacteria > Acetobacterales > Acetobacteraceae > JBBCJT01. The sequence continues at coordinate 971 of JBBCJT010000254.1, read as the reverse complement.
CGGCCACGCACATCTTGGAGCACATCCACCCGCGCACGCTGGTGGTGAACGACCCGCGTTCGGTGCGCAACGCACCGGAGAAGCTTCTGGTCATGGAATTCCCGGACCTGATGCCGCCGACGCTGATCGCGTGGGACCCGGACGCGATCCGCCGCTTCCGCGCCGAGCACAGGGACATCGTCGTCAAGCCGCTGTTCGGCAACGGCGGCGCCGGCGTGTTCCACATCAAGCCGGACGACGAGAACCTCGCCTCACTGCTGGAGATGCATTTCGCCCGCTCCCGCGAGCCGCTGATGATCCAGCGCTATGAGCCGCGTGTGCGGCAGGGTGACAAGCGCATCATCCTGGTCGATGGCGAGGCGATGGGCGCGATCAACCGCGTGCCTGCGGCCGGCGAGAGCCGGTCCAACATGCATGTCGGCGGCCGGCCGGAGAAATCGGCGCTGACCCCGCGCGAGCGCGAGATCTGCGCGGCCATCGGCCCGACGTTGCGCGATCAGGGACTGATATTCGTCGGTATCGACGTCATCGGCGACTGGCTGACGGAGATCAACGTGACCTCGCCCACCGGCCTGCAGGAGATCGCACGCTTCGACGAAGTCCGCCTCGACCGCGCGATCTGGGACGCGATCGAGGCACGGCGCGGATAGCTTACCGCTCCTATGGGGTCTGGCCCAGAAGCTGTGAGCGGATGCGTACGTGGTCGGCAAAGCAGGATGCGGCGAGACGGCGGTATTCCTCCGGCGTGTCGATCGCGGCCTGCTGGCGGCGGCGCGTGGCGTTGAGTTGGTCGAGCACCGGCTTCACCGCCGCGCCGAGCTGGTCGCGCAGCGACGTGGCCAGCACCTGCGCGTCCCCGCCGCGCGCCACCGCGCCGGCGGCCCAGCGCAGTGCCGCCTCCCGCACGCGCGGGGCATAGGTCGCGAGCGTCTGCCGGTTCACCGCGACATGGCGCATCTCGTGCGCCAGCA
>JBBCJT010000253.1:0-6882 GCA_037190665.1 Rhodovastum atsumiense | reverse complement strand
ATCGGGCGCGGCCAGCGCGAGCTGGTGATCGGCGACCGCCAGACCGGCAAGTCCGCCGTGGTGCTGGACACGATCATCAACCAGAAGAACGTCAACGCCACCGCCGGCGACGACGAGAGCAAGAAGCTCTACTGCATCTATGTCGCCGTTGGGCAGAAGCGCTCCACCGTCGCGCAGCTCGTCCGCACGCTCGAAGAGAACGGCGCGATGGAGTACACCATCGTCGTCGCCGCGACGGCGTCGGACCCCGCGCCGATGCAGTTCCTCGCGCCCTACTCCGGCTGCGCGATGGGCGAGTATTTCCGCGACAACGGCATGCACGCGCTGATCGTCTATGACGATCTGTCCAAGCAGGCCGTGGCCTACCGCCAGATGTCGCTGCTGCTGCGCCGCCCGCCGGGACGCGAGGCGTATCCGGGTGACGTGTTCTACCTGCACTCCCGTCTGCTGGAGCGCGCGGCCAAGATGTCCGACGCGCACGGCAAGGGCAGCCTGACCGCGCTGCCGATGATCGAGACGCAGGCCGGCGACGTGTCCGCCTACATCCCGACCAACGTGATCTCGATCACCGACGGCCAGATCTTCCTCGAGACCGAGCTGTTCTTCAAAGGCATCCGCCCGGCCATCAACGTCGGCCTGTCGGTGTCCCGCGTGGGTTCGGCCGCGCAGATCAAGGCGATGAAGCAGGTCGCCGGCCGCATCAAGCTGGAGCTGGCGCAGTACCGCGAAATGGCGGCCTTCGCGCAGTTCGCCTCCGACCTCGACGCCTCGACGCAGAAGCTGCTCGCCCGCGGCGCGCGGCTGACGGAACTGCTGAAGCAGCCGCAGTACAGCCCGCTGCCGGTCGAGGAGCAGGTGGTGTCGATCTTCGCCGGCACGCGCGGCTATCTGGACGCGGTGCCGACCGATCAGGTCACCAAGTTCGAGGCGCAGCTCCTGACCGCGGTGCGCACCACGGCGCCGGAGATCCTTGCCGCGATCCGCGACGACCGCGAGATCAAGAAGGAGACCGAGGCGAAGCTGGTCGCGTTCCTGGACAACTTCGCCAAGACCTTCGGCTAGGAGCCGAGCCAGCCCATGGCCAGCCTGAAGGCGCTCCGGACACGGATCAACTCCGTCAAGTCCACGCGCAAGATCACCTCCGCCATGAAGATGGTGGCGGCCGCGAAGCTGAAGCGCGCGCAGACGCGCGCCGAGGCCGCGCGGCCCTATGCCGAGCGGATGGAGCGCATGCTCGCGTCCCTCGGCGCAGCGGTGGCGGGAGCGCCCGGTGCGCCGAAGCTGCTCGCGGGCACCGGCAAGTCCGATGTGCACCTGCTGGTGGTGCTGACCGCCGACCGCGGCCTCGCGGGCGCGTTCAACACCAATGCCGGCCGCCTCGCGCGCACCGCGATCCGCCGCCTCGAAACCGAGGGCAAGACGGTCAAGGTGCTGGCGGTGGGCCGCAAGGGGCGCGACTACCTGCGCCGCGAATACGCCGCGCGCATCCACAGCGACATGAACTTCGTCGGCCGCCGGTCGATCGAGTTCTCCGATGCGGAAGCGATCGCGCAGACCATCGCCGGACTTCTGGAGGCAGGCGAGTTCGACGTCTGCACGCTGATCTACAACCGCTTCCAGAACGTCATCACCCAGGTCCCGACCGAGCAGCAGCTCATCCCCGCCGCGCTGCCGGCGGAGAACGAGAATGCCGCACCGGCCGAAAGCCGCGCGCTGTACGAGTTCGAGCCGTCCGAGGAGGCGATCCTCGAGGCGCTGCTGCCGCGCAACCTCGCCGTCCAGATCTACCGCGCGCTGCTCGAAAGCGTGGCGGGCGAGCAGGGCGCGCGCATGACGGCGATGGACAACGCCACGCGCAATGCGGGCGACATGATCAATCGCCTGACGCTGACCTACAACCGGACGCGCCAGGCGAACATCACCAAGGAACTCATCGAGATCATCTCGGGCGCCGAGGCGGTCTGAGCTTCAGGAGCAAACGATGGCAACCAACAATGTCGGCCGGGTCAGCCAGGTGCTGGGTGCGGTCGTGGACGTGCAGTTCGAGGGCGAGCTGCCGTTCATCCTGAACGCGCTGACGGTGAAGGTCGGCGACCGCACGCTGGTGCTGGAAGTGTCGCAGGAGCTGGGCGAGCGCACCGTGCGCTGCATCGCCATGGACAGCACCGACGGCCTGACCCGCGGGTCCGAGGTCGAGGACACCGGCAAGCCGATCACCATGCCCGTGGGCCCCGGCACGCTGGGCCGCATCCTGAACGTGATCGGCGAGCCGATCGACGAGCGCGGCGCGGTCGACGCCACCGACCACTACCCGATCCACCGCCCGGCGCCGTCCTTCGAGGACCAGGCCACCTCGGCGGAGATCCTGATCACCGGCATCAAGGTCGTCGACCTGCTGGCTCCGTACCTGAAGGGCGGCAAGATCGGCCTGTTCGGCGGCGCCGGCGTGGGCAAGACCGTCACGATCATGGAGCTGATCAACAACGTCGCGAAGAAGCACGGCGGCTATTCCGTGTTCGCGGGCGTGGGCGAGCGGACCCGTGAGGGCAACGACCTCTACCACGAGATGATCGAATCCGGCGTCATCAAGCTGGACGGCCCGGGCTCCAAGGCCGCGCTGGTGTACGGCCAGATGAACGAGCCGCCGGGTGCGCGCGCCCGCGTCGCGCTGTCCGGGCTGACCGTCGCCGAGTACTTCCGCGACGCCGAAGGCCAGGACGTGCTGTTCTTCGTGGACAACATCTTCCGCTTCACCCAGGCCGGCGCCGAAGTGTCCGCGCTGCTGGGCCGCATCCCCTCCGCGGTGGGCTACCAGCCGACGCTGGCCACCGACATGGGCGCGCTGCAGGAGCGCATCACGTCCACCAAGAAGGGCTCGATCACCTCGGTGCAGGCGATCTACGTGCCCGCCGACGACCTGACCGACCCCGCACCCGCCACCTCCTTCGCGCACCTCGACGCCACCACGGTGCTGTCGCGCGCGCTGACGGAGATCGGCATCTACCCGGCCGTGGACCCGCTCGACTCCACCTCCCGCTCGCTCGACCCGCGGATCGTGGGCGAGGAGCACTATCAGGTGGCGCGCGACGTGCAGCGCATCCTGCAGACCTACAAGTCGCTGCAGGACATCATCGCCATCCTGGGCATGGACGAGCTGTCGGAAGAGGACAAGCTGATCGTGGCGCGCGCGCGCAAGATCCAGCGCTTCCTGTCGCAGCCCTTCCACGTCGCCGAGGTGTTCACCGGCCAGCCCGGCGCCTTCGTCGAGCTGAAGGACACGATCAAGGGCTTCAAGGCGATCGTGGCCGGCGAGTACGACCACCTGCCCGAGGCCGCCTTCTACATGGTCGGCACCATCGAAGAGGCGGTGAAGAAGGGCGAGACCCTCAAGCAGGCGGCCTGATCCGATGGCCGGCAAGACACGGCTGGAGATCGTCTCGCCGGAGAAGCTGCTGCTGTCCCGCGAGGTGGACATGGCGGTGATCCCGGGGGCCGAGGGCGACATGGGCGTGCTGCCCGGCCACGCGCCGATGATCGTCACCCTGCGCGGCGGGGTGATCGCGATCCACGACGAAGGGCGGGTGACCGACCGGCTGTTCGTCGCCGGCGGCTTCGCCGAGGTCACGCCGGAGCGCTGCACCGTCCTCGCCGACGAGGCGGTGCCGGTGGCGGACCTGTCCCGCGCCGAGGCCGCCGTCCGCGTCACCACCGCCCAGGCGGAGTACGACGCGGTGAGCAGGCAGGGGGCCGCCAGCCCCGCCGCGATCGAGGCCGCGATGGCGCGGCTGCAGGCCGCGCAGACCATGGCGCAGGTGGCCGAAGCCGCCTGATCGCCGCCGGCGGGGTTGCGCCGGCGCGTTTAAATCACCAGACATGAAGATACAGGGTGCGGCGCATGGCCGCACCCGCCTTCTGGTTGATGGATGCGCCCGGCGTCTTCCCCCCACCCCTGCACGGCGTAGGCATGAAACACTGGCGGATCGACGATCTCGACTGGACGCTGTTCGACCCCACGAAGGTTGACCCCGATGTGGTGCCGCTGATCAAGGCGGCCGCGATGGTCGAGCGCAACGCGGACGACTACTCCGAGTACCTCGCCAACGTCTTCCGCGACGACCCCGACTTCCAGAAGGCCGCCTGGAACTGGGCCGTGGAGGAGAACCAGCACGGCGAGGCGCTGGGCCGCTGGGCGATGCTCGCCGACCCCACCTGGGACTTCCAGACCGCCTTCACCCGCTACCGGGCCGGCTACAAGATCGACACCAAGGCCGATGCCTCGATCCGCGGCAGCCGCACCGGCGAGCTGATCTCGCGCTGCATCGTGGAGACCGGGACCTCCAGCTATTACACCGCCCTCGGCGAGGCGACGGAGGAGCCGGTGCTGAAGGCGGTCTGCAAGCAGATCGCGGCCGACGAGTACCGGCACTTCAAGCTGTTCTACGACCACATGCGCCGCTACCTCGCGCGCGAGAAGCTCTCCTTCCTGCAGCGGCTGCGCGTGGCGCTGGGCCGGGTGGGCGAGTCCGAGGACGACGAGCTGTCCTACGCCTATCACTGCGGCAACGAGCCGGAGACGCTCGGCTACAAGCACGAGCGCTGCCTTGCCAACTACATGGGCCGGGCGATGGGCTACTATAAGCAGCGCCATGTGGACCGCGGCGTGGCGATGATCTTCAAGGCCATCGGGCTGGAGCCGCGCGGCCGCATCTCCGACCTCGCGGCCAGGGGGTCGTGGAGGCTGCTGCAGCACCGCCGCAAGCGCTACGAGCAGCAGCTCGGCCAGAACCTCGCCGCGAACGAGAACGCCTCCCGCAGCGCGGCCGCCTGACGGGCGGGCGGGCCGCGGTTGAGGGCAGGAGGGCCTTCGGCAATCATCGGCCGCGATCGCAACGGGACCCTGCGCATGATCACCGCCATCGTCATCTACGACCTGCCCCCGCATATCGACCGCGAGGCGTGCCGCGCGCATTTCCTCAAGATCGCGCCGGGGTTCCTCGAGGCGCCCGGCCTGGTCCGCAAGCAGTTCATCCAGGAACTGGAGGGCACGACGGCGGGGGGTGTTTACCTGTGGGAAAGCCTGGACGCCGCGCGGGCCTTCTACGGCGGCCCCTGGCACGACGGCATCGTCGCCCGCTACGGCGCGGCGCCGCGCATCACCTATTTCGAGACCCACGCCATCGCGGACATCCCCGCCGGCACGGCGGGACCGCCGGGTCTTGTCGGCCAGTCTGTCGGCTGAGCCGGGGTTTCGCGGGAAGCCGCCACGCAAAAGCCAACGCGCGGGTAGCGCGGTTCGCTGATCAGCCCGGCGCAGCGCCCGCTCACACCGCCCCCTCTGCTCCGAAAGCGGTGGAAGGGGGTCTCCCTCTCCCGCGTGCGGGAGAGATCCACGCCATCGCGGACATCCCCGCCGGCACGGCGGGACCGCCGAGCGAGGCCGCCACGCAGGGCCGGCGCGCGGGTACCGGGGTAGCGTGGTTCGCTGATCGGCCCGGCGCAGCGCCGGCTTACTCCGCCTCCTCTGCTCCGAAAGCGGTGGGAGGAGGTCTCCCTCTCCCGCCCGGCGCAGGGCAATCGCATATGGAATTTGCCTTCGGTCGCATGGCCGGATGGGGAAGTCGAAGGCCAGTATTCTTCGCGCTCGGCAGATCGAAATCAGGTCGTTCTCGCCCCCTCTTCCGCCGCAAAATTCCCTATGCGATTGCCCTGCGCCCGGCGGGAGAGGGCTGGGGTGAGGGTGGCCCCGCCAGCACCACGGCGAGGGTTCGTCTCCGTTCAAACCCCCTCACCCTCCCGCGCAAGCGCGGGCCCCTCCCTCTCCCGCCGGGCGGGAGAGGGGACATTGCACGACGGTCCTTGCAACCAGTCGCAGGGCAACGCCTTCAGTTGGAAGGCGACATCGTCCGCCGGATGATGCACCCAGCGTCTCCCGCATCCCTCCCGCACGCACCATCCGACAGCGCCGCGCGCGATTGGTCCGGCCGGCCGGAACGGACCAATCGCGCAAGCAACTGGCAGCGTGCCCTTCGCCGTGGCGAGATCGGCCCATGCTCGAAGATCCGCTCCGCGACCTGTCCGCCGACCTCCGCGCGCAGGGTTTCGCCTTCGCCCCCGCCGCCACGATGCGGGAGGCGCTCGGCCCCCTCGGCGTGCTGCCCGGATGGGCGGCGTTCGCGGCGAGTTGGGATGATCTCGGGCTCGACACCTACATGGCCGATGGCGGACGCTATCGCCGCCGCCGGCACGCGGTGTTCCGCGCCGAACCCGGCGCGCCGATCCAGCGCGAACCGCACCAGCCGCACTGGCAGAGTCGCGACTACAACACGCTGAACGGCGGCATCCAGCGCTGGTTCGACCCGGTCCTGCCGGAGGTCGCGGACGGCGCGGCGCTGCAAGGGATCATGGGCTTCTGCCGGGCGCTGTTCGAACGCCAGTCCGGCGCGCAGGACTGGAAGATCGAGGTGCACCAGTTCCGCATCGAGGCGCGGCCGGACGAGGCCGGCAAGCCGACACCCGAAGGCGCGCACCGCGACGGCGTGGACCACGTGCTGGTGCTGATGGTCGCTCGCACCAACATCGCCGAAGGCCACACCACCATCCATGGAGCGGACGGAGAAACGCTCGGCAGCTTCACACTGACGGAGCCGATGGACGCGGCCCTCGTGGACGACCACCGCGTCGCCCACGGCGTCACCCCGGTCCGCCCGCTCGATCCCACGCAACCGGCCCGCCGCGACGTGCTGGTGGTGACTTTCGCGCGGCGGTGAAGGCCGGGGCTCCGCCCCGAACCCCGGAAGGGGCTTTGCCCCTTCACCCCACCAGGGGGCACGGCCCCCTGGACCCGCGATCCCTTAGGAAGGCTCTCAGCAGGTCGGTCGCCAG
>JBBCJT010000252.1:0-9978 GCA_037190665.1 Rhodovastum atsumiense | reverse complement strand
GCCACCGGCCCCTTGACCCGGGCTCCTCAAGAGGGCCTTCGGCCAAATCAGTCGATAGCCCCTACCCCCACAACGCTTGTTGTGGGGGTAGGGGCTGTCGACCGACCTGCTCAAGCCTTCCTGAAGGAATCGCGGGTGCAGGGGGCCGTGCCCCCTGCCGGGTCCAGGGCAGAGCCCTGGCGGGGTCCGGGGCGGAGCCCCGCGAGATTGCGGCACATGCCCGGCCCGTCGCATACAGCGCCGGCATGCCACCGATCCTGCGCGTCCTGCCCGACGAGGCGGCCACCGGCGCGCTCGCCGCGCGCACCGCCGGCCTTGCGCGGCCGGGCGATGCGATCCTGCTGTCGGGCCCGCTCGGGGTCGGCAAGTCCGCCTTCGCCCGCGCCTTCCTGCGCGCCGCCGCGGGCGACCCGGCGCTGGACGTGCCGAGCCCCACCTTCACGCTGGTGCAGAGCTACGACACGCGGCGCTTCGCCGCGCATCACTTCGACCTCTGGCGCCTGCAGGGCCGCGCCGACCTGAGCGAGCTCGGCTGGGACGAGGCGCGCGAGGGGGTAGTGCTGGTGGAATGGCCGGACCGGCTGGGCGAATTGCGGCCGGACGACGCGCTGGATATCGCGCTCGCCGCGGGTGAGACACCCGATGCGCGGGTGGCCACGCTGGCCGGCTGGCCGGACAGGATCGGCGCATTGTGACGGACGCAAGGAAGCGGGGCGCCGCCCCGCACCCCGGCAGGGGCCACCGGCCCCTGCACCCGGGTTTTCCGAAGGCAGGCCACTGCCCATGACCCCCGCCGACCGCCTGCTCGCCGAAGCCGGCTTCGCCGCCGCCCGCCGCGTCCCGCTCGCGCGCGACGCCTCCTTCCGCCACTACGACCGCGTGACCGGCGGCCCGCGCCCGGCGGTGCTGATGGATGCGCCGCCGCCGCAGGAGGATATCCGCCCGTTCGTCGCCATCGCGCGGCACATCGCCGGCATCGGCCTCTCGGCGCCGGAAATCATCGCGCAGGACGCCACGCACGGGCTGCTGCTGATCGAGGACCTGGGCGACGGCACCTACCCCGCCCGCTTCGCCGCCGGCGACGATGAGGCGACGCTCACCGAGGCGGCGGTGGATGCGATGGCCGTGCTGCACGCCGCCCCGCCGCCGGCGGGACTGCCGCAATGGGACAGCGCCGCGATGGCGCGCACCGCGGCGGCGACGTTCCTCGACTGGTGGTGGCCGGCCGCCATGGGCGCGCCCGCGTCGGCCGCGATCCGCGCGGAGTTCGCCGCGGCGATCACGGACCTCTGCGCGCCGCTCGCCACCGGGCCCGCCGGCTTCGTCCATCGCGACTTCTTCGCCGCCAACCTGATGTGGCTGCCCGACCGGCAGGGCGCGCGCCGCACCGGCATCCTCGATTTCCAGGACGCCGCCATCGGCCATCCCGCCTACGACCTCGTCTCGCTGATCGAGGACGCGCGGCGCGACATCGACCCCGGCCTGCGCGCGGCGATGGTGGCGCGCTACCTGTCGCTGCGGCCGGACCTCGACGCCGGGGCGTTCCGCGCCGCGATGGCGATCTGCGCGGCGCAGCGGCACCTGCGGGTGGCGGCGTTGTGGGTGCGGCTCGACCGGCGGGACGGCAAGCCGCACTACCTCGCCCACGGCCAGCGCACCTGGGGCCTGCTCGCCGCCGCGCTGCGCCATCCGGCTGCGGCCCCGCTCGCCCGTTTCCTCGATGCGCACGTGCCGCCGGCGCTGCGCGCCAACCCGAAGGCCGATGCCGCATGACACGAACGGCCCCGTTCCCCGACGCGCCCCGCTCCTCCCTCTCCGGCTCGCGGAAGCTTCGCGGAAGGGAGAGCACGGTTCACAGAATCCCCTCTCCCGCCCGGCGGGAGAGGGAGGGGCCCGCGCCTGCGCGGGAGGGTGAGGGGTCTGCGCGAAGACGAGACCTCGCCGTGGTGCTGGCGGGGCCACCCTCACCCCGGCCCTCTCCTGCAAGCGGGAGAGGGAGAGACAGCGCAGCCGTTTCGCAAAGCTCCCACCTGCGGGCGAGGGTCGAAGGGCGCGCACACCGCAACGCCCGAGGCGCAGCCCGACCGGCAGGGCCGCGCGCATGAATCCCACCCACGCGATGCTGCTCGCCGCCGGCCTCGCCAAGCGGATGCGGCCGCTGACGGACACCACCGCCAAGCCGCTGCTGACGCTGCGCGGCCGCTCGCTGCTCGACCACGCGCTGGACCGGCTGGCCGAAGCCGGCGTGACGGACGTGGTGGTCAACGCGCACTGGCACGCCGACCGGATCGCCGCCGCCTGCGCGGCCCGCTGCCATCCGCGCATCACCATCCAGCATGAGGACGCGCTGCTGGAGACCGGCGGTTCGGTGCGCCGCGCCCTGCCGCTGCTGGGCGATGCGCCGTTCTTCGTCGTCAACGGCGACGCCTTCTGGCTGAACGGCCCCGCGCCGGCGTTGACCCGCCTTGCCGCCGCCTTCGATCCGGCGTCGATGGATGCGCTGCTGCTGGTCGCGCGCACCAGCCTGATCCCGGGCGATGTCGGGATGGGGGATTTCGCCATCGACCCGCTCGGCCGTGTGCGCCGCCGGAAGGAGCGGGAGGTCGCGCCCTACATGTACGCGGGCGTCCAGCTCGCCACGCCGGCCATGTTCGCCGCCGGGCCGGACGGGTTCTTCAGCACCAACCTCGTCTGGGATCGCGCGATCGAGGCCGGGCGGCTGTTCGCGCTGGTGCATGACGGGCCGTGGTTCCACCTCTCCACCCCCGCGGATCTCGCCGAGGCGGACCGGCTGCTGCGGCTCGACGCGGTGCGGTGAAGCTTCTCGCCATCGCCGCGCACCGGCCCTTCCTCGCCGACCTCGCGGCGGGGCTGCTGGCGCGGGCCGGCGACGACCCGGCCGCCCTGTCGCGCATGCTCGTGCTGCTGCCCACGCGGCGCGCCGCCCGCGCGCTGGGGGAGGCGTTCCTGCGCCAGTCCGCCGGCCGCGCGCTGCTGCTGCCGCGCATGATCCCGATCGCCGCGGCCGAGGCGGACGATCTGGTGCTGGCCGGCGGGCTCGACCTGCCGCCCGCCGTGGAGCCCGCGCGGCGTCAGGGCGTGCTGGCGCGGCTGATCCTGGCGATGAACGGGGCCGGCGGCGCGCCGACGCGGCCGGATCAGGCGTGGCGGCTGGCCGCCGACCTCGCCGCCCTGTTCGACGAGCTGGCGCGCGAGGAGGTGCCGGCGGAGGCGTTGGCGAAGATCGTGCCGGAGGCGCTGGCGCATCACTGGCAGCAGACGCTGCAGTTCCTGCGCATCGTCACCGAATCCTGGCCGGCCTGGCTGGCGGAGGCGGGGCTTGCCGACCCCGCCGCGCGGCTGGTCGGCCTGCTCGACGCCCGCGCACGGGCCTGGCAGGCCGCACCGCCCGCCCATCCGGTGATCGCGGCCGGCTTCGCCAACCCGATCCCCGCCGTGGGAAGGCTGCTGCGCACCGTCGCGCGGCTGGACCAAGGGATGGTCGTGCTCGCCGGGCTGGACCGGGCGATGGACGCGGCGGCCTTCGACGCGGCCGCCGCCGAGCCGACACACCCGCAGGCCGGGCAGGCGCGGCTGCTGCACGCGCTGGATGCGCGCCGCGAGGATGTCGCCGACTGGCCGCACGAGGCCGCCGGCCCCGCCACGCCGGACGCGCGCCCCGCCCTGCTGTCGATGGCGTTGCTGCCGGCGGACGCGATGGCCGCTTGGACCGTGCGCGCGCCGGATCGCTGGCGCGCGGCGGCGGAGGGGCTCTACCTGCTCGACGCGCCGGAGCCGAACACGGCCGCGCGGGGCATCGCGCTCGCCCTGCGTGCGGCGATCGAGACGCGCGGGCGGACGGCGGCGCTGGTCACGCCGGACCGCGCGCTCGCGCTGCGGGTGTCGGCGGAACTCGCGCGGCTGGGAATCGTGGCCGACGATTCCGCGGGCGAACCGCTCGGCGCCACCCCGCCCGGCGCCTTCCTCCGCCTGCTCGCCGCTGCCCCTGCGCAGGATTTCGCGCCGGTGCCGCTGCTCGCGCTGCTCAAGCACCCGCTGGCCGCCGCCGGGATCGCGCCCGAGGCCCTGCGGCGGGAGGTGCGCGCGCTGGAGAAGGCGGCGCTGCGCGGCATCCGCCCGCCGCCCGGCATCGCCGCGCTGCGCGACGCCGCACCCCGCTCGCGCGTGCCGGACCTGCTGGAAGCTGCGCTGGGCAGCTTCGCCCGCCCCGATCCGATGCCGCCCGCGCTGCGCCTCGAAGCGCAGCTCGTCGCCGCCGAACGCCTCGCCGCCGCGCCCGATGCGCCCGGCCCGCTGCGGCTCTGGGCCGGGGAGGAAGGCGAGGCGCTGGCCGCGCATCTCAACGCTGTTTCCGCCGCCTTCGAGACGCTGCCGCCCTGCGACGCCGAAGCCTATGCCGCGCTGTTCGACGCCACCCTGGAAGGCGCGGTCGCGCGCGGACGGCGCGTGCTGCGCGGCCGGCCGGAAGGCACGTCGGAGCACCCCCGCGTCGCCATCTGGGGCCTGACCGAGGCACGGCTGCAACGGGCGGACACGCTGGTGCTCGCCGGGCTGGAGGAAGCGCGCTGGCCGGGGGCCGCCGACCCCGGCCCGTGGCTGTCCCGCGCGATGCGCGCGCAGGCCGGGCTGCCGGCGCCGGAGCAGTCCATCGGCACGGCGGCGGCCGATTTCGCCCTGCTCGCCGCCGCCGCGCCAGAGGTGCTGCTGGTGCGCACCGCGCGGGTGGAGGGCGCGCCGACCGTCCCGTCCCGCTGGCTGACGCGGCTGGACGCCTTCCTGCGCGGCCAGAGCGGCGAGGGCCTGCCGCCTGCGTCCGACCTGCTCGGCTGGGCCACGCGGCTGGACGACCCTGACGGCCCGCCCGTCCCCGTCGCGCCCCCCGCGCCCTGCCCGGCCACCGGCCGGCCCGCCGTGCTGACGCAGGGCGATGTCGAGGCGCTGATGCGCGACCCCTACGAGGTCTACGCCAAGCGCGTGCTGCGGCTGCGCCCGCTCGATCCGCTCGACCAGGAGCGGGGGGCGCGGGAATTCGGCACGCTGGTGCACGAGGCGATGGCCCGTCTCGTCGCCGGCGCGGGCGCGGCGCAGGCGGCGGAGGACGCGCTCGCCTCGCTGTCGCTGCCGCGCGCGCTGGTCGCCTTCTGGCGGCCCCGGCTGCACCGCGTGGCGCAGTGGGCGGAGGAGGAGATCGCGCGGCGGCGCGCGGACGGGATGTCAGCGCACTGGGCGGAGGTCGAGGGCATCGCGACCTTCGGCCCCGCGCAGGTGAGGGCGCGCGCCGACCGGATCGAGGCGCATCCGGACGGGCTCGCGCTGGTCGACTTCAAGACCGGCGCCGCGCCATCGGGCAGGGAGGTCGAGGCCGGCCGCTCCCCGCAGCTCGTGGTCGAGGCGCTGATCGCCGAGGCGGGCGGCTTCCCCGCCGTGCCGGCCGGCGCCGTGGGCCGGCTGGAATACTGGCGCGCGAGCGGCGGGGCCGAGCCGGGCTCGGTGCGCAGGGTCCTCGGGCAGGACCTGCGCGCGCATCTGGACACGGCGCGGCCGCGTCTCGAGGCGCTGCTCGCCCGCTTCGCCGACCCCGCCACCCCGTATCTCGCCCGCCCGCATCCGGACGCGGCACCGCGGCATTCGGACTACGAACACCTCGCGCGGGTGCAGGAGTGGGGCGGATGAGCACCGCACGGCGCATCGCACAGGACGCGCAGCACGCGGCGGCGGACCCGGCCGTCTCCGCCTGGGTGTCGGCCTCGGCGGGGTCCGGCAAGACCAAGCTGCTGACCGACCGGCTGCTGCGGCTGATGCTGGTGCCGGGCGCCGATCCGGCTTCCATCCTCTGCCTGACCTTCACCCGCGCCGCCGCCGCCGAGATGGCCACACGGCTCGCGCGGCGGCTCGGCGAATGGGCCTCGGCGGATGAGGCGGCGCTCGCGGCGATGCTGGCGGAGCTGACGCGGCAGACGCCGGATGCCGCGACGCTGGCCCGTGCGCGCGGGCTGTTCGCGCGCGTGCTCGACCTGCCGGGCGGGATGCGCATTCAGACGATCCACGCCTTCTGCCAGACGCTGCTGCGCCGCTTCCCGCTGGAAGCGACCATCTCCCCGCATTTCGGCCTGGTCGAGGACCGCGAGGCCGCGCTGCTGAAGCGCGAGGCGCGGGAGGCGGCGCTCTTCGCACCCGCATCCGACGCCGCGGCCGAACGACTCGCGCCGCTCGTCACCGCCGACAGTTTCAGCGAGGTGCTGGGCCTGCTCGCCGACCGCGAGGGCCGCTTCGCCGAGGCGCTGCGCCGCCATGGCGGGCCGGAAGGGCTGATCGCGGCGATCAACGGCGAGATCGGCGAGACGGGGACGGAGGATGCGATCCTCGCCGAAGCCTGTGCGGCGATCCCCCCCGAGATCTTCCGCTGCGTCGAGGCGCTGGATGCCGGCACGGCCACCGATCAGGGCGTCGCCGAGAGGATGCGCCTGTTCCTGTCCCACGAACCGGAGGACCGGCCGGCGCAGTGGGCGGAATGGTACGGCGTGTTCCTCACCAAGGAGGGCGAGCCGCGCAAGCGGTTCGGCACCAGGGCCTCGATCGCCGCCTGCGCCGACCTGCCCGCGCTGATGGTGGCGGAGGCCGGGCGGCTCGTCGCCGCCCTCGAACGCTGCCGCAACGCGCGGCTTGCCGCCGCAACGGCCGCGCTGGTCGCCCTCGCCGCGCCCTATGCGGAGGATTACGAGGCGCGCAAGCGCCGGCTCGCGGCCCTCGACTACGACGACCTGATCCGCGCCTCCGTGCGGCTGCTGTCGCAGGGCGGCATCGCGCCGTGGATCCTGTTCAAGCTGGATGGCGGGCTCGACCACCTGCTGATCGACGAGGCGCAGGACACGGCCCCCGCGCAATGGCAGGTGGCCGAGGCGCTGACGGGCGATTTCTTCGCGGGCGAGGGCCAGCACGAACGGCCGCGCAGCGTGTTCGCGGTCGGCGATCCGAAGCAGTCGATCTACGGCTTCCAGGGGGCCGACCCGCGCGCCTTCGTCCGCTACGGCGAGACCTTCGCCGGCCGCGCCACCGCGCTCGACCCGGCGGGCTTCCGCCATGTGCCGCTGCGCGTGTCCTTCCGCTCCGCCGCGCCGGTGCTGTCGCTGGTCGATGCCGTGTTCGGCCCGGAGCACGTGCGCGCGGGCGTGTCGGACGAACCGATCGAGCACGTGCCCGACCGGGCGGAGGCGCCGGGCTGCGTGGAGCTGTGGCCGCTCGCGCCGCTGGACGACGCGCCGGAAGCCGCCCCCTGGGACCCGCCCGCCGGACGCATCCTGCGTCAGGATTCCGAAGCGCGGCTCGCCGCCGCGCTGGCCGGGCGCATCCGCGACTGGATCGCGAGCGGCGAGCCGGTGCGCGGGCGGCCGATGCGACCGGGCGACATCCTGATCCTCGTGCGCAGCCGCCACGCCTTCGTCCGCCGGCTGGTCGGCGCGCTGAAGGCGGCCGGCGTGCCGGTGGCGGGGCTCGACCGGCTGCGCCTGACCGAGGAACTGCCGGTGCGCGACATGCTCGCGCTGCTGCACGTGCTGCTGTTCCCGGACGACGACCTGAACCTTGCCGGGCTGCTGAAGTCGCCGCTGGTCGGGCTCGACGAGGACAGCCTGATGCACCTCGCCCTCGGCCGCACCGGCTCGCTGCGCGCGGCGCTGGGCGCGCGCGCGGCGGAGCGGGAGGATTGGGCGCAGGCGGAGGAGTTCCTCTCCGGCCTGCTCGCCCGCGCCGACTACGTCGCGCCGCATGCGCTGCTCGCCGCCGTGCTGGTCGAAGGTGGCGGGCGGGCGCGGATGCTCGCCCGGCTGGGGGCGGAGGCCGCGGAGCCGCTGGACGAGCTGTTGGAGACCGCGCTCGCCTACGAGACCGCGCACCCGCCCAGCCTGCAGGGCTTCCTCGCCTGGCTGGAGGCCGGCGAGGGGGAGGTCCGGCGCGAGGCCGCCGCCGCGCGGGACGAGGTGCGGATCATGACCGTGCACGGCGCCAAGGGGCTGGAGGCGCCGGTGGTGATCCTGCCCGCGACCATCGGTTCCTCCGGCCGGACCGACGCGGTGCTGTGGCGGGACGGGCAGCCGCTCTACGCGCCGAACAGGGAGTATCGCGGCACGGCGTTCGAGGCGGCGCAGCAGGCCGCGAAGGAGGCGGCGGAGGAAGAGGAGCGGCGGCTGCTCTATGTCGCCCTGACGCGGCCCGCCGACCGGCTGCTGGTCTGTGGCTGGCAGAAGCGCGTGGCCGAGAAGGACGACGGCTGGTACCGGCTGATCGAGGCCGGGTTCGCCCATCCGGCGCTGGCGGCGGCGACGGTCCCGTTCGACAGCGCCGCCTGGTGCGCCGAGGCGGGCTGGCAGGGCGAGGCGCTGCTCCTGCGACGCCCCGACACCGCCGCCCCCGCGCCCCCTGCCGCGAAGCCCGCGCCGATCCCCGCCTGGCTGCGCCGCCCGCCGCCGGCGGAGGAGACGCCGCCGCGCCCGCTCTCCCCCAGCCGCGACCCGGCCGGGCCCGCGACCGCGCCGCCGGGCGGCGTGCTCGACCCCAACGGCGCGCGCTTCCGGCGCGGTCGGCTGATCCACGCGCTGCTGCAGCACCTGCCCGACCTGCCGCAGGCCGACCGCACCGCCGCCGCCGCGCGCTACCTCGCCGCCCCCGGCCACGGGCTGGGAGCGGGAGAGGCCGGTGAGATCGCCGCCGAGGTGCTGCGCCTGCTCGACGATCCGGTCTTCGCCCCGCTCTTCGCCCCCGGCGCGCTGGCCGAGGCGCCGCTGACCGCGCTGCTGCCCGGCGGGCAGCCGGTGCTGGGGCAGGCCGACCGGATCGCGGTGAGCGTGGACACCGTGCTGGTGGCCGACTTCAAGACCAACCGCCCGCCGCCCGCGCGCGTGGAGGACGTGGCGCCGCTGTACCTGCGGCAGATGGCCACCTACCGGGCGGTGCTGCGGCAGGTCTGGCCGGGGCGGAACATCCGCTGCGCGCTGGTCTGGACGCACGCGCCCGCGCTGATGGAACTGCCCGCCGCGCTGCTCGACCGCCATGCGCCTCACGACGGCGAGAGCGGCCCCGCTTGACCGCCACCGTGGCGATGCCCACGTTCGGCCCCAACGAAATGAGGGATCTCCCCCCGATGAGCGAACACATCAAGGCCGTGACCGACCAGAGCTTCACCACCGACGTGGAGAAGGCGGCCGGCCCTGTGCTGGTGGATTTCTGGGCCGAATGGTGCGGCCCCTGCAAGGCGATCGCCCCCGCGCTGGACGAGATCGCCAAGGAATTCGGCGACCGGCTGACGGTGGCCAAGGTCAATATCGACGAGAACCCCGAAACCCCGAACCGCTTCCATGTGCGCGGCATCCCGACGCTGATCCTGTTCAAGGACGGCAAGCCGGCCGCGACCAAGGTGGGCGCACTGCCCCGCAGCCAGCTCCGCGACTGGGTCGCCGGCGCGATCTGACGCGGTGGGGCTTCTGCCCCACACCCCGGCAGGGCGCTGCCCTGCACCCGCAAGGGGCCACCGGCCCCTTGACCCGGGCTCCTTAAGGGGGCCTTCGGCCAAACCGGTCAGACAGACCCCCCCCACAACGATGGTTGTGGGGGGTGGGTCTGTCTGACCGGCTCGTTCAAAGCCTTCCTGAAGGAATCGCGGGTCCAGGGGGCCGTGCCCCCTGGTGGGGTGAAGGGGCAAAGCCCCTTCCGGGGTCCGGGGCAGCGCCCCGCGGCACATAAGGATATCGACATGTCTGCTGGACCGGCCCGCCCTCGCATGGTAGGCGCGCGGCGACGCTGACCCCGAGGAATGCCGAAGATGCCCGATACCGCCACCCCGGCCGACTACGTCGTCAAGGATCTCTCGCTGGCCGAATGGGGCCGCAAGGAGATCGCGATGGCCGAGGACGAGATGCCCGGCCTGATGGCGATCCGCGAGGAGTTCGGCAAGAGCAAGCCGCT
>JBBCJT010000251.1:0-17475 GCA_037190665.1 Rhodovastum atsumiense | reverse complement strand
CCTCGATGATTATCGAGGGGGTAGGGTCAGACGACCGATTTGGCCGAAGGCCCTCTTGAGGGAATCGCGGGTCAAGGGGCCGGTGGCCCCTTGCGGGGTGCAGGGGCAGCGCCCCTGCCGGGGGCGGTGGGGCCAAGCCCCACCTCTACCGCTCAGGCGGAGAGCGCCGCCGGTTCGGTGCGTGCACGCTTCACCAGCAGCTTGTTCAACGCGTGGATATAGGCGCGGGCCGAGGCGACGAGCGTGTCGGTGTCGGCGCCCTGGCCGTCAACCATCTTGCCGTTCTCCTCCAGCCGCACCGTCACCTTGGCCTGCGCGTCCGTGCCTTCGGTGACCGCGCCGACGCTGTAGAGCTTCAGTTCCGCGTCGTGCGGGAACAGCTTGCGGATCGCCTTGAAGGTCGCATCCACCGGGCCGTCGCCGACCGCGGACGTCGCCTCGGTCCGGCCGTCGATCTCCAGTTCCAGCAGCGCCCGCTGCGGGCCGCGCGAGCCGGCCCAGACCTCCAGCTCGCCGAAGCGGATGCGGTCGTGGCCGCGCATCACCTCGTCATCGACCAGCGCCACGATGTCGTCGTCGTAGACGACCTTCTTCTTGTCGGCGAGGTCCTTGAAGCGGCGGAACGCGTCGTTGAGCTGGTTGTCGCCGACCTCGCCGTAGCCCAGCGCCTTCAGCTTGTCGCGGAAGGCGGCGCGGCCGGAATGCTTGCCCATTACGAGATTGGACTTCGACCAGCCGACGCTCTCCGGCGTCATGATCTCGTAGGTTGCGGCGTTCTTCAGCACGCCGTCCTGATGGATGCCGCTTTCATGCGCGAAGGCGTTGCGGCCCACGATCGCCTTGTTCGGCTGCACGTCGAAGCCGGTGATGGTGGACAGCAGCTTGGACACGCGCAGGATGTGCTGCGCCTCGATGCCCGTGCTGTAGGGCATGGCGTCGCGGCGCACCTTCAGCGCCATCACCGCCTCTTCCAGGCTGGCATTGCCGGCGCGCTCGCCGATGCCGTTGATGGTGCACTCCACCTGCCGCACGCCGGCGCGGATCGCGGCCAGGGTGTTGGCCACCGCCAGCCCCAGGTCGTTGTGGTTGTGGGTGGAGAAGATCACCCGGTCCGCACCCGGCACGCGCTCCCGCAGCATGGTGAAGATGCGGGCCATGTCCTCCGGCACCGCGTAGCCGACCGTGTCGGGGATGTTGATCGTGGTCGCGCCAGCCTTGATCGCGGCCTCCACGCAGCGGCACAGGAAATCGTCCTCGGTGCGGCTGCCGTCCTCGGCCGACCACTCCACGTCATCGGTGTAGTTGCGCGCCAGCGTGACGGAATCGGTGGCGAGCTGCAGCACCGCCTCCGGCTCCATCCGCAGCTTGTACTTCATGTGCAGCGGGGAGGTGGACAGGAAGGTGTGGATGCGTTTTCGGGCGGCGGGCTTCACCGCCTCCGCCGCGCGCTGGATATCCGCCGCCGCGGTGCGTGCCAGCCCGCAAACCACCGGGCCGTTCTTGGCGAACCGTTCGGCGATGGACTGCACGGATTCGAAATCGCCGGGCGAGGCGATGGGGAAGCCGGCCTCCATCACGTCCACGCCGAGTTCGGCCAGCGCCTCGGCCATGCGCAGCTTCTCGTTCAGGTTCATCGAGAAGCCGGGCGACTGCTCGCCGTCGCGCAGGGTGGTGTCGAAGATGATGACGCGGTCGGGATCGATCGCGCCGAAGCTGGGGTGGTTCATGGGAGTCAGCCTTGCGATACTGTTACGACGAAGCCTCAGGGATCCCCCTGAGCGGTGCCCGCTACGCGCGCGGCGTCACGCCCAGGGGCGGCTAAGTCGAAGGAGCAGGCCGAGGAGGACAGCGCGCGCGGCACCGCGGGCAATGGCCCGGAGCAGACAGCAGACGGGGCGCGCAACGATCAGCACGGGCCCACCCTACCGGAGCGGCGGGCTTGCCGTCCAGCTTCCCGCGCGGGAGGCTGCGTCCCATGCACCGCATCATCCTGTGCCGGGCCCTGCCGGAAGCCGGCATGGCGGTCTTCGCCGGCCGCACCGACCTGGACATCGTCACGCTGTCCCCGCCGGCCGAGGCGGAGCTGGCCCGCCTCGCGCCCGATGCCTCGGCGATCCTCGCCTGGGTGGAGCGGATCGGGCCGGAGCTGTTCCTCGCCGCACCCAGGCTGCGCGTGATCTCCCGCCTCGGCGTCGGGTTCGACACGGTGGATCTGACCGCGGCGACCGCGCGCGGGGTGCCGGTGATGGTGGTCAACGGCACCAACGACCTGACGGTCGCCGAGCACGCGATGACGCTGATGCTCGGCTGCGCGCGGCAGGTCGCGCTGGTGGATGCGGACGTGCGCGGCGGCACGTGGCGGGCCACGGGCTTCCGCCGCACCGTCGATCTGGCCGGGCGGCGGGTGCTGGTGGTGGGCTTCGGGCGCATCGGCGTGCGCGTCGCCCGGCTGTGCGCGGCCTTCGGCATGCGGGTCGCGGTCCATGACCCGCTCTACCCGCCGCCGCGCATCGCCGCCGACGGCTTCATCCCGGAGACCGACCTGCACCGCGGGCTCGCGCGGGCGGACGTGGTCACGCTGCACTGCCCGCTGAAGCCGGAGACGCGGCACCTGATGAACGAGGCCGCCTTCGCCGCGCTGAAGCCCGGCGCGATGCTGATCAACACCGCCCGCGGCGGGGTGGTGGAGGAGGCGGCGCTGATCGCGGCCCTCCGCTCCGGCCATCTCGCCGCCGCCGGGCTGGACGTGCTGGAGACGGAACCGCCGGCGCCGGAAAATCCGCTGCTGACGATGCAGAACGTCATCCTGTCCCCGCACAGCGCGGGGTCCACCGATGAGTGCATGGACCGGATGGCGGTGCAGGCGGCGCGGAACATCCTCGACGCGCTGGATGGCCGGCCCGATCCGGCGATGGTGGTCAACACGGCGGTGCTTGGCGGCGGCTGAGGCGGGCGGTGGCGATGGCTGGCTTATAGGTGGAACTACGCTCGCGGACCCCCGGTCTTCCCCACAGACGTGAGCTTTGCGAAACGGCCACGCCTCTCTCCCTCTCCCGCGTGCGGGAGAGGGCCGGGGTGAGGGTGGGGCCGCCAGCACCACGGTGAGGTTTCGCCTTCGCGCAGATCCCCTCACCCTGTCCCTCTCCCGCCGGGCGGGAGAGGGGACCTTGCGTGATGCGCCTTGCCTTCGTCCTCTCGTCTGTCTCCCGTTTCACCGGCCTTTTCCGCCTGTGGGAGAGGACCGGGTGAGAGGGCTTGGGCTCATGGATCAGCGGCTCACACCGTTCGCGTTGAGGTCCAACGCCGCCACAACCCGCATCCTCCCCAATCCGCCTCGCGCTACGGCTCGTCCCCACGACCCCGCTGCTTGTCGTCGCCCCGTGTGGCTGGCAGGGTCCCGCGCAACGATTTGGGGGCCGCGATGATCGGAGTGGTGGGCCTCGGCAACATGGGCCGGGGCATGGCCGGCGTTCTGGCACGTGCCAACCGGCCGGTCTGGGGATTCGACCTCGCGCCGGTGGAGATCGCCGGCGTGACGCGTGCGGCGGAACTGCCGGCGCTGATGTCGGCCTGCGCGACCGTGGTCCTGTCGCTGCCGCATGCCGCGGCCGTGGCCGCCGCGGTGGATGCCTTCATCGCCCATGCGCCGAAGGATGCGGTGCTGGTGGACACCTCCACCATCGCGGTCAACGACACGCGCGCCTTCGCCTCCCGCGTGGCCGTATCGGGCCGCGCGATGCTGGATGCGCCGGTCTCGGGCGGGCCGTCGGGCGCTGCGTCCGGCCGGCTGACGATGATGGTGGGCGGCGATGCGGCGGCGCTGGCGAAGGTGCGCCCCGTGCTCGACCTGCTCGCCGCCAACGTCGTGCATGTCGGCGCGTCCGGGTCGGGGCTGGTGGCAAAGCTCGCCAACAACCTGCTCGTCGCCGCGCATCTGGTCACGGCGGCGGAGGCGCTGGGCATGGCGGCGCGCGCGGGCGTGAAGCCGGAGGCGCTGCTGCCGGTGATCAACGCCGCATCCGGCCGGTCGGCCGCGACGGAAGTGAACTGGCCGCGCTGGATCGCCTCCGGCGCCTTCGATTCCGGCTTCGCCGCCGGGCTGATGCGCAAGGACGTGCGCCTCGCCCTGGAACTCGCCGAGGAATGCGGCACCTCGCTGGAAGCGACGCGCGCCGCCGCCTCCGCATGGTTCGAGAGCGAGGTGGCGGACGATGCCGATTTCAACCGCGTCGCCGCGAGGCTGATGGAACGGGGCCATGGCTGACGGCGCCGTCCCGCCCGCCGCGCGCGAGGTCGTCGCCGCCGAACTGGCCGCGCTCTACGGCGCGGCGCCCGGCGCCTTCGTCGATGGCGCGGCGGTGGCCGGGGAGGGCGCAGAGATCGGCCTCGTCGATCCCGCGACGGGGGCTGAGATCCTGCGCTACGCCGATGCCGGCCCGCGCATCTCCACCGAGGCCGCGAAGGGCGCAGCCGCCGCGCAGCGTGCCTGGATCGCGCTGACGGCGGCCGAGCGCGGACGGCGGATGTGGGCATGGGGCGAGGCGGTCCGCGCCGTGGCCGAACCGCTCGCGCGGCTGGAATCCGCCGCATCCGGCAAGCCGATCCGAGACTGCCGCGGCGAGGTCGCCAAGGTCGCGGAGATGATCGCCTACTGGGCGGGCTGGGCGGACAAGATCGAGGGCCGCGTGGTGCCCGCGCCGACTTCGCATCACGTGATGGTGCGCCACGAACCCTATGGCGTGGTGCTGGCGATCACGCCGTGGAACGCGCCGCTGTTCACCGCCGGCTGGAACGCAGCCCCCGCCATCGCGGCCGGCAACGCGGTGGTGCTGAAGCCTTCGGAACTGACGCCCCTGAGTTCGCTCGTGCTCGGCAAGCTGGCCGTGGAGGCCGGGCTGCCGAAGGGGCTGCTGCAGATCGTGCCCGGCCTCGGCCCGTCCACCGGCGCCGCGCTGATCGCGGCACCCGAGATCGCCAAGGTCACCTTCGTCGGCAGCCCCGCGACCGGCGCCGTCATCGCCGCCGCGTGTGCGGCGCGGGTGCTGCCCTGCGTGCTGGAACTCGGCGGCAAGAGCGCGAACATCGTCTTCGCCGATGCCGACCTGAACCTCGCGGTGAAGGGCGCGCAGGCGGCGATCTTCGCCGGCGCCGGCCAGTCCTGCGTGGCCGGCTCGCGGCTGCTGGTGGAACGGCGCGTGTACGAGCGGCTGATCGCGGATGTGGCGGCGGGCGCATCGCGCATCCGCCTCGGCGTGCCGCTCGATGCCGGTACGGAGATGGGGCCGGTCGCCAACGCACGGCAATACGCGCATGTCACGCGCATGGTCGCGCAGGGCGTGAGCGACGGTGCCGAGTTGCTCGGCGGCGCGCGGCCGCCGCATCTGCCGCAGGGCGGCTTCTGGGTGGCGCCGACGCTGCTCGCGGGCGTGTCCAACGACGCGCCCGCCGCGCAGGAGGAGATCTTCGGCCCCGTCGTCGCCGCCATCCCGTTCGAGGACGAGGCCGATGCGCTGCGCATCGCGAACGCCACGCGCTTCGGCCTCGCGGGTGCCGTCTGGACGCGCGATGTGGCGCGTGCGCATCGCGTCGCCGCCGGGCTGCGCGCCGGCACCGTGTGGGTGAACGGCTATCGCACCATCCATGTCTCGGTCCCGTTCGGCGGCTTCGGCGCCTCGGGCCACGGCCGCTCCTCGGGCATCGAGGCGCTGGCCGAATACACCACCACCAGGGCGGTCTGGATCGAGACCGCCGCTGTGCCGATCATTCCGTTCGGGTATGGTCCGGCAGGGACTGTCTGATCGCATCTCCGGGGGGAGAGACCCAATGAGTTTGTCGCGTCGCACATTGATGGCGGCCACGTCCGCCGCACTCGCCATACCCGCCATCGCCCGCGCGCAGGCCGGACGGGTGCTGAAATTCATCCCGCAATCGAACCTGACCGCGCTGGATCCGATCTGGACCACCGCCTACGTCACCCGCAACCACGCGCTGATGGTGTGGGACACGCTGTACGGCGTGGACGACCAGTTCGAGCCGCGGCCGCAGATGCTGGAAGGCCACCAGCTCTCGGACGACAGGCTGCACTGGACCTTCACCCTGCGCGATGGGCTGCGCTGGCACGACGGCGCGCCCGTGCGCGCGGCGGACTGCGTCGCTTCCATCCGCCGCTGGGCGAAGCGCGACGCGCTGGGCCAGCGGATGATGTCGCTCGCCAGCGAGGGCGAGACGCTGAAGGTGCTGGATGACCGCCGCTTCGAGATCCGGCTGACGAAGCCCTTCCCGCTGCTGCCCTATGCGCTCGGCAAGCCCGCCACGCCCGCCCCCTTCATGATGCCGGAGCGGGTGGCGAACACCGATGCGTTCACCCAGATCTCGCCGGACGACATCGTCGGCAGCGGCCCGTTCCGTTTCCGCCGCGACGAGATGATCTCCGGCAGCCGCTTCGTCTACGACAAGTTCGAGGGCTACGTGCCGCGGCAGGAAGCGCCGTCGCACATGGCCGGCGGCAAGGTCGTGCAGTTCGACCGGATCGAGTGGCACGTGATCCCGGACGGCGCGGCGGCGAATGGCGCGCTGATCAACGGCGAGATGGACTGGTGGGAGCAGCCGATCTCCGACCTGCTGCCGGCGCTGCGGCGCAACCGCAACGTGGTGGTCGAGCAGGTCGAGCCGCTCGGCAATATCGGCATCATCCGCTTCAACAGCCTGGTCGGCGTGTTCTCCAAGCCCGCGATGCGCCGCGCGCTTCTGCCCGCGATCAACCAGGCCGATTTCATGACCGCCGTGATGGGCACGGATGAGAGCCTGTGGCGCAAGGGCGTGGGCGTGTTCACGCCCAACACGCCGCTCGCCTCCGATGCCGGCATGGACGTGCTGAACGGCCCGCGCAACATCGACGAGGCGAAGAAGCGCGTGGAGGCCGCCGGCTACAACGGCGAGAAGATCGTGCTGCTCGCCGCGACGGACTTCCCGGTGCTGAAGCCGATGGCCGAAGTCACCAACGACGTGCTGCGCCGCATCGGCATGGACGTGGAATACGTCGCTACCGACTGGGGCACGGTGGTGCAGCGCCGCGCCAGCAAGGAGCCGGTGGACAAGGGCGGCTGGTCGATCTTCTGCACCGGCTGGAACGGTGTGGACATGCTCAACCCGGCAGGCCACCAGTCGATCCGCGGCAATGGCGCGCAGGCGTGGTTCGGCTGGCCCGACGCGCCGCGGATCGAGGCGCTGCGCGACACCTGGTTCGATGCGCCCGACCTCGCCGCGCAGAAGAAGGTCTGCGACGACATCCAGCTCCAGGTCTGGGAGGACGTGCCCTACATCCCGATCGGCCAGTATTTCCAGCCGACCGCCTATCGCCGCAACCTCAGCGGCATACTCAAGGGTGCGCCAGTGATGTTCTGGAACGTGCGCCGGACCTAACCGGCGCCGCCGCTACGGGCGGAGACAGGGCCGCCCGCACGCTTCACGTTGGGAGAACCATAAAGATGATCAAGCGCAGAGGTTTGCTGGCTGCCGGCGGGGCTGTTCTCGCCGCGCCGTCGATCGCCGCCGCCCAAGGGAGCCGCGTGCTGAAATTCGCGCCCCAGGCCAATGTCAGCACGCTCGACCCGATCTGGACCACGCAGACCATCGCCCGCAATCACGGCTACATGGTCTATGACGTGCTCTACGGCTCGGACGAGGAACTGCAGCCGCAGCCGCAGATGGCCGAAGGCCATGTGGTCGAGGACGACGGCAAGCGCTGGGTCATCACGCTCCGCTCGGGGCTCAAGTTCCACGACGGCGAGCCGGTCCGCGCGGCGGACTGCGTGCAGAGTCTCAAGCGCTGGATGAAGCGCAGCCCGTGGGGCGGCAAGCTGGAGCCGGTGCTGGACGAGCTGTCCGCCGATGGCGACCGGAAGATCGTCTTCCGGCTCAAGCGGCCGTTCCCGCTGCTGCTGCACGCGATCGGCACCGCCGGCTCGCCCGTGCCCTTCATCATGCCGGAACGCGTCGCGCAGACCGATCCGTTCCAGCAGATCCGCGAGGCCACGGGGTCCGGCCCGTGGAAGTTCAAGGCGGACGAGTACCTGTCCGGCAGCCGCATCGTCTATGAGCGTTTCGGCGACTACCGGCCGACCCCGGTCGGCACGCCGAGCCTGACGGCAGGCCCGAAGCTCGTGCATTTCGACCGCAGCGAATGGCTGATCCTGCCGGACGCGGCGACCGCTGCAGCGGCACTGCAGACCGGGGAGATCGACTGGTACGAGCAGCCGCCGCCGGAGATCCAGCAGCTTCTCAAGCGCGACCGCAACATCACCATCGACGTGGTGGACCCGAAGGGGTCGATCGGCATCCTGCGCTTCAACTGGCTGCACTCGCCGTTCGACAACAAGGCATTGCGGCGCGCGATCCTGCCGGCGGTGAGCCAGGAGGATTACATGATCTCGATCGTTGGCCCCGATCCTTCGGGATGGAAGGCCGATGTCGGCGTGTTCACCCCCGGCTTCCCGATGGCGACGACGGAGGCGCTCGGCCCGCTGCAGGGGCCGCGCAGCGTCGAGCGCGCGAAGGCGCTGATGAAGGAAGCCGGCTACACCAACCAGCTCATGCGCATCCTGGTGCCGACGGACATCCTGGCCCCGGCCGCGATCAGCCAGGTGGCGGTGGACATGTTCCGCCGGCTGGGATTCAACATGGACGCCGTGACCGCGGACTGGGGCACGGTGGTGCAGCGGCGCGCGAGCCGCGAACCGCTCGACAAGGGCGGCTGGAGCGTGGTGCTGACGACCTTCCCGTCCTTCGATTTCGCCGATCCGGCGGCGCACTACCTGGTGCGCGGCAACGGCGCGAACGCATGGTTCGGCTGGCCCACCATCCCGAAGCTCGAGGAACTGCGCGACGCGTGGTTCGAGGCGTCCGATGCCGCCGAGCAGAAGCGGCTCTGCGTGGAGATCCAGCGCACGATCATGGACGAGGTGCCCTACATCCCGGTCGGCGCCTACCTGACAAACACGGCGCACCGCGCCAACCTGCGCGACCGGGTGAAGGGGTTTGCGATCATGTGGAACGTGAGGCGGGTATGAAGCGACGTCATCTCCTTGCGGCGGCCGGTGCCGTCGCGCTGCCGCTGCCGGCGTTTGCGCAGGGTGCCGCGGCACGCACGCTGCGCGTCATCCCGCAGGCGAACCTCACCAGCCTCGATCCGGTGTGGACCACCGCGGTGGTCACCCGCAACCACGCGGCCATGGTCTATGACCAGCTCGTCGGCGTGGACGAGCAGATGGCGCCGCAGCCGCAGATGGTCGCCGGCTGGACGCAGGAGGACGACGGCAAGTCCTGGACCTTCACGCTGCGCGACGGGCTGAAATTCCACGACAACGAACCGGTGCGCGCCGAGGATTGCGTCGCCTCGATCAAGCGCTGGATGGCGCGCGACACGATCGGCCAGACGCTGGCCGAGCGGCTCGACGAGGTGGCGGCGCTGGATGACAAGCGCTTCCGCTTCCGGCTGAAGAGGCCGTTCCCGTCGCTGCTCGACGCGCTTGCCAAGCCCGAGGTCTCGCCGCTGTTCATCATGCCGGCGCGGATCGCGGCCACCGATCCGTTCCAGCAGATTCGGGAGCCGATCGGCTCCGGCCCGTTCCGCTTCGTGCGGGAGGAGTGGAATCCCGGCCAGCTTGCGGTCTGGACGAAGTTCGCCGGCTACGTCCCGCGCGATGAGGCGCCGAGTGCGACGGCCGGGCGCAAGCAGGCGATGGTCGACCGCGTCGAGTGGACGATCATCCCCGATCCGTCCACCGCGGCCGCGGCGATCGCGAACGGCGAGCACGATTACTGGGAATACCCGCTGCACGACCTGCTGCCCACGCTGCGGCGCAACCGCAACGTCGTCGTGCAGCAGCGGCTGGCGAACGGCTTCTACGGGTTCTGCCGCTTCAACCACCTGCACCCGCCATTCAACAACAAGGCGGTGCGGCAGGCGGTGATGATCGCGGCGGACCAGCGCGACTACCTGCGCGCCGTCGCCGGCGACGATCCGGCCGGCTGGGGCGAGTGCCCGTCCTTCTTCACCTGCGGCACGCCGGTGTCCGTGATGGGCGGGCAGGAGGCGCTGCAGCAGCGCAACATGGACCGCGCGCGGCAGGCGCTGAAGGCGGCGGGCTATAACGGCGAGCGGACGGTGCTGATCACGCCGTCCGATTATCCGCAGATCAATGCGCTGTCCCTCGTCACCGCCGACCTGCTCCAGCGGATGGGGTTCAACCTGGAGATCGTCGCCGCCGACTGGGGCACGGTGGTGCAGCGGCGCGCGAGCCGCGAGCCGGTGGAGAAGGGCGGGTGGAGCGTGTTCCACACCACCGGCGGCGGTGGCGCGCTGATCAACCCCGCGCTCAACCAGTTCACCCGCACCAACGGGCTGAACGCCTGGTTCGGCTGGCCGACCGACGAGGAGATCGAGAAGCTGCGCCTCGAATGGTTCGATGCCGACGGGCCCGAGCAGGTGAAGCTGGCGCAGGCCATCCAGACCCGCGCCTTCGATGTCGTGCCGTACATTCCGCTGGGCTACTACTGGCAGCCCTCGGTGTGGCGGTCGAACGTGACGGGGGTGACGAAGAACTTCATCACCTCCTTCTGGAACATCGGGAAGTCCTGACCCCGCCGGTTCCGAAGTTACTTGTGCAGCGCAGCAGGCCCATGGTCTGCTGCGCCCAACGCAGAAGACTTTCCGGGGCATTCACGATGGATATTGGCGGCTTCCCTCGCGGCGTCTGCCGCTGCGCCGGCGATTCCCGGGCTGGCGCAGGCCCCGGCCCGCGGCTGCCCGCCGGCGGGACGGGCAGGACGTGCGGATGTTCACCATGATCTCAGCGGAATCATCCCGCCGCGACCCCCGGCGGGGGCGTGACGCCTCGCCACAAAAGCGCCACACTGTCCGAACGACGGCGCGTCAGGCCGGCAAACAAACATGGGGGACGCGGACAGAGATGAACGCCCTTCGTTCTTGCGGGCGACCGACCCTGACGGATTCACCGTCGGCCTCCATACCCCTGCGCATCACGGGCGCCGGGGTCCGGCCCGATTCGTCGAGGATCGAGGCGGTGGGCGAGAAATGATTCGACGCACCGGACGCGGCATCGGAGAAGGCGGTCTTCACCGCCGTCAACCGTGAGTGGACGGAATGCGTGACTTTCGTGCCGATGAGCTTCGCCATGGGCCACCACCGTGGCGGCGGAGGCTATCGGGCATTGTCAAAGGGGCCCTTCCCGGTGTTCTGGGATGTGTCAAAGAGATGAACGGTTAGGGTAAGGAGAGCGGACGCGGATGTTAGCCTATATCGTCCGGCGTATACTGGCCACGATCCCGGTCATGATGATCGTGGCGCTGTTTGTATTCAGTCTGCTCTACATCGCGCCCGGTGACCCGGCGGCGGTGATCGCCGGCGACCAGGCGACGCCGCAGGATGTGGAGCGCATCCGGATCTCGCTCGGCCTCGACAGGCCCTATCTGGTGCGCTTCGGCGGCTGGCTGTGGGACATCGTGAATCTCGACCTTGGCAAGTCGATCTTCACCAACCTGCCGGTCACGCTGATGATCGCCCAGCGTATCGAGCCGACCCTCTCGTTGACCGTGCTCACGGTGCTCGTGTCGGTGCTGACCGCGGTGCCGCTGGGCGTGCTCGCCGCATGGAAGCAGGGGACCTGGATCGACAGCGCGATTATGACCTTCGCGGTGCTCGGCTTCTCGGTCCCCGTCTTCGTCGTCGGCTACCTGCTCGCCTACATCTTCGCGCTGGAACTCGACTGGCTTCCGGTGCAGGGGTACACGCCGTTCGCGCAGGGTTTCTGGCCGTGGCTCAGTAACCTGATCCTGCCCACGATCGCGCTGGGTGGCGTGTACATCGCGCTGATCGCCCGCATCACGCGCGCGACCATGCTGGAGGTGCTGGCGCAGGACTATGTGCGCACCGCCAAGTCAAAGGGCGTGGGCCAGCGCACCGTGCTGTTCGTGCACGCGCTGAAGAACGCCGCCGTGCCGATCGTCACCGTGATCGGCATCGGTGTCGCGCTGCTGATCGGCGGCGCCGTCGTCACCGAAAGCGTGTTCGCGATCCCCGGGCTGGGACGCCTGACCGTCGATGCGATCCTGCGCCGCGACTACCCCGTGATCCAGGGGGTGATCCTGATGTTCAGCTTCGTCTACGTGCTGGTGAACCTCTGCGTGGATCTCATGTACACCCTCTTCGATCCGAGGATCAGCTATTGAGCGCGACAACCGTTCCGCCCGGCGCTGCCGCGGCGAAGCCGCTGCCCGACGTCCTGCCGACGCCGAAGCAGCGTGGCCGCGTGATGACCTTCGTCGTCCGCCACCCGACCATCGTGATCGGCGGGGTGCTGGTGTCCATCATGGTGTTCATCGCGGTGTTCGCGCCGTTCCTGGGCACGGTGGACCCCACCGCGCTCGCGCCGGCGCGGCGCACGCGCGAACCATCCGCGCAGTACTGGTTCGGCACCGACATGCTGGGCCGCGACGTGTACTCGCGCGTGATCTACGGCGCGCGGGTGTCGCTGATCGTTGGCGTCGCGGTGGCGTTCTTCTCCTCGGTGATCGGGCTCGCCATCGGCCTGATCTCGGGGTTCGTCCGCTGGGCCGACAGCATCATCATGCGCGTGATGGACGGCCTGATGTCGATCCCCGGCATCCTGCTGGCCATCGCGCTGATGGCGCTGACCCGCGGGTCCGTCGGCAACGTGATCCTGGCCATCACCGTCGTCGAGGTGCCGCGCGTCTCGCGTCTGGTCCGCGGCGTGGTGCTGTCGCTGCGCGAGCAGCCCTATGTCGAGGCGGCGGTCGCGGCGGGTACCCGCACGCCCAAGATCATCTGGAAGCACATCCTGCCGAACACGCTGGCGCCGATGACGGTGCAGGCGACGTTCATCTGCGCCGCCGCCATGCTCGCCGAGAGCATCCTGTCCTTCATCGGGGCCGGCACGCCGCCGATCATCCCGTCCTGGGGCAACATCATGGCCGAAGGCCGGGCTCTGTGGCAGGTGAAGCCGTACATCGTCTTCTTCCCCGCCGTGTTCCTGTCCATCACGGTGCTGGCGGTGAACCTGCTGGGTGACGGTCTGCGCGACGCGCTCGATCCGCGCATGGCGAAGCGCATCTGATGGCCGCGCTGCTCGAGGTCGAGAACCTCCAGACGCATTTCGGCACGCCGGATGGCGTGGTGCGTGCGGTCGATGGCCTGTCGTTCCACATCGAGGCCGGCGAGACGGTGGCGATCGTGGGCGAATCCGGCTGCGGCAAGTCGGTCACGTCGATGTCGATCCTGCGACTGGTGCAGGAGCCGCCGGGCAGGATCGCGGGGTCCGTCCGCTTCAACGGCAAGGACCTGCTGAAGCTCTCCGAGAAGGAGATGCGGGCGATCCGCGGCAACGAGATCAGCATGATCTTCCAGGAGCCGATGACCTCGCTGAACCCGGTGCTCACCGTGGGACGGCAGATCGGCGAGACGCTGCGGCTGCACCAGGGCATGAACCGCCAGCAGGCCGAGGCGCGCGCGGTGGAGATGCTGAAGCTCGTCGGCATCCCCGCTGCGGAACGGCGGGTGAAGGAGTATCCCCACCAGCTCTCCGGCGGCATGCGCCAGCGCGTGATGATCGCCATGGCGCTTGCCTGCAATCCGAAGCTGCTGATCGCCGACGAGCCGACCACCGCGCTCGACGTGACGATCCAGGCGCAGATCCTCGATCTGATGCGCGACCTGAAGACCAAGGTCGGCGCGGCGATCATGCTCATCACTCACGATCTCGGCGTGGTCGCGGAGACGGCATCGCGCGTGATCGTGATGTATGCCGGCCGCAAGGTGGAGGAGGCGAAGGTCGAGGAGGTGTTCCTCCGCCCGAAGCATCCCTACACGCAGGGCCTGCTCGGCGCGGTGCCCAAGCTCGGCTCCTCGCTGGAGGAAGGCGGCCGCACCAAGCTGTCCGAGATCCCGGGCCTCGTTCCCTCGCTGCGCAAGCCGATCATCGGCTGCGCGTTCGCGGGCCGGTGCCCGAAGGTGACGGATTTCTGCCGCCAGGTCGCCCCCGCGGTCGAGGAGAAGGAGCCCGGCCACTACGCTGCCTGCCACTATGCCGAACGGAGGATGGCAGCATGAGCCTCGCCCCTGTTGCCACCAACCAGCCGATCCTGGAGGTCAAGAACCTCAAGAAGCACTTCCCCCTCCGGGGCGGCTTCTTCGGCGGCACCACCGGCTACGTCTACGCGGTGGATGGCGTCAGCTTCGACATCCACAAGGGTGAGACGCTCTCCGTGGTGGGCGAATCGGGCTGCGGCAAGTCCACCGTCGGCAAGGCGGTGCTGCGGCTGTTCCCGATCACCGAGGGCGAGGTCCGGCTGAGCGGCGAGCGGATCGACAACCTGCCGTACGGGCAGTTGCGGGAACTGCGCCGCCACATGCAGGTGGTCTTCCAGGACCCGTTCAGCTCGCTGAACCCCCGCATGCGGGTGCGCGACATCCTGGCCGAGCCGATCGTCAATTTCGGCCTTGCGAGCAACCGCTCGGAACTGGATGACCGCGTCGCCGCGCTGATCGACAAGGTGCAGTTGCCGCGCGATGCGATGAACCGCTGGCCGCACGAATTCTCGGGCGGCCAGCGCCAGCGCATCGGCATCGCCCGCGCGCTCGCGCCCGAGGCGGACCTGATCATCTGCGACGAGGCGGTCTCCGCGCTCGACGTGTCGGTGAAGGCGCAGATCGTCAACCTGCTGTCCGACCTGCAGGACGAGCTGGGCGTCGCGCTGCTGTTCATCTCCCACGACCTCGCGATCGTGGAGCACCTGACGCATCGCGTGGCCGTGATGTACCTGGGCAAGATCGTCGAGGTGGCGGACCGCCGCACCCTGTTCTCGGCCCCCGCCCATCCGTACACGGCAGCACTGCTCTCGGCGGTGCCGGTGCCCGATCCCACGGTCAAGCGCCAGCGGGTGATCCTGAAGGGCGACGTGCCCAGCCCGATCAACCCGCCGAAAGGGTGCCGTTTCCACACCCGCTGCCCCTTCGCCTTCGACCGCTGCCGCGTCGAGGAACCGCTGCTGCGCAGCCGCGGGCCGAGGCAGGAGGCGGCCTGCCATCTCGACTCGCTGCCGGACGCGGTGCAGGTCGCGGCGTAGCGGCGTCGTCACGGGACGGCGGCTTGACCATCTCGCCGCCGTCGCCTCACACTCCCCGTTCGGGTTCCGCGCCCACGGCATGAGGTGGCGGAACATCAACTCGGACGGGGGGAGCGATGCCGCAGGTATCCCTGACGGTGAATGGCAAGGCGCATTCAGTCGAGATCGAGGGGCGCACCCTTCTCGTCGAGCTGCTGCGCGAGAAACTGGGACTGACCGGCACGCATGTGGGCTGCGACACCAGCCAGTGCGGTGCCTGCGTGGTGCATGTCGACGGCCATTCGGTGAAGTCCTGCACCATGCTTGCGGCGCAGGCCGATGGTACCAAGGTGACGACGATCGAGGGCCTCGCCGCGGCGGACGGCACGCTGCATCCGATGCAGGAGATGTTCCGCGAACATCACGCGCTGCAGTGCGGGTTCTGTACCCCCGGCATGGTGATGTCGGCGATCGATCTCGTGCAGACGCATCCTGAGGGGCTGACCGAGCAGCAGATCCGCGAAGGCCTCGAAGGCAACCTCTGTCGTTGCACCGGCTACCACAACATCGTCAAGGCGATCGCGGCCGCCTGGCCGTTGATGCACGGCAAGCAGGTCGCGCAGGCCGCCGAGTAGTAGCCGGTACGCAACGCCCAGCGCCGCAGAACGCGCGGGCCCCCAGGGGGAGAACGATCATGGGCTTCGAAGGCATCGGGGCATCGGTCAAGCGCAAGGAGGATCTGCGCTTCCTGTCCGGCCGCGGCAACTACACCGACGACATCAACCGTCCCGGCCAGCTTCACGCCTTCATCCGCCGCAGCGACCGGCCGCATGCGCGCATCGTGCGCATCGGCACTGAGGCCGCCGCGAAGATGCCGGGCGTGGTGGCGGTCTTCACCGGCGCGGACATGGAGAAGGACGGGATCGGCGGGCTGCCCTGCGGCTGGCAGATCCACAACAAGGACGGCTCGCCGATGGCGGAGCCGCCGCATCCGGTGCTCGCCATCGCCAAGGCGCGCCATGTCGGCGACCCGCTCGCGGTGGTGATCGCCGAGACGCGCCAGCAGGCCAAGGACGCCGCCGAGGCGCTGGAGGTGGTGCTGGAGGACCTGCCGGCGGTCACCTCGCCGGCCGATGCGCTGAAGCCCGGCGCGCCCGAGGTGCACCACGGGGTGGCCGGCAACCTCTGCTACGACTGGCATCTGGGCGACAAGGCGGTGGTGGACGCGGCCTTCGCCTCCGCCCATCGCGTGGTGAAGCTCGACCTGACCAACAACCGGCTGATCCCGAACGCGATGGAGCCGCGTGTCGCGCTCGGCGACTTCGATCCCGGCACCGGCGACTACACGCTCTTCACCACCAGCCAGAACCCGCACGTGATCCGGCTGCTGATGGGCGCCTTCGTGCTGCACATCCCCGAAGCGAAGCTGCGCGTGGTCGCTCCCGACGTGGGCGGCGGGTTCGGCTCCAAGATCTTCCACTATGCCGAGGAGGCGATCGTCACCTGGGCGGCCGGCAAGATCCGGCGGCCGGTGAAATGGACCGCCGAACGCACCGAGAGCTTCATGTCGGACGCGCATGGCCGCGACCATGTCAGCACCGCCGAGATGGCGGTCGACAAGGACGGCAAGTTCCTCGCGATGAAGGTGCACACAGTGCCCAACATGGGCGCGTACCTGTCCACCTTCGCGCCCTGCGTGCCGACCTATCTGTACGCCACGCTGCTCGCCGGCGTTTACACCACGCCCGCGATCTACGTGGAGGTGAAGGCGGCCTTCACCAACACCGTCCCCGTCGATGCCTATCGCGGCGCCGGCCGGCCGGAGGCGACGTTCCTGGTGGAGCGCCTCGTCGATGCGGTCGCCCACGACCTCAAGCTCGACCGCGTCGAGGTGCGGCGGCGCAACTTCATCCCCGCCGACGCCTTCCCCTACCAGACGCCGGTCGCGCTGCAGTACGACAGCGGCGATTACGACAAGACGCTGGACGAGGCGCTGAGGGTGTCCGACTGGGCGGGGTTCGAGGCGCGGCGTGCTGAGGCGGGCAAGCGCGGCAAGCTGCGCGGCATCGGCATCTCCACCTATATCGAGGCCTGCGGCATCGCGCCGTCGGCCGTGGTGGGTAGCCTGGGCGCGCGCGCCGGCCTCTACGAGGTCGCCAACATCCGCGTGCACCCGACCGGCTCCGTCTCGGTGTTCACCGGCACGCACAGCCACGGCCAGGGCCACGAGACCACCTTCGCGCAGCTCGTCGCCGACAAGCTCGGCGTGCCGTTCGGGCAGGTGGACGTGGTGCATGGCGACACGGCGAAGATCCCGTTCGGCATGGGCACCTA
>JBBCJT010000250.1:0-8264 GCA_037190665.1 Rhodovastum atsumiense | reverse complement strand
TCGCTGATCGCGATCGTCGTGTTCATGGTGTGGGGCTACTCGGGCACGATGTCCGTGCTCTACGCCACCATCGTCGCGGTGGTGCTGTCCTTCATCCGGCCGGAGACCGCGCTGTGGCCGCGCAAGCTCGCGGACGCGCTGGCGGCGGGCTCCGTGCAGGTGCTGAACGTGGCCGCGACCTGCGCCTGCGCGGGCATCATCGTCGGCGTCGTCACGCTCACCGGGCTCGGACTGAAGTTCAGCGAGATCGCGATCCAGATGGCGGGCGGCTCGCTGGTCGGCACCGCGCTGCTCACCGCGCTCGTGGTCTGGATCGTCGGCCTCGCGGTGCCGGTGACGGCCAGCTACATCATCTGCGCGGTGATCGCGGCCCCGGCGCTGACCAAGCTCGGCGTGCCCGACTACGCGGCGCACATGTTCGTCTTCTACTACGCGGTGCTCAGCGAGGTTTCGCCGCCCACCGCGCTGTCGCCCTTCGCGGCGGCGGCGATCACCGGCGCGGGCCCGTACCGGACCACGCTGCAGGCGTGGAAGTACACGCTGCCGGCCTTCGTGCTGCCCTTCGTCTTCGTCACCGATCCGGAGGGCGTCGGCCTGCTGCTGCAGCTTACGCCGCAGATGAACTGGATCGACGTCGCCTGGCAGGTGCTGCTCTGCGTCGCGGGCCTCGCGGCCTTCGCCAGCGCCGCGCAGGGACAGGCACGGCTGCTGCTGACGTGGTGGGAGCGTTCGCTCGCGGTGCTGGCGGGGCTGCTGCTCACCTTCCCGCCGCTGGTGGATGCGATCATCGGCGGCGTGATGCCCGGCCTGAAGCTGCCCGCGCCGCATTGGATCGGCATGGCGCTGTTCGCGGCGCTGCTCGCCTTGCAGTTGCGTCCGGCACCGCGCGTCGCGGCATAGGCGAACTGCCACGCCCATGCTAGGCGCGGCGGCCATGAGGGTCGCCGCCGTGCCGCTTGCGCTGCTGCTCGCCGCCTGCGGCTCCGCGGGCGGACCGGGCATCGCGCCGGCGCTGTGGGAGCAGACGGCGGGCGGTGCCACCGCGCCGCCGCTGACCCTCGCCGAGGCCGAGGCCTCCGACTATCCGCTGCTGATGGCGCGCGCCGGCGGGCACGGCTGGCAGCGCATGGTGCTGCAATCGGCCACCGCCGGGCCGGGCGCGCCGCGACTGACCTGGCTGTCGGCGGATCGCCGCGCCATCGCCACCGTCAACGGCCGCATCGTCGCCGCGGCCGGCACGGGCCCGGTGCTCGCCGGCACGCTGTTCCAGGACCCGGACCCGCTGGGCAGCCCGCTTTCCATCCCGGCCGAGGGCATCGCCTACCGGCGATCGGTGGACATCATGGAGCCGGGGGAGGCCGGAAGCGGCCGCTTCGGCGTCCCGCTCGACTGCCGCATCGCGCCACGCGCGCGGCAGGTGGTGCAGGTGCTCGACCGCGACATGGACACGATCCGGCTGGAGGAGACCTGCCGCGGTCCGGGCCTGTCCTTCACCAGCCGGTTCTGGGTCGGCGTCGCCGACGGTCAGGTCTGGCGCGCCGAGCAATGGGCCGGCGGCGACGGGCCGGTCACGTTCGAGGTGGCGAAGCCGGCATCCGCCAGCTGATCTCCGCCCGCCGCGCCCGCACGACCACATAGGCGAGCCACAGAAGCTGCGGCGCGAGTGGCAGCAGCGCGTAGGGGAACTTGCCGCCCGGCGGGGCCGCGACGAACAGCAGGCAGCACAGCCCGCCGAATGCGGCGAAGCCCCAGTGCACCAGCGCGACCAGCCGCGCGTCCATGCCGCTGCGATAGGCCATCTGGTAGATGTGGGCGTTGTGCGCCTGCAGCAGGCTCTCGCCGATCACGGCCCGGCGGGCCAGCGTGAAGGCCACGTCGAACAGCACGCCCGACAGCACCAGCGGCACCAGCAGGAAGGACAGTTCCACCCGCTCGAACCGCGCCGCGGCGATGCCGATCACCGCCATCATGAAGCCCGCGAACTGCGAGCCGACATCGCCCAGGAAGATGCGCGCGCGGGGGAAGTTGAACGGCAGGAAGCCGGCCATGCCGGCGGCCAGCAACAGGGCGGAGAAGTAGACGAACCAGCCGCCCTGCTGTGCTGCGATGAAGGAGATGAAGCCGCAGGCGACCACCACGACGCCGGAGGCGAGCCCGTTCAGCCCGTCGATGAAGTTCATCGCGTTGGTGACGAAGACGATGAAGAACACCGTCGCCGGGATGCCCCACAGGCCGATATCCACCACGCCCACGCCCGGCAGGCTGTAGCGCTGCACCCATAGCCCGGCGGCCACCGTCACGCAGGCCGCGCCGATCTGCGTGAGCAGCCGCAGCCGCGCGGACAGCGCGCGCACGTCGTCGATGAAGGAGACGAGCGCGATGGCGAGCGCGCTCAGGATCACGCCGCGGAAGTATGGCTCGGCGAGGCGGGAGAATTCGGCGACCTGGTACAGGATGACGATGCCGACCAGGAAGGCGGCGACCACGCCGACCCCTCCCCCCCGCGGCACCGCCACGCGCTGGACCTTGCGCGCGTCCGGATGGTCCAGCACGCGCACCGCGATCATCGCGCGCACCACGGATGCCGAGAGCAGCGCGAGCGCGCCGGCGAAGCCCAGATGCAGCAGGAAGGCATGGAGCGTCATGGCGGGCGCGGAGCCATGGCGGAAACCGCGGCGCCGGGCAACCCGCCGGAGCATCTCCGTTCACGCGGAGCCGGCACCTTCCCGCACCCCCGGCCGGGCGGGGGGTGCGGGCCGGTGCCGGCTGATCGGAAGCCGCGCTACCGTGCCATCGCTCCCATCCCGCGCCGCAGCAGCTCGTCCCGCCCCTCCCGCGTGACCTCTGCGAGCGGGTTCTCCACCGCCAGCCGCTGGCCGCCGTCGCGCTGGATCGGCCGGATCGTCAGCGCCCCGCGCGCGCGGGAGGTCGGGCCGAACAGGTCGAAGGGGAAGCGGACGTAGATACCCTTGTCGAAGCTGCCCTCGCCGAACCGGCTGTAGGAAACGTCGGTGAAGGTGGCGAAGCCGCCGACCTCGATGCCGCTGTCGAAGCGGCGGCCCAGCTCGAAGGTGGCGCCCCAGTCCCGCGCCAGATACCGGCCCGCGCGCACCACCCCGTAGAGATCCCACCACGGCAGGTCGGCGTGGAACGATACCTGCCCGGTGATGGTGCGGTAGTCGCGCAGGCCGAGCTTCTGGTCGAAGTCGCGCTGCTGCACGGCGTTCACATCCACCCCGACCGCCCACCACGCGTTGTGCGGCCGGTACAGCAATTCGGCGGAGACACCCGCGTACATCGGTTCGAGATAGCCGACCGTCAGCCGCGCGAAGACGTCGGGCGCCACGTTCCACACGCCCTCGACGGTCAGGGAGGCGATGGCGGTCGTGCCCTCCTCCGCGTACCGGCCGGCATCGCTGCGCACGTGCGGCAGCAGCGAATCCGACGGAGAAGCGTCGCCGATATTGCCGAACAGCGTCTGCGTGACCACGCCGCCCACGGACAGCCCGTACGGCAGATAGGCGCGCCCGCCGGCCGCCGCCTTCACGTCGAAGCGGAACGGGTCGTTCGGGTCCATGAGCTGCGTGTCGAGCCTTGGCGCGACGAACCACTCGAAGCCGGGCCAGCGCGCCAAATCCTGCCCGCGCCGCTCCCCCGTCGCGGGTTCGGGCATCATTTGCGGCCAGACCTCCTCGATGCTCGCCTCGCCGACGAAAAGCTGCTCCAGCGGCCGGCGCGGCACGGCGACGCGGGCGATCTCGGCCCCGCCCTGCCACCACGCCACGCGCAGCAGTTCCACCTCCGCCGGCAGCTTCCCCTGCACCGCGCGCGCGACGCGGCCCATCACCTGCGCCATGGTGCGGAAGCGTCCATCGGCGACCGCGATCTCCGCCGC
Source organism: Rhodovastum atsumiense (assembly GCA_037190665.1). Taxonomy (GTDB): domain Bacteria; phylum Pseudomonadota; class Alphaproteobacteria; order Acetobacterales; family Acetobacteraceae; genus JBBCJT01. The sequence continues at coordinate 4,369 of JBBCJT010000250.1, read as the reverse complement.
GCCGCGATCCACCGCGACGGACAGCGGGCGCAGCCCCGCCCCGCGCAGCGAAGCGGCGATCGCCTCCACGTCGGCTTCCGTCGCAGCCGGGGTCGCGGCCAGCGGGAGCGAGACGCCGGCCGATACCGCCACGCGCAGGCCGGGTGGCACGGCCACTCCGCCTGCGCTCGCCACGGCCCGCACGGGGCGCGGCGGCATCGGCGGCGGCGCTTCCACCAGCGGCGAGGCAGGCGGATGCGCGGCGTTCAGATGCAGCGACAGCCGCACCATCAGATCCGTGCCGTTCACGAAGGAGATGCCGGCATCCACCCCCTCCACCGGCCTCCAGGCCAGCCCGGCATTCACGCGGCTTCTCGCCTTGCCGCGCCCGTCGCGGCGTTCGTCGCGCAGGTCGTCGCCGTTCAGTTCGACCTTCACGCGCAGGCCCGTGATGCCGGCGGTCTCCGGCAACGACCATTCGATGCCGCCGAACACGCCGACATCCTCGCCGCGGAAGAAGTTGCGCGCGCGCACCACGCCGCCCTCGCCCACGCCCTGCGGCCGCTCGTCGAAGCTTGCGTCGATCCGCCCCAGCGGGTTGCGGAAATCCCCCGCAGTGCCGAGCCGCCCCCAGCCGAGGCCGAGCGAGATATCGACAGCGCCGAAACGCTTCGAGGCGACGACGTACTCGCCGCCATAGATGCCGGTGCCGATCAGGTCCTGAAACCCGACCGCGAAGGCCGGCAGCCAGTCCGTCTCCTCCAGCAGCCTTAGTTTCAGATCGAAGGCGCGGTCGCTCGTGATGCCCGAGCCGGTGGTGCCGTTCAGCCGCTCCGCGTAGCGGAAGGTGGTTTCGAGGAACGGCAGCGCCTGGAACTGCAGGAAGTAGAACTGCCGCTGCCGCCGCAGGGCGATGCCGGCTTCCAGCGCCGCATCGGGACGCATCCGCGCGTTGCGCGTCTCCAGCAGGCCCACGCCGCCGTAGTGGGACCCGGTGGCGGGGACCTGTTCGGCACGCAGGGGGGCGGCGGTGATCAGCAGCAGGGCAAGGAAGATGCGGGGCGCTGCCCCGCACTCCCCGCAAGGGGCCGGGAGGCCCCTTGACCCCAATTCCTTCACGGCAGGGGCCTGGCGCTATCGCGATTCGCGCGAGATCACCGCCAGTGCGGCCGCGCTGATGGAGAGCTGCCCGAGGACCTGCGTGATGTCGCGGATGAAGCCCCAAGTCTCCCACGGCGCGGGGTCCTGCGGCACCACGATCAGCGATCCCGGCGGCACGGCCGGCCCGCCCGACATCCAGCCGCTCAACCCCGCAGGGGTGGAGGCGCCGTTGGGCAGCACGATGAAGGCACGCTCGGCATCGGCGAAACGCTGCGCACCACCCGCCGCGCGCACGTACCGCTCCGCCTTCCAGCCGGAGTTGAACTGCATCGAGCCGGGGTTGAGCACGCTGCCCACCACCGTGACCTCGTTCGGCCGCTTCGGCACCACGACCCGGTCGCCCGGCTCCATCAGCACGTCGAGTTCCGGCCGCGCGGCAAGCACCACGGGGTTCGCCTCGATCACCATGCGTCCCGCGGCCCGCACCTCCCGCAGCGCGCTCGCCAGTTCGCGGCCGGCGCGGATCGCGTCCGCGAGGTCGATGCCGTTGCGCGCCATCGTCCCGCCGGCCGAGGCCTGGGCGGTGGCGACCTGCACCATGCCGGACTCCATCTCCCGCGCGGTGCGGGCGAAGCCTTCCTGCTGGCGGAGGCGCACGCTCTCGCGCGTGAACACCGCACCATAGGGGAAAGCCTGCGGCGTCAGCCCGCCCGCGCGCGCGATCAGCTCCGACAGCCGCTCGCCGCGACGGATGTCGTAGGCGCCGGGGCGGACGAACTCGCCGGCGAGCAGGACCGTGCCGCTGTCGCGGTCGCCGAAGGCGCGCGGAATGCGCACTGCGTCGCGCGGCGACAGGCGCACGGCGGCGAAGTTGCGGCTGCGTATGTCGAGGCTGCCGCGCGAGAACGGCGCGCGGCCGCCCGCGGGCTCCCGCGACAGCTCCACCGAGGAAAGGTCCGGCTGATCGCCCAACCCACCAGCGGCGGCGAGCACCGCACCCATGCCGGTATCGTTGACGATCGGGTACAGCCCGGGCCGGCGCACCTCCCCCACCACCAGCACCGCGGCGTCGAGCAGGACCGCAAGCAGGTCCGGGTTGTCGCGGAACACCTGCGGACAGGCGCGCGCGCCGATATCGGGGAAGCCCGCGCCACGGGCATGCGCGAAGCGCAGCGGCGCGGCCGAGGCAGCGACCGCGAGCCGGGTCAGCGCGGGACACGGATCGCCCGGCGATGTCGGGTCGAACGGCGGCAGCCCGCCGACGGCGACCGGCACCGCCGCAGGCGGCACGGCAGGCGCCGGCGCCTCGCCACGCAGCGCCCGCTGCACGGTGGGCGAGGACAGGAAGGCGATGTCGTCGGCGGAGAACAGCACCGCCTCGTCGCCGTCCGACAGCGCGATGTCCTCGCCGCGCCCGGCCAGGATGCGGCCCAGATCCACCCCGACCGGCGTGCGCACGCGGGTGGCGGCGTCCATCCGCCACACCACGGCGAAGCGCGGATACGGGTCCGCCCGCAGCAGCCGCGGGTCGCGCACCAGTGCCCGCAGCGTCGGCGCGGCCCCGCGCGCGCGGGCCACCGGCACCTGCACGTGGCCGGACAGGCGCACCTGATTCACCGCCACATCCGCGCCGGGCTGGACCATCACCGCATCGCCCCGGCGCAGGAGCCGCGCGGCGGCCACCTCGGCATAGGCGCGGCGGCCTTGCGCGTCCGTCTCGAGCAGCAGATGGCGGTTGCCGGCGGGCCGCAGCGCGCCGCCGGCGAGGGCGAGCACCTGCGCCAGCGGCTCCGCCCCGCCGCGCAGCTCGTAGATCGCCGGCCGCGCGACATCGCCCGCGACGGCAACCGAGGCGCCGACCGAGGGCACCACGATCCGCTCGCCCGGCCGCAGCGACAGGTCGGTGTGCCCCTCGATGCCGGCGATCACCGGGTACAGGTCGATCACGCGCGGGACCCCGCCGCCTTCCACCCGGATGGCCCGCAGGCTGCCGGTCCTGCGGACCCCGCCGGCAGCGGCGACGGCATCGAGCACAGTGGCCAGCCCGGTGACGGTCTGGAAGCCGGGCCGGACGACCTCGCCGCCGACGAAGACGGAGGCCTGCCGCACGCTGCCGATCGAGACGAAGACCTCGCTGCCCTGGAAATCACGCGCCGCACGGGCTTCGAGGTCGGCGCGCAGCGCGCCCAGCGTGCGCCCCGCGGCCGGGACGGGCGGCAGGTCCGGCAGCAGGAGTTGCCCGTCCCGGTTGACGCGCACCGCGAGCGTCTGTCGCGCGCGACCGCGGAAGGCGAGGATCACCTCGTCATCGCGGCCGAGCACGTACTCATCGGGCAGCGCGCCGGCGGGTGCCGGCGGGTCACCGGGCGCGCGGAACGTGTCGTAGCCGAACTGCCGCAGCGGCGGGGCCACCGTTTCCAGCCGCGCGGCGAAGAACGCTTCCACCGGCGAAAGCGGCTCGTCCGGTGAGGGCGGAGCAGCGGTGGCCGGCAGCGGGACGGAGGTGCCGAAGGGCGCAGCGGGAGACAGGGCCTCAGCCGGCGGTGGCGCGGGGACGCGACCGCCGGCCGCATCGATGATCCGCTGCAGGATGTCCTGCTGCGCCCCCGGCGGCAGGACAGGCAACGGCGCCCCGCCGGGGAGGCTGCCTGGCAGGGAAGGCGGGGACAGCATCTGCGCCCGGAGCGGGCCGGCGCTCAGGACGAGAAGGGCCACAAGGCAGAGGAGACGCAGGGCGAGGCTCCACTTCCGGACGCTCTCCGGCGGTGGCTGCAACCCATCCGTGAGGCGCTTGCGTTAAGATCGTCTACAGTTAGATAGTCCGCAGAATTTCGCGTCAATGGTTTAATTTCTGACAGATAAGCAATCATGGGTTTCATAACGCCATCCGTGCTCGCCATGCTCGGCCCGCGCGCGCTGGCGGCCTATGCGGTTCATCGGGCGCGCAGGCGACTGGGGCTGGTGCGCCGGGCACTGCCCGACCTGCCGGTGCCGTCCGGCCCCTTTCTCGGGTCCACAGCACCGGACCACATCCCGACCGCACCCCTGCCGCCGCATGCGACGGAGATCGATCCGTTCGCCGGAGCAGACCTCCGCCCCATATGGGAAACGGCGCGCTGGGCGGACCTCGCGGACCTGCCGCCGGAGGTGGCGGATCGCCGCATCGCGGCCTTTCTCGCCGCCAATCCGCCCTATCGCGGCGAGCACTGGGTCAGCGCGCAGGAGGCGGCGATCCGGCTGCTGCATCTCGCCTGGGCCGCGATCCGCCACGGGCGCGATGCCGACCCGC
>JBBCJT010000249.1:0-21663 GCA_037190665.1 Rhodovastum atsumiense | reverse complement strand
CCGCCGCGCCCGCGCCGCCCGCAGCGCCAACGCCCGCGCCTCAGCCGGCCGCGCCCGCGCAGGCGGCCGCTCCCCCGCCGCCGGCAGCGTCGTCGTCCGGCCTCGTCGTCCGCAGCACGCCCGGCGCGCCGGCCATGACCATGCCGACCGCTCCGGTCCCGCCCCCCGCAGCGGCGAGCCCTCCGCCGGCTGCCACCGCCCCGGCGGCCCCCACCGCCATCGCCGGCGTGGCCACGGCGGCCGGGGCCGGGGCTGCCGCCACCGCCGCCCCGGGCGGCGTGCGCCTGCTGTTCGCCCCCGACAGCGCGGTGCTGACGCCGGAAGGCGTCGAGACGCTGCGCAACTTCGCGAAAACCCTCCCGGCCGAGGATGACCGGCGCATCACGCTCGCCGCCTATGCCTCGGGCAACCCGGACGATGCCTCCCGCAGCCGCCGCCTGTCGCTCGCCCGCGCGCTCGCCGCACGGGCGGTGCTGATCGACGCCGGCCTCAGATCCACCCGCATCGACGTGCGCGCGCTCGGCGCCACCTCGGGCGACAGTACGGAGCCGGACCGCGTGGACGTGTCGCTGCCAGCCCCAAGATGACCAATCCGCTCCGCTACCTCTGGCGCATGCTGCTGTTCCTGGCGATCGTCGCGGGTGTCGCGGCGATGCTCAGCGGCACGCTGTCGATCGCGCTCGCCGCCAATCCGGTGCTGGACGCGGTGATCCTCGGGGTGCTGCTGATCGGCATCCTGTGGAATGTCCGCCAGGTCGTCTCGCTGCGCCGCGAGGTCTTTTGGGTGGAGGCATTCCAGAACAGCCGCGCCTCGCTCTCCGCCCTGCCCGCACCCAAGCTGCTGGCGCCCATGGCCTCGATGCTCGCCTCGCGGGCCAAGCGCGCGAACGAGGCCGGCAACGCGCGGGTGACGCTGTCCGCGCCCGCCATGCGCAGCCTGCTCGATTCGATCCAGTCGCGGCTGGACGAAAGCCGCGAGCTGTCGCGCTACATGACCGGGCTGATGATCTTCCTCGGCCTGCTCGGCACGTTCTACGGGCTGCTGCTGACGGTCAGTTCCGTGGGCGACGTGATCGCGGGCATGTCGGTCGGCTCGGGCGACGTGGCGGTGCTGTTCAACCAGCTCAAGACCGGCCTCGCGCAGCCGCTGCGGGGCATGGGCACGGCGTTCAGCGTCTCGATGCTCGGCCTGTCCGGCGCGCTGGTGCTGGGCTTCCTCGACCTCACCGCCGGGCAGGCGCAGAACCGCTTCTTCAACGAGCTGGAGGAATGGCTCGCCGGCCTCACGCGGCTGTCCTCCGGCGCGATGGGCGATGGCGGCGAGGCATCCGTGCCGGTCTATGTGCAGGCGCTGCTGGAGCAGACCGCCGAGAACATGGAAGGGCTGCAGCGCATCCTCGCCCGCGGCGAGGAAGGCCGCCGCGAATCCAATCAGGCGGTGCTGAGCCTGACGGAGAAGATCGGCACGCTGTCGGATGCGATGCGCGCGAACCAGCAGCTCATGCTGAAGATCGCCGAGGGGCAGCAATCGCTCGCCCCGGTGCTGCAACGCCTCGCGCAGGGCACGGCGGACGACGTCGCGCGCGCGCATCTGCGCAACATCGAGGCGGTGCTGGGCCGGCTGCTCGCCGAGGCGGAGCAGGGCCGCGGCGAGGCCACGCAGGAGATCCGCGCGGAGATCCGGCTGCTGACGCGGACCATCGAGCGGCTGTCCAGCGAGGCGCCGCGATGAGGCGCGGCACGACCGGGCCGGGCTGACCATGGCCGCGGGCGCATCATCGCGGCGGCGGCGCGGCGGCGGGCTGGATGCATGGCCCGGCTACGTGGACGCGCTGTCCGTGCTGCTCATGGTCATCGTCTTCGTGCTGCTGGTCTTCGTCAGCGCACAGGGCTTCCTCTCCGCCTCGCTGTCGGGGCGCGAGCGGGCGCTGGACCGGCTCAACCGGCAGGTCGCGGAGCTGACCGAGATCCTCGCGCTGGAACGCGGCCAGTCGGGCGAGTTGCGGCAGTCGCTGGCGCAGCTCACCCGCGACCTCGCCGTGGCCTCCGAATCGCGCGAAAGCCTCGCCCAGCAGCTTGCGTCCCTGCGCGAGGTGCAGACGCGGCTGGAAGCCGAGCGCGACCGGCTGAGCACGGACCGCGACCGGCTCTCCGCCCGGCTCGCCGATGCCGATACGCAGACCCAGTCGGCCGCCGCCCGCGTCGAGCAGCTCGAACGCGCGCTGGCCGAAGCGCGCACGCTGGCCGAAGCGCGCGGGCGGGAGACGGCGGGCGTGGCCGGCGACCTCACCGAGACGCGCCGCCGGCTGACCGCCGAACGCGACGAGGCCCGCGCCCAGGCCGAAGCCGCCCGCGCCCAGACCGAGACCGTGCGCACCGACGCGGCCGAAGCCGCGCGACAGGCGGCCGCGCGGCTCGCCGAATTGCAGCGTCAGGTCGAGGCCGAGCGCGCCACCCTCGCGCAGATGCGCCGCGAGATGGAGACGCTCGACCGGCAGGTCACCACCGACAAGGAGACGATCGAGGCACGGCTGTCCGACATCGCCCGGCTGTCCGAGCAGGTGCGCGCGTTGCAGGCGTTGCGCGAGGAGCTGGAGAAGCGCGCCGCCGATGCCGCCGCGCGCACCACGACGGAGGAGGAGCGTCGCGCGGCGACCGAGGCCCTGCTCGCCGAGCAGACACGGCTGGGCGAATCGGCGCGTGCGCAGGTCGCGCTGCTGAACCGGCAGATGGAGGAGCTGCGCGCCCAGCTCGGCCGCGTCGCCGCGGCGCTGGACGCCGCCGAGGAGTCCGGCCGCGACAAGGATACGCAGATCGCCAATCTCGGCAGCCGGCTGAACGCGGCCCTCGCCGCCCGCGTCGAGGAACTCACCGACTACCGCAGCGAGTTCTTCGGCCGGCTGCGGCAGGTGCTGGGCGACCGGCCGGGCATCCAGATCGTCGGCGACCGCTTCGTCTTCCAGAGCGAGGTGCTGTTCCCCACCGGCAGCGCGGACCTCACCGAGGCGGGGCGGGAGAACCTGCGCAACCTCGCCGCCACGCTGCGCGACCTGCTGGTGCGCATCCCGCGCGACATCCCGTGGGTCCTGCGGGTGGACGGTCATGCCGATCGCGCCCCGGTGACGCGCGCCTTCGCGTCCAACTGGGAGCTGTCCGCACAGCGCGCGATCAACGTGGTGAAGCTGCTGATCGACGAAGGCATCCCGGCGACGCGGCTGGCGGCGACCGGCTTCGGCGAATTCCAGCCGATCGACCCCGGCGAGGGCCCGGCCGCCTTCGCGCGCAACCGGCGCATCGAGATCCGCCTGACCGACCGGTGAGCCCGGTACGGACCGACCCGGGCCGCGACGGGTTCTGCGCGATCCTGCTCGTCTTCCTGCGTCTGGGCCTGACCAGCTTCGGCGGGCCGATCGCGCATCTGGGCTATTTCCGCACCGAGTTCGTCGTCCGCCGGCGCTGGCTGGACGAGGCGCGCTATGCCGATCTCGTCGCACTTGCGCAGTTCCTGCCCGGCCCGGCGAGCAGCCAGGTCGGCTTCGCGCTCGGGGTGATGCGCGGCGGGCTCGCGGGCGGGCTGGCCGCGTGGATCGGCTTCACCCTGCCCTCGGCACTGCTGCTGATGGGGGCCGCGCTCGCAACGGCGCTGCCGGCGGGCGGGCTCGGCGGGCTCGTCCACGGGCTGAAGCTGGTCGCGGTCGCGGTGGTCGCGCAGGCGGTGTGGGGCATGGCCGCCAGCCTGTGTCCGGACCGGCCGCGGGCGACCATCGCCGTGGCAGGGGCCGTCGCGGTGCTGCTGCTGCCGTCGGGCTGGATGCAGCTCGCCGTCATGCTCATGGGCGCTCTTGCCGGCCGGCTTCTCTGCCATCCCGATCCCGCCGCCCATGCCGCCGCGTCCCTGAACGCCCCCGTCCGGACCCCGGCGGCGGTCGCGGCACTTGCCGCCTTCGCCCTGCTGCTGATCGGCCTGCCCGCCGCCGTCGCGGCGACCGGCTGGCACGTGCTGGCGCTGGCCGATGCCGCCTATCGCGCGGGCGCGCTGGTCTTCGGCGGCGGCCATGTCGTGCTGCCGCTGCTGGAGCAGGGTTTCGTCGGCCCGGGCTGGATCGCCCCTGAACCTTTCCTCGCCGGCTACGGACTCGCGCAGGCCGTGCCGGGGCCGCTGTTCACCTTCGCCGCCTTCCTCGGCGCCGCGCAGGCACCGGCGCCGAACGGCATCGCCGGGGCGGCGATCGCGCTGGTCGCGATATTCCTGCCCGGGCTGCTGCTCATCTACGGCATGCTTCCCTTCTGGGGCCGGCTGCGGCAGCGGGCCGGGGCGCAGGCCGCGCTCGCGGGCGTCAATGCCGCGGTGGTGGGGCTGCTGCTCGCCGCGCTGCTGGGGCCGATCTGGTTCTCCGCCATCACGGGGCCGGTGGATGCGGCGCTTGCCCTTGCCGGCTTCGGCGCGCTCGTGCTGTGGAAGGCACCGCCCTGGGTTGTGGTGGCCGCGCTGGCCGCCGCCGGGGCTTTGGTGACGGGGGCGCGATGACATACGTGGTGGACCATCCGCTGGCGCAGGCGCGTCTGACGACGCTGCGACGCAGGGAGACCGACGCGCCCGCCTTCCGCCGCACCCTGCGCGAGCTGGGCGCCATCCTCGCGGTGGAGGTCACGCGCGACCTCAAGCTCGCGCGCGAGGCCATCGCCACGCCGCTCACCCGCATGGACGCGCCGGTGCTGGCCGGGCCGGTGCCGTGCCTCGTTTCCGTGCTGCGCGCGGGGGAGGCGCTGCTGGCGGGCTTCCTCGACGTGCTGGCCGAGGCGCCGGTCGCCCATGTCGGCGCCTATCGCGACGCGAAGACGCTGGAGGCGATCGAGTACTACTTCAAGGCGCCGGCCGACCTGAACCGGCGTGTGGCGATCGTGCTCGATCCGATGCTGGCCACCGGCGGCACGGCGGTGGCGGCCGTCGCGCGGGTGAAGAAGGCCGGCCCCATCGCGGTACGCTATGTCTCCGTGCTGGCCGCGCCGGAGGGCGTGCGGGCGCTGATGGCCGCGCATCCGGACGTGAAACTGTGGACGGTGGGGCTCGATACCGGCCTCGACGAGCACGCCTACATCGTGCCGGGCCTCGGCGATGCCGGCGACCGCGCGTTCGGCACCGGCCAGGAGACGACCGCCCGCTGAGCCAGCAGCCATGAATGCAGCGTGCGGACCTCCGCGCGTTGCAGGCTCGCCTCGCTCGCCATCAGCATGTACGGCCGCCGCGTCTGCAGGGTGAAGCCGAAGGCGTCCACCAGCCGCCCGGCCTTCATATCCTCCGCGACCAGGAAATCCGGCACCAGCGCGAACCCCGCGCCGGCGAGGCACGCCTCGATCGCCAGATGCAGCAGGTTGAAGGTCAGGGTCACGGGCGGTTCCAGCTTGCCGAACCCGGCAGAGGCGAACCATGCCTCCCACCCGCCATCCATCCAGTCCGGCTCGGCCGAACGGACATGGATCAGGGGCTGCGTCAGCAGCGCGGCGGGCGTGGCCGGCTGCGGCAGGGCCGCCACCAGCGACGGCGGCGCGACGACGATCAGGTGGCCATCGACCAGCAGGTCCTGACGCAGCCCGGGCACCGCATCGCGGGCGTGATAGATGCTGAGGTCCGGGTCCCGGTGGCGCATGTCCCACCGATGCGGCAGCGCGGAGACCGTCACCGCGATATGCGGCTCGTCCCGCTGGAAGCGCGCCATCAGCGGCGCCAGCCATTTCGCCGCCAGCGAGAACTGGCACTGCACGATCACCTGCCGCGCCTCCGCCGTGGTGCGGACGGCGAGGCTCGCGGCCGTGATCTGGTCGAAGGCCGCGCCAAGCCGCGAGGCCAGCGCGCGCCCCGCCTCCGTCAGCGCGACGGCCTTGGCCTTGCGCGTGAACAGCGGGTGCCCGACCCATGTCTCCAGCAGCTTGATCTGATGGCTGATGGCGCCGGGCGTGACGCCGAGTTCCGCCCCCGCCCGCGCGAAACCCAGATTGCGCGCGGCCGCCTCGAACGCGCGGAGCGCAGCCAGCGGCGGCAGATGACGGGCCATGGGCGAGGCTTAATCCAGTTCACCCTCAGCCGGAAATCTTTTGGTTTGCCCTGTCTGCCCGGCTCCCCTCCTTTGACCGCGCGAATTATTAATGAGCCGTACTATGTCTCGTTCCGCCGCCATTGCCGCCGCGACGCAGGCCGCGTCCGACGGCCGTTTCCTCGCCGATCTTGCCCGGCGGGTCGCCGTTCCGACCGAAAGTCAGAACCCGGCCCGCCGCCCGGAATGCCGCCAGTATCTGGAGATGTTCCGCGACGACCTCGCCACCCGCCTGGGTTTCACGGGCGAGATCATCGACAATCCCAGCCCCGCCGGCGGCCCGCTGCTGATCGCCGAGCGTCGCGAGGCCGACGACCTGCCCACGCTGCTGGTCTACGGCCATGGCGACGTGATCGCGGGCCTCGAAGGCGCATGGGCCAACGGGCGCGATCCGTGGAAGCTCTCCATCGAGGGCGAGCGCATCTACGGGCGCGGCACGGCCGACAACAAGGGCCAGCACACCATCGCCATGCTGGCGCTGGAGGCCGTGGTGGCGCAGCGCGGCAAGCTCGGCTTCAACACGCGCTTCCTGATCGAGACCTCGGAGGAAACCGGCTCCGCCGGCCTGCGCGAGGTCTGCCGGACCCATGGCCACAAGCTCACGGCCGACTGGCTGGTCGCCTCGGACGGGCCGCGCCTTGCGCCGGAAAGCCCGACGCTGGTCGGCGGCACGCGCGGCGTGTTCGATTTCGACTTGATCTGCGACTTCCGCGCGGGCGGCCATCACTCCGGCAACTGGGGCGGGCTGCTGGCCAATCCCGCAACCGTGCTGGCGCATGCGATCGCGAGCCTCGTCTCCGCCACCGGCCGTGTGAACGCGCGCGGCGTGCTGCCGAAGGCCATCCCGGAGGATGTCCGCCGCGCGCTGGCCCGCATCGACGTCACGCCCGGCGAGGACGGGCCAGAGCTGGACGCGTGGTGGGGCGAGCCCGGCCTGTCGCAGTCCGAGCGCGTGTTCGGCTGGAACACGCTGGACGTGCTGGCGATGGTCGCGGGCGATCCGGCGCGCCCGCTCAACGCGATCCCGCCGCGCGCCACGGCCCGCTGCCAGATCCGCTACACGGTGGACACCGATCCCGCGACGTTCCTGCCCGCCATCCGCGCGCATCTGGACGCAAACGGGCTGACCAACGTGCAGGCGAAGGCGAAGGAGGGCGAGAGCTGGGGCGCGACGCGCCTGTCGCCCGACCATCCGCTGATGCGCTGGGCCGTGGCCTCCATCGAGAAGACCACCGGCAAGACGCCGCTGGTGCTGCCGAACGCCGGCGGCTCGCTGCCGAACGATTGCTTCGCCGACATCCTCGGCATCCCGACAGTGTGGGTGCCGCACTCCTATGCCGGCTGTTCGCAGCACGCGCCGAACGAGCACCTGCTGATGCCGCTGGTCGCGGAAGGGCTCGGCATCATGGCCGGGCTGTTCTGGGATCTCGGCACCGAGGACGCGCCCGCCCGCCGGAAGGAGGCCGCGTGATGAAGGTTCCCTTCCCGTCCCTGCGGCGCCTCGCGCTGCGCACCGGCGCGTGTGTGGCCCTGCTGGCTGCCCCGGCGATGGCGGAGACGCTGTCGATGGGCGTGTCCGCCGGCCCGGCCAGCATCGACCCGCACTACTATACGCTCACGCCGAACGTGATGGTGGCCGCGCACATGTTCGATGCGCTGGTCGCGATGGACGCAAACTCCCGCCCACAACCGCAGCTCGCCGAGACATGGCGGCTGCTGGACGACACGACATGGGAGTTCCGGCTGCGCGGGAACGTGACGTTCCATGACGGCACGCCCCTGACGGCCGAGGATGTCGCCTTCACCCTGCAACGCATCCCGAACGTGCAGAGCCCCGGCCCCTACACCGTCTACACGCGCGGCGTGGCCGGCGTGGAGGTCGTGGATGCCCGCACGATCCGGCTGAAGACGGCGGCTCCCTACCCGCTGCTGCCGAACGACATGGCGCAGATCCGCATCATCCCGCGCAGCCTTGGGCTGGATGTGCCGTCGTCGGACTTCAACAGCGGCAAGGCGGCGATCGGCACCGGCCCGTTCCGCTTCGTCTCCTACACGCCGAACGACCGCGTGCGCATGGTGCGGAACGATGCGTACTGGGGCGAGAAGCCGATCTGGGATCAGGTCGATTACCGCATCCTGACCAACGCGGCCTCGCGCGTGGCCGCGCTGGTGTCGGGCGATGTCGCGATGATCGATAACGTGCCGACGCCGGACATCGCCAAGCTGCGGCGCGACAGCCGGCTGACGCTGGCCGAGGGCCCGACGCTGCGGATGATCTATATCGGCCTGGACCAGCACAGCGACGAAGGCAGCCCCGAGGTGACCGGCCCGAATGGCGAGGCGCTGGACCGCAACCCGCTGCGCGACCGCCGCGTGCGGGAGGCGATGTCCATCGCCATCAACCGCACCGCCATCGTGCAGCGCGTGATGGAAGGTGCGGCGGTCGCTTCGGGGCAGTTCATGCCGGCGGGTTCGTTCGGCTACGCGCCGGACATCCAGCCGCCGCCGTTCGATCAGGCCCGCGCGAAGCAGCTTCTGGCGGATGCCGGCTACCCGGACGGCTTCACCATCGTGCTGCGCGGTCCCAACGACCGCTATGTGAACGACGGGCAGATCGCGCAGGCGGTCGCGCAGATGTGGTCGCGCATCGGCATCCGCACGCGCGTGGACACCGGGCCTCTGGCGGCGCTGATCGGGCGGCTGAACCGCTTCGAGACCTCCGCGCACCTGATCGGCTACGGCAGCGGCACCGGCGAGGCCAGCGCGTCGCTGCGCGCGATCCTCGGCACGCGCAACACGCAGATCGGTCTCGGCACGCTGAACTTCGCCCGCTACTCCAACCCGCGCGTCGACGAGATCACTGCGGAGGCGTTGCGGACGATGGACAACGAGCGGCGCGAGATCCTGCTGCAGGACGCGATGCGCATCGCCATGGCGGAGACGGGCGTGATCCCGCTGCATCTGCAGATGGGCGTGTGGGGGCTGCGGAAGGGGCTGACCTATACGCCCCGCATCGACGAACTCACGCTCGCGACCGGCGTCGGCCGCGCGCGGTAGGCCTTCGGTCGGAGGCAAGGCCGGCCACGCAAGGTTCCCTCTCCCGCCCGGCGGGAGAGGGACAGGGTGAGGGGTCTGCGGGGAGGCAAGACCTCGCCGTCACACCGGCGGACGCACCCACACCCCGGCCCACTCCCCCAGGCGGGAGAGGGGGAAAGCAAGGTCGCCATCGTTTCGCAAAGCTTCCGGCTGCAGGGTCTGACGGATCAGCCCAGAAGATATGATGCCCGTGGCGGCGGCGATCCCGCCGCCACGCAGCCGCCTATCGCAGCAGCCAGAGAAACAGCCCGCCGACGAAGGCGCACGCGCCGATGATCCGCGCCGTCCGCTCCGTGCCGCGCAGGCTGAAGAACAGCCAGACGATGCAGGCCGCGCCGAAGATCGCGAGCGCAAGATTTGCCTGCGCCTGCGCGGCGCCGAGGAACAGGCCCGACAGCGCGGCGAGCAGGACGAAGCCGATATCGGCGGCGGCAGGCATCGGGATCACTCTCCGGTTCGACAGATGCGACTCGCGCATAGACGGAAAATAGGCGCTGCGCACGGAAAGGCGAAACACCGCGCGCCCTGAAGCCCCCTCAATTGCGCGGCAGCCGCGCCATGCTCGGCGCGTCCGGGTTCTGGGCGCGGTGGCGCAGCAGATGGTCGGCCAGCACGCAGGCCATCATCGCCTCGCCGACCGGCACGGCGCGGATGCCGACGCAGGGATCGTGACGGCCGCGCGTCGTCACCTCCACCTCCGCCCCGTGGCGGTCCACCGAATCGCGGGGCGTGAGGATCGACGAGGTCGGCTTGACGGCGAAGCGCGCGACGACGGGCTGCCCGGTGGAGATGCCGCCCAGGATGCCGCCGGCGTGGTTGGAACCGAAGGCGACGAGCCCGTCGGCCATGCGCATCTCGTCGGCGTTCTCCTCGCCGGTCAGCGTGGCGGCGGCGAACCCGTCGCCGATCTCCACCCCCTTCACGGCGTTGATGCTCATCAGCGCGGCGGCGAGGTCGGAATCGAGCTTGCCGTAGACCGGCGCGCCGAGGCCGGGGGGCACGCCTTCGGCCACCACCTCGATCACCGCGCCGACCGAGGAGCCGGCCTTGCGCACCGCGCCGAGATAGGTCTCCCACTCACCCGCCGCGACCGGATCGGGGCAGAAGAACGGGTTCTCCTCCACCGCCGCCCAGTCCCACCGCGCGCGGTCGATCCGGTGCGGGCCGATCTGCACCAGCGCGCCCCGGATGCGCACGCCGTCCCCCATCACCTTGCGCGCGACCGCGCCCGCGGCGACGCGCATCGCCGTCTCCCGCGCCGAGGACCGCCCGCCGCCGCGATAGTCGCGGATGCCGTATTTCAGCTCGTAGGTCAGGTCGGCATGGCCGGGGCGGAAGCGGTCCTTGATCTCGCCGTAGTCCTTCGACCGCTGGTCCACGTTGGCGATCTCCAGCGCGATGGGCGTGCCGGTGGTCAGTCCCTCGAACGTGCCGGACAGGATGCGCACCTCGTCGGGCTCGGCGCGCTGGGTGGTGAAGCGCGACTGGCCCGGGCGGCGGCGGTCGAGGAAGGGCTGGATGTCGGCCTCGGTCAGGGGCAGGCGCGGCGGGCAGCCATCGACGACGCAGCCGATCGCCGGACCGTGGCTCTCGCCCCAGGTGGTCACGCGGAACAGGTGACCGAAGCTGTTGTGGCTCATGCCGCCCGTCTATTCCGCCCGGGCGGCCGGGGAAAGGTCAGTCCCGCCGCGCGGCGCCCCCGCAGGCGTCCGGCGCCCATTCCTCGGCCAGTTGCGGCAGGTCGAGCCCGAGCAGGTCGATCCCGCGCCGCGCGGTGTGGTCCACCAGCGCGGCCACGCTTTCCGGCCGGCGGTAGAAGGCCGGCACCGGCGGGGCGATGATCGCCCCCTGCTCGGTCGCCGCCACCATCGCCCGCAGGTGGCCGAGATGCAGCGGCGTTTCCCGCACCATCAGCACGAGCCGCCGCCGTTCCTTGAGCTGCACGTCCGCCGCCCGCACCAGCAGATTGTCCGACGCGCTCGCCGCGATGGCGGACAGCGTGCGGATGGAGCATGGCGCGACGATCATCCCCGCGGTCCGGAACGATCCGCTCGCGATGCTCGCCCCGATGTCGTCCACGGGATGCCGCCGGGCGACGAGACCTTCGAGCCGCGCAAGCGCCTCCGCCCCGGCTTCCTGCGCCAGCGTCCGCTCCCCGGCACGGGAGACGACGAGGTGCACCTCGCAGCGCCCGCTCGCCGCCAGCAGCTCGACCACGCGCTGCCCGATGACCGCGCCCGACGCGCCGCTGATCCCGACCACGACGCGGATCATCCCGCCCGCGCCCCCGCCGGCGGCAGGCCGAGCCGGCTCCAGATCGCATCCACCCGCGCCGCCACGGCCGGGTCCATCGCCAGCACGCGGCCGAACTCGCGTTCCGTCTCCGGGCCGATCTTCACCGTCGCGTCGATCCCGAGCTTGCCGCCCAGTCCCGCCTTGGGCGAGGCGAAGTCGAGATAGTCGATCGGCGTGCCGTCGATCCGCACGAGGTCGCGCGAAGGGTCCATGCGCGTCGAGACCGCCCACATCACATCGGCCCAGTCGCGCACGTTCACGTCCGGGTCCACCGCGATCAGCATCTTCGTGTAGGTGAACTGCGGCAGCAGCGACCACAGGCCGAGCATCACGCGGCGGGCCTGCCCGGGATAGGATTTGCGCAGCGCCACCACCGCGATGCGGTAGGAGCACGCCTCCGGCGGCAGCCAGATATCCGCCACCTCCGGAAAGCTGCGGCGCACGAAGGGCAGGAACAGCGAATTGAGCGCCTCGCCGATCCGCGACGGCTCATCGGGCGGGCGGCCGGTGAAGGTCGAGAGATAGACCGGCCGTTCCCGCATCGTGATCGCGCTGACGCGCATCACCGGGAAATCCTCGACCGAATTGTAGTAGCCGGTGTGATCGCCATACGGCCCTTCCGGAGCCGTCTCGTCAGGCGCGACATAGCCTTCGAGCACGATCTCCGCCGCCGCCGGCGCCTGCATCGGGATCGTCGCGCAGCGCGCGAGCCGGGGCCGTTCGCCGCGCAGCAGGCCGGAGAAGCTGATCTCGGAGACCGTCTCCGGCAGCGGCAGCGCAGCGGCGAGCACGGTAGCGGGATCGGCGCCGATCACCACGGCCACCGGCATCGGCAGCCCGCGCGCGCGCCACATGCGATGGTGCCGCGCGCCGCCGCGCTGCGCGAGCCAGCGCAGGATGACGCGGTCCCGCGCCAGCACCTGCATGCGGTAGACGCCGAGATTGTAGTCGTCCGTCGACTCGCTGTCGGGCGGCCGCGTGACCACCAGCGGCCATGTCAGCAGCGGCGCGGGTTCGCCCGGCCAGCAGACCTGCGCCGGCAGGTGCCCGAGATCGACCTCCGCCCCGCGCCACACCACGGACTGCACATCGGCGCGCGCGGTTTCCTTCGGCCGCATCGCCAGCGCGGCGCGCGCCAGCGGCAACTTGCGCAGGGCATCGCCGAGATCCTGCGGCGGCCGCGGCTCCCGCAGTTCCGCCAGAAGCTCGCCGAGGTCCGGCAGGCGGGAGGGGCGCACGCCGAGGCCCCAGGCGACGCGCTCGACCGTCCCGAAAAGATTCACCAGCACGGGCATGTCGGACCGGCTGCCATCGGCCTTGATCACGTGCTCGAACAGCAGCGCGGGCCCGTGCTCCTGCAACACGCGCCGGTGGATCTCAGTCATCTGATGAACCGCCGAGACCGGCTCGGCGATGCGATGGAGCTGCCGCCGCTCCTCCAGGAACTCCATGAAGGCGCGCAAGTCGCGAAAGGGCGGCAGGTCTCGGCGCGGCAAGGAAGGCTCCGGGAAAGCCGCGGCTGTCTGCCCCAGGGATCGACGTGCCTCTTTGTCCGCGGACAACGACAGCCAGCGCGATAGCCCCGTACCCGGGGCGCGATGACGACCAACGCATCCGCGTCGGGGCGCCTGCCACCCCTGTTGCAGGCGGCGCTGCGGCCGCTGCCGCTGGCCCCGCTCAATCCCCTGCTCGCGCTGGTGCTGCGCGCGGTGCTGCGCCGGCATCCGGCGATCTTCGACCGGCTGGGCGAGCACGCGCACAAACGCTTCGGCCTGCGCCCGACCGACCTGCCCTTCGCCCTGGTGCTGGCGCCGCACCCGGACGCGCCGCGCATCTCGGCCGTCCGCGCGTTGCCATCGCATGGCCTGGACGCCCGGATCAGCGGCCCGCTCCAGGCCCTCGTCGCGCTCGCCGAAGGGCAGGTGGACGGCGACGCGCTGTTCTTTTCCCGCACACTGGTGGTGGAAGGCGACATGGAGGCCGTGCTGGCGCTGCGCAACGCGATGGATGGAGAAGGGCTCGACCTCGTGCGCGACGTTGCCGCGACACTGGGCCCGCTCGCGCCGCTTGCGGAGCGTGTGGGCATGTCCGGCCGCCGGCTGCTCGACCGCGTGGCGCAGCCGCAGCAGACGAGGCCGGCATGGAACTGATCTGCCCTGCCGGCACGCCGGCAGCCTTCCGCCAGGCGGTCGATGCCGGCGCGCATGCTGTCTATTGCGGCTATCGCGACGAGACCAACGCCCGCAACTTCCCGGGGCTGAACTTCAGCCACGCGGAGATGCGCGAGTCGATCGCCTATGCGCATGCGCGTGGCGCCAAGGTGCTGGTGGCCATCAACACCTTCCCGCGCGCCGGCGGGCTCGACCTGTGGCACCGCGCGGTGGATGAGGCTGTCGATGCCGGCGCGGACGCGCTGATCCTTGCCGACATCGCGGTGCTGGACTACGCCGCGCGCCGCCATCCGCAGCAGCGGCTGCATGTCTCGGTGCAGGCGGCGGCAGCCAACCCCGATTCCATCCGCTTCTACATGGAAGCCTTCGGCGCGGCGCGCGTGGTGCTGCCGCGCGTGCTGAGCGTGGCGGAGATCGCCGCCATCACCCGCGCGGTCGCCCCCTGCGAGACGGAGGTCTTCGTCTTCGGCGGCCTCTGCGTGATGGCGGAGGGGCGCTGCTCGCTCTCCTCCTATGTCACCGGCCAGTCGCCGAACATGAACGGCGTCTGCTCCCCGGCGAGCCATGTCACCTACCGCGAGGACGCGACGGACCTCGTTTCCCGCCTCGGCGACTTCACCATCAACCGGTTCGCGCAGAGCGAGCCGGCCGGGTATCCGACGCTGTGCAAGGGCCGCTTCGCCACCGGCCGGATGCAGGGCTACATCTTCGAGGATCCGGTCAGCCTGGACGCCGCCGAACTGCTGCCGGCGCTGCGCAAGGCGGGGGTCGCCGCGCTGAAGATCGAAGGACGCCAGCGCGGGCGCGCCTATGTCGAAAGCGTCGTGCGCTCCTTCCGCGAGGCGCTGGCCGCGATGGATGCGGGCCAGCCGATCGTCTCCCCCGGCCTGCTCTCCCTCACCGAGGGCCAGAGCACCACGCAGGGCGCCTACCGGAAGACCTGGCGATGAAGCTCACAATCGGCCCTGTCCTGTTCAACTGGAGCCCGGAGACGTGGCGCGACTTCCACTTCCGCATCGCGGACGAGGCGCCCGTGGACCGCGTGGTGGTGGGGGAGGTCGTGTGCTCCAAACGCACGCCCTTCTACGCCGAGCATCTGCCGGTGGTGGCCGAACGCCTCGCCGCGGCCGGCAAGGAGGTCGCCTTCGCCTCGCTCGCGCTGGTGACGCTGGAACGCGAACGCCGCGCCATCGCCGAACTCGCCGCCGACAACGCCATCCTCGTGGAGGCGAACGACGTCTCCGCCCTGCGCCCGCTCGCGGGCCGGCCGCACCTGATCGGCCCGTTCATCAACGTCTACAACGAGGCGACGGTCCAGTGGCTCGGCGCGCGCGGGGCGCAGGGGATCTGCGTGCCGCCGGAACTGCCCGCGACCTCCATCGCCACGATCGCGGCGGCGGGCGGCGTGCCGGTGGAAGTCTTCGCCTTCGGCCGCGTACCGCTCGCGATCTCGGTGCGCTGCTACCACGCGCGGGTGCACGGGATACACAAGGACAACTGCCGCTTCGTCTGCGACCAGGACCCGGACGGGATGCTGGTCGAGACGCTGGACCGTGAACCTTTCCTGACAGTGAACGGGCTGCAGACGATGTCCTACCGCTGCGCCAGCCTGATCGGGGATGTGCCGCTGCTGCGGACCTCGGGCGTCGCCTCGCTGCGCCTCTCGCCGCAGAGCTGCGACATGGTGAGCGTGGCGCGCGTGTTCCGCGATGTGATCGACGGGCGCATGGAGGCTGGGGCCGGACAGGAGGCGCTTGCCGCGCTGTTCCCGCTCGCGCCGTTCTCCAACGGCTTCCTGCACGGACGGGCGGGCGTGGAGCGCGTGACGGTGCAATAGCCGCCGCGCGGCTGGTTTCGCAGAAGCCATACCAGCGGGGAGCTTGCACGGGCAGCGGGCGACGAAGGAGCGCATCGCCGCCTCCCGCTCGTGCCGTTCTCCAACGGCTTCCCGCATGGATGTACAAGCGTGGAACGCGGGACAGTGCAGTCGCCGTCGCGCGACCGGTTCGCAGAACGCTACACGCCGAGAAGCTCGGACGAAAAGCGCACGACAAGCGCATCGCTTTCTTCCGCTCGCGCCCTTCTCCAATGGCGTCCTGCACGGACGGACAGGCGTGGCATGCGTGACAGTGCAATGACGGCTCCACAGCCGGCCGCACAAATCCCTACGCGCGGGGTAACTCAGATAGAAACCGGGCGACGAAGACGCGCATCGTCTCCTCCCGCTCGCGCGCAATCCGCTGGCCGGTGGCGGTCTGCATCGTCGCGGCGATGCGGAACAGCTTCGCCTCGAAATGGTCCAGCGCGAACCTCGCATCGTCGAGCGGCCGGGTTTCGGCGCGCGGATCGTCCGGATCGTACATCGCCGAACCCATCCGCCCCGCCGTGTAGAAGCACCGCGCGATGCCGAGCGCGCCGATCCCGTCGAGCCGGTCCGCATCCTGAAGGATGCGCGCCTCCAGCGTCTCAGGCCGGATGCCGGCGCTGAAGCTGTGGGCGGCCACGGCATGCGCGACGGCCTCGCACCGGGCGGGGGCCCACGCCAGCCGCGTCAGCACATCGACGGCATTGTCGGCCGCCATGCGGGACGCGCGGCTGCGCAGCGGCGAGTTCTTCGGCACCGCCACCGCGTCATGCAGCAGCGTGGCGGCCGCGAGGATCTCCAGATCGCCCCCCTCGCCGTCATGGATCTGCCACACCAGCGACCACACGCGGCCGATATGCGTCAGGTCATGCGAACCGTCGTCATATGGCGGCAGGGTCGCGATCAGGTCGGCGGCAAGAGCCTCAAACGGGCGGAACGCGGCGACGAAACCGGCCGGCGCGGCATCCACGGCAACCGTCCGTGTCTCAGTCGCGCTCCAGCGCGATGTCCGGCGCGTCCTCGGCCTTCATGCCGACCACGTGGTAGCCGGCATCGACGTGATGCACCTCGCCGGTCACGCCGGCGCCGAGATCGGAGAGCAGGTACAGCGCGGAACCGCCGACCTCCTCGATCGTCACCGTCCGCCGCAGCGGCGAGTTCAACTGGTTCCACTTCATGATGTAATGGAAGTCGCCGATGCCGGAGGCGGCGAGCGTCTTGATCGGCCCGGCGCTGATCGCGTTCACCCGCACCCGCACCTTGCCAAGGTCTTCGGCGAGGTAGCGCACCGAGGCCTCCAGCGCGGCCTTCGCCACGCCCATCACGTTGTAATGCGGCGTCACCCTCTCCGCGCCGAGGTAGCTCAGCGTCAGCAGCGATCCGCCGTCCGGCATCATCGCCGCCGCGCGGCGGCAGATCGCGGTGAAGGAATAGCAGGAGATGTCCAGCGCTTGCAGGAACGCCTCCCGCGGCGTGTCCACGTAGCGGCCGCGCAGATACTGCTTGTCCGCGTAGCCGATGGCATGGACGGCGAAATCGAGCTTGCCGTCCCACGCCTCGCCCACCGTGGCGAAGGCGGCGTCGATCGAGGCCTCGTCGGCCACGTCGCAGGGAACCATGAGCTTGGCGCCAAGGCTCTCGGCCAGCGGGCGGACGCGCTTTTCCAGCATGTCGCCCTGATAGGTGAAGGCGAGCTCGGCCCCCTGCGCTGCGAGCGCCTGCGCAATACCCCAGGCGATGGAGCGGTTGTTGGCCACCCCCATGATCACGCCGCGGCGGCCCGCCATCAGCGTGCCTTTCAGGGGAAGCGGAGAAGGGGTGCCGTCGTCGGGCATGGAACCTGCGAGCAATTGTGGAAACGGGGGCGAGGTATCGGGACACGCTTGTCGCCCACGGGATGGCAGGCTTCAAGCCCTGGCGCTTGTCCGCCTCCGGGGGGCCCGCCATGGTTCAGCCCATGACCTACACCGACCCCTACGCACTGTTCGACACCTGGATGGCGGAGGCGGCGAAGTCCGAACCCAACGACCCCAACGCCATGAGCCTCGCCACCGCCACGGCGGACGGGCGGCCCTCGGTCCGGATCGTGCTGCTGAAGGGGCGGGATGACCGCGGCTTCGTGTTCTACACCAACATGGAAAGCCGCAAGGGCACGGAACTGGCCGGCAATCCCAACGCCGCGCTGCTGTTCTACTGGAAGGAGCTGCACCGGCAGGTCCGCATCGAGGGCAAGGTCGAGCATGTCACCGCGGCGGAGGCGGATGCCTATTTCGCCTCCCGCCACCGCATCTCCCGCCTCGGCGCCTGGGCCTCGCAGCAATCCCGTCCGCTGCCCGAACGCGCGCTACTGGAGGCGCGGCTGAAGGAGGTCGAGTCGCGCTACCCGGGCGAGGAGGTGCCGCGCCCCGGCTACTGGTCGGGCTACCGCGTCCTGCCCGAGCGGATGGAGTTCTGGCAGGACATGCCGTTCCGCCTGCATGACCGCACCATCTACACGCGCGACGGCGCGGGCTGGACGACGCACAAACTGTTCCCGTGACCGTCCCGCCCGTTCAGGCGGAGACCGCCGCGCTGCTGCGGCGGCTCACGGGCGGCTGCGACCCGGTCGAAACCCATGTCTCCGCGATCTTCCTGGGCGATGATGTCGCGCTGAAGCTCAAGAAGGCGGTCCGGCTGCCGTTCCTGGACTTCACCGAGCCTGCGACCCGCCACGCGATGGCCGAGCGCGAGCTGGCGCTGAACAAGCCGGCCGCGCCCGGCCTGTATCGCGACGTGCTGCCCGTGACGCGCGGCCCCGACGGGACGCTGGCGCTGGATGGCCCGGGCGAGCCGGTGGACTGGGTGCTGCGCATGGCGCGGCTGCCGGCGGATGCCTTCCTCGACCGGGTCGCCGCCGCCGGCGGACTCGCCGATGGCGCGCTGCTGGACGCGATCGCGGATGCGGTGGCGGAGGACCACGCGCGGCGCCCCCGCGCCGAACTGCCCGACCCGGCGGCACGGCTGCGGGCCGTATGCGACGGCAATCGCGACTCGGCGCTGGCGGCGGGGCTGGATGCCGGGCGGGCCGCCGCATGGCACACCGCCTGCACGGCCGCCATCGCCGCCCGCTCCGCGCCCATGGCGGCGCGCGCCGCGGAGGGCCGCGTGCGCCGCTGCCACGGCGACCTGCATCTCGGCAATCTGTGCCTCATCAACAGCCGCCCGACCCTGTTCGACGCGCTGGAGTTCGACGAGGCGCTGGCGACCATCGACACCGCCTACGACCTCGCCTTCCTGCTGATGGACCTCGACCAGCGCGTCGACCGGGCGGCGGCGAACCGGGTGATGAACCGCTACATCGCGCGCACCGGCGATGCCGGGCTGGTCGGGCCGCTGCCGCCGCTGCTGTCGCTGCGGGCGATGGTGCGCGCCCATGTCACGCGCGAAGCGGCGTATCTGGATGCCGCGGAGACCTATCTCGCGCCGCCCACCCCCGTGGTCGTGGCGATCGGCGGATTGCAGGGGACGGGCAAATCCACCCTCGCCCGGCTGCTCGCCCCCCTGCTCGGCGCCGCCCCCGGCGCGCTGGTGCTGCGGTCGGACGAGATCCGCAAGCGCCTCGCCGGCGTGGCGCCGGAGGTCCGGCTGCCGCGCTCCGCCTATGCGCCCGGCAGCGGGGCGGAGGTGTTCGGCACCATCGCGAGCCAGGCTCGCATCGCCGCCGAAGCCGGGCATGCCGTGATCGCCGACGGCATGTTCATGGACGAGGCCCAGCGCGCCGACATCGCCGCCGCGGGACAGCCCTTCGTCGGCCTGTGGCTGGAGGCGCCGCTGGACGTGCTGGAGGCGCGGATCGCGTCCCGCCGGGGCGATGCCTCCGACGCGACGGTGGAGGTGCTGCGCGACACGGCGACCCGCGCCACGCCGCCCGCCGACTGGCACCGCATCGACGCGACGGAGCTGGACGCGGCGCTCGCCGCCGCGCGGGCGCGGATCGCGGGACGGTAGCGGGGCGCAAGGCCCCGCCCCTTCTACCCGTCGATGTCGAGACCCAGCGCCAGCCGGCCGGCGAGTTCGAGCTGCGGCACCTCCGTCAGCGGGTGGAAGCGCGCGCCCTGCACATCGCGGAAGGCGCGTTCGAGGCCGGTATCGCGGTAGAAGGACATCCCGCCGACCAGTTCCATCGCCCGCTCTACCGTCTCCACCGCCGCCTGGCCCGTCAGCGTCCGGGCGATGGCGGCGCGGCCGGTGCGTTCGGGTCCGGGCTGCTCGGTCTCGTAGAGCGTGATCATCCGCTCCAGCGCCAGCCCGGCCTTCGCGTATGCGTTCTCCAGCCGGCCCGCCGCGACGATGGCGGCCTTGGGATTGGGCCGGGTGCGGACGATCTCCAGCGCCCGGGCCCGTGCGCCCTCCGCCACGCCGACATAGGCCGAGTAGACGATCGGAAAGGCCAGCGGATAGAGCGCGTGGAACAGCGGACCCCACTTGCCGGCCGGACGGCGGGCGACGATGGCGGCGTCGGGGACGAACACGTTCTCCAGCGCCACGTCGTGCGAGCCGGTGCCGCGCATCCCCATCACGTGCCACGTGTCGAGCCGGCGGACGCCCTCGGCCGAGAACGGCACGCCGAAATGCAGCACGGCCGGCCCGCCCTCGGCCGCCTCCTCGACCGCGCCGGTGATCAGGATGTCGCCCATGGGCGCGCCGCTGCAGAAGACCTTGCGCCCCGTCACGCGGTAGCCGCCGTCCACCTTCACCGCCTTGCCGGACCCGGGCAGCCAGTCCGAGCCGCCGGTGGAGATCAGGATCAGGTTCTCGGCAGCGATGCGCCGCAGCAGCCCCTCGACCGGCGCCTGCTGATGGCGCCAGCGCCAGACCGGCAGGGCGACCAGATGGCAATGCATCGAGAAGGCGAGCGCCGTGGACCCGCAATAGGTGCCGAGCCGGCGGATCACGGCGCAGATCGTGCGGTAATCCACCCCCGCGCCGCCGAACTCCGCGGGGATCAGCGCGCGCATGAAGCCGGCCTCGCGGAGCGCGCGGTAGCCGTCCTCGACGAAGCTCTCCTCGGCGTCGTGCTGCGCGGCGGTGGCGGCGATCCTCGCGCCGATCTCGTCCGCGCGCCCCAGCCAGTCGGCGGCTGACACGGCGCTGGCATGACTGTCCGGCATCGTTGCCTCCTTGTTTCGGGCTTGTTGATGCCGCCACGCTGGCGATCCGGAGGGGCCGCCTTCAAGGCCAGAAAATGGACTTGATTCCGCACTGGCAACGGGATCAATCATCCGCATGGCCAGCTACGGACAGTTCTGCCCGGTAGCGAAGACCTGCGAGTTCTTCGCCGAGCGCTGGACGCCGCTCGTCGTGCGCGAGCTTTGCTTCGGCCCGGCCCAGTTCAACGATCTGCGCCGCCGGCTGCCGCTGATGTCGAAGACCTTGCTCACCCAGCGGTTGCGGGAACTGGAGGAGCGCGGCGTCGTCTCGATCACCGGCAAGCCGGCCGGCCCCGGCCATGTCTACGCGCTGACGCCGGCGGGCGAGGACCTGCGCAACGTGCTGGATGCGCTCAGTATCTGGGGCCAGCGCCACACGCAGAGCATCATGACGCCGGAGGAGATCGACCCGACCTTCATGCTGATGAGCGTGCGCTCCCAGATCCCGAGCTCGGCCTATCCGTCGAAGCGCTTCGTCATCTGCTTCGCCTTCAGCGGCGTGCCGGGGGTGAAGGTCGCCGTGAAGCGCTGGTGGTACGTTTTCCGGACCACCGACGTCGAGTTGTGCATGAAGGATCCAGGCTTCGTGCCTGATGTGACGATCGAGGCGGACCTGGAACTCTTCACCCGCGCCTGGCTCGGCTATGTCGGCCTGACGGAGGGGCTGGGGCGGCGGATCGTGTTCGACGGGGCGCCGGACGCCGCGGAACGCGCGAAGGCGCTGCTCGGCCTGCTCGACCGGCCACGTCAGCGACGGCTGATCTACGGCCCGCCGACGATGGTGGATGCCTATCGCGCCTGAGGCCCCTAGACGATTGTAGTTGCAGCGATACTCGCTGCGCTGAACGGTTTCGCGCGCGCCGTTTCTGCTTTAGCGTGACAGCGACGGGAAGCATCCTGCGGGCGTGGCGCGCCCACCGGCTGCCGCGCCGCCGTAACGGGAAGGAAGGTATCAT
>JBBCJT010000248.1:0-31972 GCA_037190665.1 Rhodovastum atsumiense | reverse complement strand
CAAGCGCATCGTCGCCATGGTGCACGAGAACCTGCGCCCGTCGGACGTCATGACGAAGAAGGCGTTCGAGAACGCGGTCGCCGCGGCCTCGGCGCTGGGGGCGTCGTCGAACTGCCCGCCGCACATGATCGCCATCGCGCGGCACATGGGCATCGACCACGATCTGGACGACTGGCAGCGCGTGGGCGCGGACATCCCGCTGCTGGTGGACCTCCAGCCGGCAGGCCGCTTCCTCGGGGAGATGTTCCATCGGGGCGGCGGCGTGCAGGCGGTGATGAAGGAGCTGCTGGGCGCCGGCAAGCTGCACGGTGATGCGATGACGGTCTCGGGCAAGACAGTGGCGGAGAACCTCGCCAGCGCGCCGGAGCCGGACCGCGAGGTCGTGCGCGCCTATGCGAAGCCGATGAAGGAGAAGGCGGGCTTCATCGTGCTGTCGGGCAACCTGTTCGACAACGCGGTGATGAAGATGAGCGTGATCGATCCCGATTTCCGCGCCCGCTTCCTCTCCGACCCGAAGCACCCCGATGTGTTCGAGGGCAAGGTCGTCGTGTTCGAGGGCCCCGAGGATTATCACGCGCGCATCGAGGACCCCGACCTCGGCGTGGACGAGCACAGCGTGCTGGTGATCCGCAACACCGGGCCGGTCGGCTATCCGGGTGCGGCGGAGGTGGTGAACATGCAGCCGCCCGCCTCGCTACTGAAGAAGGGCGTGCGCGCGCTGCCGACGATGGGCGACGGGCGGCAATCCGGCACGTCGGGATCGCCCTCGATCCTCAACGTCTCGCCCGAGGCGGCGGTGGGCGGCGGGCTCGCGCTGCTGAAGACCGGGGATCCGATCCGGATCGACCTGAACAAGCGCAAGGTGGACGTGCTGATCCCCGAAGCCGAACTCGAAGCGCGCCGCGCGGCGTGGGAGCCGGAGAAGCTGGTGAACCAGACCCCGTGGGAGGAGATCTACCGCTCCATGGTCGGCCAACTCGGCACCGGCGGCTGCCTCGAGCCCGCGACGCTGTATCTCGACATCATCGCCACGCGTGGCGAGGCGCGGAACAACCACTGATGGCGGGGCGTCTCGCAGGCAAGCGCGCCTTCGTCACCGCGGCGGGGCAGGGGATCGGGCAGGCCATCGCGCGCGCCTTGGCCGCCGAGGATGCGGAGGTGATCGCGACCGACCTCGATGCCGGCAAGCTCGCCGCGCTCGATGGTCCGCGGCTGAGCACGGGAAAGCTCGACGTGCTGGACGGCCGGGCCGTGGCGGACGCGGCGCGGCGGGCGGGGGCGGTGGACATCCTCTGCAACTGCGCTGGCTTCGTGCATCAGAACACGGTGCTGACCTGCACGGACGAGGAGTGGGCCTTCGCGCTCGACCTGAACGTGAAGGCGGCGTTCGGAATGATCCGCGCCTTCCTGCCGGCGATGCGCGAGGCGGGGCGTGGGGGCGCGATCGTCAACATGGCGTCGGCCGCCGGGTCGATCAAAGGTGCGCCGAACCGCTTCGTCTACGGCGTGACCAAGGCCGCGATGATCGGGCTGACGAAGTCCGTCGCCACGGATTTCGTCAAGGAAGGCATCCGCTGCAACGCCATCTGCCCCGGCACGGTCGACACGCCCAGCCTCGGCGAACGGATCGCCGCGAATGCGGGCGAGGCCGGTTCGGTGGAGGCCGCGCGCGCCGCCTTCGTCGCCCGGCAGGCGATGGGGCGGCTGGGAACGGCGGAGGAGATCGCGGCACTCGCGGTCTACCTCGCCAGCGACGAAAGCCGGTTCGTCACCGGCCAGGCCATCGTCATCGACGGCGGCTGGACCCTGTAGGAAAACCGAGGAAGCGAGACACGCATATGAAGCTGCTGCGCTGGGGCCCGCCGGGCGCCGAGAAACCGGGCCTGCTCGACGCGAAGGGCGTCATCCGCGACCTGTCCGGCGTCGTGCCCGACATCGCGGGCGATGCGCTTTCGCCCGCCGGGCTGAAGAAGCTTGCCGCGCTGGATGCCGGCGCGCTGCCGGCGGTGCAGGGCAACCCGCGCCTCGGCCCCTGCGTGACGGGGATGAAGAACTTCATCTGCATCGGCCTGAACTACGCCGACCACGCGGCCGAGACCGGCGCGCCGATCCCGAAGGAACCGATCATCTTCATCAAGTCGCTCGGCGCGGTGGTCGGGCCCAACGATGACGTGAAGATCCCGCGCGGGTCGAAGAAGACCGACTGGGAAGTGGAGCTGGGCGTGGTGATCGGCACCAAGGCCAGCTACGTGCCCGAGAATTCGGCGATGGATCACGTCGCCGGCTATTGCGTCGTCAACGACGTGTCCGAGCGCGAGTACCAGATCGAGCGCGGCGGCACCTGGGACAAGGGCAAGGGCTGCGACACGTTCGGCCCGACGGGTCCGTGGCTGGTGACGAAGGACGAGGTGGCCGACCCGCAGAACCTCGACATGTTCTGCGAGGTGGACGGCAAGCGGTACCAGAACGGCAACACGCGGACGATGATCTTCGGCGTGCAGAAGCTGGTCTCCTATGTCAGCCACTTCATCACGCTGCATCCGGGCGACGTGATCTCCACCGGCACGCCGCCGGGCGTGGGGATGGGCGTGAAGCCGGAACCCGTGTTCCTGCGCGCGGGCCAGACGATGCGGCTGGGCATCGCGGGCCTCGGCGAGCAGACGCAGAAGACGGTCGGGGCGTAGCGACCGCGCATGCGGGGCAGCATCGCCGCTGCTCCGCATGCGGACGCGAGAGGGGCATTTGAAGCGCACGACGCGATCAGATGTCGGTGAACTGGCGATGCGCCGGGCAAAGCTGCCGTGTGATCGCGGCGGGTGCGCCGGATGCGCGCCATGAGTAGGTCGGCGGACCATCACGGACGGTTCGCATGCCTCATTCCCTCACCCGCCGCCCGCTTCTCGCTGGCCTTGCCGCCATAGCCGCCGCCCCGGCCGCGGCGCAGGACGCGCTCTCGGCGCTGGAGCGCCGCAGCGGCGGTCGGCTCTGTGTCTTCGCGATCGAAACGGGGACGGGCCGGACGATCGGCCATCGGCAGGACGAGCGCGTGCTGATGTGCAGCACCTTCAAGGCGCTGGCCGCCGCCGCCGTGCTGGCTCGCGTGGATAGCGGGCAGGAGAAGCTGGATCGGCTGGTGCCCTTTGGCGAGCGGGATCTGCTGAGCTACGCGCCGGTCGTTCGCGCGAATCTGACCCGGGGCGTGCTGACGGTCGAGGCGTTGTGCGCGGCCATGGTCGAACTCAGCGACAACAGCGCGGTCAATCTGCTGCTGCCGAGCCTGGGCGGGCCGGCGGGCCTCACGCGTTTCCTGCGCGGGATCGGCGATCCGGTGACACGGCTCGACCGTGTCGAGCCTGACCTCAACGTGCCGTCGGGCGACCTCGATACGACGACGCCACGTCACATGGCCGGAACCATGCAACGCCTGCTGCTGGGGGATATCCTGAGTGCGGCCTCGTGCGCCCGGCTGGAGGGCTGGATGGTGGCAAGCCCGACAGGGCGCACGCGCCTGCGCGCGGGTCTGCCGGCCGATTGGCGGATAGGTGACAAGACCGGGACGAGCAACCGCTATGCCAACGTCGTCGCCATCCTCCGCCCGCCCGGCCGGGCGCCGGTTGTCGCGGCCTCCTTCCTCGAAGGCGGCGGTGCGAGCGGCGCGGCGCGGGATCGGGTGCATCGCGAGGTGGGGGAAATTCTCGCGAGCTGGTTGCGGTAGGCGCGCCGGACCGGCCCTGTTTTCGGGACGGTGGGCCGCGCTGGTCTGGTTCCAGCTTGTATCGCTCCCCGGTCCGCGCCATTTGCGGGCCATGCATGATCCGATCGGTTGGCACGGGACCACTATCCTGTGCGTGCGGCGCGACGGGCGCGTCGCGATGGCGGGCGATGGCCAGGTTTCGCTGGGCCAGACCGTCGTCAAGGGCAATGCCCGCAAGGTCCGGCGCATCGGCGGCGGCGCGGTGCTCGCGGGTTTCGCGGGCGCCACCGCCGATGCCTTCACCCTGCTGGAACGGCTGGAGGCGAAGCTGGAGCGGTTTCCCGGCCAGCTCGAACGCGCCTGCGTGGACCTGGCGAAGGACTGGCGGACGGACCGCTACCTGCGCCGGCTCGAGGCGATGATGGCGGTCGCCGACAAGGACCGCAGCTTCACGCTGACCGGCAACGGTGACGTGCTGGAGCCGGAGGACGGCGTGATCGCCATCGGCTCCGGCGGCAATTTCGCCCTCGCGGCCGCGCGCGCCCTGATCGAGGTGCCAGGCCTGTCGGCCGAGGATGTGGCGCGCAAGGCGATGAAGATCGCCGCGGATATCTGCGTCTACACGAACGGCAACGTGGTGCTGGAAACGATCTGATGGAAACGCCGACCTATTCCCCGCGCGAGATCGTCTCCGAGCTCGACCGCTTCATCGTCGGCCAGGCGGACGCCAAGCGCGCGGTCGCGATCGCGCTGCGCACCCGCTGGCGCCGCCAGCAACTGCCCGAGGCGCTGCGCGCCGAGGTGGTGCCGAAGAACATCCTGATGATCGGCCCCACCGGCTGCGGCAAGACGGAGATCGCGCGCCGGCTGGCCAAGCTCGCCGAGGCGCCGTTCATCAAGGTCGAGGCGACCAAATTCACCGAGGTCGGCTATGTCGGCCGCGACGTGGAGAGCATCGTCCGCGATCTGGTCGAGGCCTCCATCGCCATGACCCGCGCTCGTCACCGCAAGGAGGTGGAGGCGAAGGCCGCGCTCTCCGCGGAGGAACGGCTGCTGACCGCGCTGGTGGGCGATGGCGCGTCCGCCGAGACGCGCAACAAGTTCCGCCGCATGCTGCGCGGCGGGGAGCTGGAGCAGAAGGAGGTGGAGGTCGCGGTCGCCGATGGCGGCAGCCCGCTCGGCCAGCTCGATATCCCCGGCATGCCCGGCGCGCAGATGATCAATCTGCAGGAGATGATGGGCAAGATGATGGGCCGGCCCGCCAAGCCGCGCCGCATGACGGTGGCCGATGCCCGCACCGCGCTGGAACGCGAGGAACAGGACCGGCTGCTCGACAACGAGCGACTGACCAAGGAAGCCGTCGAGCATGTCGAGAACAACGGCATCGTCTTCCTCGATGAGGTGGACAAGATCGCGCGGTCGTCCGATGGCGGCGTGCGCGGCGGCGATGTCAGCCGCGAGGGCGTGCAGCGCGACCTGCTGCCGCTGATCGAGGGCACGACCGTCAGCACCAAGTACGGCCCGGTCAGCACCGACCACATCCTGTTCATCGCCTCGGGGGCGTTCCATCTGGCGAAGCCCGCCGACCTGCTGCCCGAGCTGCAGGGGCGGCTGCCGATCCGGGTGGAGCTGTCGCCGCTGAGCCGCGAGGATTTCCGGCGCATCCTGACCGAGCCGGAGCACTCGCTGCTGAAGCAGTACGTGGCGCTGATCGCGACCGAGGGCGTGACGCTGTCCTTCGCCGAGGATGCGGTGGACGCGCTCGCCGACCTCGCCGCCGACATCAACGAGCGGGTGGAGAATATCGGCGCACGGCGGCTGCACACCGTGCTGGAGAAGCTGCTGGAGGAGATCAGCTTCACCGCTTCCGACCGGGCCGGGCAGGAGGTGACGGTGGATGCGGCCTATGTCCTCGAACGCGTCGCCCCGCTGGCGGCGCGCGGGGATTTGAGCCGGTTCATCCTGTAGCGGTGGACGGGCGGGTGTGTTATAACTTTCGTGGTTACTACTGACGGAGGCTGGACATGCCCGCCCTGAAACTGCGCGCCATCGGCAATTCGGTGGGCGCGGTATTTCCCAAGGATGTGCTCGCCCGACTCAAGGTGGGAGAGGGCGATACGCTGCATCTGGTGGAGACGAAGGATGGGGTGATCCTCACCCCTCTCGACCCTTCGATGGAATCCCAGCTCGAAGCAGGGCGCGACATCATGCGCCGCTACCGCGACACGCTGCGCACCCTGGCGAAGTGACGGAACCGGTCTGGCTGGACCGGCGCACGCTTGAACTGCTGCACAGCGAAAGCATCGCTGAGCACGGTGGCCTGCCCGGTCTCCGCGACGAGGGGCTGTTCGAGAGCGCCCTGTCGAGAGCGCGCAACCTCTGGGCCTATGAGGGCGTGGAAGATGTCGCCCGGCTCGGCGCCGCGTATGGCGTGGGACTCGCGAAGAACCATCCCTTCGCCGACGGCAACAAGCGCATCGCCTTCATCGCCTGCGCGCTGTTCGTGGAACTGAACGGCTACCGGTTTACAGCCTCGCAGGTCGAGGCTGCGGCCGCGATGCTTGGTGTCGCGGCCGGCGATGTCGTTGAGGAAGACCTCGCCGACTGGATCCGCGCCAACAGCCTCAACCGGGGATGATCGCGGCCAGCGCCGCCGGCAGTTCCGCCGGCGTCGCGGCCACCGATGCCGCGCCGGCCGACATGGCCGGCGTGCCATAGCCCCATCCGGCGAACACGCTGGGAATGCCGGCCGCCTGCGCGCCGCGCACGTCGTTGTGGTGGTCGCCCACCATCACCGCCCGCCCGCCGCCGGCAGCCTTCAGCGTTTCCAGCAGGTGCGCCGGATCGGGCTTGCGGACGGGGAAACTGTCGCCGCCGCCCACCGCGGCGAAGCGCGATGACAGGCCGAGGCCATCGAGCAGTGCCCGTGCCGCGCCTTCCGGCTTGTTGGTGCACACGGCCATCCGCCAGCCGGCCTCCGCGAGTGCGTCGAGCGCCGCCACGATGCCCTCGAACGGCCGCGTCGCCACGGCCGCGTTCGCCTCGTAATCGGCCATGAAGCGGGGCAGGGCGGTTGCGTCCTCGCGGCCCAGATGCGCGAGCGCGCGCGCCATCAGCGCGGCCACGCCGTCGCCGACCATCGGGCGGATGTCGGCGACCGTCAGCGTGCTGCCCAGCGTGCGGTTCACCGCCGCGGTGAGGTCCGGCAGGCTGTCCACCAGCGTGCCGTCGAGGTCGAACAGGATGATTCGGTTCATTCTTCGGCGCGGAACCCGCTCTCTGCGATGATCGATTGCCGGACGCATGTCCGGCGCGAATGCGCGCGCACGCCGCCCGCGCAAAAGCGTCCCGCCTCTCCGGCGCGGTGACGGCCAGCGCGGCATCCCGCTGTCAAGGCCGACGCGCGCCGCGACAGGAAAGCGCCGACCGGCGGCAAGCCTGAGATCGGCCGCGACCTTGCCCGTGCCCTCGGCGGCACTGCAACGCTCAGCGGGATGCGGCGCGGAACCATGGCTTCTGTGTGCCATGGCGCGCGCGGGGATGAAAACCGCCACACCCCCGCCCTGCCATCCGTGCGAGGTTCCGCCAACCGCGAAGGCTCCCCCCATGCCGCCACCGCGCGTCCGCAGCCCCGTGTCTGCCCGGCCGGTCCATCTGCCGTTGCCCGGCTACGCCCGCATCCGCGGCTCGGTGGGCCAAGGCGGCGCCAACCGGCGCGAGGACGTGCGCGTGGTGCAGATGGCGCTGAACGCGGTGGTCTCCGCCGCGGGTGGGCCGGTGCCGCCACTGGCCGAGGACGGCTATGTCGGCCCCAAGACCATCGCCGCCATCCGCCGCTTCCAGACCATGTGGACGCGGGTGGTGGATGGCCGCGTCGATCCGCGCGGGCCGACGCTGCGGGCCTTGAACGGGCTTGCCGGCGTGCCCGCGCCGCCCGCCGCCACGGCAGGCACGGCAATGGGATTCGTGCCGTCCGGCCCGCCGCCGCCGCCGGCCCCGCCGCCCTCGGCGGACGAGGTGCGCGCCTTCATGCGCTGGAACCATGCGCAGACCGTGGTGATGCCGCTGACGGCGCTGGCGATCTGGACCACGCTGCAGGTTCTCGTTGCCGCGCAGGTGCATATCGGCGGCCAGCTCGCACGCGGGCCCGGCCCGCCGCCCACGGGGCTGCGCTCGCCCGGCCGGCTCGCCTTCCTGTTCGTGGCCAAGCATTTCCGGCTGCACGAGCGCGAGCCCTCGGCGAGCCTGACCGCGGTGCAGATGGTCACCGCCGTGTTCGCGCGCTGCCTCGATACTTTCCGCGCCCGCACCGTGACCACGCCGCTCGGCCCGCGCTTCGACCGGATGTTCGCGCTGACCCGGGTGCCGCCGCATATCGTGGGCAAGTCCGACATCGCCTATGTCGGCGCCGCCTCCGCCGCCACGCGCCCGCCCGGCCCGACGGGGTTTCAGGTCCCGGGCACCGGCGGGCTGCTGTTTCCGGAGATCAGCGACGGCATCTACCTGCTGCCCGGCTACGATGCCGTGCCGCACCTTCACCTGCCGGTGCTGGTGCATGAGCTTGCCCATCTGTGCGGCGGGCCGACGCCGGATCACTGGGTGGTGGACATGGTCTTCCCCAGCGAGGCGGCGTTCCAGGCGCAGTCCCGCGAACAGCGGCTGCGCAACGTGCAGTGCTACGAGTACCTCGCCATCGAGGCCTATGGCGGCACCTTCTCCGCCGGGATGCTGTATCCGGGACGGACCTTCGCCACCGTGCCGCCCTTCAGCAAGGCGTTCGGCCAACTCGACGCACCGGCTGCGCCACCCAGCGGAGCGGACCCGCTGGCCTGGCCGGCCGGGACGGGCTGATCCGCAGGGCTCCGCCCCGGGCCCCGGAAGGGGCTTTGCCCCTTCACCCCACCAGGGGGCACGGCCCCCTGGACCCGCGATTCCTTCAGGAGGCTCTCAGCAGGTCGTTTGATTGACCCCCTCCTTCAGGGAGGGGGTCAATCAAACGATTTAGCCGAAGGCCCTCTGGAGAAATCCCGGGTCAAGGGGCCGGTGGCCCCTGCGGGTGCAGGGCAGCGCCCTGCCGGGGTGTGGGGCAGAGCCCCACGCCTCATCCATGCTGCCGCGCGTCGCGCGCCGCGCGCGCCGGTGTGGTGCCGAACGCGGCGCGGAAGGCGGCGCCGAAGGCCGGCAGGCTCGCATACCCGGCCGCGGCGGCCGCGCGCGCTGGCGGATCGCCCGAGGCCAGCCGTCCCCACGCCCCGGTCAGCCGCAGCGTCTGCCGCCAGGCGGTGAAGCTCATCCCGGTATCCCGGCGGAACAGCCGCGCCAGCGTGCGGGAGGAGGCGCCGGCATCCGCGGCCAGCTCCTCCAGCGTGCGCGGATCGGCGGGGTCGGCATGCAGCGCGGCGACGGCGCGGGCGAGCCGCCGGTCGCGCGGCGCCGGCAATGCAAGCTGCAATCGCGGCGCACGGCCGATCTCATAGGCAGCGAGCGCGGCCACATGGGCGGCCGGCCCCTGCCGGTCCCAGGCGGCGGGCTCGGCGCAGGCAGCGAGGATCAGCTCCCGCAACAGCGGCGAGACGGCGATCACGGAGGGCGCGTCCGGCCCGGGCCGGACGGCGTCGTGGCGCAGGAACAGCGCCCGCATCGCCACCATCCCGTCCATCCGCACCGCATGGGTGATCCCGGCCGGCAGCCACAGCCCGTAGCCGGGGGGCACGGTGAACAGCGCCGCTTCCGTCTCCACGCGCATCACCCCGGCGATCGCATGGAGGAGCTGCGCGCGGGGGTGGGAGTGCTGTCCGGTGAAGAAGCCGGACGGGTAGTCGCGCGCGAATCCGGCCAGCGGCCGCGGCGCGGTCTCCACCGCACGGACCAGCGGGTCCTGTCCGCTCCGCGACAGCGATTGGCCGGACATCGCCATGCGGACAGGCTAGCGTGACCCGGCCGACCGAGGAAGCGCCTGCATGACCGCCGCCACGCGACAGATCGTCCTGATCAACGCCGCGCACTACTTCACGCACTACTGCCTGCTGATCCTGCCGACCGCAGTGCTCGCCATGGCGCGGCCGGGCGGTCCGTTCGGGGACAGCTACGGGCCGATCCTCGCGCTCGCCACCGGCATGTTCGTGCTCTACGGGCTGCTGTCGCTGCCGCAGGGCTGGCTCGCCCAGCGGCTCGGCCGCAAGACGCTGATGGTCGCCTTCTACATCGGCACCGGCCTGTCCATGGTCGCGACCGGGTTCGCCGACACGCCGGCCGCGCTCGCCCTCGCGCTGGCCGCCACCGGCGCCTTCGCGGCGATCTACCACCCCATCGGCACGGCGATGCTGGTGGAGGCGGCGGGCGACAGGCCCGGCCGGTCGATCGGCGTGAACGGCGTGTTCGGCAATGTCGGCGTGGCCTCCGCCCCGGTCGTCACCGCCTTCCTCGCCCAGGCTTGGGGATGGCCGGCCGCCTTCATCCTGCCCGGCCTGCTCTGCGCCGCCGTGGGGCTGGTCTACCTGCGCGAGCCGGCCTTCGACTCGTCGAAGGCAGTGAGCGGCGCGCGCCCGTTCCCGGAGATCCCGGCCGCGCTGGTGCGCCGCGCGGTCGTGGTGCTGATGCTGATCGCGGTCGTCTCCGGCCTCGTCTTCAATGCCTTCACGATCCTGATCCCCAAGCTGATGTCCGAGCGGCTGGCGAGCGAGCCCTCGCTGCTGCCGCTGGTCGGCGTGCTGGCCTTCGGCGCCACGCTGTGTGGCGCCGTCACGCAGTTCACCGTCGGCCGGCTGCTGGACCGCGTGACCATCAAGCGCGTGTTCCTGCCGCTCGCGCTGGTGCTGGTCCCGGCGCTGGCGCTGCTCGCGCATGCGCAGGGGATCGCGGTGCTGCTGCTGGCCGCGCTCGCGGCGGCGACGATCTTCGGGCAGGTGACGGTCAACGAGACGATGGTCGCCCGCTACATCAGCCCGAAGCTGCGCACCAAGCTGTATTCGATCCGCTTCTTCGTCGGCTTCTTGGGCGCCGCGGCGGCAGCGCCGATGGTCGGCTTCCTGCACGAGGCAACCGGCACGCTCGCCGCCTCGCTGCTGGTGCTGGCGGGTTTCGCCGTGGTCACGCTCTGCTGCGCGCTCGCCTTCCCCGACCGCCGCGAGGAACTGCGCCCCGAGCTGTGGGCGACTGCCCCCGGCCTGCGCCCGGTGCCCCAGCCCGCCGAGTAGCCGCGGCTTCGTGATGCCCTCAGGCACCGGGCGCCCGTATCCGCGGGCTTGGCTCGCCCCATAGGGCGCGGGCCGCGTTCGCGACCTCGGCACGAGTCCAAAGACTCGCGCCGCTGCTATAAGCCGCGCGCGAAGACCAGGGAGGGGCGCGGGCGTGCTGACCGGGGCGGCGAAGCTGGCGGGTGTGATCGGCTGGCCGGTGGCGCATTCGCGCTCGCCGCGGCTGCACGGGCATTGGATCGAGCGCCACGCGCTGGACGCCGCCTACCTGCCGCTGGCGGTGGAGCCGGGCAACTTCCCCATCGCCGTGCGCGGCCTGCTGGCGAGCGGGTTCCGCGGCGCGAACGTCACCATCCCGCACAAGGAAGCCGCCTTCGCCGCCTGCGACAGCGTGACCGACCGCGCGCGCCGCGCCGGGGCGGTCAACACGCTGGTCTTCAACCGGGGCCGGATCGAGGGCGACAACACCGACGGCTGGGGCTTCGTCGAGAACCTGCGCCAGCACGGCGCCGACCCCGCCGCCGGCCCGGCGTTGATCCTCGGCGCTGGCGGGTCGGCACGGGCGATCGCCGCCGCGCTGATCGAGGCGGGCGCGCCCGTCACGCTCGCCAACCGCACCCGCGCACGGGCCGAGGCGCTGGCCGCCGAACTGCCCGGCCTGCACGTGATCGACTGGGACCGGCGTTCGGCCGCGGTCGCCGACCATGCCCTGCTGGTGAACACGACCTCGCAGGGCATGAAGGGGCAGGGGCCGCTGGAGATCGACCTGTCCGCCGCACCGGCGGCCATGTCCGTCGCCGACATCGTCTACGTGCCGCTGCAGACGCCGCTGCTTGCCGCCGCCGCGGCGCGCGGGCTGCGGCCGGTGGACGGGCTCGGCATGCTGCTGCATCAGGCCCGCGCCGGCTTTCACGCCTGGTTCGGCGTCGATCCTGTCGTGGACGCCGCGCTGCGCGAGTTCGTCGCCGGAGACATTCCCCGGCAATGAGGCTGATCGGACTAACCGGCGGCATCGGCACCGGCAAATCCACCACCGCC
This sequence comes from Rhodovastum atsumiense, assembly GCA_037190665.1. Taxonomy (GTDB): domain Bacteria; phylum Pseudomonadota; class Alphaproteobacteria; order Acetobacterales; family Acetobacteraceae; genus JBBCJT01. The sequence goes on along the minus strand of JBBCJT010000248.1, from coordinate 20,044 downwards.
GCCGTCTTCCGCCGCCACGGCGTGCCGGTCTTCGATGCCGATGCGGCTGTGCGGAAGGTGCAAGGGCCGGGCGGGGCGGCGCTGCCGCGCATCGAGGCTGCCTTCCCCGGCACGGTGAAGGACGGGGTGCTGGACCGGGAGGCGCTGCGCCGCGCAGTCCTGCACGATCCCGCCGCGCTGCACCGGCTGGAGGCGATCGTGCATCCGCTGGTGCGGCAGGAGGAGGCGCGCTTCCTCGCCGCTGCCCGCCGTCGGGGCGCCACGGACGTGCTGCTCGATATCCCGCTGCTGCTGGAGACGGGCCGCCAGACGGACATGCATCACCTCGTCGTCACCTCCGCCCCGCCCTCGGTGCAGGCCGCGCGCGTGCTGCGCCGGCCGGGGATGACGGCGGAGCGGCTGGCGGCGATCCGCGCGCGGCAGATGCCCGACCACGCGCGGCGGCGTCATGCCGACCTCTGGCTGCGCAACGGGTTGTCGAAGCACTGGCTGCAGGCGCGAATCCGCCGCTATCTGGCAAGGCTGCGGGCATGAGCCGTTCCGTCCTGTTCGACACCGAGACCACGGGCATCGAGGTCGCGCTCGGTCATCGCATCATCGAGATCGCGGCGATCGAACTCGCCAACGATCTGCCCACGGGGAACACCTTCCACAAGCTGATCGACCCCGAGCGCGACATCCCCGAGGACGCCACGCGCATCCATGGCTTCCGCCGCGAGGACCTGCTCGGCAAGCCGCGCTTCGCCGAGATCGTGGACGAGTTCCTCGCCTTCGTCGGCGATGACCCCTTGGTCGCGCACAACGCGGTGTTCGATTTCGGCCACCTGAACGCGGAACTCGGCCGGTGCGGCCGCAAGCCGCTCGATCCCGCGCGGATGGTCGATACGCTGGCGCTGGCCCGCACGCGCTTCCCGGGCCTGCCCAACAGCCTCGACGCGCTGTGCCGCCGCTTCGATATCGACCTGTCAGAGCGCACCACCCATAACGCGGTGCTCGACTGCCGGCTGCTGGCGCAGGTTTATGTGGAGCTGACCGGCGGGCGGCAGCGCGGGCTGGTCCTGGCGGCCGAACCGCGCGCGATGACGGCGGTGAACTACGAGACGGCCGGGCCGCGCACGCCGCGCCTCGTGCAGCCGACCGAGGCGGAGCTCGCCGCGCACGCCGCCTTCATCGAGCGCCTCGCCGATCCGGTCTGGACACGGACGTGATCCGCGCTGCCCGCGGTGCGGTCGGCCTGCTGATCGCGCTGTTGGCGGCGGGCTGCACCTCGCTCGCGGTGCCCATGAACGACGTCGTGCCGAGTGCGGAGGGCAATACGCTGCCCCGGCTCGCCGATGCGAACGCCGCGGGCGGGGACGAGGGGCTGATCGTGCTGATCGCCTTCTCCGGCGGCGGCAAGCGTTCCGCCGCGTTCGGCCACGGCGTGCTGCGCGGACTGCGCGCGATCGCGGTGCGCACCGACCGCGGGCCGAGCACGCTGCTCGCCGAGACGGACATGCTCGCGGGCGTCTCGGGCGGGTCCTTCCCGGCCTCCCATTACGGGCTGCACGGGGAGGAGAGCTTCGCGACGTTCCACGAGCAGTTCCTCTACCGCGACATCGAGGCCTTCATCTGGGGAACGTTCCTGCTGCCGTGGAACTGGGACTGGGTCTTCAACCCCACGGTCAGCACCAACGACCGCATGACGCAGGTCTATGACCGGCTGATGTTCCACGGCGCGACCTTCGCCGATCTCGCGCGCCGCCGCCGGCCCGTCGTCAGCATCAACGCCACCGACATCAGCTTCGGCCGCCCCTTCGGCTTCCTGCCGCAGAGTTTCGACGTGATCTGCTCCGACCTGTCGAAGGTGCAGGTCGCGCGCGCGGTGGCGGCCTCGAACGGGTTTCCGCTCATCTTCGGCCCGGTCACGCTGCGCAACCATCGCGGCGAGGCCTGCCCGATGCCGCCGATCCTGCCCGCGAAGGACTGGCCGCGTGCCGCCGAGGACCCGCGCGTGCGCAGGCTCGCCGAGACGCTGGAACTGTACAGCGATCCTGCGCGCGTCCAGTGGGTGCACCTGATGGATGGCGGCATCTCGGACAACCTCGCGCTCCGCGTGATGATCAACGACCTCGTCACGCTGGAGATGCTGTCGGGGGAGGCGTTCGACCGCGCCATCCTGCCGGTGCGCCGGCTGCTGCTGCTGAGCGTGGACGGGCAGGCGGCCGCGAACCCGGACTGGCCGCGGCAGCGCACCGTCTCCGGCATCGGGCAGATCCTGTCCGCCGTCTCCGGTTCGCAGATCGACGCCTACAACCTGGAGACGGAACTGCTGGCCGAGCAGTCCGTCGCCCTGCTGGTCGAGCGGGTGAAGAAGGCGCGCTGTGCGGCCGGGCGGGTGATCGCAGGTCATCGCTGCGACGACGTGGCCGGCATGGTGAAGCCGATCCGGCTCGCCGACTACGGCGACGCCGAGACACGGGCACGGCTGCAGGCGATCCGCACCGGGCTGACCATTCCGGACGCGGATGTCGATGCGCTGGTCTCCGCCGGGGAGACGATGGCGCGGCAGCAGGGCGCCGCGCTGGCTTCGTTCGTGGAAACGTCGCGCTAGGGCGGGGTCAGCCTTCGAGGATCGCGCCGCGCGCGGCGAGGGCCGGCAGCAGTCCGCCGATGCCGCTGAAATGGTGCGCCGTCATCCCGGCGGCGCGCGCCCCGTCGATGTTCTCCGCGAGGTCGTCGACGAAGAAGCTCTCCTCGGGCGCGGCGCCGAGATGCGCGGCCATCGCGCGGAACACGGCCGGATCGGGCTTGGCGAGCTTCAGCGCGCCGGACGCATAGATGTCGGCGCCGAAGGCATCCGCGATGCCCGGCAGCAGCGTATCGGCATGATCGGCGACGAGATCGACGTTGTTGGTCAGCACCGCGATCCGATAGTGCCGCCGCAGTTGCGCGACGAGGCGGAACATCTCCGGGAACGCGGTCATCGACGCGCGCCGCGCCGCGATCCAGTCCTCCAGCCGCAGCGCGCAGCCCAGCCGAGCGCCGGTCGCGTCGAGATAGTCCTGCCCGCCGATCTGCCCGTGATCGGCCGAGAGCTCGAAGCCGGACTCCCAGATCTCCGCCTCGACCTCCGCCGCGCTGCGGCCCGACAGGCGGGCGAGATGGGCGATGCGCGCCGGCCGGTCGTAACGGCACAGCACGTCGTCCATGTCGAACAGGACGAGGCGAAGCGGCGGGTTCAATGGATGCTCGTCGCGCCGTGCGGGCTGTCGAGGCTGAAGGCCGGGATCGCCACGTCGAACTGCTCGCCGCTTTCCGGCACGATCATGTGGTAGGCGCCGGTCATGAAGCCGGACGGCGTGTCGAGCGGGGTGCCGGAGGTGTACTCGAAGCTCTCGCCCGGCTCGAGCACGGGCTGCTCGCCCACCACGCCCTCGCCATGCACATGCTGCGTGCGGCCGAACGCATCGGTGATCTGCCACGTGCGGCGCAGCAACTGCACCGTGCGGCGGCCCCGGTTCACGATCTCGACCTTGTAGGCCCAGACATAGCGCCCGTCTTCCGGCGTGGACTGATCTTCCAGGAAGAAGGCGCGCACGGTCACGGCGACGCCGTTGGTGGTCTTGCTGAAGCCGTCGGTCATGGTGGCACCGTGCGATCACGCCCTGCCGGGGCCGACATACCGCTTCAGGCGCGCTTCATCAACGCGGTCGCTGCCCCCGCGCCGATCAGCATCGTCCCGCCCGCGCGGTTGAACCAGCGCCGCACGGAGGGGCGGCGGATCCGGGTGGCGAGCCTGCCGGCGGCCAGCGCGTAGATCGCCGCGTTCGCCGCCGCCATCGTCACGAAGGTCACGATCAGGATCGCCGCCTGCGCCGCGAACGGGCGGGCGGGGGCGACGAACTGCGGCACGAAGGCGACGAAGAAGGCGATGGACTTGGGGTTGAGCGCGGTGACCACGAACGTGTCCCGCGCCGCCCGCCATGGCGCGACCGTCGACAGCGGCGCCTCCGCCGCGGCCACCGGGGCGCGCCACAGCCCGACCCCGAGCCAGACCAGATAGGCCGCCCCGACGATCTTGAAGACGGTGAACAGCGTCGCGGAGGCGGCCAGCAGCGCGCCAAGTCCCAGCAGCGACAGCGTCATCGCCGTGAGGTCGCCGGCCGCCACGCCGGCGACGATCGGCAGCGCCTGCGCCCGGCCGCCGCCCAGCGCGCGCCCGACCACCATCAGGATGGTCGGGCCGGGAATGGCCAGCACCACCGCGCTCGCGGCGACGAAGGCGAGCCAGGGTGCCAGATCCATGAGCTACTCCGCTGCGTTGGCGATCCGCGTGGCAGCCAGCGCATCCAGCAGGTCGTCCGTCAAGTCGGCGATATCCTCCAGCCCGATGGAGATGCGCACCACGCCATCGGTGATGCCGAGCTTCGCCCGCTCCTCCGCGCCGATGCGCATATGCGTGGTGGTCGCCGGATGCGTGACCATCGACTTGGAGTCGCCGAGATTGTTCGAGATGTCGAGCAGGCGCAGCGCGTCCATGAATCGGAACGCGGCGTCCTTGCCGCCCTTCAGCTCGATCGTCACCACCGTGCCGCCGCCGGACATCTGCGCCTTCGCCAGCGCCTGCTGCGGATGGTCGGCGCGGAACGGGTACCACACGCGCGCCACCTCGGGCTGCGCGGCGAGCGTGTCGGCGAGCGTGGCGGCGCTGCGGCCCATCGCATCGATGCGGAGCTTCAGCGTCTCCAGCCCCTTGAGGATGACCCAGGCGTTGAACGGGCTGATCGCGGGGCCGGTGTTGCGGATGAAGGGCTGCAGCACCTCCTCGATCCACTTCTTGCTGCCCAGCACCGCGCCGCCGAGCACGCGGCCCTGGCCGTCGAAATGCTTGGTGGCGGAGTAGACGACCACGTCGGCCCCGAGTTCGAGCGGCTTCTGCAGCAGCGGCGTGGCGAACACGTTGTCGACCACCACGAGCGCGCCGGCCGCGTGCGCAAGCTCCGCGACCGCACGCAGGTCGACGATGTCCAGCATCGGGTTCGACGGCGTCTCCAGCAGCACCAGCGCGGCGGGCTTCGACAGCGCCGCGCGCCACTGCGCGAGATCGCCGCCATCGACGAATTCGGTGGTGATGCCGAAGCGCGGCAGCAGGGTGGAAACGATCCAGTGGCAGGAGCCGAACAGGGCGCGGGAGGCGACGACGCGGTCCCCGGTCTTGACGGGCGCGAGCAGCGCGGCGTTGACCGCCGCCATGCCCGTGGCGGTACAGCGACAGGCCTCGGCCCCTTCCAGCAGGGCGAGGCGCTGTTCCAGCATCGTCACCGTCGGGTTGCCGAAGCGGGAGTACTGGTAGTGGGTGGCGGTGCCGTTGAACGTGGCCTCGGCCTGGGCGGCGTCCTCGTAGACGAAGCCGGAGGTGAGGAACAGCGCCTCGGCGGTCTCGTCCTGGTTCGAACGCAGCGTGCCGCCGCGGGTGAGGCGTGTTGCGGGGCGCCAGTTGGTGGGATCGGTCATCGACCTTCGGGTCCTTCCATCATGACCCGACCGTGGAGCGGCGCCGGGCAGTGCGCCCGACGACGGCCTCTTTAGCGCGCTTGTTTCACCTCGCCGCAAGCCGGCCGGACAAATTCACGAGGGGCGCGCGGACCGCGCCGACAGCAGGGATAGGCCCGGGGGTATTGCCCGGTCAAGGTGGCTGCCTGTAGGGTCCGCCGGCGCGCGGGCGTAGTTCAATGGTAGAACGGCAGCTTCCCAAGCTGCATACGAGGGTTCGATTCCCTTCGCCCGCTCCACTCTCCCCCGTTACCGGACCGGCTTCGCCAGCATCGCCTGGTTGATGCCGCGCGCGTTGGCGCCGTAGGTGACGTGATCCGCCCGCGTGGCCCAGTTGTTGGCCGGGTGGATCATCGGGATCAGGGCCACGTCCTCCATGGCGATCCGCATCGCTTCGGCCATCTTCCGTTCGACCACGGCCATGTCCATCGTCGACAGCGCCTCGGCCAGCACCGCATCGAAGCGCGGGTTGGAGTAGTGCTGGCGGTTCGCCGATCCCATGCCGGCCGCGGCGTCGCGCGTGGCGACCAGGCTGCGCAGCGGGTTCATCGCGGTCGATGCGATCCAGGATGCGAAGAACAGGCTGAACTCCCGGTTCGTCGCGCGGGGCAGCAGCACGTTGGCTGGGAAGGTCTCGATCTTCACCTCCACGCCGATGCGCGGCAGCATCGCGGCGATCGCCTGCAGCACGCGCGCATCGTTCACGACCCAGGCGGTCGAACCGTGCAGCGTGAGCGTGAACCCGTCGGGATAGCCGGCTTCCGCGAGCAGCTTCTTGGCGCCGTCCGGATCGTAGGGAATGGGCGGCAGGGTGGTGTCGGCGCCTTCGATGCCCGGCGCGACGAGCTGCGAAGCCGGGCTGCCGCTGCCGTCCATGACGCGGGCGACCATCGCATCGCGGTTGATCGCCATCGACAGCGCGCGGCGCACGCGCACGTCGCGCAGCGGGTTGGCCGGCAATGGGCTGCCATCGCGCGCGGTGACGAAGGGTGTCTGCTCGCGCACCGCATCGGGGAACAGGTAGTAGGTCTCCGCCGCCGGCGATGACGCCACCGCGATCCCACGCGCCGCCCGCACCCGGGCGAGATCCTGCAGCGGAACGCGGTCGATCACATCCACGTCGCCCGCCAGCACGGCAGCGACGCGGGCGTTGTCCGCGCGAAGCTGGCGCACGGTCACGCGCTGCCACGGCTCCGCCTGACCCCAGTAGCCGTCGTTCCGCACGAGGCGCAGTTCCTCGCCGGGCGTGTAGCCTTCGAAGCGATAGGGGCCGGTGCCGATGGCGGCACTGCCGGCGTTGAAGTCCTCGGTCTTCTTCCCGTCGTGCACACGCGACGACAGGATCATCACGTAGGCCAGGTCGCGCGGCAGCAGCGCATGCGGCGCGGCCGTGCGCATGCGGACCTTCGTCGGGCTTATGACCTCGATCGCCGTGACGACGCGGGTGTAGGTGCTGTAGCGGCCGGGGCTGTTCGGCACTTCCGGCACGCGCGCGAAGGTAAAGGCGATGTCCTGCGGCACGAACGGCGTGCCGTCATGGAACTTCGCGTCCGCGCGCAGGTCGATCTCCCATGTCGTGTCGTCGACCGCGCGCCATGCGGTGGCGAGCCGGGGTTCGAGCCGCCCGTCCGGCATCTCCATCACAAGCGGCTCGTAGATCTGCTGCAGCAGGCCGTTGTTGGTGCCGAGATTGTGCCAGTGCGGATCGACCGAGGTGGTCATGATGGCCACGCCCATGCGCAGGTCCTGCGCCGCGAGCGGCCCGCACGCGATCAGCCCGGCGACGCCGGCAGCCACGAATTTTGCGATCATGTTTCCTGGTCCCCTTGGGTCCGCGTGCCGGATTATTCCGGCATCTTGCGTCCGCGTCCAGTTTGTGATCACATTTTTTCATGTCACGCATCCTCGTCGGCCAGCTCTGGCAGGAAAGCCACGACTTCAACCCCGTCCTCACGGAGGCGAGCGACTTCGCGGTCGAGCGGGGCGAACAGATGCTCCGGGCCAACGCGCAGGCCGTCAGCACCCTCGGCGGCATCCTGCGCACGCTGACGGCGGCCGGCGCGATGCTGGTGCCGACGCTCGCCGCCCGCGCCCGGCCGGGCGGCACGGCGCGCCGGGAGGTCTACGAGGGCTTCAAGGCCGACATCGTCGCGGCGGCGCGTGCCGCGATGCCTCTCGATGCCGCGGTGTTCGAACTGCACGGCGCGATGACGGCAGAAGGTGTCGAATCAACCGAGGCCGACCTGATGGCCGCGCTGCGCGAGGTGCTGGGACCGAAGACGGTCATCGCCGTGGGCCTCGACCTGCACGGCCACGTCACCGATGGCCTGCTGCGCGCCTGCGACATCGTGACCGCCTGCAAGGAGAACCCGCATTCGGACACGGTGGAGGCCGGCGAGCGCGCGGCCGGCCTGGCGCTGGAGATGCTGGCCGGGCGGCTGCGGCCGGCGACCACGATGGTGAAGCTGCCGCTGCTGCTGACCGGCGGGATGGAGACGGTGGACCGTCCGCTGGCCGACCTGCACGCCGCCGCCCGCGCCGCGCTCGCGGCCGAGCCTGCCCTGCGCGACATCAGCATCTTCAACGTCCACCCGTATCACAACGTCAGCGATCTCGGTCAGGCGGTCATCGCCATCGCGGCCGACGATCATGCGCCGGCGGACACCGCGGCCGCGGCGATCGCCCGCGACATATGGGCGTGGCGCGACCGGTTCCGCGACGATTTCCTCTCGACGGACGCGGCGCTCGACCTCGTCGCCGCCAACCCGGCGCGGCGGCCGTTCGTGCTGTCGGATGCCGGCGACCGCGTGCTCGCCGGCGCGCCGGGCGACGGGCTGGAAATCCTCGCGCGCCTGCGCGCCCGTGGGCTGAAGCTGAAGGGCGTGTTCCCCGTCACCGACCCCACCGCCGCCGCGGCGGCGATCGCGGCCGGGCCGGGGGCCAGCATCGACCTGTCGGTGGGTGCGACCGTCACGCGCGGCTTCACGCCGTTGCGGCTGACATGGCGCGTCGTGCGCACCGATCCCGTCGGGGATTTCGTGCAGAAGGGGCCGTTCCAGGGCGGGCAGCGCAGCACGCTCGGCCCCTGCGCGGTGCTGGAGGATGAGGCGGGCAACATCGTCCTCGTCACCACGGCGGCGGCGATGACGCAGGATCCGGCGGCGTTCACCAGTCAGGGCATCGACCTTGCGGCCTGCGATTTCGTGGTCGCCAAGTCGGGCAACCACTTCAAGCTGTCCTTCGCCGGCGTCGCGGAGCCGGTGATGATCCGCACGGCCGGGATGAGCACCTACACGCCCGGCTTCTTCCCCTACAGCAAATCCCGCTTCTACCCGGAGGACCGCACGGTGGAGCTGCCCACGCTGCGCCTGCGCCGCTTCGGCCGAAGCAATCCCTCCGACAGCGAGATCCCGGCATGACCGAGCGCATGAGCCTTCCGAAGACCGGCGAAGGCTGGCAGGCCATCGAGGCGTCGTTGCACGACGCCAAGCAGGACGACATCGACTGGCGTGGCGGCCGGCTGGCCGTCTACACCTACTATCGCGACGATGAGCTGCTGCGCGTCGCCCAGCAGGCCTATCAGCTCTTCTTCAGCGAGAACGCGCTGGGCAAGCGCGCCTTCCCCTCGCTCGCGCGGCTCGAGGAAGACGTGATCGCGATGGGGCTGTCGCTGTTCAACGCGCCCGAAGGCGCGGGCGGCGTGTTCACCTCGGGCGGCACGGAGAGCATCTTCCTCGCCTGCACCGCTGCCCGCAACGCGCGGCCGGTGAAGGGCAAGCCGAAGATCGTGGCGTGCGAGACGCTGCACGCGACGTTCAGCAAGGCGGCATCGTTCCTCGGCATGGAGGTCGTGCGCACGCCGATGCGCCCCGATTTCTCCGCCGATCCGGCAGCGCTGGAAGCGGCCATCGACGCCGATACGGTGATGATCGCCGCGAGCGCGCCGGGCTACTCCCACGGCCGCTTCGATCCGATCGCCGAGATCGGCGAGATCGCCGCGCGGCACGAGCTGTGGTTCCACGTGGATGCCTGCGTGGGCGGCTTCCTCGCGCCTTTCGTCGCCCGGCTCGGCCATCCGGTGCCGGTGTTCGACTTCCGCGTGCCGGGCGTGACCAGCATGTCGGCCGATCTGCACAAATACGGCATGACGGCGAAGGGCGCGTCGCTGATGCTGGTGCGCGATGCGGCGCTGAAGCAGCACCACAGCTTCACCTTCGACAACTGGCCGCGCGGCGTCTACGCGACCGAGACGTTCAGCGGCAGCCGTCCGGCCGGTTCGATCGCGGCGGCATGGGCTGTGATGCGCTACCTCGGCGACGAGGGTTACATGCGCAACGCGCAGCTCATCATGGACGCGAAGGCCGACCTGATCGCGGGGATCGAGCAGATCGAGGGGCTGGAGGTCGTGCGCCCGTCCGATCTGTGCATGGTGCTGTATCGCAGCACCGATCCCGCGCTCGATCTGGATGCGCTGGCCGAGCGGCTCGGCGCGCGGGGCTGGTTCGTCGGGCGCAACAGCAAGCCGAAGGCCATTCACCTCGCGCTCAATCCGGTGCATGCATCGAACAGCGACGTATACCTGCGCGATCTGCGCATGGCGGTCGATGAGGTGCGCGCGAAGCGGCTGCAGGGGGTGGAGGATCTTCGGACGTACTGAGGCGACGACGCACTCCCGGCGACACGGACGGCTGACGTCATGAGCGACCCGGCCGCCCATGCGCGCGCCTATGCGGCGCTGCGGCTTGCACTGGCGTCGGGGCATTACACGCCCGGGCAGAAGGTCACGCTGCGCGCCACCGCGGAGGCGCTCGGCCTGTCCATCATGCCGGTGCGGGAGGCGGTGCGGCGGCTGGCGGCGGAAGGCGCGCTGGAGAATGCCGACCGCCGGTCCGCGCGCGTACCCGCGCCCGATCCGCGGGCACTGCTGGAACTGCGCGACATCCGCATGCCGCTGGAAGGCCTCGCCGCGCACCGCGCGGCGGAGCGCGCCGATCCCGAACTGGTGGCGATTCTGGAAGCCGCGAGCCTCGGCATCCAGGCGGCGCGGGCGCGTGGCGACGTGGCGGATGACGTCCGCCGCATCCACGACTTCCATTTCACGCTCTACCGCGCCTCCGGCATGCCGGTGCTGGTGCAGATGATCGAAACCCTGTGGCTCCGCACCGGCCCCTACGTGCCGCTGCTGTTCCCGGACTACTCGGGCCGTCGTGCGGCGGGTGAGGGCAGGGCGGCGCTGGTGGCAGCGGTCGCGCGCCGCGATGGCCCCGGCGCCCGCGCGCTGATCGAGGCGGACATCGCCGCCGCGCTGAACTGGATGAGCGCGAGGCTGGCCGCGCGGACGTAGCCCCGAACGAAAACGCCCCGCCTTGCGGCGGGGCGTTCGCATTCACTGATCGGCCGAGGGATCAGACCGAGTAGTACATCTCGAACTCGACCGGGTGCGGCGTGTGCTCGAAGCGGTACACCTCGGACCACTTCAGCGCGATGTAGCTCTCGATCTGGTCGATGCTGAATACGTCGCCGGCGAGCAGGAACTCATGGTCCGCCTCCAGCGCGCCCAGCGCCTCGCGCAGGCTGCCGCAGACGGTCGGGATGTCCTTCAGCTCCTCCGGCGGCAGGTCGTACAGATCCTTGTCCATCGCCTCGCCGGGATGGATGCGGTTCTTGATGCCGTCCAGACCCGCCATCAGCATCGCCGAGAAGGCGAGGTACGGGTTCGCCGTCGGGTCCGGGAAGCGGACCTCCACGCGCTTGGCCTTCGGGTTCGTCGCATACGGGATGCGGCAGGAGGCGGAGCGGTTGCGCGCCGAGTAGGCGAGCAGCACCGGCGCCTCGAAGCCCGGGATCAGGCGCTTGTAGGAGTTGGTCGACGGGTTGGTCAGCGCGTTCAGCGCCTTGGCGTGCTTGATGATGCCGCCGATGTAGTACAGCGCCGTGTCCGACAGGTCGGCATAGCCGTTGCCGGCGAAGATCGGCTTGCCCGCCTTCCAGATCGACTGGTGCACGTGCATGCCGGTGCCGTTGTCGCCGTAGATCGGCTTGGGCATGAACGTCACCGTCTTGCCGTAGCTGTGGGCGACGTTGTGGATCACGTACTTGTAGATCTGCATGTGGTCGGCATGCGTGACCAGCGTGCCGAACTTGGTGCCGAGCTCGTGCTGGCTCTGCGCCACCTCATGGTGATGCTTCTCGCCCACCACGCCCATCTCGATCATGGTCGACAGCATCTCGGCGCGCAGGTCGCTTTCGCTGTCCACCGGCGGCACGGGGAAATAGCCGCCCTTGACCACCGGCCGATGGCCCATGTTGCCTTCGGGGTAGTCCTTCATGTTGGCCCCGGGGCCCTCGATGCTCTCGAGGGAGTAGTGGCCGAAATTGCCGCCGGTGCCGAACTTGACGCTGTCGAAGATGAAGAACTCGGCCTCGGCGCCGAACAGGGCCGTGTCGCCGATGCCGGTAGACTTCAGGTACGCCTCGGCCTTCTTCGCCGTGCCGCGCGGGTCGCGCGTGTAGGGCTGGCCGGTGGACGGCTCGATGATGTCGCAGAACAGCACCATCGACGGCTTGGCCGCGAACGGATCCATGCAGGCCGTGGATGCATCGGGCATCAGGATCATGTCGGACTCGTTGATCGCCTTCCAGCCGGCGATCGAGGATCCGTCGAACATGATGCCGTCGGTGAACACGTCCTCGTCGATGGTCGAGACGTGCTGCGCGGTGTGCTGCCACTTGCCGCGTGGATCGGTGAACCGCAGGTCCACATACTCGACGGACTGCTCGCGGAGCATGTCCATCACTTTCGCCACGCCGGTCTTTTCGGTCTCGGCGGCCTTCTTCGCCATCCTGTGCCCCGTCTTTCTCTCGGTTGGTTTCGCTTGTCGGGCCGCGCCGGTTGCCTGCGCGCGGCGGGTTCGGTTCAGATCGCGTCCTCGCCCCGCTCGCCGGTGCGGATGCGGATCGCGTCGTCGATACTCGTCACGAAGATCTTGCCGTCGCCGATGCGGCCCGTGCGCGCGGCGACCATGATCGCCTCGATCGCGCGCTCGGCCACCGCATCGTCGCAGATCACCTCGACCTTCACCTTGGGCAGGAAGTCCACGACGTACTCGGCGCCACGGTACAGCTCCGTATGGCCTTTCTGCCGGCCGAAGCCCTTCGCCTCGATCACGGTGATGCCCTGCAGCCCCACCTCGTGCAGCGCGTCCTTCACCTCGTCGAGCTTGAAGGGTTTGATGATCGCCTCGATCTTCTTCATCGCCGTGCCGCCCGAAAACGTGATCGGGCTTTCCTATCCCATCTTGCTGGCAACGGCACGAGGCCGCCGCCGCGGCAGGGTGTTCCGGCCGCGCGGGAACCGTTGCACGCGCCGTGCCACCCGGCAACGCCAGTGCCCGGCCCGGGGCCGGGGCGGAAATCGCCGCTCCGGTAGGCGGATTGCCCAATCAATTGGCACCGACTTGCAACATCCGCGCGCCTCCGGATACTGACCCCCTGCCAGAGGACAAGATGAAGCCCGCCAACACGCTGCTCACCGGGACCGGAACGACCATCTTCACCGTGATGTCGGCGCTCGCCGTGCAGCACGGGTCGATCAACCTGGGCCAGGGTTTCCCGGACACGGACGGCCCGCAGGATGTGCTGCAGGCCGCCGCCGACGCGCTGATGGACGGGCGCAACCAGTACCCCCCGCTGACCGGGGTGCCGGAGCTGCGCCAGGCCTGGGCGGCGCATGAGCGGCGCTTCTACGGCATCGAGGCCGACCCGGACCGGGAGGTCGTCGTCACCTCCGGCGCGACGGAGGCGATCACCGCCTCGCTGATGGCGCTGCTGGACCCCGGCGACGAGGTGGTCCTGCTGGAGCCGCTGTACGACACCTACCTGCCGGTGGTGCGGATGCTGGGCGCGGTGCCGAAGCTGGTGCGCCTGTCGCCGCCGAAATGGGAGCTGCCGCGCGCGGAACTCGCCGCCGCCTTCGGGCCGCGCACCAAGGCGATCCTGCTCAACACGCCCATGAACCCGGCGAGCAAGGTGTTCACCGCAGCTGAACTCGCCTTCATCGGCGACCTGCTGGTGCGCCACGACGCCTACGCCGTGTGCGACGAGGTCTACGAGCACCTCACCTTCGACGGCTGGCGCCACATCCCGCTGATGACGCTGCCGGGGCTGCGCGAGCGCTGCCTGCGCATCGGCTCGGCGGGCAAGACCTTCAGCCTGACCGGCTGGAAGGTGGGCTACGTGACCGCGCCGGGGCCGCTGGGGCCGCTGATCGCTAAGGCGCACCAGCTCCTGACCTTCACCACGCCGCCGAACCTGCAGCGGGCGGTGGCGGTGGGCCTCGCCAAGGACGATTCCTACTTCCGCGGCCTGTCCGCCGCGCTGCAGGGCAAGCGGGACCGGGTGGCGGCCGCGCTGGGGCGGATGGGGATGTCCGTGCTGCCGGCGATGGGGTCCTACTTCATCACCGCCGATTTCGCCCCGCTGGGCTTCGCCGGCGACGACGTGGCCTTCTGCCGCCACATCACCGAGCACGCCAAGGTGACCGCGATTCCGGTGTCCGCCTTCTACGCCGGCGACGCGCCCACCCATTACGCCCGCTTCGCGTTCTGCAAGCAGGACGCGCTGCTGGACGAGGCGATGGACCGGCTGGCGCGGCATTTTTCCGGGGCCGCGGCGTCGAAGTTGACGGGGACGGGCTGAGGGCCGTATTCCGCCCGCCTCACGGTGGCGGCCTTAGCTCAGTTGGTAGAGCGCCAGGTTGTGGTCTTGGATGTCACGGGTTCAAATCCCGTAGGTCGCCCCAATTTTCCCTGACATCGCCGCGCTGATCCTCGCCGGCGGCCTCGCCACCCGGATGGGGGGCGGGGACAAGCCGCTGCTGGAGCTCGGCGGGCAGACCATGCTCGCCCGCATCCTCGCCACGCTGCGCCAGGATCACGCGGCCGTGGCGATCAGCGCCAACGGCGATCCCGCCCGCTTCGCTTCCTTTGCCGCGCCCGTGCTGGATGACGGCGCGCTGGCCGGCCACGGGCCGCTCGCGGGCGTGCTGGCGGGGCTGGACTGGGCGGCGGGGCAGGGCACGGCGGCGCTGCTGACCGTGCCGGGCGACACGCCCTTCGTCCCGCGCGGCCTCGCCGGCCGCCTCGCCCCCGGCCCCGCCTGCGCGGAAACTACCGGCCGGCCGCACTGGCTGGTGGCGCTGTGGCCGGTGGCGCTGCGGACGGAGCTGCGCGCATGGTTGGAAGCAGGCCGCCCGCGGCGGGTGGAGGCGTTCGGCGGCCATGTCGGCCTGCGCCGCGTCGCCTTCGCGGAGACGGCGGCGGACTCGTTCCTCAACGTCAACACCCCGGCGGAACTCGCCGCCGCCCGAGCGAAGCTCAACTGAGGGCCGCGTATCCGCGCGCCAGCAGTGCCAGAAAGGGCAACTGGTCGATGGCGTCCTTGCCCGGGCAGTTCTTGGGCGTGAACGCCTTCTTGGCGTTCGCCGGGTCGCGCCGCCAGACGACCTGGATGAACTTGTGGCAGGTGATCCCCGCCTCGGTCGGATCGCCGGGGTCGCTCTCGCTAGTGCCGGTCGGCGACAGCTCGACGTCGGGATGGTTCTCGCGGATCCAGGCGCAGAGCATGGCGCCGTAATGCAACTGCTCGCCGGTCAGCGCGGTCGCGTTGCCGGCGAACTCGATGTGCACCGATCCCGTGGTCAGCCAGCCCGTGCCGTAGGCGGCGTCGCTGGTGCTCGCGAACTGCACGATGCGGCCGTCGAACTCGACCACGAAATGCGCCGACACCTTGCCCACCCCCATGCGCGCGCGTTCGGACGCGCTGGTCCAGGTGTTCCAGGCGCTCAGCGCCTGATTCTCGCCGGCCTTGGTGAAGCGCTTGTTCGGATTGCCGCAGGTATGCACGACGACGCGCCGCACAGTCCCGTTGGACCCCGGTTTGCCCACATTCGCGGCATCGCGCAGCGGCATCGTCGCGTCCGCGCCCTCGAACCACGGCATGGCGTGCTCCTGTCCTGTCCCGCGCCGAACATGCACGGCGCGCGCGGGGGGCGGCTGAGAGACAGCTAACAGCGCCGGTCCGGGACTTGCCGCGCGAGGCCAACCGCAGGAACGTCGCGCCCCCGCGTTCCGAACCGGAGTCACACGTGACCGATCTCGACCGCCGCGCCCTCGTCAACCGCATCGACCGGCTGATCGAGCCGTGGAACGGCAGGCTTCCCGGCATCACCGTCGGCGTCGTCCAGGGGGGCGAGCTGGTCGCGCATCGCCATGCCGGGCTCGCGAGCCTGGAACTGGGCGTGCCCATCGGGCCGGAGACCTGCTTCCGCATCGCCTCCGTCAGCAAGCAGTTCACCTGCGCGGCGGTGCTGATCCTCGCCGCGCGCGGTGCGCTCGACATCGACGCGCCCGCCCGCGCGGTGCTGCCCGAACTGCCGGAGGCCTATGCGGCGGTGACGGTGGCGCACCTGATGCAGAACACCTCCGGCATCCGCGACATGCTGGAGATCCAGCGCCAGGGCGGCGCCGATCTCGGCACGGCGGTGAGCGCGGAGAACCTGTTCGAGGGCATCTGCCGCCAGAGGACGCTGAACTTCGCGCCCGGCACGCGCTACCTCTACAGCAACAGCGCCTTCTTCCTGCTCGGGCTGATCGTGGAGCGGCTGACCGGCCGCAAGCTCGAAACGGTGCTGGAGGAGGAGATCTTCGGCCCGCTGGGCATGACCTCCACCCGGCACACGCCCGATCTGTGGGTGCCGATCCCGAACCTCGCCACCGGCTATCTGGCCAAGGATGGCGGCTTCGTCCGCGCCCCGCACGGCTTCGCGCTGGGCGGCGAGGGCGGGCTCGTCTCCTGCGTGGGGGACCTCGCGCTGTGGGCGCGCAACGCGGTGCTGCGCCGCTGCCCGGACGGCGGCGTGCTGGACGCACTGGAGAAGAAGGTGCCGTTCACGAACGGCCACCCGAGCATCTATGGGCGCGGCCTGCTCGTCGCCTCGTATCGCGGCGTGCCGACCGTCGCCCATGGCGGGCTGTGGCCGGGCTACCGCACGGAATTCCTGCGCGCGCCGTCGCTGGATGCCGCCGTGATCGCGATCAGCAACAACGGCGCGGCCGATCCGAACCTGACCGCGCACCGGGTGCTCGACGTGCTGCTGGACCGCACCGGCGCGGTGAAGCTGCCGAAGCTGCCGCCGGCCGCCGAGCTGGCCCCGATCGCCGGTCGCTACCTCGACGCGGAGACGGGGGCCACGGTCGATGTGTCGGTCTCGGAGGAGGGCGTGGCGACGCTGAAGGTGAACGGCCTGCCCTCGACAGCGGAAGCGACGCAGGACGGGCGGCTCGCCATTCCCCGCAGCAGCACCGTGTTCTCGCTTCGCGCAAAGGGGCCGGATGCGGTGGAGGTGACGCTCGATGCCGGCACCGTCTCCGTCTGGCGGCGCGTTCCGGAAGGCGCCGCGCTGCCCGCCGACCTGCCCGGCACCTACGCCAGCGAGGAGATGGCCTCGCGCTGGGTGATCGAACGCAACGGCGAGGGGATGCGCGTGCGCGTGACCGGCCCCGTGGTGCGCGGCGCGCGGTGGGAGATCGAGCCGGTCGCGGAGAACGACGTGCGCGTGCAGGTGCCCGGCACGCTGATGCGCGGCTGGCTGGATGTGAGGGTGGAGCGCGGGGCGGACGGTGCGATCGCGGCGCTTGTCGTCAATGGCGGCCGGGCGAAGCGGGTCCGCTTTGCACGCCTGCCGGACGCGCCGGCTTCCTGAGCAGCCACGCCGTGATCTCGCCGACGGCGGCGTACAGCACCAGCACGCCGCCGATCACCGCCACGTAGGCGGCGAACCCGCCGCCGATGACGTGCAAGGCAAGGCTGCCGAGCATGATCATCACCGTGCCGATGCAGAAGACCTCCAGCGAGTGCGACCCCAGCGTGGCAAGGGTTCGCGCCGGCCGCCAGCGCATCAGCCGCGCGGCCGGCGGCAGCAGCGTCCAGGCGAGGTAGGTCAGCGCCGCGAAGTTGATCAGCCGGGCGGGGCCGAGCGCGGGCTTCGCGGTGGCGGCCAGCAGTTGCGCGAGGTCGACGATGGCGCGGGGCAGGTAATCCTCCCCGAACCGGCTGACCCCCAGCCGCAGCACAAACCCGGCGGCGACGATGGCCAGCGCGATCGCCACGAGGCGCGGCTCGGGGCGGTTGCGGATCGTGTCGAGCCAGCGCCGCGTGCCGAGGAACATCCCCGCGCAGAACAGCACCTGCCAGCCGAGCGGGTTGAAGGCGCGCATCCCCGCCCAGCGCGGCATCTCCATCGGGTCGATGAACTGCGCCACGAACCACAGCGCGGCGGAGATCGCCACCGCCGCCGCCGGCTTCCGGTGCCACAGCAGCAGGATCGGCAGCGCATAGGCGAGCAGCAGGATGTACAGGTGCAGGATGTTCACGAAGAACACCGTGACCATCATCTTCGCCATGCCCGCGAGAAGCGCGAGCCCCGGCACATCCAGCAGGTAGATCTGGGTGATCTCCACCCAGGATGGCGATAGCGGGCGGATGGCCGCGAAGATCGCGTACAGCGCGGCGACGACGACGAGCGTGAGCACATAGGCGCCGAAGATCTGGATGATCCGCCGCAGCGTCCGCCGCGCGAGATCGGGCGGGCCCAGCCTGCGGCCGGGCGAGCCGTGCACCATGCCGAACACGTAGCCCGAGAGGAACACGAAGATCTCGGCCGCGTCGGAGAGCTGCACGTCGATCAGCAGGTAGAGTCGCGCGGTCCCGATATCGCCCAGGTCGCGCGCGATCAGATTGATGTGATCGACGACGATGAACACGAGCGCCATGCCGCGGAGCATGTCCACGAGCAGGTCGCGGCCGGTGGCCACGGCGGGCGCGCGCGCATGCGCGAGATGGCTGAGATCGTTCATGCGCTCTGGCGCGATCCCGGCGCGCGGCGGCCGACAACGGGGTCGGCGCGGCGAGGCAGGAAAGGCATGGTCGGTTCCTGTGAGGCCGGCACGGCGCGTAGTGGGGGACGGCCGGCTGGCTCGTCAAGCGTGGCGGGTCCCTGAGGCAGGCCGGTGTGGCAACGGGACGCCCCGGCGGCGGTTGTCCGGGATTGGTGGATGAATCCCCGGCTGTGAGACTCCGGCAGGTCTGAAACGGCGGGCGACGTGGTCGGTTGCGGCGGATGTTCTTTGATCTGGCGCAAGCTCGTAGTTGCGACTGCTTCCTATATTCATCTCCAGATACAAGCCACCCCGCCGAACCGGAGGGGCGGCCGATCAGAACGTATCCCTTTCTCCGCCGGATGGACGCGAGCCCTGGTTTGTTGAGCGATCAGATGAATGCCGCCGATCTCGCCCCGCATTTCCCCCGGATCGGCGAGGACCCCATCCGCGATGCATTCGCCGCGCGCCGGGCCGTGCTGCCCCGGCGCAACCAGAGGGAGGTGCCGGAGCAGGAAGTGCCCGCGATATGGGCGGGGCTGATGGGCAGCCATCGGTCGGCGGGCCGGCGGCTCGCGTATCTTCACGTGCCGTTCTGCGCGAACCACTGCCTGTTCTGCGGATTCTATCGGAACGCCTACACGCCGGACGCCACCTCCGCCTACGCGGACCTGCTTGTCCGGGAGATCGAGCGCGAGGCGGACGAGCCCACGATCGTGGGCCAGCCCGTGGAAGCGGTCTATCTGGGAGGGGGAACGCCGAGCGCGCTGTCGGCGGCCGAGTTGTCGCGGGTCCTGAACACGGTCCGGCGTTGCCTGCCGCTCGCGCCGGATTGCGAGATCACCATCGAAGGCCGCGTCATCCACTTCGATCCCGACAAGATCGACGCCAGCCTCGAAGCCGGGGCTAACCGCATCTCCATCGGCGTGCAGAGCTTCGACACGACCGTCCGGCGCCGGCAGGGGCGGCGCGCGAGCGGGCCGGAGGTGATCCGCTTCCTGGAGGCGATCCGGGATCGGGATCGCGCCGCGCTCGTCATAGACCTGCTCTACGGACTTCCGCATCAGACCGACGAGGTATGGCGCGAGGATCTGCGCATCGCCGCGGACATCGCGCTCGATGGCGTCGATCTCTACGGCCTCAACCTCATCCCCGGAACGCCGCTGCACAAGGCCATCGGGATCGGGAAGTTTCCGCAGGCGGGAACGCTGCGGGATCTGGGGATCATGTACCGCGCCGGCGTCGAGTTCCTGGCGGGCAGGGGCTGGACACAGATCAGCAACAGCCATTGGGCGCGCACGCCGCGCGAGCGCAACATCTACAACCTGCGCATCAAGGAAGGTGCGGACTGCCTCGCCTACGGCTCCGGCGCGGGCGGTATGCTGGGCCGATACAGCTATGCCGTCATGGCCGCGCTCGATCCCTATCGGGACGCCGTGCAGGCCGGGCGGAAGCCGGTCGCCGGCATGCGCGTATCGGATCCGCTTCAGCCCATCCGCAACGTGGTCACCGCCGGTCTCGAGGTCGGAAGGCTCGACCTCGATCGCATCGTTCCCGCCCGTGGCGGCGACCTG
>JBBCJT010000247.1:0-3943 GCA_037190665.1 Rhodovastum atsumiense | reverse complement strand
CTCCTCCACGATCTTGATGGCCCGGTCCACGCCCGCGCAGAAGCCGCGCGGGCCGGCGAGCAGGACGGTGAGGGGCGGCTTCGCTTCCATCGGCGCGCGCACTATGCCAATCACCCCCGTCATGTCCACGACGCCCCTGCTTCGCCGCCTTGCGCTGCTCGCCGTTCCCGCGCTTCTGGCGGCCTGCGGTTCCTCCTCCGGCCCGGCCCAGCCGCCGCCCTGCCCGCACGTGGCGATCCTGCAGGACGCGGCCGATCTGGCCCGGTTCCAGCCCGGCGGCGGGACCGACATCACCGATATGGTGATCGAGGCGCGGATGATCGGCGTCGCCGGCGGTTGCCAGGCGCGGCGCGGCGGCGCGGTGGATGTCGTGATCCGCATCGGCATCGAGGCGACGCGCGGCCCCCGCGCGAGCACCCGCGCCGAGCAGCTTCCCTATTTCATCGCGGTGACGGACGCGCAGGGGCGGGTGGTGGACAAGGCGGAATTCGCCGTTTCCATCGAGTTCCCGGCCAATATCAGCCGCCGCCGCGGGTCCGACGAGCAGCGCATCGTGATCCCGTCCGGGATGAACCCGGCGGATCTGCGGGTGGATATCGGCTTCCAGCTCACCCCCGACCAGGTCGCCCTGAACCGCCGCCGCGCCGTCCGCTGAGCGGCGGGCGGGCGCTTCTTTTCGGTCTCCCGCCCGCCGGTAGGGCGCAGCCCGCGTCAGGCCGGATCGCGCACCCACAGATGCCGGTGCTGGCCGTAGACGGCCTGCGTCGGCGCCGGGAAGCCGGGATCGGCGAACGCCCCCACGGCGACCGCAACCGCGTCGGGCATGCGTTGCGGTTCCCAGAACACGGTCGACCCGCAGTCCGGGCAGAAGTGGAACCGCACCGGAAAGCCGCTGTCGGCCGGGCGTTCGAAGGTCCGGTACGTGCCCTCCATCCGCACGGCGTCACGGTTGAAGAAGGCGGCGATGCCGTAGGTGCTGCCGGTCCGCTTCTGGCAGGCGAGGCAATGGCAGAGCGAGACCTTCCGCGGCTCGCCCTCGCAGGTCACGCGGAGGTTCCCGCAGGCGCAGGTGGCCAGTCGTGCCATGGCGTCCGTCCTTGTGCGGCTGGGTCAGCCTTGTTTCAGTCCGCGCGGCCGAGTCGCGGCGAGGAGTGCATGCCTTGAAGCCGGTGCTCCTCTTCGTCTCCCACCCGGAGATCGCCGTCGATCCGGCGGTGCCCGTCCCGCGCTGGCACCTGTCGCCCGTGGGGATCGAGCGGACGCGCGCTTTCGCCCGCCGCATCCCCGCGCCCGCCCGCATCGTCGCGAGCGACGAGACCAAGGCGATCGAGACCGCCGGGCTGATCGCCGCCGCCCACGGCCTGCCGGTCGCGGTGCATCCGGGCCTTGCCGAGATCGACCGCAGCGCCACCGGCTACGTGCCGCATGACGAGCACAACGCCATCGCCGATGCCTGCTTCGCCCATCCCGACGTGAGCGCGCGCGGGTGGGAGCGGGCGGTGGATGCGCAGGCCCGCATCCTCGCGGCGTGGCGGCAGATCGCGGCGGAGGCGGCGGGGCCGACGATGCTGGTCGGCCATGGCGGCACCGGCACGCTGCTGCTCTGCGCGCTCGCCGGCCTGCCGATCGCGCGAAGCCGCGACCAGAAGCGCGGCGGTTGCGCCTGGGCGCATGACGGCACGCGGCTGCTGTTCGGCTGGACGGAGTTCGAGGCCGTGACGCCGTAGTCGCGTTGCCGCGGCCCCGGCCACATGCGACGCTCCGCACGTAACGGGCGTCCCCCCATCGGCCCGTCTCGGAGCGAAACGCCATGTCCCTTCCGGTCGCCCGCCGCGCCATCGGTGCGCTCGCCGCTGCCTCCGTCCTCGTGCCCTCCGCCGCTCGCGCACAGGCGGCGGAGGGATGGAAGACGAGCTGGGCGGCCTCCGTGCAGGGGCCCCATCCGGTCGGCAATCCATCGGCGCAGCCGAACCAGGGCGTGACCTTCCCCGACCCGGCGAAGGGCGCCAGCAACCAGTCGATGCGCATGATCGTGCGGCCCACCGTCTGGGGCGAGCAGACGCGGCTGCGCTTCTCCAACGCCTTCGGCACGAAGCCGGTCACGCTCGACGGCGTGTTCGTGGGGCTCCAGCTCGGCGGCGCGGCGGTGGTGCCGGGGACCAACAAGCCGGTGACGTTCAATGGCGGGCTGTCGGTCACCATCGCGCCCGGGGCCGATGCCTGGACCGATCCGGTCGCGCTGTCCTTCGCCGCCGACCCGACCTCGCCGCTGCTGGCCGGGCGCAAGCTCGCCGTGTCCTTCCACGTCGCGGGCGAGAGCGGGCCGCTGACGTGGCATGCCAAGGCGTTGCAGACCTCCTACCTGACGCTGCCGGGCGCGGGATCGCGCGGCGCGGTGGAAGGCGAGTTCGCCTTCCCGCATCCGGTCGCCTCGTGGTTCTTCCTCGATGCGGTGGACATGATGGCCCCGGCCGCCACGCCGGTCGTGGTCTGCTTCGGCGATTCGATCACCGACGGCACCGCCAGCACCATGAACGGCGACGACCGCTGGCCGGACGTGCTGCACCGCCGCCTCCACGCCGCGGCACCGAACGGGGTGGCGGTGGTCAATGCCGGCATCGGCGGCAACCAGGTCGCGGGGCCGGCCGAATACGCGCCGGACAAGCCCTTCGCCGGCGGCCCGGCATCCCTGCAGCGGCTGGAGCGGGACGTGATCCGCCTGTCCGGCGTGTCGCATTTCATCTGGCTGGAGGGGATCAACGACTTCTCCCGCAACGGCAACGCGACGGTCGAGGCGGTGACGGAGGGGATGCGCAAGGGCGTGGCGCTGCTGCGCGAGCGCGTTCCGGGCATCCGCGTCTTCGGCGCCACCGTGGTCAGCGCGCTGGGCAGCAGCAGTGCCGCGCATGGCTTCCCGGAGCAGGACCAGAAGCGCCGCGCGCTGAACGATTTCATCCGCGGCGGGAAGGTGTTCGACGATGTGTTCGACTTCGACGCCGCGCTGATCGACCCGAGGACCGGCCAGTTGCAGGCGGTGTTCGTGCCGGAGTCCACGAGCGGCGGCGCGGGGGACAAGCTGCACCCGAACCGGGCCGGCTATGTCGCCATGGCGATGATGATCGACCCGGCGCTGCTGCTGCCTGCGCGGTGATTCGATCCTGATACGCGCGGCGCCGTTAGTGGCCGCGTCCTGTGTGGCGTCCCCCTGACCTGAAAGCGATGGAGAGAGGCTTCTTCTCCCTCTCCCGCTCGCGGGAGAGGGCCGGGGTGAGGGTGCCTCCGCCAGCACGACGGCGAGGTTTCGCCCGCGCGCAGATCCCCTCACCCTGTCCCTCTCCCGCCGGGCGGGAGAGGGGACCTTGCGTGACGCTTCTCTCCTTCACCCTCCTGTCCGTCTCGCGCTCCCGTCCAGCCCTTCCGCAGGGAGAAGAGGGCCGGTCGCGCCCCATAAAACGTTGCAGATCAGCCATGAGATAGCAGACTGCCCCTCCGGCACGAGCCCCCGGCTCGTGCCGAGGCCGCGAATGCGGCCCGCGGCTTATGCCGCGAGCCAAGCGCGCGGAGGCGCGCGCCCGGCGCCTGAGGGCCGACAAAGACTCAATACCGGCGGCCCCGTCCGGCCGCCGGTATTGAAGACCGCCGCTCGATCCGGCATATCGCGAAGGCTCGAACCACCCCGCGCGGGAGAGTAGCGGCAGCACCGCCGCCGAAGGCGCAACCGGCCCCGGAAACGCTCAGGCACAAGGGACCGCGCGAGGGACAAGAGCCTCTGGAAAGCCGGGCGGATCGCGCCCGCACCGAAGGAGTAAGGCGGTCCCGCACGGCTCGCCGAATCTCTCAGGTCAAGCGACAGAGGGGGCTCGCAGGCGCGCAATTCCGCGCGCCCGCCGCTCTGGGAGTCGCGCGCTTGGCCGAAACCGCCGGACCGCTCAAGACCGTCCCG
>JBBCJT010000246.1:0-24624 GCA_037190665.1 Rhodovastum atsumiense | reverse complement strand
CCGGCCGTTCCACCGACAGGACCGCCATCTTGACCGACCCGTCCTCATACCGGGTCTTCACGTCCATCTGGACGGCGACGGTCTGCCCGTTGATGACCGCGGTCAGGGGTTGGTTGGACGGCAGGTCACCCTGTTTGAATGTCTGCGCGAGTGTGGCGATACCGCTGTCGAGCGTGGCGGCGCCTGCGTTCTGAATGTTGAAGCCGACGATGGTGTTGGGGCCTGCCGAGACCGTTGCGACCATTCGATTATTTTCTCCAGCGGTAACCTGTAAGCCCGACGCCGTGATGCCGGACGGTGTTTGCGGGGCGATGTGGGCAATCGCTCCAAGTCTCAGAATTGAGCAGTCAATCCTAATAGTCTCTTACCAAGAGACTATGTTTCCGATTTTGACCCACGTGAGACAGCATGCACGAACGAAAATGTGCGACACTCGCTTCACTTCTGAGCGGCACATTTCGCGAAGGGGGGACTCTTCGCGCGGGCGAAGATTGCGGCGAAGGTGGAGGTAGTCAAGGTTGAGAAATATTTCATGCGCTCGCGCAACGCTGGTAGCGGTGCGGTTGATGAAACCGGTGTGACACTCGCGCCGGGTCACCGGGAGGGGAGGACACGGCGGCAGGACATCTGCCCGCCGCCCGCTATCCTCTGTCGGAGATCACGCTTTCCAAGGTCATTGCAGCACTGATGGCGATATCATCTTCGACCGGTTGGATGCCCCTGCTGCCGGAGTCCCGGCTGCCGGACTGGATGGACCGCCATCTCGACCAGCCCGCCACCGGCGATCTCTTCGCGAGCCGGCTCTGGTACGACACGCTCCTGGCCCATGCGATGCCCGCCGATGCGCGGCCGTTGCTTCTGTCGAGCGGCGAACGGGACGAGCCGGCGGCGGTATTGCCGATGATGGAACGCGGCGGCGCGCTTTGCAGCCTCACCGGTCCCTACAGCCTCGCCTGGCGGCCGCTCTATCTGCCCCGTCTCGGGCCGGACGCAAGGATGGAGGCCGCGCGGTCTCTCGGCCGCCGCCTGCGCTTCCGCCGGCCAGTGACGCTGGAACTCCTTGCCCCGGACTCGATCGAGCTGGAGCCGTTCCTCCGGGGATTGCGCGCGGCCGGCCTGCGCATCCTGCCATTCGACCATGTCGGCAACTGGAACGAGACGCTGCCGGACGGCATCTCGTGGCAGGACTACCTCACGACCCGCGATCCGGCCCTCCGGAACACGGTGCTGCGCAAGCTGCCGCGGGCCGCCAGGACGCATGTTTTCGACTTCGTCTCCGCTCCCGGCCCAGCTCTGGACGAGGCGATCTCCGCCTATGAGGAGGTCCGTGCCCGGAGCTGGAAGCCGGAAGAGCCGTTTCCCCGCTTCGATGCCGAACTGCTGCGCGCCGCCGCTGCCGCCGATGTCGCGCGCATCGGCGTACTGCGCACGAAGGAGGAGCGGACCCCGATCGCGGCGCAGTACTGGATGCTGGACCGCCCCGGCGGCCCCGGGGCGCCGCGGCGTGCGACCGTGCTCAAGCTCTCCTACGTGGAGCAGGCGCGCGCCGCCTCGCCCGGCACGGTGCTGACTGCCATGATGATCCGCGAACTTCTGGAGAGAGACGGGGTGAGGCTTCTCGATTTCGGGCGGGGCGATGACGCCTACAAGCAGCACTGGGTCCGCCAGCGCCGGCAGCGCATCGGCCTCGTGCTTGCCGATCCGCTTCACCCCGCCGGCCTCGCCGCGATCGGCCGCCAGGCGATCGGTGGATGGGTCCGCAGGCTTCGCAGCCGCGGATGAAGATCCTCTACAGCCACCGCATCCAGTCCCATGACGGGCAGGGCGTGCATCTGGAATCGCTCGTCGCCGCCCTGCGGGCGCAGGGCCACGAGGTGCGCGTGGTGGGCCCCTCCGCCTATGCCAATACGAGCCTTGGCGGCGAGAGCCGGCTGGTCGCCACGATCCGCCGCCTGCTGCCGGGGGCGGCGGTCGAGCTTCTGGAACTGGCCTACAGCCTGCCCTCGACGCTGCGTCTTGCGCGTGCCGCGCGCGAGTTCGGGCCGGACGTCATCTACGAGCGCTACAACCTGTTCTACCTCGCCGGCGCGTTGGTCGCCCGCCGCCGTCGTCTGCCGCTGCTGCTGGAGGTGAACGCGCCGCTTGCTGAGGAACGCGCCCGCTTCGGCAATCTGCGCCTGCGCCGCCTCGCGCGCTGGGCCGAGAACTATGTCTGGCGTCGTGCCGACCGCGTCCTGCCGGTGACGGACGTGCTCGCTGGTCATGTGCGTCAGGCCGGCGTGCCGGAGGAGCGGATCGTGGTCGTGCCCAATGGCATCGACCTCGCCGAGTTTCCCGCCGAACTCGCCGAACGGCAGGCGGGGCCGGATGCGGAGACGCTGCAGCTCGGCTTCGTCGGCTTCGTGCGGGACTGGCACGGGCTGGATGCGGTGGTGCGCGCCATCGCCGCGGCGCGCAGCGGCCCACGGCTGCATCTGAAGGTGGTGGGCGAGGGGCCGGCGCGGCCCGGGCTGGAACGCCTCGCGGGCGAACTCGGCATCGCGGAGCAGGTGACCTTCACCGGCCTCGCGACACGCGAGTCCATTCCCGCCCATGTCGCGGGTTTCGATATCGCGCTCCAGCCGGCCTCCGTGCCCTACGCCTCGCCGCTGAAGGTGTTCGAGTACATGGCCGCCGGGCGCGCCATCGTCGCGCCCGACCAGCCCAATCTGCGCGAGGTGCTGCGCGACGGGGAGACGGCGCTGCTGTTCGACCCGTCCCGTCCCGGCGCCATGTGGGATGCGGTGGCGCGGCTTGTCGCGGATGCGGCACTGCGTGAACGCCTGGGGCACGCGGCGCGAGCGGATGTGCTGGCGCGCGATCTCACCTGGGCCGGCAATGCCCGCCGCGTCGTCGCCCTGGCCCAGATGCTGGCGGCGCGCTCGCAGTAAGGCGCGTCGGCCCGGTCATCGCACGCTGCCGGGCCCGGCCAGCGGCGTGACCTGGCCTTCCAGCACGTTGCGCTCCAGCACCGCAGGGGTCTCGGTCCGGTTGCGGACGAAGGTGGTGGAGCGCGGCTGGAGATTGGCGAAGCGGTTGTCCCGGATCTCCAGCCGGTTCGTCGGATTGGTCACGCCTTCCGCGCCGATCGCCACCGCCGTGGCGACGTTGCCGGCGAGTGGCCCCTTCCGCATCGTGTTCCCGGCCAGCAGCAGATCGCCGCCGTTGGGGATGTCGACCAGATAGCTGGAATTGGTGGCCTCACCGTCGAGGATCGACGTGCCGACGATCTCCGTCCGCAGGGCGCGTGACTTGATGTGGTGGCAGACGCGCGTCTCCGCGAAGCGGCTGTTGCGGATGGAGACCAGTGCGAGGCGGTTCGCATAGATGCCGTGTGCGCACTCGCCCACCAATGCGCCGTTGCCGATGAACTCGCTCTCCTCGATGCGGAGCGTGGCGGACGGAAGGCTGGCCGCGAGGATGCCGTTCTGGTTGTCGATGAAGCGGGAGCGGCGGATCGTGAGATCGCCGCCCTCCGCACGGATGCCGGCGCCGTTGCCGGGCGGGGCGACCGCGCCGCGGAAGGTCAGGCCGATGATGGTGATGCGGGGGGCGGCGGTGACGAACAGCGCCTTGCCACCGCAGACCGGTCCCTCGATCTCGACCGGGGCGCCCGGGCCGGCCTCGATCGTGATGTCCGCGGTGCGCCAGATCGCGCAGTCCCGGTAGCGGCCGGGGGCGATCACGATGCGGTCGCCGGGTCGTGCCGCGGCGGCGGCGGCACTCGGGGTGGCATGGCGCTGCCCGGGGCCGACCATGAGCGTGGCCGACAGCGCCGGCGGCGCGAGGCAGCCCAGACCTGCCGCCAGGATCGCGACGCGCACGGATCGTATCATCCTCTGCGGATGCGCTCGCGCGGTTGGCGCGGGGTTCGCACATCGCGTAGGAAGCTGCGCTCGCGCCCGCCAGGCACACTCGCTGGTCTCGGTCCGGGTGAGCCGGAACGGAGGACGGGTTTGCGACGCATCTGCCTGGTCGGCAGCGTACAGGCGGTGTGGAAAGCCGGGGTGCTCAATGTATGCGAGGGGCGGCTTTACAAGCGGCTTCAACGTTCGCTGCTCACTCTGATGGCACTCCTTCATCGTGCGCGGAAGTTCGACAGGTATATCATGCCTGACCCACGACCCTGCGGTCGTGCGTGATGGGACCGCCAGCCTTCCGCGTCCTGAGCGTCTTCCCCACCTTTGCCACCGGCGGGGCGCAAGTCCGCTTCGCCGCGCTTGCCAACCGCTTCGGCTCGCGCTGGCAGCATGTCGTCATAGCCATGGACGGCCGTCACGACGCGATGGAACGCATCGCCCCGGATGTGCCGATCCGGTGCGAGCCATCGCCGATCGGCAAGGGCGAGGGGCCGATGGCGCTGCTGCGGCTGCGCGGTGCGCTGCGCCGCCTCGCGCCGGATGTCCTCATCACCAGCAACTGGGGCAGCATCGAATGGGCGGTGGCGAACCTGCTGCCGCCGCGCGTGCGCCATATCCACATGGAGGACGGCTTCGGGCCCGATGAGGCCGCCGGCCAGAAGCCGCGCCGCGTGCTGGCACGGCGGCTGATCCTCCGGCGCAGCGAGGTGATCCTGCCATCGCGCAAGCTGCTGCAGGCAGCACGCGAGCTGTGGCGGCTGCCGGAGCGGCGGCTTCACTACAGTCCCACCGGGCTCGACCTGTGCCGCTTCGATACGGGCGGTGCCGATGCGGTGCAGGGGCCGCCGGGGGAGGGGCCTGTCATCGGCACGGTGGCCAAGCTGCGGGCAGAGAAGAATATCGGCCGGCTGCTGGAGGCTGTTGCGCTGCTGCGTGCCGAGGGGATCACCGCGCGCCTGCTGATCGTCGGCGACGGGCCCGAACAGGAGGGGCTGGAGGCGCAGGCGCGCGCACTCGGCCTGTCCGACAGCACCCTCTTTGCGGGCCATCAGCCCGATCCGGCGGCGTTCTATCGCGCAATGGATGTGTTCGCGCTGTCGTCGGACACCGAACAGATGCCGTTCTCCGTTCTCGAGGCGATGGCGAGCCGGCTTCCGGTGGCGTCGACCGACGTGGGCGATGTGCGCACGATGGTCGCCGCCGAGAACGCCGGCTTCGTGGAGGGCCGCGATGCGCGGTCGCTCGCCGCGTGTCTTCGGCCGCTGCTGACCGATCCCGCGCTACGGCGCGCCGTGGGCGCGGCCAATCGCGCGAAGGCGGAGCGGGACTACGATCAGGAAGCGATGTTCCAGGCCTACGCGCGGCTCATCGAACCCGGCGAGACGGTCGCGCCGGCCTGACGGCGGAAGGCGCGGCTCAGTTTTCCTTCGACCGCTCGGCCGCCTTCGCCGCCAGCGCCTCGCCCTGTGCCGCGATCAGGGCGACCAGCGCGGCGCGGCTGGCGGATCCTGACACCGTTTCCGGCGTCGTTCCGCGAATGGCGACCAGCACGGGCGTTCCCGACCCCATGCCCACGCTGTTGAGCGCCTGACGCAGCCGCGTGGTGACGCCATGGCCGACCGGCCTGCCATCGAGCCAGGCAGCGATCAGCACCGACGATCCATCGATCTGGCGTCCCTCCCACGCGCCCCCGCGCATGGGGACCGTGAAGTTCATGGCCTCGTCGGAACCGCCGCGGAACCGCCAGTACATCGCGCTGACATCGGTCCAGGTGGTGCGCGGCGAGAAGGTCAGCATGTAGGCCGAGAGCCGCAGTTCGCCGCAGCGCATCTCCGCGCCCTGCATCTCGCATCCCGGAAGCGGCGCGAGCGGCACCGCTTCCTCGAGGGGGGGCGGTACATGCGAGGCCAGCACGCTCGCCGCGGCCGGGCCGGAGGCGGCGGCGAGCACGCCCAGCACGCCTGCCACTGCGACGGCGGCGGGCCGGGGAGCGCCGGCGGGGCGGGCGGGGGGTTCGTCCTTCGCATCCGCCGCGATCCGGTCCTCGCGGAACGGCAGGCCGGCGAGGATCAGCAGCAGCAGCACGACGGAGAAGAAGCCCCAGCCGTAGATGATGTGGTCGGCCGCGGCGGCCTGCGCGTTGCCGAGATATTCGGCGAGCACGATGATACCGCCGGCGCGGATGCCGTTGGCGATGATCGGCACCACCACGGCCAGCGCCATCACGATCAGCCGGCGCCAGGGGCTGCGGAAGATCACCAGCGCATAGAGCGCGCCGAACGCCAGCGTGGCGACGATGAAGCGCAGGCCGGCGCAAGCCTCGGCGACGTAGAACAGGCCCGTCGGCGTCTCGATCGTCAGCCCGTCCACGAAGTGCGTGATGCCGACCAGATCGAGGCCGATATCGATCAGCCGCGCCGTGATGTGCTGCAGCGGTCCGACGAGGAAGCCGCCGAACGGCACGAGGAAGACCAGATAGGCGAGCGGTGCGGCGAAGGTGCGGCAGAAGCGCCAGCCGAAGATGGTCAGCACCAGCACCTGCGCCAGCCCGAACACCGCGAGCTGCCGGCCTTCCATGATGCCGAGCCGTTCGGCCGCCAGCCAGACGAGCGCGCCCGGCAGCGCCAGCAGCGCGAAGGCGGGGGTGGGAACGGGCGACAGCGCGGCGAAGCGGTCGCGGCGCATCCAGAACAACCAGGCGGCGATGGGGGCGATCAGCCAGCAATGGTTGTAGGCGGCGGACGTCTCCCACGTCCGTACCGCAGCCGAGACCTCCGTCCAGAAGATCGCGCCCAGCGCCACCAGCCCTGCGGCGAGGACCGCCACGGCCGCCAGCCACCGCCCTTGCGTGGGCGAGATGGAAACATCGTCGGCGGCGAGGGGGGTGATCCGGCGCGACAAGTTCATGCTGGTCTCAGTGTATCATCCGGAACGACCTGAAGGTAGAGGCGAGTTTCGGAAAATGATCGCAATTTCGCGAAAATAGATTTACCCGCCGACGCCCAGATAGGCCTCCAGCCGACGCAGCGTCGCCTTCCATACGTGGCCGGCGAGGACCGCCGCGCGGCCGCTGGCGCCGAGGCCCGGGTGTTGCCCGTCCAGCACCGATGCGACCTTCGCGGCAAAGTCGCCGGCATTCGCCGCGAGCAACAGGTCGCGACCGGGCGCGGCGCGGATCCCCTCGAACGCTTCGGGTGTGGCGATCACGGGCCGTGCCATCGCCATCGCCTCCAGCACCTTGTTCTGGATGCCGCGGGCGATGCGCAGCGGTGCCACCACCGCGTCGGCGTGGGCGAGGTAGGGCTGCACCTCGGGGACGGTGCCGGTGACATGCACGCCGGGAAGCTGCGCCAGCGCCAGCACCGCCGGAACCGGGCGCGCGCCGACGATGTGGAACTCAGGCGGTGCTGCGCGCTTCCGCAGCAACGGCAGCACGTCGCGCGCGAACCATTCCACCGCCTCGATATTCGGCCGGTAGTTCATCGCCCCGGTGAAAACCAGATGCGGGCCGGGTGAGGTGAAGGGGTTCGCCCAGGCGCGGTCGGGATCGAAGCGCACGGAATCGACGCCGTTCTCGATGCCGGTGACGCGGCCGGCGCATTCGGGCGCGAGGCTCAGGAAATGCTGAGCCTCCGCCTCGGAGACCAGCAGCGTGTGATCGAACTCCGCCGCCGCGCGGCGCTCAAGCTTCAGCAGCGTCCGCGCCTCGCGCCCGTAGACCACCCGCATCGGCCCGCGCGTGGCCTCGGCATAGGCGGCGAACTTGGCGGAATCGACATCCACCAGATCGAGCACGCGGCGTTGTCCGGCGGGGTTGCGCGGCTGACCCAGCACATACGGCGCCATGGCCGAGGAGAAGACGAAGATCGCGTCGTACCGCCCCGCAGCGAGGCCGCGCGCGACCCATGCGGCGAGCGTGGGATCATGGAACCAGCCACGCGAGAGCGGCGCGCCGGGCCGCATGTGCCGCAGCGCCCGCATCGCCGCCCGCGGGCCGCCGCCGAAGATGAAGGGCGCCTCGACATGGGCGAGCCGGTTGCGCAGCAGCGGGATGTGCTGCAGGTCGTCACGATCGTCGACGAGGCAGCCCAGCTCCGTCTCGAAATGATCGGCGAGGTGATCGAGGATGTTCCACGCACGGATCTTGTCGCCCTTGTCGGGCGGGTAGGGGATCCGGTGGGCCAGGAACAGCAGCCGCTTCGTCATGTCAGCCGAGGCCGCGGACCAGCGGCGGGCCCAAGATGTTGGCAAGCCATAGCGGCATGCGCTTCCAGGCCGCGATCACCGCGCGGTACTTCGGGTTGTTGGGGTTGTTGTCGGGAATGCGCGCGCCCTCTGCCAGGCGGTAGCAGTAGTGCAGCGGCTCCGGCGTGAAGCCCCAGTTCTTCTTGTAGGCGAAGGCGCCGGTGTCCGCCTTGCTGCGCCCGAAGTCGAATAGCTTCGCCCCGCGCTCGGCCCCGGCGCGGCGCATGACTTCCCAGTACATCACGTCGTTGGCCGAAAGCTCGCGCGCTTCCCGGACGCCGCCGCCGTAATAGGGCAGCACCTGATCGCGGAAATGGAAGTTCAGCACCGAGGCGACGGGCCGGTCCTCATGCAGCACCGTGGTCACGTCGTGCGCATCCGGGAACGCGGCGGCGAGCGCGCGGAAGTAGCGGCGCGGGAAGACCGGCGAGCCGAGGTTGCGCACGCTCTCGGCATAGACGCGGTGCAGCGTGTCGGTGTCGCTGTTGGAGATCGAGGTGAGGCCGAGCTTCAGCCCCTTGCGCGCCTCCGCCCGCTGCTTGCGCGGGATGTTGGCCTGCATGTCCTTCGCGTCATCGCCGGTGATCAGGATCGGCTTGCGGAAGGTGTAGTAGAGGGGCGGGCGTTCCGCGAAGCCGGGATCCGGCGCGTCGAGCCGGCGGAACTCCAGTACCGGCGCGCCCAGCTTGCGGCGCAGATCCTCGGCATGCGTGGTCAGCGCGTCGAGCGCCTCGGGCGTGGACGCGACCGGGCCGCCATAGACGCAGAAGGGGGTCGAGGCGAGCACGTCGCCGAACAGCCGCGTGCGCATCCGCGCAAGCGGCAGCACGCCGACGATCGCGCCATCCTGTTCGGCCATCGCGTAATGCGTGGCGTGGCCGAAGCTGTCGGCGATCACCCCGGCCCAGCCGGACAGGTGGAAGAAGGTCGCCGCCGGGGTGGCATGGACGAAATCGTCCCATGCCCCGGCGGCCGGGGCTTCGAGCGGCCGGATGCGTACGCTCATGGGCGGGCGGCGTGCCCGGCGATGGCGTCGGCGAACACCTCGTCCATGCGCCCCCAGGCGAAGTCCCGCAGCAGCCGGTCGATGCGGCGGCCCATCGTGGCGAGGCCGGTGTAGTGCCGGAAGCGCGACAGCCGCGGCGCCTCCGCCACGCGCGGCTGGCCGGGGTCCACCTCCCACGGATGGAAATAGAAGATGCCCGGCCGCGCCTCGGTGCGGTTGATGCGTGCGAGGGCCGTGCGGAACAGCGTGTAGGGGAAGATGCGGAACCAGCCGCCGCCGGCGCAGGGCAGGTTCCGCCCGCCGACCCGCAGCGTGGTCATCGGCAGCTCGACCACGCCGGCCGGATCGGGTCGGTAGGGAACGCGCGGCGCGTCGGGCGCGCCATACAGATCGTGGCGCACCGGAAAGACCGAGGAACTGTAAGTGTGCCCCGTTTCCGCCAGCACAGCATGCGCCCAGGGCGCGATGCGGGGGCCTATGGAGAAGGTCGGCGCGCGGTAGCCCTGCACGGCCACGCCGCCGGCGTCCTCCAGCGCCTTGCGCGCGCGGGTGACGTCGCTGCGGAAGCGGTCGGCGCCGATCGCGTGCACCAGCTCATGGCCATAACCGTGGCTCGCCAGCTCATGCCCGCCGGCGACGATGCGGCGGACCAAGTCCGGATGGCGGTCGGCGACCCAGCCGAGGGTGAAGAAGGTCGCGCGGATGTCGGCGGCGGCGAACTGATCCAGCACCCGGCGGGTGTTGTCCTCCACCCGGCGCGGCAGATTCTCCCACCGGTCGCGGCCGATGGTGCGCGCGAAGGCCTGGACCTGGAACCAGTCCTCCACGTCCACGCTCATGGCGTTGCGCATCGGCCCGGTCACAGATGCCGTCCGCCCCCGGCGAACAGGTCCATCAGGCGGTTGAACACGCGTTCACGCCGCGCGCTCTGCATCTCCAGCAGTTCGATGCGGTGGACCAGGTCGTTGAGCAGGGCGGGAGAGGCTGTTCCGTTGGCGTAGCCGGTGGACGCGGCCGGGCGGATGCCGCGCGTGGCGTCGGGGCCGCCGCTCAGATCCTCCTCCAGCTCGCGCGCCGTCATCTCCACCATCTCGGCGGTGATCTCGTGCGTCTGTTCGAGCGCGGCTCCCAGCAGCACGCGCGCGCAGAGCCGGTTGATGCGGCGCGGAATGCCGCCGGAGTGGCGATGCACGAGTTCCAGCGCGCCGCGCCCCCAGGACGGATCGCCGGTCCAGCCCACCGCGGTCAGCCGGTGTTCGACATAGGCGCGGGTTTCGGCCGGCGAGAGGCCGGCGAGGTGGTAGGAGGCCAGCACGCGCTGGCGGAGCTGGTCGAGGTCCGGGCTCGCCATGATGCGGCGGAGCTGCGGCTGGCCGATCAGGATCACCTGCAGCAGCGCCCGCCCGCTTTCCGTGACGTTGGAGAGCATGCGCAGCTCCTCCAGCGCCGGGACGGGCAGGGCCTGCGCCTCGTCCACGATCAGCAGATGGCGGCGGCCGGCCTCATCGCCGGCGCGCAGCGTGTCCATGATGCCGCGCAGCAGGGATGCCTTGGTGCCGTCGGATGCGACGCCGAACCCGTCGGCAACCAGTCGCAGCAGGTCGTCGCCCTGGACCTGCGAGGTCATGATCCGCGCGACGGAGAAGGTGGCGGGGTCGAGCTCCCCGCACAGGCGTTCGATCAGCGTGGTCTTGCCGGCGCCGACCTCGCCCGTGACGATGACGAAGCCTTCCCGCTGCGCCAGCCCGTAGACGAGATGCGCGTGCGCGCGGCTGTGCACCGTGCTCGCGTAGAACAGGCGCGCATCGGGCGACATCAGGAACGGGTGGTCTTGGAAGCCGTAATATTCGACGTACATTGGGGGGTCCCGGGCGCGCTCGATCATTCTCGCCATGCTCGCCGCCAGCATGGCACAGGCTGGCCAAATTCCGTTAGCGCGTGCTTGCGATCGCGTGGAAGCGGTCAGAAGCTCTGTCGTACTCCGGCAGTGATGATGTTTTGGGTGACCTGTCCGTCGTCGACGCCGCCGGTGGAGGAGCCGCCATCATTGATGCGCAGCCGGTAGGAGAGGGAGCCCACCAGCGTCGGCGACAGCAAGTAGGTCAGCGCGGTGCCGGCCGTGTAGGTGTTGCCGTCGTCCGCCGTGTCCGAGCTCGTGCGGCTGTAGGAGCCGAAGCTGGTCAGCCGCGCGCGCTCGCTGAGGTCGTGGTTCCAGCTAAGCCCGATCGACCAGGATTCCTGCCGGAAGCCCGGCGTCACCGTGCCCGGCGCATCCGCGACCGGGACGCGCTCGGTGTGCGAGAGCGTGAGGCTGAAGGTGTCACGCAGCCAGCTCTGGCTGGCGGAGACGCTGCCGGTCTTGACCCTGGCCAGGCCCGACTGGATGCCGAGCGTGGAGTTCGCGAAGCTGGGCACGACGGGCTGGCCGGTCATCGCATCGACCGGATTGCCGAGCGGATCGAGCGTCGTGCTCGACAGCAGATCGCCCGCTTCCAGCGCCGAGGTCGTCAGCCGTTCCGAGTAGTTGGCGAACAGCCGCGTCCGCGCCCCGACGGTCATCGTGCCGTTGAGGTAGAAGGAGTTGAAGCCGTCACGGCGTCCGTACTTGGCGATGATGACGCTCTCGGGCGTGGGCGTCAGCCGCACGCCGAGTGCCCAGACGATGCCGCTGATATCGGTGGTGGGGACGGTGTTGAAGCGCTGCGTCTCGTAGCCGAGCTCGGCCAGCGGGGCGATCGTGGGCGTGACCGCGTAGCGCGTCTCCAGCAGGGCGATGTTGCGGTAGGCGCCGTCATACAGTCCGCCGCCGTCGAAGGTCGTACCGCTCAGCGTGCCCTGTGCGGCAAACTTGCCGAAATCCTCGCCGGTCCGCACTACGCCATAGAACTGGTGCGAGGTGTACTCCGACGGCGTGAAGCTGAACTGCCGCTGGTCGGGCGGCAACTGGGAGAAGGGGTCCGTCGAGTTGCTGTCAACCTTGTCCTGGTTGACGTAGGTCATCACGTAGCCGGCGCGCGCCGTTGCCGTGCTGCCGAAGCGGTAGACGGCGAAGGGCGACACCGAGAATGAATAGGTCTGGACCAGGTTGTCGCGGCTGGAGGAAGTGTCCTCGTCGAGACCGCCACCGCCGCTGAGCGTCTGGACGTTGGCGCTGCCGCGCGCGTCGACGAAGAACAGGCCCGGCACCACCGTCGCCAGGCCTTGGGCGTTGAAGCGCTGGTTGACGCGGTTCTCGCCGCTGTTCTGCGTATAGATCTCGACCTGCGGCGCGTAGCTGAACGTTCCCTGGAAGCGTGTGCTGTCCAGGTTGATGAGCACGGCCGGCGTGATGCGCACGATCAGATCGTCGCGCTTGTTGCGCGCCGTGGCATCGATGTTGTCGTTGTAGATCAGGTCGACAGCGACGCTCGGCTGGATGTTGACGGCGCGGGTGGGCTCGCCGGCGGCCTGGGCAGGGTCCCAGGGCTGGTCGAACGCGCTGAACGGGAAGCCGATCGTGCCGGGCCGGCTGCCGGCATCGGGGGCGAGCCCGACAGGTCCCGTCGCCGGACCCCAGGTGCCGAACCCCCCTGGCCCGCTGCCACCCGGCAGGATGCCGCCGATCCCCGGCGCGGGCGCGACAGGGGCGGCCCCGCCGCTGCCGGCGGTGCCGTCCCCGAGAGATTGGGCAAGGCCCGGTTGGACGAGTGTGTGGCACGCCAGCACGAAGCCGCCCAGCACGGCGGCGCGGCGAAGTGCCGCGCCTGCTGGCGGTTCAGCTTGCAGGCGGGGCTCCGTACGCATCGTAGCC
This sequence comes from Rhodovastum atsumiense, assembly GCA_037190665.1. Lineage (GTDB taxonomy): Bacteria > Pseudomonadota > Alphaproteobacteria > Acetobacterales > Acetobacteraceae > JBBCJT01. The sequence goes on along the minus strand of JBBCJT010000246.1, from coordinate 11,684 downwards.
GCCATAGGCGCCGAAAGTGTCATTGGGGGTCAGCACCGCGCGGTTCAGGACGAGCTGCAGCGTCGGGCAGGCTTCAACCATGTCAAGAGCAGCCTCCACCTCGTTGCGCTGCGTATGTTCTGCCTCCACCACCATGAGCACTTGTCCCGAGATCGTGGCAAGTGCTCCCGGATCGCTGGTCGACAGGCAGGGGGGCGTGTCGAGGATGATCAGGTGCTGGGGCAGGCTGGCCGCCAGCCGCAACAGGGCCGAATTGACCTGCTGGCCCGGCGCGATCGCCGGCGCGCCGGCCGGCGCCTCCCCGTAGGGCAGAAGGGACAGCCTCTCGATCGCCGTCGGGACCAGCAGCGAGCCCGGCTGGCGGGCGGTATCGCTCGACAGCGTGCGCAGCCCGGGCGAGGAGGCATGGCCGAGCAGGCGGCTGATCGACATGTGCTTGCCGTCGGCATCCACGAGCACGACCGGGCGTGTGCCGCTGGCCGCGAGGCTTGCCGCCAGGTTGAGGGACATGAACGTCTTCCCCTCGCCCGGCTTGGCGCTGGTGACGAGGATGATCCGGTCGCAGCGGCCATCCGTCGAGCGCGCGCCCTTCAGCGTGCGCAGCAGGCTGTGCTGGATCACCGCGATCTCCTCGGAGATGCGGTTGCGCGTGGTGCCGACGGGGGCGACCACCAGCCCCGCCTGAGCCATGAGCTCCAGCGGGATCGGCGGGACGGCGGCCGCTTGCGACGCGGGCGCCGGCTTCGCGGGGGACGGTGAGAGGGGAGCCGCCGGCGCCCCCGGCACCGGCGCGTGGGCGGCGGGGCGGGGCGCAAACTGCTCCTGGCCGCTCATCGCTTCGACGGCGCGCTCCACCAGGTGGGCGCGGGAACGGGGGGATGCGTTCATGGACAATTGCTCACGCCATCAGCCTGGTCAGCAGTTCCGGTAGCTTTGCAGCGATCTTCGGGCCGACCATCTGGAACGCACCGAAGGCACCGAGCAGGATCAGGAACCCGGCGACGAAGACGACGCTCGCCAGCACACGCCGCGGCGGGGCGGTGGCGGAAGAGACGCCGCCCAGTACCGGCAGCCCGATCGAGCGCAGGTCGTGGATCGTATAGAAGCCGCTGTCGAGCGTGACCAGCAACATCATCAGGGCCAGGCCGGCACCGATCCCCGCCGCCAGCACGCCGGCGGAGAACAGGAGGCGGTTCGGACCTGCGGGCTGGATCGGCACGGTCGGCGGCTCGACGACCTCAAGGCGCATCGGATTGCCATCGGTGCGCGCTGCGCCCGCGATCTGCAGGGCCTCGCGCCGCGCCAGCAGCTCCTCGTAGTTCTTGCGCAGGACGGCATAGTCGCGGTCGATGTTCTGGAACTCGGCCTGCACGTGTGGCGCCGTCCGCACCAGATTTTCGAGGCGCGCGACCTCGCCCTGCATGGCCGTCACTTGCCGCTCGAGCGAGGCAACCTGGGCGTCCGCGTCGACAAGGCGGATGCGGACCTGCTCATGCGCCGGGTTGGGGGCGCCGGTCCCGGGACGCTGCGCCGTGCCACCACCGCCGCCGCCGCCGCTGGCGCGCAGTTCGGCGATGACGGAGCGCTGCGCGACCACGTCCGGATGCTGGTCGGTGTAGCGCAGCCGCAGTTCGCGAAGCTGGCGCTCCGCCTCGGCAAGACGGCCGCCACCGGCACCGCCGGCTGGCGCCGCGAAGTTTGCCGGCGTGGATTCGAGCTGCTTGCGCAGCAGGTCGCGCCTGGTCTGCTCGTCCGCGAGCGAGCCGCGCAGGTCGTTCAGCTTGCCGCGGGCCTGCTCCAGCCGGGTCCCGCCGCCAAGCGTCTCGGAAGGCAGGATGTCCGCATAGCGGGCGCGGAACTCCGCCCGGCGCTGCTCGGCCTCCCGCAGCTGCACCTCGTAGCTGGTGATCTGGTGCTGCAGGAAGGTGCGCGCGGACTGCATCTGCTGGCGGTCGTTGCTCGTCGCCGCTTCCATGAACAGCGCGATGATCGTCCGCACCACTTCATAGGCAAGGCGGGGATCGCGGTCCGTGTAGTCGATGCGGAAAAGCTGCCGCGTCTGCAGCGTGATCTTGATGTCGCGGGAGAGCGCCTCGATCAGTTGCTCGCGCGAGGCGGTGTCGCGCACGCGCATATCCAGATCCGTGCGCGCGATCACCCGCTCCATGTTGGGCCGGCTGAGCAGGGTGCGCTGCAGCATCTCGACCTGACGGGCCGGCGAGCTGTCAGCGGCGAGGCCTTTCAGCAGCGTGCCCAGCAGCGCCTCGGGGTCGGCGTAGATGCGGGCATTCGCCTGGTACTGGCTCGGCATCATGCTGACCGCGATCCAGCCGGGGATGCAGATCAGCCAGGCCAGCATCAGCGCCTTCCAGCGATGGCGCCAGCCAGCCGCGGCGTATCGCCGCACGATCGCGGGAAGGACCATGGGTCAGAACCAGCCTTGAGGAATGACGAGCGTATCGCCGGGGCGCATCGCGACATCCTGGGTGATGTCGCCGTCCCGCAGCAGATCGTTCAGCCGGACCGGGATCGTGCGGGATGCGCCGTCCGCGCCTTCCCGGCGGACGATCTCCGCCCGGTTGCCGGCGGCATAGCGGGTCAGGCCACGCGCCATGATCATCACGTCGAGCACCGTCATACCCTCGCGGTACGGCACCGCCATCGGCTGCGCCGCTTCGCCGATCACGCGGATCTGCCGGTCGGGCGGGCCGACGAAGGAATTGACCATGACGCTGACGCTGGGCTCGCGCACGTACTGGCGCAGGCTCTGCTCGATATCCTTCGCGAGCTGGGTCGGCGTCTTGCCCGCGGCGACCATGTCCGGGACCAGCGGGACCGAGATCCGGCCATCCGGCCGGACCGGCAGGTTCGCGCTCAGCTCCGGCATCCGGTAGACGAGGATGTTCAGGGAATCGCCGGCGCCGATCACATAGTCAGGCGCCGGGCCGCTCGGAGGCGGGGCCGGGGGGGCGACCGGCTGCGACGCGCAGGCCGCCAGCACGAGGCTGGCGCATGCTGCCAGGAGACCGGCACGTCGTCCTGTATGGATGGGAACGCTGGGGGGCGTCACGCTTCGCGTCACCTCGGCCTCGCTTTGGTTCGCATATCGCACCTAGATACAGCGGATACGGGCCCCGGGCCAATCGCGGGGGTTGGGGGCCGCCCCGACAGTGTGATTTTCCTATCATCGCGATCAGGCGGCTGCAAGCGAAAAATCATCCGATCCACGAAAAATGAGACGTGCCACAATGGCCTCACTACGCGCGGTGGCGGTCGCGCCGGGATGGCTGCAAGTGCCGGTTGGTGGCTTGTTTCCAACGGGTTTCAGCGCCATTGTGCCTGCTCGCAAGCCGCTTTCCCATGCTCCCTGAGGTTGCGCAATGCGCTGGGGCGGATGTGAGGCAGATCACAGTTTTTGCGCTTTAGGGTAGACATTTATCAAAAATTAGTACTATGATCCGCCGGACAGCGACGCCCCGCCCCAGGATCCAGCCGCAAGTCCCGCCGTCGAAGATCTGGCCTATGTGCCACTGGATCGCCGTTCTCGGAGGTTAAGAGACAGATGACGCGTCTGTTCGGCCATACGATGAGGTCTGAACTTGTTCTGCTTTATGTCATCGAAGCTCTGATCTGCTTCGCGGTCGTCTATTCGATCCTCAGCTATAGTGGTCTGGCGGCGAACGGCCCTGTCGAACGCTATCAGGCCATCCTTTTTGCCGCCGCCCTGTCTCTCTGCTCCGGGGTCGTTTCGGGCGCGAGCGGACTGTATCAGCCCGAGGGCTGGCACCGCGTGGGCCGCTTCATCGCGAGCACGCTGGTGGCCGCGCTGCTGCTCGTGCTGCCCGCCAAGTTGGTCCTCGCGGTGGTCGCCCCGCATGCGGACACGTGGGGCCATCTTGCTGAATTGCTGGCCGGCATCATCGCCGTGATCGTGCTGACGCGGCTGGGCTATCGGCTCGTGCTGCAGAGCGGCTGGCTGGTGCGCAGGCTGGCGGTGATCCGCGGCCAGAACGGCCCGCTCGCCATCGAGCGTGAATTCGGCGCCCGGGCGCGCGGCGAGGAGCTGTTCGAGATCGCCGCCGTCATGCCGCAGTCCGGCGTGCCCGATGCCCAGAGCCTGCGCGACAAGCGCATCTGGGGGGTCATCGCCGCCCCGGGCGTTGCCCTGGCCGAGGATGCGAGCACGGAGCTTCGCCAGTCCGGCTTCGCGGTGCTGAGCGAGAGCGAGTTCCTCGAACAGCGCATGAACCGCGTGGATGTCGAGCGGCTGGCCCCCGACTGGCTGACCCGGGCCACGCGCCGCAGCGGTCCGATCGAGGCGGTCCTGCGCCGGACCATGGATATCGCCGGCAGCCTCGCGATCCTCGCCTTCGCCCTGCCGCTGCTGGTGCTGACCGCGATCGCCATCCGCCTCGATAGCGCCGGCCCGATCCTCTATCGGCAGGAGCGGGTAGGCCTCGGCGGGCGGACGTTCAGCCTGCTGAAGTTCCGCTCGATGCGCCCTGACGCCGAGGCCGGCGGCGCGCCGCGCTGGGCGAGCCGGCACGATGACCGCGTCACCCGCGTCGGCCGCTTCATCCGCCTGACCCGGATCGATGAGATCCCGCAGGTCATCAACGTGCTGCGCGGCGACATGTCGCTGGTCGGCCCGCGGCCGGAGCGCCCGGTCTTCGTCGAGCAGCTCGGCCGCGTCATCCCGCACTACGAGGATCGTGCCAGCGTGCGCCCGGGCATCACCGGCTGGGCGCAGGTCAACTATCCCTACGGCGCCTCCGTCGAGGATGCGCGTATGAAGCTGGCCTATGACCTGTATTATATCGGCCGCCGCTCGCTGTTCCTCGATCTGCTGATCCTGGTCGCGACGGTGCGGGTGATACTTTTCCAGGAAGGGTCGCGGTAAGCCACCTGGCGCCGCGCAGACAATGTGACTGACGCCTCCCCCCTGCTTCATGCGGCGTCGGCTTTCTTCTGCCTCCTCTGGGCAGGGCTGTCCCTGATCCTCGGTCAGGGGCGGATGGCCGCGAGCTTCGCCGCCGCGATCGCCGTCGCCGCGCTATGGCTCGGGGCGATCGCGCTCGGCCTGGGTACGCCCTTCGAAGGCATCGCCGGGGCGGCGGAGACCCTGCGTTCGGCGGTATGGTTCGGCCTGCTCCTGCTGCTCTACCGGGGCATCACGGGGCCGGCCGCGACGCCGACGCTGCGCAGGTTCGCCTGGGGCGGCGCGATCGTGGTGGTGTTGTCCTTCGCCGCGCTGCTGCCGGCCGTCGCTGGCTCGATGAGCCTGCCGACCCTGGGCTCGCCCGCGCTGCTCGTGCGGCTGGCCATGGCGCTCGCCATCATCCTGCTGGCGGAGAACCTGTATCGCAACGCCGACGAGACCGCGCGCTGGCACGTGAACCTGCCCTGCATCGCGCTCGGCAGCCTCGCCTGCATCGACGTCCTGATCTACGCGGACGCCGTCCTGTCCCGCGAGTTCTCCCATACGCTGCTCGATGCCAGGGCGCTGGTCACCGCTCTCACCATGCCCCTGCTGGCCATCGCGGCGGCACGCGGGCGACGCTGGCGCCGGCAGCTCCGCGTGTCGCGGGCGGCGGTCTTCCACGGCACCACGCTGATGGTCGGCGGCGGCTTCCTGCTCAGCGTCGGGGTGGTGGGCGAGGTACTGCGCCAGCTCGGCACCGACTGGGGCAAGGTCGCGCAGGTCGCCCTGATCGCCGCGGCCCTGATCGCCGTGGCGGTGGCGGTGGCATCGCAATCCGCCCGCTCCCGCATCCGCCGGTTGGTCGTCGATCACTTCTTCGCGGCCCGGTACGACTATCGCCGCGAGTGGCTGCGCTGCGTCGACACGCTGTCGGGCGGCGCGGAGGAGAGCGTGCCCGCGCCGGTGCGCGCCATCCGCGCCATCGCCGACGCGGTGGACAGCCCGGCGGGCGCGGTGCTGACCTGCGACGTTGCGGAGGAGGGCGCGTCCGCGCGTTTCCGCTGGAACGGGTCGTGGAACCTGCCGGAGGACGCCACGCTCGCGTTGCCGGCCGATCACAAGCTGCTCGCGGACCTGCGGGGCGGCACCTGGATCGCCGCGCTGGAGGACAATGCGCCCCCGGATGTGGGCAGGGCGCTGGGCCGGCTCTGGCTCGGCGTGCCGCTGCTGCACCATCGCGAGGGGCTGCTGGGCGTCGTCCTCCTCGCCCCGCCGCGGGCGCCGTTCGAGCTGGATGTGGAGACCTTCGACCTGCTGCGCACGCTGGGGCAGGAGGTCGCGATGTTCCTGGCCGAGCGGCGTGCCGCGGAGCGGCTGGCCGACCAGCGACAGGTGCAGGACTATGCGCGGCGCTTCGCTTTCGTCGCACACGACGTGAAGACGGTGTCGAGCCAGCTCGGCCTGCTTCTCGCCAATGCCGAGGAGAATATCTCGGACCCCGAGTTCCAGCGCGACATGCTGCTCACCGTCCGCGCTTCCACCGACCGGATCCGCACCCTGATCGCCCGGCTGCGCCAGCCGGAGGACGAACCCGCGTCCGCCGCACCGGCGCCTGTCGTGCAAGCCGTGCCGGAGGTCTGCGATCCCTGCGCCCGGGTCGTGGCGATCTCCGCCGCGCGCCGCCATCCGGTCCGGCTCGACCCGGCGGATGCGGCGGGGGTCGGCCTGGCGGTGATCGCGCCGGCGCAGTTTGACGCCGCGGTAACCCATCTGCTCGATAATGCCATCGAGGCGTCGCCGGCGGGCGAGCCGGTGCGCATCGGCGTGCGGCGGGACGGGGACCGGATCGTGGTCGACATCGTCGATCGCGGCCCGGGCATGACGGCGGAGTTCGTGCGCGATCGCCTGTTCCGGCCGATGGCGACATCGAAGGCGCACGGAAGCGGCATCGGCGTGTGGCAGGCCCGCGCTTTGCTGCAGAAGGCGGGGGGCGATCTGCTGGTGCTGACCCGGCCGGGAGCCGGGACTACAATGCGCCTTCTTCTGCTGCCGCAGGAGGTGCCCATATCTGGCCCCGCGTCCGAGAGGCTGACTGCATGAGCAAGCCGAAGCTGCTGGTGATCGAGGATGACGTGGCGCTCTGCGCCCAGTACCGCTGGGGGTTCTCCGGCTGGAAGGTGGTCATCGCCAACGATCGCGCGCAGGCGGAGGCGGCGGCGCAGCGGGAGGCGCCGGCCGTCGCACTGCTCGATCTCGGCCTGCCGCCGGACGCCGAGGGGGTGAGCGAGGGGTTCGCGACGCTGGAGGCGCTGCGCCGGATCGCGCCGACCATGCCGGTGATCGTCTCCTCGGGTCAGGACCAGCGGGAGAACGCGCTGCGCGCCATCGGGCTCGGCGCCTACGATTTCTGCCCCAAGCCGGCCGATCTGGCGATGCTGCGCACCGTGCTCGACCGCGCCCTGCGGCTGCGCGAGCTGGAGGAGGAGAACATCCGCCTCGCCGCCCTGCCTCGGCCGAGCCCGGTCCGCGACATCATCACGTCCGACGATGGGATGCTGAAGGTCTGTCGCAGCGTCGAGCGGCTGGCCGGCGTGTCGGTCCCGGTCCTGCTGCTGGGCGAGAGCGGCACCGGCAAGGAGGCGCTGGCGCGCGCGGTGCACGAGATGGGCGGGCGCGCGAGCAAGCCGTTCGTCGCGCTGAACTGCGCCGCCATCCCGGAAAACCTGCTGGAAAGCGAGTTGTTCGGTCACGAGAAGGGCGCGTTCACGGGCGCGGTCCGGCAGGTGATCGGCAAGATCGAGCAGGCGAACGGGGGCACGCTGTTCCTCGACGAGATCGGCGACCTGCCGGGGCCGCTGCAGGCCAAGATGCTGCGCTTCCTGCAGGACCAGACGTTCGAGCGCGTGGGCGGCCGCGCGCCGATCAAGGTGGATGTGCGCATCGTCTCGGCCACCAACCAGCCGCTGGAGGAGCAGGCCACCACGGGCCAGTTCCGCGGCGACCTGCTCTACCGGCTCAACGGCGTCACCTTGCGGGTACCGCCGCTGCGGGAGCGGGGTGGGGATGCGCTGCTGCTGGCGCGCTGGTTCCTCGCGCGCGAGGGCAAGGAACTCGGCCGCAAGAATCGCGGCTTCGATGCGAGCGCGACCGCCGCGATCACGGCGCACACCTGGCCGGGCAATGTGCGCGAGCTTCAGAACCGCGTGCGCCGGGCCGCGCTGATGGCCGACGGGCCCCAGATCACGGCGGAGGATCTGGAACTGGAGGCGGCGGTTCCGGCGATGGAAACGGCCGTCGCCCCGTCTCCGGGCATCGCCGATCTCGACCTGCGGGCCGCGCGGATGCGTGCCGAGCGCGAGATCATCGAACTGGCCCTTGCCCGCAGCGCCGGCAGCGTATCCGGCGCCGCGCGATTGCTCGGCGTGAGTCGCCCAACCCTGTACGGTCTTCTTGAAAGCCACGGCATCTCGGCCGCGCGCAACGGCGCCGATGCGCCGGTTTCGCCCGCGTCCGCCGACGCCGTTTAGCGGAGTGAGTCTCATGGAATTCCCCACGTCGATCCGTCCGCTTCGGCTTCGCACCATGGCAGCCGCGATCGCGCTGACCGCAGGGATGGTGCTGGCCCAGCCCGCCTTCGCCTCGGTGCAGAAGGCGCGGGAAGCGCAGGCACGGGGCGATCTCCGCGCTGCCCAGATCGAGCTGCGCAACGCGGCGCGCGACAACCCGGCCTCCGGGGAGATCCGCGCCGCCCTCGCGCAGGCCAGCCTCGATCTCGGCGATACCGACACGGCCGAGAAGGAAGCGCGCGCCGCCATCGAACGTGGCTATGACCGCGCCGCGGGAACCGCGCTGCTCATGCGCGCCTATCTTGCGCGCGGCCGCTTCCAAGAGGTGCTGCGGGACTTTCCGGAACCCGATTCGCAGACGCCGGCAGCCGTGGCGGGCCAGATCGCGGCCGGGCGCGCGATGGCGCAGCTCGGCCTCGACCGCAAGCCCGATGCGCGGGCGTCGGTCGCCACCGCCCTGCGGCTCGCGCCCGAAAGTGTCGAGGTGCAGATCGCGGCTTTCAGCGTGGCGGCTTCCGATGGTGACCGCGCGGCCGCCGAGGCGGCGATCGACAAGGCGCTGACCGTCAGCCCCGACAACGTCGATGCGCTGCTGCGCAAGTCCGCGCTGCAGGCCGATCGCAACGAATTGCGGCCGGCGGTCGAGACGCTGGGCAAGGCGATCGCGAAGATGCCTGGCAATGTGCAGGCCCGCGTGCGGCGCGCCGAACTGAACTTCCGCCTCAACGATGACGCCGCGGCCAAGCAGGACGTGGATGCCGCGCTGCGGACCGCGCCGGGCAGCGCCCCGGGCCTCTATCTGCGGGCGATGCTCCAGGCGCGCGGGCGCGACTACAAGGCGGCGGACGACACGCTCCAGCGTCTCGGCGCCGGGGTGTCGAACTTCCCCGACGGGTTGCTGCTGCTCGCCGCCGTCAAGCAGGCGCTCGGGCAGACGGCCCAGGCGGAGGATGCGGCGCGGCGGCATGTCGCGCGGCGGCCCGAGGATGTCCGTGGCGCAAAGCTGCTGGCCAGCATGGATCTTGCGGCCGGCCGGCCGGACGATGCGGCTGCCACGCTCGACCGGCTGGCGACGCGCGGCGCTGCAGATGCCGAGGCGATGGGCATGCTCGGGCGCGCGCATATGGCGATGGGACGCATCGCGCCCGCCGTTGCCGCGTTCGAGAAGGCGGCCACGCTGGCGCCGAACAATCCGCAGGTGATGGCGCAGCTCGCGGCCGCACGCATGAGCGCGGGCGACTCCGACGGTGCCGCAGAGGCCGCCGAGGCGACGATCCGCCTCGACAAGGCGCGGGAGCCGGGCATGCGCCAGATCCTGGCGGCGGCCGCCCTTGCGAACGGCAATCTGGCGGAAGCGACCAAGGAGCTCGAGCGCGCGGGACCCGAGGCGCGCGACAGCGAGGTCGCCGGCGTGCTCGAGGGCACGATCCGCATGGTACGCGTCGACGCACCCGGTGCACGGCAGAGCTTCGAGGCGGTGCTGGCCAAGCATCCCAACAGCATCCACGCCCGCCTGGGTCTGGCCCGCGCGGCGGCGATGGAAGGCAATATCGACGAGGTGAACCGCCTGCTCGTCGAGGTTCTCGCACGTGCGCCGGCCAACCGCGATGCGATCGCCCGGCTGAGCGGTGCGGCGCTGTCCACGGGCCCGCTCGCGGCCGGCGCGCGTGAAGCCTTGATGAAGGCGCAGGCGGCGGCCCCGGGCGAGCAGGCGCTGGCGCTGGCCGCGGCTGCCGTCGCGATGGCCAATCGCGAGCCGGACAAGGCCGTGGCGATCCTGCAGGCAGAGCCGCTGAAGGCCACGCGGCGTGGTGCTGCGGTGCAGATGATGACTGCCGAGGCCCTTGCCGCGCAGGAGAAGTGGGCCGAGGCCGAGGCGGCGAGCCGCTCCGCGCTGGCCGAGGAGCCGGAGAACGCGCTGGCTGCCCGCCAGCTCGCCACGCTGCTGGCCCGCAAGGGCGACAAGCGGGCGGCGGAGGCGACGGTGGAGCGGAGCCTGACGACGCAGCCCGGCAATGCGATGCTGCAACAGACGCTGGTGGATCTGATCCGGCAGGATCGCGGCCTCGATGCCGCGCTCGAGCAGGCGGACCGGCTGGCGGGCTCTCCGCGCACGCGCCCCGCCTCGCTGCTGCTGCGCGGGGATCTGCTGATGGGCGCGCAGCGTTACGAGGATGCGGCGCGCGCCTATGCCGCCGCTTTTGCGCAGATGCCCACGCGCGATCTGGCCCTGCGGACATCGGGCGCGTTTCTGTCGCAGCGGCGGCCGGACGAGGCAACGGCGGCGTTGAACGCGTGGCTGGCGCGGGAGCCGGGCGATCCGGTCGTGGAAGCGCAGCTTGCGCAGATCGACCTGGCAGCAGGGCGCAACGCGGAAGCGGAGCGCCGGCTCAAGGCTGTGATCGCGGCAGCGCCGTCCGACGGCGTGTCGCTCAACAACCTCGCCTGGCTGATGCAGGCGGATGCCGACCCGGCGACGGCTGCGGGCAAGGCGCGGCTGGAGGAGGCGCGGCTGCTCGCCGAGCGGGGCTATTTCCTCAACCCGTCGGCGGAGACGTCGGACACGCTGGGCTGGATCCTGGCGCGTGGCGGCAAGGTGCAGGAAGCGGTGCCGCTGATGCGGCAGGCGGCGGCGGTCTCCGCCTCCCGCGAGCGGGCCGATCCGGGCATCTTCTACCGGTTCGCCTACACGCTGAACCGGGCCGGCCAGAAGGAGGAGGCGCGCAAGGTGCTCGAGCGGGTGGTGGCCGCGGATGTGACCTTCCCCGAGCGGGAGGCCGCGACACGGCTGCTCGACGAGTTGCGCGCGGGCGGCTGAGGCGGCTCATCCATGCGTGACCTCGCCCTCGCCGGCGTGCTTGTGCTGCTGCTCGCGATCGCGGCAGCGCAGCCGTTCGTGGGCGTGCTGGTCTGGTCATGGATCTCCTTCATGAATCCCCATCGGCAGGTCTGGGGATTCGCGCAGACGATGCCGTGGGCGATGCTCTCCTTCTTGGTGATGATCTTCGGCTGTCTCGTCGCGCGCGAGCCGAAGCGCCCGGCCGTGAACGGCGTGACGACGCTGATGCTGATCTTCGCGGTCGGGATCACGATCACTTCCCTCGTTGCGCTTGGCCCGTCGCAGGCGGTCTGGGCCAAGTGGGATCGCACCATCAAGGTCCTGCTCGGTCTGCTCCTGACGGCCGCGCTGCTGACGG
>JBBCJT010000245.1:0-9074 GCA_037190665.1 Rhodovastum atsumiense | reverse complement strand
GGCCTCGCCGCGCCCTCCCTCGTCCGGGCGCAGGCCTCCGCGTTCCCGTCGCGCCCGATCCGCGTCATCGTCCCCTATGGAACGGGCGGCGCGACGGATGTCACCATGCGGCTTCTGGCGCCGAAGCTCGGCGAGATCCTGGGCCAGCCGATCGTGATCGAGAACCGCCCCGGCAGCGGCGGCATCGTGGGCACCGATCTTGTCGCGAGATCGGCACCGGACGGGCACACCCTGGTCTGCGCGGCGCTGTCAGCGGTGGGGCTGGCGGTGCATCTGTACAGCACCCTGCCCTACGATCCTCAGCGCGATCTGACCGCGATCGCGCCCACCGTCTTCGTCCCGCTGGCACTTGCGATCACCACCAGGGGATGGCCGGTGCGCGATGCGCAGGCGCTCATCGCCGAGCTGCGGGCCAATCCCGGCCGCTACTACTACGCAAGCAACGGTGTCGGCACGACAAGTCATCTCGCGGGGGCGAACTTCGTCGCACGGACCGGAACCAGCGTGACCCATGTGCCCTACCGCAGTGCCGGGCAGGCGTTCTCGGCGCTGCTTGCTGGGGAGGTCCAGTTCACCCACGAGGTCATGAGCACCCTGAAGCCGCATCACGACAGCGGCGGCGCACGTGTGCTGTTCGTGGCCGGCGACCGTCGCTCTCCGGTGCTGCCGGATGTGCCCACCATGGCGGAAGCAGGTGTGCCGGCATATCGGGCGTATTCATGGTTCGGTCTGTTCGGGCCCGCGGGCATGCCGCCGGATGTGGTGGCGAAGATCGCCGAGAGCGTCGAGCGCACGCTCGCCGACCCGCAGACCGGGCCGCGGCTCGAAGCGATGGATGCGGTGCTGATGCGCGGCTACACGCCGGATCGGTTCGCGGCCTATGTGCGCGAGGAGACGGTGGCCTGGAAGCCGCTGGTCGAGGCATCCGGCGCGCGCGTGGAGTAAGCGCACCTGTCTGGTGGCGCACTTCCGCGCCGGCCGGCACAGAGCCCCCCGGGCTGCGGGCGCTGGCCAACTTGCTAATGCAGCTTGGAGGGCACCCGCTTGGCGGACCTCACACCCACCTCGGCCTGCCGCAGCGCCAAGGCAATTGCTCTTCTCGGTAGGCTCCAGGATGGGGAAGCCCTTGCCGCAGCCCGTGCCGTGGCCGCTCGCATCAGGCTGTCAGTCTGGACTGGAATGATCTCTCAGCCAGAGTCACAGAAAGCTTCGTCCGCCCTTCCACGACGTTCAACTTCGCGCGCTCGGACGCCTTCAGGCAGGTGCTCAAAGCCTGTGGAAAACTCGACACCCCGGCACAAAACCCGGCACACGATCATCCCGACGCCGCAAGGAGCGACGCTCGGGAAGGCTGCTAAGTGATTGAAGTGGCGGAGGGGATGGGATTCGAACCCACGAGACAGGTTGACCCTGTCTAACGGTTTAGCAAACCGCCGCCTTCGGCCACTCGGCCACCCCTCCGCAGGAGTGCGAAGCCCGCGAACGGGCCACGGCGTTTGCACCGCCGCTTCTACGGGGCGCCTCAGCCCCCGTCAACGAACCGCCGCAGAACCCCGCCGGCCGCCGCCTCAGCGGATCTCGACCGTCAGCCCCTTGGCCACGGACGGCCGCGCCTCGCACCGCTCCAGCCAGGCGCGGATCGCGGGCCATTTCTCGGCGTTCTCCGCATCGCCCACCTCGCGCCGCACATGCGGCAGCATGGCGATGTCGGCGATGCTGAAATCGGCGGTCAGGTATTTCGAATCCCCCAGCGCGCTCTCCATCACCGTCAGGCAGCGCTGCGTCTCGTCCCGCCAGCGCGCGAGCTCGCCCGCCGGGGCCTCCGCGCCGCCCTGCTTGAGCCGCCAGTAGTTCGACAGCGCCGGGCCGCAGTTGGATGCCTGCCAGAACAGCCACTCGATGACACGCAGATAGGTCGTGCCCATGCCGAGCAGCCGGCCGGTGGTGGTGGCGAGATGGAACAGGATGGCGTTGCTCTCGGTCAGGAAGCCCACGTCGGGGTCCTCCAGCACCGGGATCTTGCCCAGCGGGTTCATCTTCAGGAAGGCCGGATTGCGCTGCGCCTTGTGCGTGATGTCCACGGGCCGCAGCTCGTAGGCGAGGCGCAACTCCTCCAGTGCGATGATCGGCTTGCGGCCGTTGGTGGTGCCCCAGGTGTGCAGGATGAGCATCGCGTTCCTCCTCCTTCGCTACGACAGGGCGACCGCGAAGCCGCGCTGTACGGCCGGGCGCGCCATCATCGTCTCGTACCAGCGCTTCACCTGCGGGAAGTCGGCGAGGTCCACCTGATGGCGCGTGTGCCGCCAGGCCCAGCCGAGGATGGCGAAGTCGGCGATCGAAGGGCCGCTCGTCAGGATGTAATCGCGCCCTTCCAGCCGCCGGTCCAGGACGCCGTACAGCCGCCGCGTCTCCTTCATGTAGCGTTCCAGCCCGTAGCGGCGGTCGGCCTCGTCCGCGACCGTCAGGAAATGGTGCACCTGGCCGGGCATCGGGCCGAAGCCGCCCATCTGCCACATCAGCCATTCCAGGCACTGCACGCGCTCGCGCTTGTCCGCACCCATGAAACGGCCGGTCTTCTCGGCCAGCCAGATCAGGATCGCGCCCGATTCGAACACGCTGATCGGCGCGCCGTCCGGCCCGCCGGGATCGACGATGGCGGGGATGCGGTTGTTGGGGCTGATCTTCAGGAAATCCGGCTCGAACTGCTGGCCCTTGGTGATGTCCACGACATGGACGCGGTAGGGCAGCGCCATCTCCTCCAGCGCCACGCTGATCTTGCGTCCGTTGGGCGTGTTGTAGGCGTACAGGTCGATCACGAAGCCTTCTCCGGCGCTATCGTCGCGGCGACCGTATCATCCGCGTCGAGCGCCGCAAGGAAGCGCCGGGACCAGGCAGCCGCGCTGTTCTCGCGCAGTGCCGCGGCATTGTCGCGCCAGCGCGCCGCGCGCTCGGCCGGCGGCATCACCAGTGCGCGATGCAGCGCCTCGGCGATCTCCTCCGGGTCATGCGGATTGACCGTCAGCGCGCCCGTCATCTCGTCCGCCGCGCCGGCGAAGCGGGAGAGCACCAGCACGCCCGGATCGACCGGGTCCTGTGCCGCGACGTATTCCTTGGCGACGAGGTTCATCCCGTCGCGCAGGGGCGTGACGAGGCCGATGCGCGCGAGCCTCAGGAAGCCCGCGAGCGTGGGCCGCGCCACCGGCCGCGTGATCCAGCGGATCGGCGCCCAGTCCACCTCCGCATGCTGGCCGTTGATGCGGCCGGTCAGCTCGTCGAGTTCGCGGCGCAGGGCGCGGTACTGCGCCACCTCGCCGCGCGAGATCGGCGCGACCTGCAGGAAGGTGAGCCGCCCGCGATGCTCGGCGAACCGCTCCAGCAGCTTGGCGATGCCGCGGAAACGGTTCGGCAGGCCCTTCGAGTAGTCGAGCCGGTCCACGCCGAGGATCAGCGCGCGGTCCTGCAGGCTCGCGCGCAGCCGCTGCGCCTCCGACAGCCGCACCGCGCGCGCCGCCTGCTGGGCGAAGCCCTCGGCGTCGAGGCCGATGGGGAACGCCGCGACGCGCGCATACAGCCCGGCATCCTCCAGCGCACGGCGAAGGTTCTCCGCATCGTGCTCGGTCTGCACACCGACGAGGTCGTAGGCGGTGAGGTCGCGCAGCAGCGCCTCCCCGCGCGGCAACGCGGCAAAGAGCGGGCCGGGCGGGAACGGCACGTGCAGGAAGAAGCCGATGCGGTTGCGGATCCCCCGCCGCCGCAGGCCCGTGGCGAACGGGAACAGGTGGAAGTCGTGCACCCAGATCGTGTCGTCCTCGCCGATCATCGGCGCGAGGGCTGCGGCGAACCGGTCGTTCACCGCGCGGTAACCGGCTTCCTCCTCGCGGCGGAACTCGGCCAGGCCCATGCGATAGTGCAGCAGCGGCCAGAGCGAGCCGTTGGAGAAGCCGGCGTAATACATCCGGTGCTCGTGCTCGCTGAGATCGAGCGTCACGTACCGCACGCGGCCGGCGTCGACGATGGCGGGCGTATCGGAGGGGTTCGCATGCAGGCCGCCGGACCAGCCGAACCATGTCGCCTCGCCGCCGGCCAGCGCGTCCTTCAGCGCCACGGCAAGCCCCCCCGCCTGCGCGCCGCGGCTGCGCGGGACGGGTACGCGGTTTGAGACGATGACAAGTCGCGCCATGTCAGCCCCCTGCCTGCGTGGTCAGTTCGGCATGTCTCCGCAGTTCCGCCAGCCAGATCCGCACCGCCTCGGGCGAACCGAAGGAGTCGGCCACCCGCAGCCCGACCCCGCCCATCGCCTGCGCGGCGCGGATCGCATCCATGTCCGTGATGTCGTCGCCAACGAACAGCGGAATCCGGTCCGCGAACGCCGCCCCCCGCATGATGGCCCGCACCGCGGTGCCCTTGTCGGCACCGCGCGGCCGCACCTCCCAGGCCATGTCGGCGGGCAGGATCTCGAACTCCGGCTCGCCCTGCAGCAGTCCGCGCAACGACCGGTCCAGCGCCGGCCCGGCTGCGGGAATGCTGCGATAGTGCAGCACGAAGCCGGATTCCTTGTCCTCCACCCGCGCGCCGGGGAAGCGCTCGGTCATCCCGTATGCGGCCTGCCGCCACGCCTGCGGCACCGAGGGCAGCGCCAGCCGCCGCGCGGGATCGGGCGGGATGCGGAGCACGGCGCCGTGCTCCGCCCCGGCCGGCAGCGCGTTGCGCGTCAACGCATCGATCTGGTCGAGCGGTCGGCCGGAGATGATGGCAAGGCCACCCGCGAGCGCGCGGTGCAGCACATCCAGCGTTTCGGGCAGGCCCTCGGGGACGACGACACTCTCCGGCGTCGGCGCGATGTCGAGCAACGTGCCGTCGACATCGAGCAACAGGACATGCCGCCGCAGGACATCCTGCGGCGGTGGCAAAACCGTGACAGTCATCCCCCTTCAACGCGCCAATAAGCCAAAAGATGCAACCCTGATCACCGAAAGTTTTACCGGAGATTATTTTCCGGCTACCGCCCCGTCGCGCAGGCGATAGACGAGAATTCCGGCCCATTCCCGCAGCGCGAGCCAGCTCACGTAGAGCTGGTCCGGACGCGGGATCCAGTCGGTGGCCTGGCCGTCGGGAACGCGATCGAACCGGACGACCGCCGGCACGGCCGTCAGCCCGGTGCGGGCGAATGCGTCTAGCGCGCGGTGCATGTGCCATGCATGGGTAACGAGATGGACGGTGCCGATCCCCTCCCGCCGCAGCAGGGCCGCCGAGAGTTCGGCGTTGTCGCGGGTGTCCAGCGCGCCGGGCTCGATCCAGCGGACGGGGACGCCGAAATCCTCGGCGAAGCTGCGGGCCATCAGCGCGGCGATGGGCGGATCGCCGCGCCCCAGCGCGCCGCCGGTGACCAGCAGCGGCAGGCCCGTGCGCCGATGCAGCGCGGCGGCGGTGCGCATGCGTTCCAGCGTCAGTGGGCCGACCTCCACGCGATCGGTCGCCCGCGCGACTTCCCCGCTGAGCACGACGATGGCCTGCGGCGCGCCGGCGGGGGATGGCAGGCCGTCTTCGAGGGATGCGCGCAGATGGCCGGCGACGAACGGCGTGGCGAGCAGCAGCAACAGCAGGCAGGACACGGCGATGCCGATGCCCACCACCGGCCTGCGCCGCGCCGCGAGCAGGCCGCCGAGCAGTGCGATCAGCACGAGGAGCAGCGGCGGCAGCAGCAACGTGGTGGCGATGGCCTGGGGGGACATGGGCGGGGCGGATCCGGTCTTGCGGGGTGCGGTGTGCTCCGGCCGAGCCTTGCCGATGACGTTCTCCATCCGCAAGGCGAGCGGTCTCCGCGCATGGCGGTGGCCGACATGACGCGGCCGGCGCGCGAGGTGGCGCGCTGAATGGCGACCGAGGTGGAGATCGCGCCCTTCCCGGGCTTCGCTGCGCTGGAGGCGGAATGGCGCGCGCTGGAACGGCGCGGCGCCGCGTCCGCGATCTTCCAGTGCTGGTCCTGGGTCGGCTGCCTCGCTGAGGAGCGCTTCGACGATCCGGTGCTGATCCGCGCACGATCCGGCGGCCGCCTCACGGGCCTCGCGCTGTTCAACCGCCGCGGCGACCGGTTGCTGCTGACGGAGAGCGGCGAGGCCGCGCACGATGCCCCGTTCATCGAACACAACGCCCCCCTGATCGCGGCCGATGCCGATCCGGACACGGTGGACGCGATGCTGCGTGCGGCGTGGCGGGTGCGGGGCGTGCACAGGATCGTGCTGAGCGGCACAGACCCCGCGCTCGCGCAGGCAGCGGGTGGTCGGGCGCTGCGCAGCCAGATCCGCAGCGCGCCCTATGTCGATCTCGCCGCCATCCGTGCCGCCGGCAGCGGCTACCTCTCCAGCCGCAGCGCGAACACGCGCCAGCAGATCGCCCGCTCGCTGCGGCGCTATGGCGATGCGGCCCTTGCGCGCGCGGAAACGCCCGCGCAGGCGCTCTCGTGGCTCGATGAGCTGATCGCGCTGCACGCGGCGACATGGCAGCGGCGGGGCAAGCCGGGTGCCTTTGCCGAACCGTTCGTCCGCCGCTTCCATGCGACGCTGGTCGTCCGCGCGATGGAGGACGGGCAACTCGATCTGCTGCGCATCGCCTCGGCCGGCGAGGTGATCGGCCTGCTGTACAATTTCCGCGTGGGCGGGCGCCTCTTCGCCTATCAGAGCGGATTGTCGCATCGGCCGGACGCGCCGCAGCTCAAGCCCGGCCTCACCTGCCACACGCTCGCGATCGAACAGGCGCTGGCGTCGGGTGCGGACGGTTACGACTTCCTCGGCGGCGATGACCGCTACAAGCAGAGCCTCGCCACGTCGTCGGTGGACCTGCAGTGGGTGGAGCTGGTGCGGGGCGGATCGTTGCTCGGGGTGGCGGCAGCGGTGCGCGACGTGGTGCAGCGCCTGCGCAAGCCTCAGACTGGCCAGTCTGTCGGTTGACCGGATAGGGCCTCCGCAGGCGGCATCGGCCCTCACAGTGCCGCTTTCCTGTAGGCGGGCAGGGCTATCGCATGGGCTTTGCCTTCGCTCGCACGGTCCGATCGGGATGTCGAAGGCCAGTATTCTTCGCGTTCGGCAGATCGGGTCAGGTCATTCTCGCCCCTCCCCCGACCACAGAATTGCACATGCGATAGCCCTGCCCGCTTGCGGGAAAGGGAGAACACGCGCTTCGCGGAAGATGGCGGAAGCTGAGGTTCATGCCACTGCCCCGGGAGGAACCAGCCCTTCTCGGCGGCTCTCGGTCGAGCGGGACGAACATGCGTGTCGGTGCGTCGCAGGACTGGCCGGAGTTCAGGAAACAGCCCGCCACGCCCTTGGCCACGGCGGCCGCCAGATCGACGTCCGGCAGCAGGATATTGGCGGACTTGCCACCCAGCTCCTGGGTGAGAGGGCCGGAGTAAGGGGGCGCGGCCTCGCAGGACAATGCATGACGCTGCTCGCAGGATACCGCCGAGCCTTGCCGGCGACCTTGCATCGGCGACTGCGGGTTTCAGTCGAAAGGCTCGCCGGTATCAGGCCCCCAGCGGCCACCGTCCCAGCACGACATAGCGCGACGCGCCTTGCAGGCTGTGAATGAGGACGAATTCCGCGACGTCCCATCGCACCGGCTTCACCGTGCGCTCGTTGATCTTGCTCTGGTCGTAGCCGAGCGTCACGTGTGGCGTGTACGAAGACGACCGATCCATGCTGACAGCCTGCGCCGCCAGCGCGACGACGAGAGCATCCCGAAAGGCGAGAAGCGGGCCCGTGTACTCCTTGCCAGACAAGGCCCACGGCTTCCGCTCTCCGCCGCCGAAGGTCTTGGCCTCGTCGAAGGCAAAGGTGAACGGCGCCTGATGCAGCGACGAAGCAGCAGCCGAGGCGTCCGCGACCAGTCCGCGCGGCACGCCGTGATAGGTGCGCAGCGGACACAGCGTCACGTGCAGCCGGTCGCGCGGTTGCAGCGACCCCGTCAGACCGTTGCTCCGATACAGCTCCCGGGCGACGGGCTCGATCCGCGCCGCGGTGGGCGCGTCGGGCAAAAGGGCGAAGAACAACGAATCGCGCGGCGGCCCGGAATCCAGCCCCGGCAGGGATGGCTGACCGCTCAACGCCCGGCAGCTTCCTTCCCGAAGACGCCGGCATAGACCTCCGGCCGGAAGCCCACGATCACCTTGCCGTCAGCCTCCAGCACCGGCCGCTTGATCGCGGACGGATGGGCGAGCATCAGGCCGATGGCCTTGCCGCGATCGAGGTCCGCCTTGTCCGCATCGGGCAGCTTGCGGAACGTGGTGCCGGCGCGGTTGAGCAGCACTTCCCACCCCGCCGCGCGCTCCCATTCGTCGAGCTTCGCGCGCGTCACGCCCTGGGTCTTGTAGTCGTGGAAGGCGTAGGCGATGCCGTGCGCATCCAGCCAGGCCCGCGCCTTCTTCATCGTGTCGCAGGCCTTGATACCGTGGATCGTCACCATCGCTTCCGCTCCTCCGTCAGCCGGCCGCAGCCTAGAGCGGGTTCACCCGCGCCGCACACGGCACAGGCCATCGCCCCGCCCCCGCATTCCCCGGCGCAGCACGGAAACGGCCGCACCCGCGGCACGGCTCCGTCGCGCCGCTTCGGCCGGCCTAGATCTGGCGCTGCGCGATGAGCTTCTTGATCTCGCCGATCGCCTGCGCCGGGTTCAGCCCCTTCGGGCACGTCCGCGCGCAGTTCATGATCGTGTGGCAGCGGTACAGCTTGAACGGATCCTCGAGCGCGTCCAGCCGCTCGCCCGTCGCCTCGTCGCGGCTGTCGGCGATCCAGCGATAGGCCTGCAGCAGCACCGCGGGGCCGAGATAGCGGTCACCGTTCCACCAGTACGACGGGCAGGAGGTGGTGCAGCAGAAGCACAGGATGCACTCCCACAGCCCGTCCATCTTCGCCCGCTCCTCCTTGCTCTGGAGGCGCTCAGCATCCGGCGGCGGCGGCGTGTCGGCCTTCAGCCACGGCTCGATGGAGCGGTACTGCGCGTAGACCTGCGACAGGTCGGGCACGAGATCCTTCACCACCGGCATGTGCGGCAGCGGGTTGATGCGCACCTCGCCCTTCACC
>JBBCJT010000244.1:0-19014 GCA_037190665.1 Rhodovastum atsumiense | reverse complement strand
CGCGTGCAGGCGCGGGCCGAGGAAGGCGAGATACGCATCCGACCGGCAGGCCTGCATCTCGATGATCAGGCTCTGGCTTTCGTGCGCGGCCATGCCCGCCGCCTCGCCGGCCGGCTGGCGGGTCAGGTCGGGCGGCAGGCCGCGCTCGTACAGCGCATGCCCGGTCTCGTGCAGCACGCCGAGGATGGCCTGGGCGAAATCCGTCTCGTTGGTGCGGGTGGTGATGCGCACGTCGCTGGGGGTGCCGCCGCAGAACGGATGCGTCGAGGTGTCGAGCCGCGAATGCTCCTCCTCCAGCCCGGCCTTCAGCGACAGCTCCCGGCAGAGCGCGAGCTGGATCGACGCCGGGAACGGGCCCTGCGGCGCGACGGGCGCGGGGCGGGACGCCTGCAGCGCCTCCGCGCGCGGGAGAGCGTCGGCGAGCCAGGTCTCGTAGGCCGCGAAGACCGGGGCGACGTCGGCGGCGCCGATGCCGCGCTGATAGCCGTCCATCAGCGCGTCGTAGGGCGACAGGCGGAGCGCGGTGGACAGGGCGGCGGCCTGCTGCCGCGCCAGCCGCACCACCTCCGTCAGGCTGGGCGCGACCATGGCGAAATCGCTGGCGTCGCGCGCATCGCGCCAGATCTTCTCGCAGGCGGAGTTGGCGCGCGCCTGCGCTTCCACCAGATCGGACGGCAGCGCCACAGCGCGGGCATGGGCGTGGCGCATCAGCCGCAGGTTCGCCGCCGCGCGCGGGTCGGGTGGCGGCACGGCATCGGCGAGGTCGGACGCCGTCGCCGCGTCGGTCAGCATGCCGTGCGCGATCCCGGCGAGGATGGCGATCTGGTCGCCGCGCGCGGCCCCGCCGCCCTTCGGCATCATGGCGGCGGCATCCCAGCCGAGGATGCCGGAAGCCTCGCCCACGGTCGCGATGCGGGCGAAGCGGTCGACCAGGCGCTGGTAGGCGGTCATCGGCGGCGGCGCTCCCTGTTCCACCAGATCACGAACACGGCGGCGAGCGAGGCGGCAAGCCCGAACCAGGTGACCGCGTAGCTCAGGTGGTTGTTCGGCGGGCGGGGCATCGCCTCGGCCGGAACGGGTGCCCCCCGGCCGGCGGGCGGGCCGAGCGCGACCAGCACGTAGGGGGCGGGGTTCGCGATGCCGATGGCCTGCCCGATGGCGGCGGGGTCGAGCGTGTAGAAGCGCCGCCCCGCGAGATCGTCGGTGAGGCTGAACCAGCCGCGCGTCTCGCCGGGGCGGACATAGGCCTCGAACGAGACCGGGCCGGACGGCGTCTCGCCCGACCACGGCACCGGCACGAAGCCGCGATCGACCAGCACCGGCGGCGCGCCGTCGCGCAGCAGCGGGACCAGCAGCCGCGCGCCGGCCTGCCCGCCCCGGACCTGCACGCCGTAGAGGGCGGCATGGCCGGGATCGAAGCGCCCTTCCGCGCGCACCCGGGCGAAGGGCGGCGGATCGGCCGGCAGCGGAATGGCGGGGCCGGATTCGGCACGGTCGATGGCGGCGAGGATGTCGCGCTTCCAGCCGAGACGCTGCACCTGCCAGACGCCGAGGCCGACGGTCAGCGCGATGCCTGCAAGCGTGATCGCCAGCGCCAGCCGCCAGCGGGGGCGCGGGCCGGTCATGCCGGCAGGCCGGCGGCGGCTGCCCGGGGCGGTGGAGCCCTGCGGACGGATGGAGGCCAGACACGTCGCGCAACGTTCCCTCTCCCGCCTTGCGGGAGAGGGAGGGGTCCGCGCTCGCGCGGGAGGGGGAGGGGACCGGGGTGGAGGCGACACCTCACCGGCGCGCCGGCGCGTGCGCCCTCACCCCGGCCCTCTCCCGCCGGCGGGAGAGGGGGAAGGAGCGCAATCGTTCCGCAAGGCTCCCGCGAGCGGGAGGCGGCCGCGACCGTTTCGCCTGAGAGAGGTCCGGCGGACGATGCGGCGAGGTGCCGCGCCCGGGAGGCGTGGGCGGGGGGCGAAACCCCTCCGCCGCCGCCGCAGGTCCGGGGCGTCAGTGGTGGGCGATCTCGCCCGCGCCCCACCAGTAAATGCAGACGAACAGGAACAGCCACACCACGTCCACGAAGTGCCAGTACCAGGCCGCGGCCTCGAAGCCGAAATGCCGCTCCGCCGAGAAATGCCCCTTCCAGGCGCGGATCAGGCACACGATCAGGAAGGTCGTGCCGACGATCACGTGGAAGCCGTGGAAGCCGGTGGCGAGGAAGAAGACGGACGGATAGATGCCGCCGCCGTAGAACTTGAACGGCGCCTCCGCGTACTCGACCGCCTGCAGGAAGGTGAAGGACAGGCCCAGCAGCACGGTGAGCGCGAGGCCCTGCAGCATCGCCTTGCGGTTGCCCTCGATCAGCGCGTGATGCGCCCAGGTGATCGTGGTGCCGGACAGCAGCAGGATCATCGTGTTGAGGAAGGGCAGCCCCCAGGGATCGAAGGTGTAGATCCCCTTCGGCGGCCACATCGCCACTTCCTGGCCGAGCACGTGCGCCGGGAACAGCGCGTAGTGGAAATAGGCCCAGAAGAAAGCGACGAAGAACATCACCTCGGAGGTGATGAACAGCGCCATGCCGTACCGCAGGCCGAGGCGCACCACGCCGGTGTGCAGGCCCGGCGTGCGCGCTTCCTTCACCACGTCGCGCCACCAGAAGAACATCACCGCGAAGGTCGTGGCGATGCCGGCATAGAGCACCGCCCAGGTCGAACCATGCGCCGCGAGGATGATGCCGAACACCAGCAGCCCGCCCGCGATGGCGGCGACCAGCGGCCATGGCGACGGGTCGACCAGGTGGTAGGGCTGCTTCAGCCCGGAGGCAGCCGCCGGGGCCGCCGCATGCGTGTCCATGCCTATCTCCGTTCGGCCGACGCGTGGCCGTGATCGTGATCCACAAAACCCCGGACGGCGTGGCGGATCAAGCCCCGCGCGGCGGCATTCACCAGGCCCGCACCCTCAGTTCCGCGCCGGGCCGACATGCGGCCCGGCCGAGGCGACGGCACCCGCCCGGTCCGCGTCGTTGAGGCTGTGGAAGAAGGTGTAGGAGAGGGTGATGCTGCGCACGTCCCGCGTCGCCGGGTCCTCGGCGATCTTCGGGTCCACCCAGAAGGAAAGCGGGAACTGCATCTCCTGCCCGGCGGTGAGGGTCTGCTCGTCGAAGCAGAAGCATGCGGTCTTGTGGAAGTACTTCGCGGCCTTCTCGGGCGTGACGTTGTAGGTGGCCACGCCACGGATCGGGGTCGCCGCATTGTTCCGCGCCACGTAGAACGCCACCGCCTCGTCGCCGAGGCGCATCCGCACCTCGCGCTGGTCGGGCTCGAAGCGCCAGGGCATGTCGCGCTGGGTGTTGGCGACGAAATGCACCGCGATCGTCCGCTCGCCGGTGGCACCCGGGGCGGGCTGGCCGATCATCGGCGTGCCGTCGAACCCGGTGACCTGGCAGAACAGCCGGTAGAGCGGCACGGCGGCGAAGGACGCGCCGACCATCCCGGCCACCAGCACGCACAGCGTGGCGGCGATCCGCCCGTTGGACCCGCGCGCGGCCATCAGCCGGGCCCCTGCAGGCGCACGATGCTGATCGCGTAGAACAGCAGCACCAGCGCGCCGAGGGCCGCCAGCATCGCGAGGTTGCGCCCCCGCCGCCGGCGGCGGAACTCGTCGGCTTCCGCCTTGCTCCACTCCTTCGGATCCTTCAGGTCCCGCTCCGTCAGGTTGCCGTCCATTGCCATCATATCAGCAGATGGTCCGCGAGAAGGGCGGCGAAAACCCCGAACAGGTACAGGATCGACCACGCGAACAGCGCCTTGGCTGGCGCGTCGCGGGTCAGGCTCTCGCCGCGCTCGTCCTGCGCGTCGCGCAGCACGCGGACGGCGAGCCACAGGAAGCGCGCGCCCAGCACCGCGGTGACCACGCCGTAGATCCAGCCGGCGCCGAACAGGCAGGGCAGCAGGGAGGTCGCGACCAGCACCACCGAGTACAGCAGGATCTGCCGCCGCGTCTCCCGCGCGCCGGCGACCACCGGCAGCATCGGGATGCCGGCGCGGGCGTAATCGCCGCGCGCCCACAGGCTCAGCGCCCAGAAATGCGGCGGCGTCCACCGGAAGCCGATGACGACCAGCACCCGCGGCATCGCCTCGAACGACCCGGTCGCCGCGGCCCAGCCGATGGCGGGCGGGAAGGCGCCGGCCGCCCCGCCGATGACGATGTTCTGCGGCGTGCGCGGCTTCAGCCACGCCGTGTAGACGAGCACGTAGAACAGGATCGAGCCGGCGAGCGCGCCGGCGGCGAGCCAGTTGGCCGCGAGCCCCATCAGCAGCACCGAGGCGACGCCGAGCACGATGCCGAAGCCCAGCGCCCCGTCGGGATCGATGCGCCCCGCGGGCAGCGGCCGGCCGGCGGTACGCCGCATCAGCGCGTCCGTCTCGCGCTCCCACCACATGTTCAGCGCGCCCGCGGCCCCGCCGCCGATGGCGATGGACAGGATCGCGGCGAAGGCGAGCACGGGATGCAGGTGCACCGGGGCGACGAACATGCCGATCGCCGCGGTGTAGACGACGAGCGCCATCACGCGCGGCTTGAGCAGCGCGATCCAGTCTCCCACCGCCGAAGCGGCGAGGGGGACCGCGCGGTCCCCCTCCTCATGGCCGAGCGCCTGCACGTCGCTCATCGTCTGCCTAGTTCACCCGCGGAAGCTGCTCGAAGGTGTGGAACGGCGGCGGGGAGGCGACGGACCATTCCAGCGTGGTCGCACCCTCGCCCCAGTAGTTATCCGCCAGCTTCTCCTTGCTGGTGAAGATCTTCCAGACGATGACGAGGAAGATCACCATCGACAGCCCGCCGATGTAGGACCCGATCGAGGCGACCATGTTCCAGCCGGCGAACGCGTCCGGATAGTCCGGATAGCGGCGCGGCATGCCCGCGAGCCCGAGGAAGTGCATCGGGAAGAAGGTCAGGTTCACGCCGACGAAAGTGACCCAGAAGTGCAGCCGGGCCAGGCCCTCGGGATACTGGCGGCCGGACATCTTGCCGATCCAGTAGAAGAAGCCGCAGAAGATCCCGAACACCGCGCCCAGCGACAGCACGTAGTGGAAGTGGGCGATCACGTAATAGGTGTTGTGCAGCACCATATCGAGGCCGGCATTGGCCAGCACCACGCCCGTCACGCCGCCGACGGTGAACAGGAAGATGAAGCCGATGGCCCACATCATCGGCACCTCCATCCGGATCGACCCGCCCCACATGGTGGCGATCCAGGAGAAGATCTTGATGCCCGTGGGCACGGCGATGACCATGGTCGCCGCCATGAAGTAGGCGCGCGTGTCCACCGCCATACCAGAGGTGAACATGTGGTGCGCCCACACCACGAAGCCGACCACGCCGATCGCCACCATCGCGTAGGCCATGCCCAGGTAGCCGAACACCGGCTTGCGGCTGAAGGTGGACACCACGTGGCTGACGATGCCGAAGGCCGGCAGGATCATGATGTAGACTTCGGGGTGGCCGAAGAACCAGAACAGGTGCTGGAACAGCACCGGATCGCCGCCGCCCTGCGGATCGAAGAAGGCGGTGCCGAAGTTGCGGTCCGTGATCACCATCGTGATCGCGCCCGCCAGCACCGGCACGGCCAGCAGCAGCAGGAACGCGGTGACCAGCATCGCCCACGCGAACAGCGGCATCTTGTGCAGGGTCATCCCCGGCGCGCGCATGTTGAAGATCGTGGTGATGAAGTTGATCGCGCCCAGGATCGACGACGCGCCCGCGAGATGCAGCGCGAACAGCGCCATGTCCACGGCCATGCCCGGCTGGTAGGTCGCGTTCGACAGCGGCACGTACAGCGTCCAGCCCACGCCCGCGCCGTCGCCGACCACCATGGACCCGGCGGCCAGCATGAGGGCCGGCACCAGGAACCAGAAGCTGGCGTTGTTCATGCGCGGGAAGGCCATGTCCGGCGCGCCGATCATCAGCGGCACGAACCAGTTGCCGAAGCCGCCGATCAGCGCCGGCATCACCACGAAGAACACCATCACCACGCCGTGCGCGGTGACGACCGAGTTCCAGTGCTGCCCGTCGCGGAAAAGCTGAACGCCGGGGCTCTGCAGCTCGGCGCGCATGTAGATCGACAGCGCGAGCCCGACGATCCCCGCGATCACCGCGAAGATCAGGTACAGCGTGCCGATGTCCTTGTGGTTGGTGCTGAACAGCCAGCGCTTCACGAAGCCGGGCTTGTGGTCATGATGGTCGTGGTGGTCGTGCGCGTGACCGTGGTCGGCAGCGTGGGTTTCGGCGGCCATCTGTCCTCAGCTCCTCAGCGCGCGGCCTGGGCCACCGAGACCGACCCCACCGGGGCGGGCGGCAGACCCTGCGCGTAACGGGATTTCGCCTGTTCGGCCCAGGCGTTGAACTCCGCTTCCGGCACCACGCGCACGGCGATCGGCATATAGGCGTGGTTGGTGCCGCAGATCTGGTTGCACTGGCCGTAGTAGATGCCCGGCTTGTCGACGCGGAACCACGTCTCGAGCGTGCGGCCGGGAATGGCGTATTTCTGGATGCCGAAGGCCGGCATGAAGAAGCTGTGGATCACGTCGCGGCTCATGGTCAGCACGCGCACGGTCTTGCCGGCCGGGACCACGATCTCCTCATCCACGGACAGGTTGCGGATCTGGCCGGGCTTGAGGTCGGCATCCGCGATCATCCGGCTCTCGAACCGGAAATTGCCGTTGTCCGGATAGTGGTACTCCCAGGCCCACTGGAAGGCGGTGACCTCCAGCGTCATGTCGGGCTCGCGGGCGCGGTCCTGGAAATAGAGCAGCCGGAAGGACGGGATTGCGATCGCCACCAGGATCAGCACCGGCACCACCGTCCAGGCGACTTCCAGCAGCGTGTGGTGGCTTGTCGTGCTCGGGGTCGGATTCCGCTTCGCGTTGAAGCGCAGCACCACGATCACCAGCAGCGCCAGCACGAACAGCGTGATGACGGTGATGATCACGAGGATCATGTTGTGCAGGTTCTCGACGATTTCCTTCACCGGCGTCGCCGGTGCCTGCATGCCGAACTGCCAGGGTTCCGGCGCTGCCGCCAGCGCCCCGCCGGCCGCGATCATCAGGCCGCAAATGATGCCGGCGAGGAGCCGCCCGTAAGACTTCATGCGACAAACCATCCTGTCCTGCGCACGCGGCGGCGGCCAATGCCGTCACGTTTCCCCTGTCGTGGGCGGGTTTGCCGTGCCCGCTGCCGACGACGCTGCACCCTATCCGCGCGTATCGCGGCGCACAAGCGCGTCACCCGTTACGCAGGCTTACCAGCGTGAACAGGCCGAAAGGCGGCACGGATGCGATCTGCGCGCTCGCACGCTCCTTGGCATCCAGCAGGCTTTCCATCGCGAAATCCGGATGCCAGCCGAGCCGGCGCGAGGCCGGGGCCATGGTCCGTTCGATCCACCAGCGCGCGCCACGCTCGGCACGGAAGTGGTTCACGAACAGCAGGTGCCCGCCGGGGCGGACCACGCGCCGCATCTCCGTCAGCAGCGCGCGCGGATGCGGCACGACGGAGGCCACGAACATCGCCACCGCGATATCGAAGCTGCCGTCCTCGAAGCTCATGGCTTCGGCATCCATCTCCAGCAGATCGTCCACCCGGTTGAGCCGCTCCTCGGCGACGCGACGGCGCGCCACCGCGAGCATCTCCGCCGACAGGTCGATGCCGGTGATGCGCTTGTCGCCGCGGTAGTGCGGCAGGGCCAGGCCCGTGCCGACGCCCACTTCAAGTACGCGCGAGCCGGACAAGGCGTTGACCGCCGCGACCGCGCGGCGGCGGCCGGGGCCGGATACGCCGCCGAAGATCACGTCATAGCTGCCAGCCCAGCGGCGATACGCGTTGCGGACAGCGTCGGCATCGAGGGGGGCACGGGGGGCGCGCTCGACGCCGCCGAGAGTACCGTTCATCGCGAGATTTCCTCCGCTGCGAGTGGCTTACGCGCACTCTCCGCGCCGGGCAATCGTCGGGACGCGAACGTGACCGCATGGCTGGGGCACACGCTGGTATGGGTTCCGGGTGGCGCGACGCCATCTTCCACCAACGCGCGAGCCCCGCCGGCGGATCGGAAACAGGCTAGCCGAGCGGCCGTTTCGCGGCGGTCTCGGACCAGATCACGGTCAGCCCGCCGGCGGCGATGATCACCCCGCCCGCGATCGTCGCCGCATCCGGCCACTCGCCGAAGACCACCATCCCGAACAGGCTGGCCCACATCATCTGGGTATAGGCGAACGGGGCGAGCAGGCTGGCCGGCGCGCGCTCGAAGGCCAGGACCAGCAGGTAGTGGCCCGCCCCGCCCATCACCCCGATGGCGACCAGCAGCACCCACATCTCCGGCCGCAGGGCCTCCCAGATGAAGGGCTGGATCAGGGCCGTGACCACCGCCCCGGCGATGCCGGTGTGCAGGATCGTGGTCTGCGGCGTGTCCACCCCGGCCAGCCGCCGCGTCATGATCTGGTAGCAGGCGAACAGCAGTGCCGTGACCAGCGCGAGGAAGCCGGCCGGGGGCACCGCGCCCATCCCCGGCCGCAGCACCACCAGCACGCCGAGGAAGCCGACCACGACGCCCGCGGTCCGGCGCCAGCCCACCGCCTCCTTCAGCCAGAACGCCGCGATCACCACCACGATGAGGGGCGAGACGAAGTTGATCGCGGTCGCCTCGACCAGCGGCACGGTCACGAGCGCGGCCGTGAAGGACAGGTTGGCGCCCACCAGCGTCAGGCTGCGGACCGCCTGCAGCCGCGGCGCGGCGGACCGCCACGGGATCCGCCCCGTGGTGAGCAGTGCCACGGCGGACACCGCGATCAGGTGGAAGATGAAGCGCGCCCACAGCACCTGCAGCACGGGCACTTCCGCGACCGCCGCCTTGGTGGCCGCATCCATGCCCGTGAACAGCAGCAGCGCGCCGAGATAGAGCGCGACGCCGCGCAGCGTCGCGCTCAATGGAACGTCAGTCGCCCTTGGTCAGGTTCACCGCGGCCTGCCTGCCATTGTCCTGCGCCGCGACCTCGAAGCGCAGCTTCTGACCCTCGTTCAGGGTGCGCAGCCCCGCCTTCTGGACGGCGCTGATGTGAACGAAGATGTCCTTGCCGCCGGTATCCGGGGCAATGAAGCCGTATCCCTTGGTGGGATTGAACCATTTGACGATGCCCTGCGGCATGAAGCACGTACCTCCCTTGCTGGGGGCGCGCTTTTTTCCATGCACGCTTCCCCGTCCCCCGGCCGCGCGAGCGACCACGCAAGCGAAGCCTACGCCGCCGCCGCACGCGGGTCCATGCCGTTGCGAAAGGGCAGCGGAGGGTCGGCGCGGACGTATCCGTGCGCCATCGGCAGGCCCGACACATCATACTTCGGGTGGGGAAATCCTCTCTCCGCTCGCGATCGTCTTGCCAGCGACGTGAGGCAGCGAGCGTCACGCAAGCTCCCCTCTCCCGCTTGGCGGGAGAGGGAGGGGCCCGCGATGGCGCGGGAGGGTGAGGGGGCCTGCGCGGAGGCAAGACCTCATCGCGGTGCCGGCGGACACACCCTCACCCCGGCCCTCTCCCGCAAGCGGGAGAGGGAGAAAGGACACGGCCGTTTCGCAAAGCTCCCGCATGCGGGAGAGGGAAACACGCGCGGCGTATCAGGCCGCGTCTTCGCGGCGGTCCTTGACCTTCACATAGGCCTGCGCGGCGTGCTCGGCGCAGTAGGGTTTGCCCGGCAGGCTCTCGCAGCCGCAGAAGCTGAACGACTTGGTCCCCGGCTCGCCGATCGGCCAGCAGCACGGGATCGGCCGGGCGACGAAGCGGGTGGCGGCCGGCGCCTCGCGCGGCGGGCGCACGACGGCGAGCCGGGCCGGCGGCGCGGCCGGGGCGATCGCGGGCATCTCCGCGGCGGCCAGCGGCGGCAGGGTCGGACCGGTCACGCGGCGGACAGCCGGCGGGCGCGGGCGCGACGGCCCCTCCCGGCGGATCGGCGAGGGACGCGCGGGCAGGTTCAGCCGGTGCGCCTTGCCGACGACGGCATTTTTCGACACGCCCATCCGCCGGCCGATCTCTGCTGTGGAATGGCCTTCTCCCCAGAGCGATTTCAGCCGGGCGATGGCATCTTCCGTCCAGTCCATGGGGGGCTGCCTTCTGCGCTAATCTACCAGTAATGGTACCAGCGCCGGGGCGGAGCACTCAACGGCTAGATTCGCAAGAGGGCCACAAAGTTGTGGAAAAGATCTCTCCCCTCCTGCGGCGGGCGGCTCAGAACAGCAGCCCCTTGCGCAGCATCCCGTGCACGCCCTTCTCGCCGTTCACCGTCTGGGTGACGCGGAAATCCACCGCGAGCGAGCAGAAGGCATAGGCTTCCTCCCGCGTCAGGTTCGACCGGGCGGCGATGAAGGCGATCATCTCGCGCAACGCGGTCTTCATGGCAACATCCAGGTCCTCGTGCATGCCCATGCTGATGAAGTGCGTGGGCGTCTCCGCGCGCGGATAGGCGAGCAGCGGCGCGGCCCCGCGCTTCTTGTGCAGCGTCAGGGTGAAGGTGCCGGTCAGGCAGATCTCCAGCGCGTTGATGCAGACCTCGCCGTCGCCCTGCACCCCATGTCCGTCGCCGGCGGAGAACAGCGCGCCCTCGGTCCAGACCGGCAGGAACAGCGTGCTGCCGCCGGTCAGCTCCTTGTTGTCGAGGTTGCCGCCATGGGCGCGCGGCTCCTTGGTGTTGATCGCTCCCCAGCCCGGCGGCGGGGCGACGCCCATCACGCCGAAGAAGGGGGCGAGCGGCAGCTCCGTGCCCCAAGGCAGTTTCGCGACGTTGCGGTCGCGATCGACCGGGATGTGGAACAGCGCGCGTTCGGGGAAGTCTTCCGGCAGCGTGCCCAGCAGCGGGCGGAAGCCGCAGAAGCCCCAGTCGCAGCCCGGCTCGATCGCGTCGACGCGGACTTCCAGCATGTCGCCGGGCTCGGCGCCCTGGACCGCGACCGGGCCGGTGAGGATGTGCGACCCCAGCCGCGGCACGCGCTCATGGATCGCCGCCAGCGCGGGATGGGTGCGCAGGCCGGTGGTGGCGGCGGGCACGCTCTCCGGTCCGCCCGAGACGCATTCCAGCACCACGGTGTCGCCGGACGCCACCGTGATCAGCGGCGGGATGTCGGCGCTGAACACCCCCCAGCGGACGGTTTCGGGCGAGGCGGCGAGGCGGTGCGTGGCCATGGCGGCTCCGTGGGGTCGCGGAGGACGCAACCCCGGAACGGCGCCACGGTCAACGCGGGCGGATCAGCTCTCGGTCGGGGCCAGCGAGCGGATCAGCTCGAACACGCGCTTGCGCACCGACGGGTCGGTGATCTTGTAGTAGGCGCGCACCAGTTCGAGCGTCTCGCGCTTGTGCAGCGCGTCGTCGTCGAAGCCCTCGGAGGGCTCGCCGAAGCCCACCGCGCGGCGCGCGGCATGGCCGCCGTAGCTGGCGGCAAGCGGCTCGGGCATGTCGTCGAAGAAGAAGCTGATCGGCACGTCGAGCACGCGGGACAGGTCGAACAGGCGGGACGCGCCCACCCGGTTCACGCCGCGCTCGTATTTCTGGATCTGCTGGAACGTCAGGCCCAGCGCCTCGCCCAGCCGTTCCTGGGACATGCCCAGCAAAGTCCGGCGCAAGCGAATGCGGCTGCCGACGTGAACGTCGATCGGGCTGGGACGGGATTCCCGCTCAGCCTTCTGCTCGCTTGCCGTGTCCCCGAGTGCCATGGCCGTCGTCAGCTCCCCCCATCAAGCCCGATCGGGCGATCCAGGCCAGTGCCGACGGTCTCACCCGAGCCCCGCGGACCCCGTCTGACGGGGCATTGCCGGAGGTCGGCATGACGATCGCAAGCGCGCATGAACCGTAACCGTCGCAACCAGAACTAGTCAACCAATTCGACCAGTCCATAAATCTATACATTTGCGCCCCGGCAACGTCAACTAATTTGGGACGATTTTTATGATTTTATGCGCAACACCCCCCAGACGGCCAGTGCGAGCGTGAGGATCATCACGCCCCAGTTGCCGGTCCGGCTGAACGGCGTGGGCGGCAGCGGGCCCGGCAGAGGCGCCACGATCACCCCCGTCTGGCCGATGCCGAGCCGCGCGACGGTCCGCCCGCGCGCGTCGAAGACCGCCGAGATCCCGGTGTTCGCCGCCCGCGCCAGCGGCAGCCCCTCCTCCACCGCGCGCAGCCGCGCGGCGGCGAGGTGCTGGTACGGGCCGGCGGAGGTGCCGAACCACGCGTCGTTGGTGATGTTGACCATCCATTCCGGCCGGTCGGCGGCATCCACCACGTGGCCGGAGAAGATCGCCTCGTAGCAGATGGACGGGCCCACCGGCGGCACGCCCGGGATGCGGAGCGTCGCCGGCCCCGGCCCCGGCGCGAAGCCCTCGCCGGGCACGAGCTGCACGCCGACCCGCGCCCAGGAGGGCTGGAACTCGCCGAAGGGCACCAGATGCGCCTTGTCGTACAGCGCGGCCGGCGGGCCGTCGCCGACCAGCGCGATCAGGCTGTTGCGCGGCCGGTCCTGCGCATCGAAGCGCACGGCCCCGGCCAGCACCGCCCGCCCGCCGGACGCGGCGGCGATCATCTGGCGGACCAGGATATCGCCGTCGAGCTGGTAGGGGCTCGCCGTCTCCGGCCAGATCACCACCGCATCGGGGCCCAGCTCGCGCACGAACTGCGCGGTCAGCGTCAGGTAGCGGCGGAAATGCTCGGCCAGCGCGTCACGGTCCCACTTGCGGTCCTGCGGGATGTTGCCCTGCACGATCACCAGCGGATTGCGGGGTTGCGGCTCCTCCGGCAGCAGCCGTGCCGCGCCCGCCGCCGCCCAGACCGCGAGCGCCGCCGCGGCGCCGATCATCGCCCGCCGCCCGGCGAGCGGCGCCAGCGCGAGCAGCAGCGTCATCAGCGACAGGCCGAAGACACCGACCCAGGCGGCCGGCTGCAGGAACAGCGCGCCGAAGGCCCAGACG
Source organism: Rhodovastum atsumiense (assembly GCA_037190665.1). Taxonomy (GTDB): domain Bacteria; phylum Pseudomonadota; class Alphaproteobacteria; order Acetobacterales; family Acetobacteraceae; genus JBBCJT01. The sequence goes on along the minus strand of JBBCJT010000244.1, from coordinate 6,034 downwards.
CTGCCCAGCGGGTTCCACGGGAAGCCGGTCAGCACCACGCCGCGCAGCATCTCGCCGAGCACGAAGGCCCCCGCGAAGCCGGCGATGCGCGGCCAGCCGGGGCGCGCGCGCCAGGCGAGGCCCGCGGGCAGGGCGATGAACAGCGCGAGCACCGCGGACAGGGCCGGCACCGCGATCGGCACCAGCCACCAGAAGCGGCCCGCCTCGATCAGGATCGCCTCGGTGATCCAGTAGAGGCCGACCAGGTGGAAGCCCATGCCCCACCAGAACCCCATCCAGACCGCGCCCCGGAACGATGCCCGGGCCGCGATCAGCACCATCAGCCCGGGCAGGGCGAACAGCAGGACCGGGACGAAATGCAAGGGCGGCAGCGCGAGCGCGGCAAGCGCGCCGAGGCCGAGGGACGTTGCGCCGGCCCGCCAGCCGCGGCGCGTCTGAAGATGGCGGGCGATGCGTGCGAACACGGCGCGGCGCTACCGCGCGCCTGCCCGCGCCGCAAGCACACAGAAACGACAGCGGCGGCCGCCTGCGGGGATCAGGGCGGCCGCCGCCCGCGCGACGCGGCATGCCCGCCGCGCCGCGCAAGGGGATCAGGCGGCGGGACCGTCCGGCAGGCGATGGCGGACGACGCGCGGCGGCAGGCCGCACTCGGCGCGCAGATGGTCATTCGCGCGCCGTATCGCCTCCATCGGAAAGCCGGACCGGGCCGCCGCGCTGCGCCAGGCCGCACGGTGCGCCGCATCGGCGACCGCGGACCACACCCGCCCGAAGCGCAGCATCGAGGTTCTCCTTTCTCGTCAGGGAAAGACGCGCCACAGCCGCTCGGGCCGCATGCGGGCCACGGGGGCGAGGCCGATGTCGCGCCGCATGTGATCGTCCAGATGATGGAGGTCGGCCCCCGTCTGCATCCGGGTGATCAGCGACATGGTCTTCAGGAGCAGTCCGTTCATGATGGTTCGTCCTTTCCGGGTTTCGTGTGGGCGCGGGTTATGGACGCGGTCGATTTCGCTTCTGTGTCGCTTTCGCGCGAATGTGGTTTCGAATGTTGCGATGTGAAGCATCCCACCAGGGCTTGCGCGGGCACCCGCAACCGGCGGATCGTTACGCCATGAGTGCGTCCATCATCGTCACGGAGGACGAGGCCGACCTGCGCGAGGCGGTGGGGGAGTACCTTCGCCGCCACGGGCTCGACGTGCGCACGGCCGCCGATGCGGTGGCACTGTCGGCGCTGCTGCAGGACCGCACCGCGGACGTGATCGTGCTGGACGTCGCGATGCCGGGCGAGGACGGGCTCGCGGTGGCGCGGCGGCTGCGCGGGGACGGCTACCCGGGCGGGATCGTGATGCTCACCGCCGCCGGCGATGTCGTGGACCGCGTCGTCGGGCTCGAACTCGGCGCGGACGACTACCTCGCCAAGCCCTGCGACCTCCGCGAGCTGCTCGCCCGCATCCGCAGCGTGCTCCGCCGCGTCAGCCTGCGCGGCGCCGCGACGGCCGCGCCGCAGGGGCCGCGCGTGCGGCTCGGGCGGCGCATGCTCGATCTCGCGGCGCGCAAGCTGATCGGGCCGGACGGGGCGGAGATCCCGCTCACCGCGATGGAGTTCGACCTGCTGAAGGCCTTCGCGGAACGGCCGGGCCGCGTGCTGTCACGTGAATCGCTGCTGGAACTCGCGCACAGCCGCGGCTGGGAAGCCTTCGACCGCTCCATCGACGTCCGCATCACCCGGCTGCGCCGCAAGATCGAGGACGATCCGTCGAAGCCCGCGGTGATCAAGACCGTGCGCGGCGCCGGATATGTGCTCGCGCCCGATGCGCTCGGCTGAAGCCGCGGACGATGGCGCGATCTACCGCGCCATCCTCGACAGCCTCGTCGCCCGGATCGCATGGATCGGTCCGGACCGCATCCACCGCTACGCCAACGCCGAATACGCCGCCTTCTTCGGCCGCGCCGTCGCCGACGTGATCGGCCGGTCCGTGGCCGAGGTGGTGGGCGAGGAGGTCGCGGCCTCGACCGCGTCCGATGTCGCCCGCGCGCTGGCGGGCGAAGCGCTGCGCTCCGCCGGCTGGGTGGATTATCCGCAGGAGCGGCGGATCTTCGTGGAGCGTATCTACACGCCGGTCGGCAAGGGCGCGCGCGGCTACTACATCATCATGCGCGACCTCACCGCCGTGCGCCGGCGCGAGGAGGAACTCGCCACCCGCTCGGCCCAGCTCGAAGCGATCCTCGCCAACATCGCCGAGGGCGTGAACATCATCGACCGCGAAGGCCGCGTGGTGCTGTCCAACGCCGGCTTCCACGCGATGTACGACTTCCCCCCGCATCTCGGCACGCCCGGCACCGCACTCGGCGACTATGTCCGCCACCGGCTGGTGACGGGCCAGCACTACGCCTACGAGGACCGCGAGGCGGAGCTGGAACTGCTGATCGCCGACCGCGTCGCGCGGCTGATGAGCGTGGGCGACGAGACGCTGGAGGAGACGCGCCCCGACGGCCGCATCATCGAGGTGCGCCGCCGCCGCCTGCCGGACGGCGCACTGCTGTCCACCTATACGGACGTGACCGCGCGCCGCCTCGCCGAACGCGCCCTGCGCGCGCAGCGGGATTCGCTGCGCCAGGCGGAACGTGTCGCCGCCCGCAGCAGCCTGCTCGCCGGCGTGGCGCACGAGATCAACAACCCGCTCGCCATCGTCGTCGCGCAGGCGGCACTGCTCGCGCAGTCGACGCGCGGGCCCAACCGCGACCGCGCGCGCAAGATCGGCGCGGCGGCAGCCCGCGCGGCGCGGATCGTGACGTCCTTCCTCGCCATGGCGCGGCGGCGCGTGCCGAAGCGGGAGGAGGTGCGCTTCAACGAGGCGCTGTCCTCCGCGCTCGACCTGATCGGCTACCGGCTCGTCGATGCCGCGGTGGCGCTGGAGACGGACGTGCCGGAGGACCTGCCGCCGGTCTCCGGCGATGCCGACCAGATCGTCCACCTGCTGGTCAACCTGCTCGCCAACGCGCAGCGCGCGCTGCGCGAGCGGCCTACGGGGCGGGAGGTCCGCGTCGCGGCCGCGGCGTCGGACGGATCGCTCGACTTCATCGTCGCCGACAACGGGCCGGGCATCCCGCCCGCGCTGCGCGAGCGGGTGTTCGCGCCGTTCTTCACCACGCGCGCCGAGGGCGACGGCACCGGCATCGGGCTGACGCTGTGCCGCACGATCGTCAGCGACCATGGCGGCACCATCATGGTGGAGGACACGCCGGGCGGCGGGGCGACGCTGCGCGTCAGCCTGCCGCTCGCCCGTGAGCCCTACGCGTCGCGCCGCGCCTGAGCGTTGCGCCCCTGCTGGGACACGCTGCCGATCCTGCCGGGATTGATCCGGGTGCGGCGGCGCGTGCTCGCCTTGTCCTGCATGCCCTCGCCGCCGGTCCGGCCGGCGCCGGGGTGACGCGCACGCGTGATGCGCTTGCGCGCCAGCGCCTCGCGCAGGCCCTTCGCCGCCACGCGCTGTTCGGCGGCGAGCGCCGCGATGCGCCCGTTCACACGCCGCAGCGCATGCGCGAAGACCTGCTTCTTCGCGGCGAGGCCGCGCTCGCTCGGCGTCTGCTGCCCGCGCTCGCCGGCCTTGCCGCGGCGGACGCGGCGATGATCCGCGATGATGTCCCGCGCGCGGCCGCGCCGGGCGCGCAGCCACTTCGCCAGCTCGATCAGCCGGTCGCGCGAGGCCTCCTTCAGCGCCGGATAATGCGTCTCCGCGACCGGGCCGTATTCGTCATCCGCCAGAAGCTTGCGTTCGGCTGCGATGCCAAGGCTCATCAGATTCCTCCGTGTGAAGCAGGCACGCCACGACGCTCCGCCCGGGTCAGCCGGCCGGCACGCCCTGGGTCGTCGAGTACTCGAAATGCAGCGCCTGGCCGGGGAAGACAATCGGGTGGATGGCGTGCGCGGCCATCGCCGCCTCGCTGAAGCCCTGCAGGATCAGCTTCAGCTTGCCCGCATAGGTCGCCACGTCGCCGACCGCGAACACGCCGGGGATGTTCGTCTCGCACGTCGCCGGCGTCACCGCGACATGGTTGCGATCGAGACCAAGTCCCCATTGCGCGATCGGCCCGAGTTCCATCGCGAGGCCGAAGAAGGCGAGCAGCGTGTCCGCCTCCACGCGCCTGACCTCGCCCGCGAGCGTGGCGAGCTCCACCGCTTCCAACCGCGATCCGTCGCCGGCCAGCGCATGGAGCTGGTACGGGATCGCCATCATGATCTCGCCCGCGGCCGCAGCCGCTTCCATCTGTGCGACGCTCTCCGGTGCCGCGCGGAATTTCGGCCGGCGATGCACGACCGTGATCGCGGCCGCGATGCCCTTCAGCGCCAGCGCCCAGTCCACCGCGGAATCGCCGCCGCCCGCGATCACCACGCGCCTGCCGCGCAGATCCTCCTTCCGCGTCACGTAGTAGCGCACCGCGCCGGTCGCCTCGTAGCCGGGCAGCCCTTCCAGCGGCGGACGGTTCGGCCCGAACGCACCCGCGCCGGCGGCGACGATCACCGCCTTCGCGCGCACCACATCGCCCGAGGAGGTGTGCAGCGTGAAATCGCCGCGCGCGCCTTCCAGCCGCTCCACGCGCCGGCCGAGCAGATAAACGGGACGGAACGGTGCGGCCTGCCGTTCGAGCCGTTCCACCAGCGCCCCGCCCTCGATCTGCGGATGGGCGGGGATGTCGTAGATCGGCTTTTCCGGATACAGGGCGGCGCACTGGCCACCCAGCGTGTCCAGTGCGTCGATCACGACGCAGCGCATCTTCAGCATGCCGCATTCGAAGACGGCGAACAGGCCCACGGGGCCAGCGCCCACGATGGCGACGTCGGTTTCCAGGGTCTCGGCCATGGCCGGTAGCTAGGGCACGTTCACCCCGGCCGCAAACGGTCAAAGTGAACTCCGCGTCCCGCTCCGCCGGGAAAAGGCAGCGCGGGATGCGGCGGGGGCCAATCGCGCAACCCGGATCAAGCGCGCCGCGTCAGGGTGACCCGGTCCGGAACGGAGGCAACATGGCGCTGACGGCGACACAGGCGGGACACGAGGCACGCATCCGTCGCGTGCTCGATCATGTCCAGGCGCATCTCGACCATCCGCTCGACCTTGCCCGCGTGGCGGAGGTGGGGGCGTTCTCGCCCTTCCACTTCCACCGCATCTGGCGGGCGGCGATGGGCGAGACGCCCGCGGACACGGTCCGCCGGTTGCGGCTGCATCGCGCGGCCGTGGAACTGGCCACCGGCGATGCGCCGATCGCGCGCATCATCCGCCGCGCGGGCTACGGCAGCGCGGCCGCGTTCGGCCGCGCCTTCGCCGACGCGCACGGCATCCCGCCCGCCGCCTTCCGCGCCCGCCACCGCGCCCCCGACCGCCCGGACCTTCCCCAACCCAGGAGTTCCTACATGCCCGTTCCCGTCACCATCGTCGACGTGCAGTCCCGCCGCCTGCTCGGCATCCGCCATGTCGGTCCGTATCCGGAGATCGGCGGCGCCTTCGACACGCTCGGCGTATGGGCCGGCACGCGCGGGCTGCTGGGCCCGGGCACGCAGTGGATCGGCATCTATCCCGACGATCCGCAGGCGGTGCCGCCACGCCAGCAGCGCGCCGACGCCTGCATCACCGCACCCGCCGACGCGACGGTGGAGGCGCCGGTGGCGGAGGTGCGGCTCGAGGGCGGGCGCCATGCCGTGTACCGGCACATCGGCCCGTATGCCGAACTGGAATCCGCCTATCTGCGCGTGATCCGCGACTGGCTGCCCGGAAGCGGCGAGGACCTCGCCGACCGGCCGTGCTTCGAGGTGTACGTGAACGACGCGAAGACAGTGCGGCCGGCGGAGCTGATCACGGACATCCACCTGCCGTTGCGGTAGGCGCGATCCGCGGGGCTTTGCCCCACACCCCACGAGGGGCTTTGCCCCTCGACCCCACCAAGGGCCACCGGCCCTTGGATCCGGGATTCCTTCAAGAGGGCCTTCGGCCAAATCGGTCGACAGCCCCTCCCCCCACAACAAGCGTTGTTGGGGGAGGGG
>JBBCJT010000243.1:0-16492 GCA_037190665.1 Rhodovastum atsumiense | reverse complement strand
GTCGTGCAGATCCTGCTCGATTCGCCGCGGATCGAGGTGGTGGTGGCCGGCGGGCTGGTGCGCCGCACCGATGGCGGCATCGTCGGCGAGGCGACGCTCGACCTCGTCTCCCAGTTCAAGGTGGACATCGCCGTGATCGGCGCGTCCGCCATCGACGAGGACGGCACCCTGCTCGACTTCGACTACCGCGAGGTGCGGGTGACGCAGAAGATCATCGAGAACGCGCGCAAGGTCGTGCTCGTGGCGGACGCGATGAAGTTCACCCGCACCGCGCCCGTGCGCATCGGCCACGTCTCCCAGATCGACGTGCTGGTGACCGACGGCGAGCCGCCGGAGCGGTTCCGCGACATCTGCCGCGATTCCGGCGTGCAACTGGAAGTTGTCGGCGGCGGGCCGGGAGAGTCAGGCGAAAGCGAAAACGGCAGCGCAACCTAGACACGCGCGGTTTTCATTTGAACGTTCGTTTCCGCTCGCGTATGCTTTCGCTTGCGCGGGAGGGAAGCCTTTGGCCCACGGCGACTACGACATCGCCATCATCGGCGGCGGCATCAACGGGTGCGGCATTGCCCGCGATGCAGCCGGGCGCGGGCTTTCGGTACTGCTGGTTGAACAGGGCGATCTGGGGGGCGCGACCTCCTCGGCCTCGACCAAGCTGATCCACGGCGGCCTGCGCTACCTGGAGTTCTACGAGTTCCGGCTGGTCCGTGAGGCGCTGATCGAGCGCGAGGTGCTGCTGCGCGCCGCGCCCCACATCATCCGCCCCATGCGCTTCGTGCTGCCGCACCACGCCGGGCTGCGGCCGTGGTGGATGATCCGCGCCGGGCTATTCCTGTACGACCACCTCGGCGGGCGGCACATCCTGCCGCCCACGCGCACGCTCGATCTGGCGCAGGACCCGGCCGGCGTGCCGCTCGCGGCGACCTGCCGCCGCGGCTTCGAGTATTCCGATTGCTGGGTCGACGACGCGCGGCTGGTGGCGCTCGTCGCCCGGGACGCCGCGGCGCGCGGCGCCGACATCCGGGTGCGCACGCGCTGCGCCGGTGCGGCACGGGAAGCCGGCGGCTGGCGGCTGAAGCTGACCGGGGACGGGGCAGGGGAGGCGCAGGCCCGGGTGCTGGTGAACGCCGCCGGCCCCTGGGTGTCGGAGGTGCTGGCGGATGTCGTGCGGGGCGAGGCCCCGGCGCGGGTGCGGCTGGTCAAGGGCAGCCACATCGTCACCCGCCGGCTGTTCGATCACGACCGCAGCTACATCTTCCAGAACGCGGACGGGCGGATCTGCTTCGCCATTCCCTACGAAGACGATTTCACGCTGATCGGCACCACCGATCGCGACCTGCAGGGCGATCCCGGTACGGTCGCGATCGACGGGGAGGAGGTCGCCTATCTCTGCGCCGCCGTCAGCGAATACTTTCGCAAGCCCGTCACGCCGGCGGACGTGGTCTGGTCCTATTCCGGCGTGCGGCCGCTCTACGATGACGGCGCGTCGCGGGCGCAGGAGGCGACGCGGGACTACGTGCTCACGCTCGACGGGGCGGAGGGGGCGGCGCCGCTTCTGTCGGTGTTCGGCGGCAAGATCACCACCCATCGCCGGCTGGCCGAGGCGGCGCTGGACAAGCTCGCCCCCCGCCTGCCGCCCATGCGCCCAGCCTGGACCGCGGGTGCCAGCCTGCCCGGCGGCGATTTCCCCTATGACGGCGCGCCCGCGCTGGCCGCGCGGCTGCAAGCGGCGCACCCTTTCCTGTCGCAGGGCCAGACCGCCCGGCTCGTGCGCAGCTACGGCACCGATGCGCTGGCGATGCTGGAGGGTGCGGGGGCGACGTCCGATCTCGGCCACGATTTCGGCGCGGGCCTGACCGAGCGCGAGGTGCGCTGGATGGCGGACTGCGAATGGGCGCGCACGGCGGATGACGTGTTGTGGCGCCGCTCCAAGCTCGGCCTGCGCATCGGCGCGGCCGGCCGCGCGGAACTCGATGCTTTCCTCGCCGCCGGCGCGAAGGTTTCCTGCGCCGCCTGATACCGGCGGGTTCTGCATCCTTTCGTCGGCAGATGGCGGCTGCGCGCGAAACAAGGATTCATGCCGGGTCAGCCGAAAGGCTGGTCGGTATGGTGTCCCGCTGGCGAACGCACCCTCACCCCGGCCCTCTCCCGCAAGCGGGAGAGGGAGAACGCGCTCTTCAAAGAAAGGTGCGGAAGCTGAGGTTGGTACCCTCCCGCAGCAGCAGCCATCCCCCTCTCCACCGCTTTCGGGGGAGAGGGCCGGGGTGAGGGGGCGCGGCTTCACAGCTCAATGCATGACGCCGATCACAGGATACCACCTTGCTTGTGACTTTTCATCGTAGACCGCGAGTCAACCGAAAGGCTGGCCGGTATGAGTCGGACTTCGCTTCGCTGTGCGCGGCTGTGGCCGAGCGAACGGCAAAAGGGGCGCAGCGCAAGCTCCGATGCCACCGTCTCGCTTCTCCCGATTGGTCCCATCCGATCGCGGACGACAGGCTGTTCCGGTCGCGCTGGACCGGCGGTAATCCAAGCGAGAAAGCCCAGGAGGATCACGGCAGCACGATGAGCAGGAGCGACAAGCATCCGGAGCACACTTTCCCGGAGTTGCGACGCAACGCTGCCGATGCCGCCTTCGCCACGCCCGCCATCCATCAAGACACCGTCGCCGATCCGCGGCGAGAGCCGGAGGTGCTGTGATGTCCGCGCATCCGATGGCGCCTGAATGGCGCACCACCGAATGGTTCAACACGCCGGAACCACTGACGCTCGCCTCCCTGCGCGGAAAGGTCGTGATGGCCTGCGCCTTCCAGATGCTCTGCCCCGGCTGCGTCAGCCAGGGGCTGCCACAGGCGCAGCGCGTCGCAGGCCTGTTCCGGCGCTCCGATGTGGCCGTGATCGGGCTGCACAGCGTCTTCGAGCATCACGATGCGATGGGGCCGGTCGCGCTTCGCGCCTTCCTGCACGAATACCGGATCCGCTTCCCCGTCGGCATCGACGAACCCGATGGCACGTCCCTGCCGCAGACCATGCGCACCTACGCGTTCGAGGGCACTCCGACCACGCTGCTGATCGACCGCGAAGGAGGGTTGCGCCGCCAGACCCTCGGCCACATCCCAGACCTTCAGCTTGGTGCCGAGATCATGGCGCTGATCGATGAGCGGCAATCCTCCGCCCTGCACGAGGATGCTTCACCCTCCGGCGTCTGCACGCCTCGCGGCTGCGCCTAGCGGGACGAACGGATGACGGCACTCCACGGCGACACCCCGCTTTCCCCCGAGGATGTCCGGCGCTTCGGTCCCGATCCTCTGGATACCTTCCGTGCCAACCTGGCCTCGGTCGAGGAGCGTATCGCCCGGGCCTGCGCGCGGGCCGGACGCGATCGCGGCTCGGTGCGCCTCCTGCCGATCACCAAGACGGTGCCGGCGCACATCCTGCGCTTCGCCCACGCGGCCGGCATGCACGCCTTCGGCGAGAACAAGATCCAGGAGGCGACCGCGAAGCGAGAGGCGCTGGACGATCTCGCCATAGAATGGAGCATCGTCGGGCATCTTCAGACCAACAAGGTCAAGTATCTCACGCGCTTCGCCCGGGAGTTCCACGCGCTCGACAGCCTGCGGCTCGCCGAGCTGCTCAACGGGCGGCTGGAGCGGGAGGGCCGTGACCTCGACGTCTTCGTGCAGGTCAACACGTCCGGGGAGGACAGCAAGTTCGGGCTGCAACCGGATGCGCTGCCGGCCTTCGTCGAGGCGCTGGGCGCGTTCCCGAGGCTGAAACCGCGCGGGTTGATGACGCTCGCGCTGTTCTCGTCGGACATGGCGAAGGTGCGGCCGTGCTTCACCCTGCTGCGCGCCCTGCGCGACGAGACCGTCAGGCGCCATCCGGGGCTGACCGGATTGTCGATGGGGATGACCGGCGACTTCGAGGAAGCGATCGAGGAGGGCGCGACCGTCGTGCGCGTGGGGCAGGCGATCTTCGGCAAGCGTCCCACCCCCGATGGCCATTACTGGCCGGGTCTCGTTCCGCCCTGAGGCGATGCCCGGCCTTGCCCCGGCGGCGCGTCGGCGGGAGGCTGCCGGACCGAAGGGGGAACACGCATGCGCTATCTGCTCGCGCTCGACCAGGGCACGACCTCCACACGCGCCATCCTGTTCCGCGAGGACCTGTCCATCGCCGCCGTGGCGCAGGAGGAGTTCGCCCAGCATTTCCCGGCCTCCGGCTGGGTCGAGCACGATCCGGAGGATCTGTGGCGCACCGCGCTCGGCACGATGCGGGGCGCGCTCGTCCAGGCCGGGGCCGCCGCGCGCGATGTGGTTGCGATCGGCATCACCAACCAGCGCGAGACGACGCTGGTGTGGGAACGCGCGACCGGAAAGCCGATCCACAACGCCATCGTCTGGCAGGACCGCCGCACGGCCGATCTCTGCGCGCGGCTGCGCGAGGCGGGGCATGAGGCGCGGGTGACGGCGCGGACCGGCCTGCTGCTCGATCCGTATTTCTCCGCCACCAAGCTCGCCTGGATCCTCGACAACGTCGAAGGCGCGCGCCGCCGGGCGGAGGCGGGGGAACTCGCCTTCGGCACGGTGGACAGCTTCCTGCTCTGGCGGCTGACGGGCGGGGCCGTGCACGCCACGGACGCGACCAACGCGGCGCGCACCGCGCTGCTCGACATCCGCAGCGGGCAGTGGGATCCGGAGATGCTGGCGCTGTTCGGCATCCCCGCCTCGATGCTGCCGGAGGTGCGCGACAGTGCCGCCGAGTTCGGCACCGCACTTGCCGACCGGCTCGGCGCACCGGTGCCGGTGCGCGGCATCGCCGGCGACCAGCAGGCCGCGACGGTGGGGCAGGCGTGCTTCGCGCCGGGGATGATGAAATCGACTTACGGCACCGGCTGCTTCGCGTTGCTGAACACCGGCGCGATGCCGGTGATCTCCCGCACGCGGCTGCTGTCCACCATTGCCTACCAGCTCGAAGGCCAGCGCACCTACGCGCTGGAAGGCGCGATCTTCGTCGCGGGCGCGGCCGTGCAGTGGCTGCGCGACGGGCTGGGCGTTATCCGCAGCGCGGCCGAGAGCGGGCCGCTCGCCCGCGCGGCCGACCCGGCGCAGGAGGTGATCCTGGTGCCCGCCTTCGTCGGCCTCGGTGCGCCTTACTGGGACCCCGACGCGCGCGGGGCGCTGTTCGGGCTGACGCGGGCGACGGGGCCGAAGGAACTGGCGCTGGCCGCGCTGCGCAGCGTCGGCTTCCAGACGCGGGATCTGGTCGAGGCGATGCGCAACGATTGGGGTACGGCGGGCGAGACGGTGCTGCGCGTCGATGGCGGCATGGTCGCCTCCGACCCGGCCATGCAGTTCCTCGCCGACATCATCGGCGCGCCGGTGGACCGGCCCGTGGTGGCGGAGACGACGTCGCTGGGGGCGGCCTATCTCGCGGGGCTGCAATCCGGCGTGCTGCCGCCGCCCGAGACGTTCGGCGAGCGGTGGCGGCTGGACCGTCGCTTCACGCCGCAGATGCCGGCGGACCGGCGGGATGCGCTGTACGCGCGCTGGAAGGATGCGGTGCGGCGGACGCTGACGCGGTAGCGCGCCCCGGGCGGCGGGGGGCGCTTCTACGTCGCGCCTTCGCCGACCAACTGGTCCGCCGTCGCCAGACGGACCGACCGGTTGGTGATGAGTTCGCTCCACACCCAATGATGATGCCGGATCACCGCGCGTGCATCGAGGTGCGGCCGGTCGCTCAGCGTGTGGCCATCCGCGACCACGACGACATGCTGATCGAACGAAACCGCCGACCGCACCGTCGCATCGACGCAGAAATCGGTCGCCCAGCCCGCGACGAGAACGCGGTCCGGCGCGAGCCGCGCCAGCGTTTCCCCGAGCGGAGTTCCCGCGAACGGGTCGTTCAGCGTCTTCTCGATGACGATGTCGCCCTGCTCGCGAACCAGTTCCGGGAGGAATTCCCAGCCCGCGGTCCCGCGCTCGAACCCGTCACCCGGCCTGCCGCAATGCCGGATCCAGACAACCGTGTCGCCCCGCCTGCGGACCATCGCCGCGACCCGGTTGATGCGCCCGACCACCCCTTGCAGATCGTGCTTGGATGGTCCGTCGAGCAGCCCCTCCTGCATGTCGACGACGATCATCACGTCCATGCCGGTCAGCCGATCACGAAGTCGACGAGCAGTTTCACATTCAGCACCGTGATGAGTGTCGCGACGATGACGGCAAGGCCGATCATCCAGTTCGCCGGCCGGTGGACGCCCATCTTGCGGCGGTCGGACACGAAGCGGACCAGCGGCCAGATCGCGAACGGAAGCTGCATCGACAGCACCACCTGGCTCGCCACCAGCAGCGACGCGGTGCCGGATTCGCCGAACATCGCGGTGACGATCACCACCGGCACCACGGCGATCGCGCGCGTTGCCAGCCGCTGCCAGTGCGCCGGGATGGTCAGCCGCAGGAAGCCCTGCGTGGTGATCTGGCCGGCGAGCGTGGCGGTGATGGTGGAGTTCGTGCCCGAGGCCAGCAGCGCCAGCGCGAACAGCGTGGACGCCGCGGCGACGCCGAGCATCGGCGACAGCAGTTCGTAGGCGGTCTCGATCTCGGTGACGTCGAAGCGGCCCTGCGCGTGGAAGACGCTCGCGGCCATGATGAGGATGGAGGCGTTGACGAACAGAGCCAGCGTCAGCGCGACCGTGCTGTCGATGGTCGCGAAGCGGATCGCCTCGCGCTTGCCGCTCTCGGTGCGCTCGTAGGCGCGCGTCTGCACGATGGAGGAGTGCAGATACAGGTTATGCGGCATCACCGTGGCGCCGAGGATGCCGATGGCGATGTAGAGCATCTCCGGGTTGCGCACGATCTGCGCGGTGGGCACGAAGCCGGCGGCGATCTCAGCCATCACGGGCTGGGCCATCGCGATCTGGATCGCGAAGCAGGCGAAGATCGTCGCCAGCATCACCATGATGAAGGCTTCGAGCACGCGGAAGCCGCGGCGCATCAGCAGCAGCAGCAGGAACACGTCCAGCGTGGTGATCGCCACGCCGGCGAGCAGCGGGATGCCGAACAGCAGTTGCAGGGCGATCGCGGTCCCGATCACCTCGGCGAGGTCGCAGGCGATGATCGCGATCTGGCAGGCGATGTAGAGCCCGAGATTGGTGGCGCGGCCGTAGTGGTCGCGGCAGGCCTGCGCGAGGTCCCGCCCCGTCACGATCCCCAGCCGCGCGGCGAGCGCCTGCAGCAGGATCGCCATCAGGTTGGACAGCAGGATCACCGACAGCAGCGCGTAGCCGAACTTCGAACCGCCCGCGATGTCCGTGGCCCAGTTGCCCGGGTCCATGTAGCCGACCGAGACCATGTAGCCCGGCCCGGTGAAGGCGAGCAGCCGCCGCAGGAACGTCGCCCCCTGCCCGGGAACCGCGACCGTGGCGTTGGCCTCCGGCAGCGAGGCCATCTCCGCCCGGGTATGCCAGGGGCCCGCCTGGGCCTCGGCCCGGAAGGCGCGCGGATCGTTCGGCTGCATGTGGCCAGGGTTCCAAAGAGAGGATACGGCCCTAATATGTAGCCAAGGCTACATCAGGCGCAAGGGGCGCGCCGGCCTATGCGAACGGTATCGACACAATGTAGCGCCATGAACAATTTGCACTGCAACGTGTGAAGCGGCAGGGTGCGAATCGCTCTCACCAAGGAGGAGTCGTGCCGACCACGCGGCGCAATACACGTCAGGCCCCGCCGCTTGCCATGCCGGCCGAGCCGCAACAGGCCGAGCGCCATCGCGAGGCCCGCACGGCGCGCGCGTCCGCGCTGCTGGAGGATTACGTGGAGCTGATCGACGACCTGCTCGCGACGGGCGGGGAGGCGCGGCCGACCGACATCGCGCGCCGCTTCGGGGTCAGCCACGCCACGGCGATCAAGGCGATCGCGCGGCTGAAGGCGCAGGGGCTCGCGCATGCCAAGCCCTATCGCGGCGTGTTCCTGACCGACGCGGGGCACCTGCTGGCGCGCCGCGTGCGCAGCCGGCACCGGCTCGTGGTGGATCTGCTGGTCGCCGTCGGCGTGCCGCAGGACGTGGCCGAGAACGATGCCGAGGGCATCGAGCACCATGTCAGCGATGCCGCGCTGGCCGCGTTCGAGGCCTTCCTGCGGCAGCGGTGATCCCGCGGGGCTGGGGGCTGAGCGAGGACGGCGCGGCGATCCGCAGCCGCGACGCGACGCTGATCCCGGTGCGTTGCGCGGACGGTACGGCCGCGATGCTGAAAATCATGCGGCCGGGGCAAGGGGCGGCATCCGAGGCGACCGCGTTGTCCGCCTTCGGAGGGCGCGCCGCCGTCCGGCTGCTGCACGCCGAGCCTGCCCGTGGGCTGCTGCTGGTCGAACGCCTGATCCCCGGCACGAAGCTCCGCATGCTGAGCGAAGCCGGACAGGACGCCGCCGCCACGCGGATCGCCGGCCGGCTGATCGCGGCACTTCCCGCCCCCGTGCCCGAAGGCGCGGTGCTGGCGGATGCGGCGGGCTGGGGCCGGGCGATCGCGCGCGCCTCCGTCCTGCCGGCCCCGCTGCGGCAGCGCGCGGAATCGGCGATCGCCGGGTTCGGTCTGTCCTGTCTGCTGCATGGCGACCTGCACCACGACAACATCCTGCGCGACGGCGACGGATGGCGTGCGGTCGATCCCAAGGGGCTAATCGGCCCGCCCGCGCTGGAATGCGGGGCGCTGCTGCGCAACCCGATACCGTGGCTGGTGCGGCAGGATATCGGCGCGGTGTGCGCCGCGCGGATCGCCATCCTCGCCGAAGCGACCGGCCTTCCGCCCGGCCAGATCGCCGCTGCCGGGCTGTTCCATGCCGCCTGCGGCGCGGGCTGGGCAGAGGAGGACGGCGAGGACCCCCGCCCGTGGGCGGCTGTCGCGGCCGCGCTGCTGCCGCTGGTCTAGGCGCAGGCTCGGGCGGTCATTGCCATGAGGTCCGCACCCGGCCAATATGGTTGCATCATACAACTTCCTGCGGCTGGGGCAGCACGGGCATGAGGACGACCTTGATCGAGCCGATCCGGGATGCATCCCGCCGCCTGGTCCGCGAACTCGGCTTCATGCGGGAGGGGCTGGCCGGTGTGGACCTGCCGCCCTCCGCCGTTCATGCGCTGCTGGAGATCGAGGCCAGGGACGGCATCACCGCCGCGGAACTGTCCGACCTCCTCGATCTGGAGAAGTCGAGCGTGAGCCGCATGCTGCGCCGGCTGGTGGATGCGGGAGCCGTGGCGGAAGCGCCGGCCGCCACGGACGGCCGGACGAAGCCGCTCTCGCTGACGGCGCAGGGGCAGACCACGGTGAACGCCATCCACGACTTCGCCCGTCGGCAGGTCGCAGGCGCGCTGGAACGGCTCGCGCCCGCCAGTCACGGCACGGTTCTGGAGGGCCTGCGCCTCTACGCCGACGCCCTGTCCGCCGGCCGGGGAGCAGCGGGCCGGGCGCCACCCCCCGCCATCACCGTGGAGGCCGGCTACCGGCCCGGCGCCTTGGCGCGCTGCGCCGAGATGCACGCCCTCTACTACGCGCGGGAGGCCGGGTTCGGAGCCGCCTTCGAGGCCATTGTCGCCTCCGGCCTCGCCGAGTTCTCCGGGCGGCTGGGCCGCTCCTGCAACGGGCTGTGGCTCGCGCTCCGGGAGGGGCGGGTCGTCGGCACGGTGGCCATCGACGGCGAGGACATGGGACCGGGCATCGCGCATCTGCGCTGGTTCATCGTGGATGACGGGGCACGGGGCGGCGGGGCCGGCCGGAAGCTGCTGTCCACCTCGGTCGCGTTCTGCGAGGCGCAGGGATTCGACGCGATCCACCTGTGGACGTTCCAGGGCCTGCACGCCGCCCGGCATCTCTACGAGGCACAGGGTTTCTCGCTGGCCGAGGAGCGGCAGGGGCGGCAGTGGGGGACCGAGGTGCTGGAGCAGCGCTTCGTCAGGCCGATCGCGAAGCAGGCCTGAGGTCAGCTCTCCGCCGAGGCCGTGTTCTGGAGGAACGCCGCCAGCGTATCGGCCACCGCGCCCGGCGCGTCCGCGTGCACCCAATGCCCGGCATCGCGCACCCGCACGAACCGCGCCGCGGGGAACAGGGCGCGGATGAGCGGCCGCTGCGCGTCCTGCACGTAGTCGGAGCGCGCGCCGGACAGGAACAGCGTCGGGCCGGGATAGGGATGCCCGCCGGGATCCTCGGGCCATGCCTCGATCCCGGGCAGGGCGGCGGCGATGGCGTCAAGCCCGATGCGCCAGCCCGGCGCCGGTCCGTCGAAGCGCAGGTTCTGCAACAGGAACGCACGCACCCCCGCCTCCGGCACTGCCTCCGCGAGGGCCGCTGCCGCCTGCGCGCGGGTCAGGCCCGGGGAGAGGGGCAGGGCCTGCATGGCCGCGGCATAGCCGCGAAAGGCGGGGCCGTAGGTGACGGGGGCGATGTCCAGCACCGCCAGCCGATCCACACGTTCCGGTTGCAACAATGCAAGCAGCATCGCGACCTTGCCGCCCATGGAATGACCGGCCACGGCGGCCCGGGAAAGCCCCAGCGCCTCCATCGTCTCCGCCACGTCCCCGGCCATGGCGGGGTAGCCCATCTCCGGCGCGTGCGGGCTTGCGCCGTGGTTGCGCAGGTCGAGCGAGATCACCCGGTGCGCGGCGGAAAGCGCCCGCGCCACGGCCCCCAGATTGGCCGCCGTCCCGAACAGCCCGTGCAGGAGAACGAGCGGCGGGCCCTCGCCGATATCCATCGCGTTCAATCGCATCGCCGCGTCCTAGCAGGTTTCGCGGCGCACTTCCCCGAAGGTCCGGCCGCGCATCGGCGAGGCTGGACGCGCGCTGCGAAAAAGCGTTGTCTCTGTACCGGGACGATCCGAAAACGAGACATTATGACATTTTCGCTCCTCGGTCGCTGTGCGGCGACGGGACAGATCGGCGCTGCGGTCTCCACCTCCTCGATCGCGGTGGGATCGCGCGTGGCGTTCTGCGCGCCGGGTGTGGGCGGCGTGCTGACGCAGCATCGCACCGATCCGCGGCTCGGGCCGCGGGGGCTGGACCTGCTGCGCTCCGGCTGCAACGCGGAGGAGACGCTGGCTGCGCTGGTCGCCGGCACGCCGCATGCGAAGTGGCGCCAGATCGGCGTGCTGGATGCGACCGGCCTGTCGGCCGCCTACAGCGGCGGGCGCGTCAAGCTCGAGATGAGCGAGGCGGTGGCGAAGGATGTCGTCGCCGTCGGCAACATCCTGTCCAACCACCTCGTCGTCGCGGCGATGGCCACGACCTTCCAGGACACGAAGGGCGCGCTCGCCGAACGGCTGATGCGCGCGCTGGAGGCGGGGCTCGCGGCGGGTGGCGAGCACGGGCCGGTGCACAGTGCCGCGTTGATCGTGTACGGCACGGAGAGCTTCCCGCTCGTCGATCTCCGCGTCGACTGGCACGACACGCCGATCGTGGAGCTGCGGACGCTGTGGCAGCGCTACGCGCCGCTGGTCGACGACTATGTCCAGCGCGCCATCGACCCGGATAACGCCCGCGCCATGTAGGTGGCGTTCAGCGATAGATCAGGTCGCGCAGGAACAGCGTGCTCTCCGGCACGTAGGTGATCAGCATCAGCGTGGAGAACACCACGCCGATGAACACCAGCAGCGACGGGATCATCCGGTCCATCGAGGTGCGCCCGACCTGCGCGGCGGCAAACAGGTTCACGCCGAAGGGCGGCGTGATCATCCCCAGCGCGAGGTTGACCACCATCACCGTGCCGAAATGCACCGGGTCGATGCCGAGCTTGATCGCCGCCGCCGCGAGGATCGGCGCGAGCACGATGATGCTGGCCGAGGTCTCGACGAACATGCCGACCACGAACAGGAACAGGTTCACGCCGAGCAGGAACAGCGCCGGACTGTCGAACACCCGCACCAGCCATTCGGCCATCGCGTCCGGGATGCCCTGCCGGTTCAGCAGGTAGCTGAACAGCGCGGCCATCGCGATGATGAACATGATCACCGTGGAGCTGATCACGGATTTCGCGAACACCGGGTACAGGTCCGCCGGCTTCAGCTCCCGGTGCACCAGCATGCCGATGATCAGCGCGTAGATCACGGAGATCACCGACGCCTCGGTGGGCGTGGTGATGCCGCCGTAGATGCCGCCGAGCACCACCACCGGCATCAGCAGCGCCCAGAACGCCTGCCGCAGCGATGTCAGCACCGGCAGCCGCCCGTCGCCGTCGTGCTTGCCCCAGCCGCGGCGGCGGCACCAGATCAGCACCGTGATCGACAGCGCGGCCCCGATGATCAGGCCCGGCCCGACGCCGGCGATGAACAGTTCCGGGATCGAGGTCTGGGTGGCCACGCCGTACAGGATCATCGGGATCGAAGGCGGGATGATCACGCCGAGCTCCGCCGAGGTCGCCTGCAGGCTGGCCGCGAACGGAACCGGATAGCCGTGGCGCACCAGCGCGGGGATCAGGATCGCGCCGATGGCGAAGGTGGTCGCGACCGAGGAGCCGGAGATCGCGGCGAAGATCATGCAGGTGAGCACGCAGGTCACCGGCAGCCCGCCCTGGATGCCGCCCACCAGCGACTTCGCGAACTCCACCAGCCGGCGGGAGATGCCGCCGACATCCATCAGGTTGCCCGACAGGATGAAGAAGGGGATCGCGGCCAGCGGGAAGCGGTCAAGCGCGACGTAGAGCTGCTGCGCGCTGACCAGCAGCGGGAAGTTCGTGTACCACGCGATGCCGATCAGGGAGGCCACGCCGATGGCGATCGCCACCGGCACGGAGGTGGCGAACAGGGCGAGCATCGCGCCCAGCATCGCGAAAGTCATACGGCGGTCTCCAGCTCCGCGCTGCGGCGATCGAGGAAATGCGCGACCGTGCCGATCATGGCGAAGGCAGCACCGACAGGGATCGCCGCGTAGCCCCAGGCGATCGAGACCTCCATGCCGGCCATCACCTGGGAGCTGACGCGCTGGGCCATGGTCCAGCCGTGCCAGAACAGCACCGCCAGCACCACGAGGGTGGCCGCCAGCGTCAGCACCTCCAGCACGCGGCGCGCGGCCCCGCGCGAGAAGCGGTGCGCCACGTCGATCGAGATCAGCGCGCCCTGCCGGACGGTGGCGGACAGTCCGAGCAGCACCATCCAGATGAGCGCGGTGCGCACCAGCGCCTCGCTCCAGACCGAGGGCGTCTCGGTCAGGAAGCGGGCGATCACCTGCCAGGCCCCTGCGAACAGCGCCACCGCGAGCGCGATGCAGGCGGCCACCATGGCCGCCTGCGTCGTGATGCGGTCCGCCGCGAGCACGGCGCGGCGGAGTTGCTGCATCAGTTCGGCTTCCAGTCGCGGATGCGCCGCAGCAGCGCGCCGTCCAGCTCCTTCTCGTACTGCGCGTAGGCGGGGGCGAGCGCCTCCTGGAAGGCGGCGGTGTTGACGTCGGTGTCCACGCTCATGCCGCGGCGGCGCAGCTCCTCCACCCCGGTCGTCTCGTCCTGCGTGACCTTGTCGCGGTTCGCGGTCTGGGCGGCCTTCGCGGCCTCGGCGAAGGCGGCCTTGTCGGCATCGCTGAGCCGGCCGAGCGTGGCCGGCGAGCCGAGCAGCATCGCGGGCGAGTACACATGCCGCGTCAGCGACAGGTACTTCTGCACCTGGTTGAGGTTGTTCGCCACGATCACCGGGATCGGGTTCTCCTGCCCGTCCACCGTGCCCTGCTGCAATGCGGGCACCAGCTCGCTGAACGCCATCGGCGTCGGCAGGGCGCCCAGCGCGCGGAAGGCCTGCATGTGCACCTGGTTCTCCATGGTGCGGATCTTCAGGCCGCGGACATCGGCCGGCGCGGTCACCTCGCGGCGGGAGTTGGTGAGGTTGCGGAACCCGTTCTCGAGCCACGCGAAGGCGATCAGGTTGCGCTGCGGGAACTTCGCCAGCAGGTCGGCGCCGATCGGGCTGTCCAGCACGCCGCGCGCATGCGCGTAGTCGCGGAACAGGAACGGCACGTCCACGACCTTCACCTCCGGCACGAAGTTGCCGACCGGGCCGGTGGAGGTGATGCAGAGATCGAGCGTGCCGATCTGCAGGCTCTCGATCATCTCGCGCTCGTTGTCGTTGCGCTGGATGACGACGCGGTAGCGGCCGTTGGTCGCACGCTCCAGCGTTTCCTTGAACGCCACCGCGCCCGCGCCGTAGTGGCTGGCGAGCGGCAGGGGATGGCCGAGGGTGAGCTGCGTCTGGGCCTGCGCGGCGGTGGCCCCGAGCAGCGTGGCGGTGGCGAGCAGCGCGCGGCGCGATATGGCGAAGTCGGACATGGCGTTTCCCACTTGGTAGACGGTTCGGCGGCACCCTAGGGGGGCTGCGCGGGCGCTTCAACGCTCCGGCCGCGGCACGTTGCCCGAGGGCGGCTTCGCGGCCAGCGCCGCGGGCTTGGCATGCGCGACCTTGGCCTCGCGGTAGGTGATGTAGAGCGCGCTGATGACGATCACCGCCGCGCCGGCCAGCGTCCAGGCATGCGGCATCTCCTGGAACACGAAGAAGCCGACGGCCAGCGCGAAGATCAGCCGCGTGTAGGACACGGGCGCGAGCGCCGAAGCGTCCGCCATCCGCAGCGCGGTGATCCACAGGAACATCCCCGCCGGCCCGGAGATCGCCATCGCCAGCAGCCATCCCGCCTGCGTCCAGCCCGGCCAGGCGAGTGCGGGCAGGGCGAAGGGCAGCGCGCCGAGCGTGGTGACGATGCCGATATAGACCATGATCGTCTGCGTGCGTTCGCTGCGCGCGAGCATCTTGGTGGACAACACGATCCCCGCCCCGCACGCGGCGGAGAGCAGGGCGGAGGCGAAGACCCACGCCTCCGCCGTGTCGCCCGCGCCGGGCCGCGCCACCATCACCACGCCCGCGAAGCCGAGCAGCGTGGCCGACCAGCGCCGCCAGCGCACGATCTCCCCCAGCACCGGGCCGGCGAGGGCGGTCACGAACATCACGCTGGTGAAGGAGATGACCGTCGCGCTGGCCAGGTCCAGATGCTGGAACGACAGGTAGTAGGCGGCCCAGGACACCAGCGACAGCCCGCCGCGCAGCAGGTGCAGGCTGAGGCGATTGGTCTTCAGCAGCGACAGCCCGTGCCCGTGCAGCGCCGGCAGCGTGAAGGCCACCTGCCCGAGCGCGCGGACCAGCACGATGGTGCTGACCGGGACCGCGCCGCCCATCAGCTTCACGAACACCGTTTCCAGGTTGAAGCAGAAGGCGGCCGCCAGCGCCCACAACACGGCCCGCACGTCCATTGCGCAGACCTCCGCCCGCTCCCGGTTCCGTCGCGCTGTGTGCCCGTCCGTCCGATGGCGGGTCAATCTGGATGAAGCCGCCGGTCCGCAGTAGGAAGGCGGCATGGACAATCCGGTTCTGATCGAGGTCACGCGCGGCGGCCGCGTGGAGAGCCGCCATCGCGGCGCGGTGGCGGTGGTCGATGCCGATGGCGCGACGGTGCTTGCGATCGGCGATATCGGCCGGCCGGTGTTCCCGCGCTCGGCGGTGAAGTCGATGCAGGCGCTGCCGCTGGTCGAAGGCGGCGGGGCGGACCGGTTCGGCCTGACCCCGGCCGAGATCGCCCTGTGCTGCGCGTCCCATGGTGGCGAACCCGCGCATGTGGCGACGGCGCGGGGCATGCTCGCCAAGGCCGGGCGGGGGGAGGCGGCGCTGGAATGCGGCGCGCACTGGCCCTCGCAGGAGGACGCGGCCCGCGCGCTCGCACGGCAGGGCGCCACGCCCACCCCGCTGCACAACAACTGCTCCGGCAAGCATTCCGGCTTCGTCTGCCTCGCCTGCGCGATGGACAAGGACCCGGCCGGCTACATCCGCGCCGACCATCCGGCGATGCGGGAAGTGACGGCCGCGGTATCGGCTGTCACCGGCGAGCGGCTCGACGCGGCGGAGGCCGGCGTGGACGGCTGCTCCATCCCCTCCTTCGCGATCCCGCTGGACTCGCTGGCCCGGGGCTTCGCGCGCATGGGGACGGGCGTCGGCCTGCCGCCCGCGCGCGCGGCGGCGGCGCGGCGGATCCGCGAGGCGGTGGCGGCGCATCCGTTCAACGTCGCCGGCACCGGCCGCTTCGATACGAGCGTGATGACGGCGCTGGGCGCGCGCGTCTTCTGCAAGACCGGGGCGGAGGCGGTGCATTGCGCGGCGCTGCCGGAACAGGGGTTCGGCATCGCGCTGAAGATCGACGACGGCACGTCGCGTGCCTCGCAGGCGGCAATGGCGGCGGTGCTGGCGCGCTTCCTCGGCGAGGAGCCTGTGCTCGCGGAACGCGCGCGGTCGGTGCTGCGCAACTGGAACGGCATCGAGGTCGGCACGATCCGGCCCACGGACGCGGTGTAGGAGCGGGGCTTCGCCCCGGACCCCGGAAGGGGCTTTGCCCCTTCACCCCACCAGGGGGCACGGCCCCCTGGACCCGCGACTCCCTCAAGAGGGCCTTCGGCCAAATCGGTCATCTGCCCCCACCCCCTCGATTATCATCGAGG
>JBBCJT010000242.1:0-7834 GCA_037190665.1 Rhodovastum atsumiense | reverse complement strand
TCTCACCCCACCCCCACAACGATTGTTGTGGGGGTGGGGTGAGACGACCGATTTGGCCGAAGGCCCTCTTGAGGAATCCCGGGTCAAGGGGCCGGTGGCCCCTTGCGGGTGCAGGGCAGCGCCCTGCCGGGGCGTGGGGCCGAGCCCCACCTCTTACCGCGCCGCGAACAGTGCCTCCACGGCGGCAGCGATCGCGAACAGGCGGGCATCGTCCATCCGCTTGCCGACCAGCATCAGGCTGACCGGCGGCCCGCCGGCTTCGCCGCAGGGCAGTGCGATGGCGCAGCGGTCGAGGAAGTTCACCCAGTTGGAGTTGCGCAGCATCAGCATGTTGATGCGGCGGTAGTTGTCGTCGTTCGCCGTGGCTTCCGCGATGGTCGCAGGCACCGTCACCAGTGTGGGCAGGGCGAGCACGTCGAATTCCGCCGTCGCGGCATCGGTCGCCGCGATCAGTCGCGCGCGGGCGGCGAGCACGTCGAGGTAGTCAGCCGCCGTCATCGCCGCGCCCAGCACCAGCCGGCTGCGCACGCGCGGGTCGTAGCCGTCGCCCTTCTCGGCCAGCAGCTTGCGGTGCCAGTGCTCCGCCTCGGACGCGGCGAAGCCGCCCTTGGCGTTCGCCGCCGGGATCTCGTTCAGCTCCGCGAGCCTGATCTCCGTCAGCCGCGCGCCGGCGGTGGCGAGCGCGGTGCAGGCGCGCTCGAACCCTTTCGCCACCGTCGCATCCGTCCCCTCCAGCACCAGCGATTGCGGCAGGCCGATGCGCAGGCCGGACAGCGACGCAGCGGCGGGGACGGACGGGGTCTCGCCCGCATAGACCGCATCCACGATCGCGCAGTCGGCGACGGAGGCCCCGATCGGCCCGATACTGTCGAGGCTGCCCGACAGCGGCAGCACGCCCGTCAGCGGCACGCGCCGCGCGGTGGGCTTGTAGCCGACCACGTTGCAGCACGCGGCGGGGATGCGGCACGACCCGCCCGTATCGGTGCCGAGCGCGACGGGCACCATTCCGTCCGCCACCGCGACCGCGGAGCCCGAGGAGGACCCGCCCGGCACGCGCGGCGCGTTCGCACGGTCCCAGGGTGCGGCAGGCGTTCCGTAATGCGGGTTCGCGCCGACGCCCCCGAAGGCGAACTCCACCATGTTGGTGCGGCCGAGGCTGACGAAGCCGGCGGTGAACATCCGCGCGGCCACCGGCGCATGCGCCTTCGCGGGCGGTGCGTCCTGCAGCACCTTCGACCCGGCGGTGGTGGTCTCGCCGGCGATGTCGGTCAGGTCCTTGAAGGCGGTCGGGATGCCGGCATAGGGCGAGGGCGCGCGGCCGGCGCGGCGCAGCGCGTCCATCGCATCGGCGGTGGCGCGCGCGCGGTCGGCATCGACGCGGATGAAGGCGCGCGCGCCCTCCCCGTTCGGATCGGCGATGCGCGCGAGGCCCGCCTCCACCAGTGCACGCGCGGTCGTCGCACCGCTGTCGAGCGCAGCCGCCATCTCTTGGATCGTTCGCATGGCCGGCAGGCTGCCCGGCGCGGACGCGGCCGTAAAGGTCAGGGGCCCGTGCGGCCCGCGTTCAGCCACATCTGCTGCGCGCCGACCGCGTAGTCGCGCCGCCGCGAGGACGGCACGTCGCGCGTGGGCAGCGAGCCGGCCATCAGCTCGATCAGCCGCAGCACCTGATCCGCCGCGCCGAGGGCGAAGAAGGCCGGCGTCACGGTGACCGCGGGGCCGAGATTGGCCGCCCAGGCTTCGGGGCCGGCGGCGGTGCTGTTCACCGTGACCGGGATCATCCAGATCGCGCGCATCATGCGCTCGTAGCGGTCGTGCAGGCCGGCGGCCTTGACCTGATCGTCCATCGTCGGCGCGGCGAAGGGCGAGGTGGTGCCCGGATCGGTCATGGCGAACGTGCCCGCGATCGCGTGCTGCACCGTCGCGTAGTACTCGTCCGCCGTCTGCCAGCCGCCCGCGCGGCCGCGATTGGTGGTGATCTTCTCGTACAGGTTCACCGTGTCCCACTCGGCGTTCAGCAGCCACTGCTCCGTGAACGCGAGCGCCCGTTGCGCCGGCAACTGGTCGGGGCCCGGCAGGCTGCCGACCGGATCGACCGGCGGGCCCGATCCGCCGCCGCCCGACAGGCGCAGGATCAGCAGCACGTAGCTGTCGGTGTTGGTGACCGCCTGCGCGGCGGGGATGAAGTCGATGAAGCGGCTGTGGCGATAGGCGAAGTCCACCGTCGTCAGCCCGGGCACCGCGTGCAGCCCCTCGTGCAGCAGCAGCAGCGCGCGTTCGTCGATCGAGGGATCGTTGAGGAAGCCGGGGCACAGCGTCATCATCGCCGTCGCGCCGGAACCGCTCATGTAGGCGGGGCGCGAGCAGCCGGCGTCGCAGGCGTTGTGGCACTGATGATTGGCCGTCATCACGCCGAGCTGTCCGGCGAGCCCCGACAGCCCCGTCATCACCGTCGCGGCGGGCGTGCCCGGAAACAGCGTGGAGAGCTGCGCGGCGGCGGCCGGCGTGTTCGCCGCGATCATCGCGATCGCGGTGACGAGCTTGGACATGGCGACCGGCAGCGCGGTGGAGAACGCCGTGCCGCAGGGTTCCACCGGGTTGCACACGCCGCTGCCGAGCGGGGAGACCGCGGGCCCGCCGCCGCTCGGTGTCGGCACCACGGCGACGGCGCGCATGGAGCGGTAGTCGATGTTGCCCTCGCCGCGCGAGATATCGACCGATGGCGTGCGCGCGGCGGCGTGCCCGGCGTTGCGCAGCCGCCGGCTCACCTCCGCGATGCGGGCGGTCGCGGTCGTGGTGCGGTCGGCGGCGGATCCTTCCTCGCTGGCATAGCCGAACAGCGTCAGGTCCTGGCTCGACGGCGTGGCGAGGGCGGTGATCTTGCCCTGCTCGGCGGCGTCCAGCGTGGTGCTGGCATAGTCGAAATACAGCGTGGACGTATCAGCCGCCGCGCCGGGCGGGGTGTCCACCACCGTCAGGTCAGGCACGCGGCGCACGGTGGATCCCGCGCCGGGCTGCAAGGTGTGTGCGACCTCGTGCGCGAGCAGCCTCTCGCCCTCCGCTGTCTCCGGCGCGGGGGCGCGTGCGCCGAAGACGATGTCGTCGCCGAGCGCGAAGGCCCGCGCGCTGACCGCCGCCGCGGCGGACGCCGCCCGCGGTCCGGTATGGAGCCGCAACGGCGAGAGATAGACGCCGAGCTGGCGTTCGAACTTCGCCCGCACCGAAGCGGGCAGCGGGCGTCCCGCCCCCGGCGCGGGCGGCGCGAAGCCGGATGGCGCGCGGGAAGGCGCGGGACCGAGCGGGCTGCGTCGCAACATCTCCTCCCGCGCCCGCGCGGCACAGGCCGGGCACGGTCCGCCGCCATCGTCGCAGGCGCAGCCGGCGGGCTTGGGCGTGGGGCCGGCGGTCAGCATCCCGGCGACGCGATCCGCCTCGCGCTCCATGGCGTCGTCGGCCGGCCCGATACGGATCGGGCGGCCCGGCGCATGATCGGCGGCGGCACGGGCGTGCATGGGGGTGCTCCCGCAGCGTGCCGGCAGCCTAGGCGATCCGTGCCGCCATCGTCACGACATCTATTGCGGCTGGATCCCCGCCTGCCGCGCCGCGTCGCCCCACTTGCGCATCTCGCGTTCCACGAGCTGGCGCGCCTCGTCCGCCGAGCCGGGCGTGACCTCGGCCCCCAGCACGCGATGCTTCTCGATCACATCGGCCCGCCGCAGGGCGGCGACGCAATCGGCGTTCAGCTTCGCGAGCACCGGCGCTGGCAGGTTCGCCATCCGGCGCGGTTGCCGCGCCGGATGGCCTGTTGCCTTGCTACCAGTTGACCCTGATGCCGACCGCTCCCTGGGTGACGTTGGTCCGCTCGCGCCCACCGCCGAGATGCCACGTCTGGTCGACATGCGCGTACAGGCTGGTCATCGACGCGATCTTCGCCGTCACACCGCCGCCGACCTCGACCGCCGTGCCGCCGAAGCGGCTGTCGACCCCGTCATCGTCGAACCGTGCCCGGTCGGTGCCCGAGAACCCGTGCCACAGATTTACCTTGCCGTAGGGCTGCCACAGCGTCGTTCCGTCCCGTCCGGTGTACTGCAGCCGCGCCCCCACCCGGCCCGTCACCGCATCGCCGCCGTCCCACGACACCGCCGAGTAGTCGTCCTGCGCATCGTCCACCGACACGCTCTGGTAGATCACCTGCGCCTGCGGTTCGATCTGCCAGCCGCCCGCCAGCCTGATCGGATAACCCGCCTCCAGCGAAGCGACGAAGCCGGTGCCGCTGGTGGACAGCCGCGGCCCGTACAGCGAGATCGCCTTCGCGTCGAACCAGCTCACCTGGGCGATGGCGTCCACATACCACCCGGCCGGACCGAAATGGGTCCAGTAGACGCCCAGCGCCGGGCCATCGAGCTCCAGCCGGCCGACGCGGGCACCGTGGTCCCCCTCGGAGAAGCCGGAGATGCGGCCGGTGTAGTCGCTGTAGGCCAGGTACAGCCCGGCATGGTCGCGGTGGCCGTCCTCCGACTGGCGGCGGAACAGGTCGAGGCCCGCCTGCATGCCGACCAGGTTGGCATCGTCGCTGCGGGCGTCGACCGTGCCTTCCCAGCGGGAGGACATGCGCTGGCCGAAGGCGCGCACCCAGGCCCCGTTGGCGAAGTAGCCGGAGGAGGCGAGGTCGCGGATGTTCTCCTCCTCGCCGACGCGCTCGTGCAGCGTGCCCAGCATCGCAAGGCCCATCTGCCGCGCCACCGCAGGCACCGGCACGTACAGCGCGACCTCCGGACGGTACAGCGGGATCGCCTCGGGAGGCGGAGCGTGCGGGACCGGCGGCCCCGGAGGAACCGGCGGCTCGGGAGGTGGAGGCTGTGGCGGTTCCGGGATCAGCGTCGAGCGCAGGTACCAGTTCTCGGCGACATCGTTGGTCAGCCCCCCGCGGAACAGATGGTAATCGTAAGCGCCTGCCGCCACGCGGCCGGAGAGAGCAAACGTACCCGGCGCGGTGGTGCCGCCGTTGGCGGCCTGCACGACCAGGATGCCGTTGGCGGTGGTCTGATCGCCGGGTCCCCCGGCATTCACGATGGCGAGCAGACTGCTGCCCGAGGCGGTACCGCCGTCAATGACGACGCGATCCGAGAGGGAGCTGTCACCACCCAGCACCGTGTTCAGCACGATGGTGCCGCCGTTGCCGACATAGTTGCCGGTCACTGTCAGCGTGTTGCCGGGGGAGGCTCCGTTCAGCCGCACCAGCCCGGCATTGACCAGCCCGGCGACGGTCTGCGCGTGGCCGGCCAGATCGAGCGTGCCGGCGAGCCCGACCACATGCTCCGAGGCGGGGCTGAATGCATCGGCCGCACCGGCGCTCAGCACGCCGCCATCGACCAGCGTCTGGCCGGAATAGCTCATCGCGCCGCCGACGCTGAACACCGTGGTGCCCGCCAGCGTCTGCACGGTACCGAGACCGCTCACCGGGATCGAGAAGTCGTACGCGTTATGCGTATGGTTGAAGACGATGCGCCCGTCGCCCCGGCCGAAGGCGACGCCCAGCGTGGCCAGGACGCCGGGCGCGGCGGCGGCTTCGCTCGCGCCCGCACCGATATTCAGCGTGCCGGAAGAACCGTTCCAGTTAGCGATCGTGACGTCCGTCGCCACGACGAGGCCACCATCGGCGATGGTCAGGACACCCGTTCCGTCGCCGCCGATCCTCAGGGCGCCGTCGTTGACCCACTCCGAGCCAGCGCCCTGCACAGTGACCCGGCCCGTGGCGCTGGCGGATTCCCCGAGCGTGCCCGCCTTGTTCGTGACCATGCCCCCGTTCTCGACGAGCATCTCGCCCGAGAGGCCGTTGCGGCCGAGGGTGAGGGCGCCGGTGTTGTTCCACCAGGAACCTCCATCGCGCACGATCACGACGCCGGTGCCGCCGGAGCTGTCGCCCAGAGTCCCCCCGCCGCTGTTGACCGTGCCGCCCTGCTCGATCGTCAGCGTGCCGCGACCGAACATGCCGACAAAGAGGTTCAGGCTGTTGGTCCAGACCGAGCCGTGACCACTGACTGTCGCAGCGCCGACGGCAGCGGCGGAATATCCCACCCACCCCATGGTGTTCGTGACCATTCCGCCGTTCAGGATGTTCATCGTGCCGTCGCCGCCCTGGCCGATGAACCGTCCGGAGGTGCCGGTCCAGGCCGCACCGGCCCCGTCCACGGTCACGAGGCCGATGGAACCGGCGCCATTCGCCACCCTCGCGATGGTATGCGTGACCACGCCTCCGGCGCCGATCGTCAGCGTGCCCTGCCCGGTGTTGCCGACAAGAAGCGTGCCGCCCACGGCCCATGGGCTCGACTGGCTGCCGGGAACGGTGACCGTCTGTCCGCCATCGATCGTCGCCTGCGCCCGGACCGACGGTGCGCCCGCCCCCAGCATCAGCGCCGTCGTGCACATCAGCAGACATTTCCTCGTGCGCCCGGCGGATCCGGCATCCGGTCCCGGCAGGCCTTTGCGAATGCCTGTATCCGCGCGCCCCGCCGTCAGGACGGCAGGGCGGCGGAAGAATGACTTATCCATGCTGATATCGAGCCTCCGATACAGGCCCGCGTGCCCATTCGAATGAAAGTCCTGAAAATTCCGCCGCCCCGGTGAGACCGCACCTGCTGTACGAGATCGGCGCCCGCGAGCCTCAATGTCGCGTCGACCTCCAGCCAAATCTGTGAGTGGTTCCTCCGGTTCCGGCGTCAGCGGCCGTTATCTACGATCGAAGATATCGAAGGACATTGATGCAGGACAAATGCGCGGAAGGACGGTGGAAAGGTCTCGTAGGGAACGCTGCGGGCCACGGCCCTCACCCCGGCCCTCTCCCGCGAGCGGGAGAGGGAGATTTCTCCTTTCCCCATTGCCCTCGGAGAAGGCCGGGGCGCGGGCGAAGCGGGTATCAGGGGATGTTCCGGCCCTCCATCGGCACGGCCCGGCCGGACGGAAGCCGCTTCAGCGGCCGTTCTTCTTGCGCCACGCCTCGAACAGCGGGCGGTTGGACTCGTCCGTCATCGGATACAGCCCGCGCAGCGACGCACCGCCGTCCACGCGCTCCTGCACGAAATCCTCGTACGCGGTCTGCTCGAAGCCCTCGGCCGCGATCTCGTCGGCCAGATGGGCCGGGATGCAGACCACGCCCTCGCCATCGCCCACCATGATGTCACCGGGGAAGATGCCGACGCCACCGCAGGCGATCGGCAGGTTCAGGTCGACGCAGTGGTGGCGGATCAGGTTGGTCGGCGCGGACGGGCGCACGTGATAGGCGGGATAGGGCAGAAGCGCGATCTCCGGGCTGTCGCGGAAGCCGCCATCGGTGACCACGCCCGCCACGCCGCGGCGCATCAGCCGCGTGACCAGGATGCCGCCCGCACTCGCCGCGTTCGCATCGCCGCGGCTGTCGATCACGAACACCGCGCCTTCGGGGCATTCCTCCACGCCCTTGCGCTGCGGGTGCGACGGGTCCTTGAACGCCTCCAGCATGTCGAGGTCCTCGCGCGCCGGGATGGTGCGCAGCGTGTAGGCGGGGCCCACCATGCGCGGCGCCTCCGGGTTCAGCGGCCGCGGCCCCTGCAGGAACACGTTGCGGAAGCCGCGCTTGAACAGCACGGTGGTCAGCGTCGCGGTGGAGATGGTGGCGAGTTTCCGGCGGGTCTGCTCGTTCATGCGCTGTCCGTGGTTCTGCCGCGCCGCGCGTGCCGCATCGGAAGACGACGTTGCATCATGCGCCGGTTCCTCCCCGGTTGCGCGGCCGTTCCGGCCGTCGTGGTGCATTGATCGGGCGGCGTATCACGTGGCAGCGTTGGCGACAACGCGGGGA
>JBBCJT010000241.1:0-18960 GCA_037190665.1 Rhodovastum atsumiense | reverse complement strand
CCCATGTCCGAGAAGATGTCGGTGTCGCCCAGGTGGTAGACCGTCGGCTCGGAGGCCGATTTCGGCGTGATGACCACGCCGTTCGGCAGGCCGAGCGTCTGGATCACCCCGTTCGCGTCCGCCTCCGACGACGAATGGAAGGCGATGGTCAGCGATACGGTGAACTCGCCCTGATCCGTGGTGCCGCCCGTGTTCATCGGATCGGTCGCCTTCACGCCCTTGCCTGCGAGGTACTGGCAGAGCTCGAAGGTCGCGACCAGCTTGGCGCCCGTGCGCTCGACGATCGCGACGGTGTCGCCGACATGGTCGCCATGGCCGTGCGTCAGCACGACATGCGTCGCCCCGGCGGACGCCGCCACGGCATCGCCCTTGAAGGAGGGATTGCCGCTGAGGAACGGGTCGATCAGCACCACCGCGCTGCCGAATTCCAGACGGAACGCGGAATGTCCGAACCAGGTGATCTTCATGAAAACGCCCTCACCGTGCCTGTGCCCCTCGCGCTCTAGACCAAGGGCGGGCCGGTTTGAACCCCGGCCTGCCCCCGGCGCGCGAGGGCAAGCATGGACCTGACACCAGCGATGGCCGGTATCAGGACAGTCCCTCGATCTGCCCCGCCGCATCGAGGCGGATCGTCTCCGCGGCCGGCACGCGCGGCAGGCCGGGCATGGTCATGATGTCGCCCGCGATCGCGGTCACGAAGCCCGCGCCCGCCATCAGCCGCACCTCGCGCACCGGCAGGACATGGCCTTCCGGCGCGCCCAGCACGGTGGGGTCGCTGCTGAAGCTGTACTGCGTCTTGGCGATGCAGACCGGCAGATGGCCGAACCCGGCCTTCTGCCAGTCGGCGAGCCGGCGATCGACGGCGGCGGGCAGCGAGATGTCGGCGGCGCGGTAGATGCGGCGCGCCACGGTGCGGATCTTCTGCGCGAGTGTCGTCTCGTCCGGATAGAGCGGCGCGAACCGCGCCTGCCCGGCCGCGAGCTGCCGCCGCACCGCATCCGCCAGCGCCACCGCGCCGGACGCGCCATCGCCCCAATGCGTGCACGGGATCGCCTCGACGCCGAGTGCGCGCATCCGCGCCTGCACGCAGGCGATCTCGGCATCGGTGTCGGTGGTGAAGCGGTTCAGCGCCACGACGACGGGCAGGCCGAACAGCGCCATGTTCTCGACATGGCGTTCGAGGTTCGCCGCACCGCGCTCCACCGCCTCGACGTCCTCGCGGCCCAGATCGGCCCTGGCCACGCCGCCATGCATCTTCAGCGCGCGCGCGGTGGCGACGATCACCGCGCAATCCGGCGCGATGCCGCCGATGCGGCACTTGATGTCGCAGAACTTCTCCGCGCCCAGATCGGCGCCGAACCCGGCCTCGGTCACAACCACGTCCGCGAGCGACAGGCCGAGCCGTGTCGCGATCAGCGAGTTGCAGCCATGGGCGATGTTGGCGAACGGCCCGCCATGTACCAGCGCGGGCGAGCCTTCCAGCGTCTGCACAAGGTTGGGTTGCAGCGCCTCCCGCAGCAGCACCGCCATCGCGCCATCCGCCTTCAGGTCGCGGGCGGTGACGAAGCTGCCGTCGCGGCGCGTGGCCACCACGATGCGGCCCAGCCGCTGCTGCAGATCCTCCAGATTGCGGGCGAGGCAGAAGATCGCCATCACCTCGGAGGCCACCGTGATGTCGAACCCGTCCTCGCGCGGGCTGCCGTTGACCGCGCCGCCGAGCCCGTTGACGATCTGGCGCAGCGCCCGGTCGTTCATGTCCATCGACCGCCGCCAGGAGATGCGGCGCGGGTCGATGCCCAGCGCGTTGCCCCAGTAGAGGTGGTTGTCCAGCATCGCCGCGAGCAGGTTGGCTGCGGAGGTGATGGCGTGGAAATCGCCGGTGAAATGGAGGTTGATCTCCTCCATCGGCGCGACCTGCGCCCGCCCGCCGCCGGTCGCCCCGCCCTTCATGCCGAAGCACGGGCCGAGCGAGGGCTCGCGCAGGCACAGCATGGCGCGCGTGCCGGATACATTGAGCGCATCCGCGAGCCCGACGGAGGTGGTGGTCTTGCCCTCGCCCGCCGCCGTGGGGCTGATGCCAGTGACCAGCACCAGCTTGCCGCGCGGTCGGTCGGCGGCGCCGTCCAGCGCCTCGAAACCGATCTTGGCCTTGAAGCGGCCGTAGGGGAGCAGTGCGGCATCGGGAATGCCGGCCCTGGCGGCGATCTCGGCGATGGGGCGCAGCCTGGCCGCGCGCGCGATCTCCAAATCGGTCGGCATGCGTCTCTCCCTGGGTCGCCGGCGCGTCTAGTGCATTTTCCGCCGACCCGGAAACGGCACGGGCGCTAGCTCTGGTCCGGCGGCCCAACGAGGCGGCGGTAGATCGGCGCCAGCAGGAACACGCTCAGGAACAGCGGGAACTGGCAGAGCGCGAAGAACAGCGCCACGCGCGGATCGGCTGCGGCCGGCAACGCGGCCAGATACAGGGCCATGTTGCGGTTGCCGCTCATCAGCCCCGTGGTCAGCGCCTCCCGCCGGCCGAGCCACCACCAGAAGGCGATCGCGGTGGCCGCGTTCAGGCCGAAATTCACGGCGAACGCCGCGACCAGGGCTTCCATCACCCAGAACGGGTCGGCGAACAGCCGCGCCGTCAGCCCGTCCATCACGCCGAAGCCGTAGATCACCACCAGCCACACCGTCGCCCCGTCCACCGCGCGGCCCAGCGGGGCGAGGCGTTCCTGCCCCGCGATGCGGCGGATGGCGAGCGAGAGCGCGAGCGGCAGCCCGACCACGACGACCAGCCGGGCCATGAAGGCCGGCAGCGAGATCGCGAGGTCCACGCCCATCAGCGCGAAGGCGATCGGGGGCGCGGTCAGCGGCACCACCAGCGTGCCGGCGAGCGTGGCGAGCAGCGACAGCTCCGCATCGAGCCCCACCAGCCGCGCGAAGGCGGGCGAGGAGGTGGCCGCGCAGCCGGTGGCGAAGATCACCACCCCGGCGGCGATCCCCGCCTCCAGCCCCGCCAGATGTACCACGCCGGCGGTCAGCACCGGGCAGACCAGCAGCATGAAGGCCACCACCCCAGCGAGCCGGACCGGCCGGCGCAGATGGGCGAAGGCGGCGGCGATGTCCACGCGCAGCAGCACCAGTGTCATCAGCGCGACGACACAGGGCGCGATCACGCCGTTGAAGGCAGCGGCCAGCGGCGGGATCAGAACGCCACCGAACACACCCACCGCCAGCAGCAGCGAGCCGCGCGCGGCGGACCATTCGAGGAAACGGAGCACGGGCACGTTTGGACGGGTTCGCGAGGCGTTCTATATGCTCGGCCATGCGCGCGCTACCCGCCCTGGCGATTCTCCTCCTGGCCTTTCAGGCCAACGCGGCCTGCACCGACGGGGCGGGACCAAATGTCGTCTGGCGACGCTGCCTGCTGGATCAGGCGAACCTGCGCGGCGCCGACCTGACAGGCGCGGTGCTGCGGGATTCGAGCTTCCGGCGCGGCGACCTGTCCGGCGCGAAGCTCGCCAAGGTGGAGGCGACCGACGCGCGCTTCGTGTCCGCGGACCTGTCCAAGGCGGACCTGACCGAGGCGACGCTGCTGAGCGCGGACATGACGCGGGCGAACCTGTCGGGGGCGACGCTGATCCGCGCCGACCTGCGCCGCGCGACGCTGTTCGGCGCCAACCTGCGCGAGGCGGACCTGACCGGGGCCGACCTGTCCGGCGCCGACCTCACCTCCGCGCGGCTCGACGGCGCGCGCTGGACGGACGGCACCCGCATCTGCGGCACGGCATCCTTCGGCCAGTGCCGATGAGCTACCTCGACCGCCTCAACGCCGAACAGCGCGAAGCGGTCGAAACCGTGGACGGGCCGCTGCTGGTGCTCGCGGGCGCGGGCACCGGCAAGACGCGCGTGCTGACCACGCGCTTCGCTCACATCCTGATGACCGGCCGCGCCGGGCCGGGCCAGGTGCTGGCGGTGACCTTCACCAACAAGGCCGCGCGCGAGATGAAGGAGCGCGTGGCCGCCATCATCGGCCGGCCGGTCGAAGGGTTGTGGCTCGGCACGTTCCACGCGCTCTGCGCGCGCATGCTGCGCCGGCACGCCGAGTATGTCGGGCTGAAGTCGAACTTCACCATCCTCGACACCGACGACCAGATGCGGCTGCTCAAGCAGGTGATGGAGGCCGCCGGGATCGACGCGAAACGCTGGCCGCCGCCGGCGCTGATGGGCGTGATCCAGCGGTGGAAGGACCGCGGCCTGACCCCCGCGCGCGTCACCGCCGGCGAGGACAGCGACTTCGCGGGCGGGCAGGCGCGCGCGCTGTACGCCGACTACCAGTCGCGGCTGATCGCGCTGAACGCGGCGGATTTCGGCGACCTGCTGCTGCACGTCACCGAGATTCTCCGCACCGAGCCCGACGTGCTCGCGCAGTACCACCGCGCCTTCCGCTACATCCTGGTGGACGAGTACCAGGACACGAACCTCGTCCAGTATCTGTGGCTGCGGCTGCTCGCACAGGGGCACCGCAACATCTGCTGCGTCGGCGACGACGACCAGTCGATCTATTCCTGGCGCGGGGCGGAGGTGGAGAACATCCTCCGCTTCGAGAAGGACTTCCCCGGCGCGCGCATCGTCCGCCTCGAATCCAACTACCGCTCCACCGCGCCCATCCTCGCCGCCGCCTCCGGCCTGATCGCGCACAACGAGGGCCGGCTGGGCAAGACGCTGCGCACCGGGCGCGAGGATGCGCAGGAAGGCGAGAAGGTCCTCGTCGTCTCGCTGTGGGACAGCGACGAGGAGGCGCGCATGGTCGGCGAGCGGATCGAGCAGCTCCAGCGCGAGGGCCACGCGCTCGGCGAGATGGCGATCCTGGTCCGCGCCGGCTTCCAGACCCGCGCCTTCGAGGAGCGGCTGATCCAGCTCGGCATCCCCTACCGCATCGTGGGCGGCGCGAAGTTCTACGAACGCGCCGAGATCCGCGACGCGATGGCCTACATGCGCGTGCTGCACCAGCCGGCGGACGACCTCGCCTTCGAGCGCATCGTCAACGTCCCGCGCCGCGGCGTGGGGGAGGCGGCGATGCGCTCGCTGCATGCGCGCGCCCGCGCCGACGACGTGCCGCTGACCGAGGCGGCGGCGCGTATGATCGCGGATGGCGGGCTGAAGGGCCGCGTGAAGGAAGCGGTGGGCGCGCTGCTGCGCGACTTCGCCCGCTGGCGGGAGGCGCTGCCGCGCGACGGGCATGTCGTCACCGTCGCCGCCCTGCTCGACGAGAGCGGCTACACCGAGATGTGGAAGCAGGATCGTTCGCCGGAAGCGCCCGGACGGCTCGACAACCTCAAGGAGCTGGTGCGCGCGCTCGCCGATTTCGAAAGCCTCGGCGGCTTCCTCGATCACGTCGCGCTGGTGATGGAGAACGACGAGAGCGCGGAGGGCGACCGCATCTCGCTGATGACGATGCACGGCGCGAAGGGGCTGGAGTTCGACACCGTGTTCCTCCCGGGTTGGGAGGAAGGGCTGTTCCCCAGCCAGCGTTCGCTGGACGAAGGCGGCGCGAAGTCGCTGGAGGAGGAACGCCGCCTCGCCTATGTCGGCCTCACCCGTGCGCGCAAGCGCGCCATCGTCAGCTACGCCGCGAACCGGCGCATCTACGCCAACTGGCAATCCTCCATCCCGTCGCGCTTCATCGAGGAACTGCCCGAGGCGCATGTCGAGCGCAGCGGCAACGCGGCGATGGACCGCGCGGGCTGGCTGAACGCGCCCTCCGTCTTCACCGGCCAGTTCCCGCTCGCCGCGCGCCGTCCGAAGGTGATCGAGGCATGGGAACAGCCGGCGCGGCCGGCGCGCGCGGATGCGATCGCGGTGGGCACGCGCGTGTTCCACCAGAAGTTCGGCTATGGCGTGGTGTCCGCCGTGAACGACGACAAACTCGACATCGCCTTCGACAAGGCAGGGCATAAGCGCGTGCTCGACCGCTTCGTGGAACGCGCATGACCCGCCACGCCACGCGGCTGGAGACGATTTCGGTCGAGGTGCCGGAGGACGCGCTGGAAGCGTGGGAGGCGGCGATCGCGGCGGCCTGCGGCACGATCGACTTCTTCCGCGACGAGCCGACGGACAACTGGCGCGTCTCCGGCGTGAAGGCCGTGGGCGAGAAGGAAGCGGAGCTGGCCGCCGCCATGGCGCTGGCGGCCGCCGTCACCGGGCTGACCCCGCCCCTGCATCGCGCCGACGTGCCGGCCGAGGGCTGGCTCGCCCGTACCCGCGCGGCCTTCCCCGAACAGCTCGTCGGTCAGCGCATCGCGCTGCGGGGCACGCATGTGGAAGACCCGCCCACGCCGGGGCGCATCACCCTGCTGCTCGATGCCGGGGTCGCCTTCGGGTCGGGCGAACACGGGTCCACGCGCGGCTGCCTCGTCGCGTTCGAGCGCATCGCCCATATGCACCCCCGTCGCATCCTCGACATGGGCACCGGCTCGGGCGTGCTGGCGATGGCGGCGGCGAAGCTGCTGCACCGGCGGGTGCTGGCCACCGATATCGAACCATGGTCGGTGCGCACCACGCGGGAGAACGCGGCGCGCAACGGCATCGCGCCGCTGCTGCGCGCCATCCGCGCCGACGGCTGGGAGGATGCACGGGTCCGCCGCGCCGCGCCCTACGATCTGGTGTTCGCCAACATCCTCGCCCGGCCGCTGTGCCTGATGGCGCGCGATCTCGCCACGCATCTGGCCCCGGGCGGGCACGCGATCCTGGCCGGGCTGCTCGCTACCCAGGCGCGCATGGTGCTCGCCGCGCATCGCCGCGTCGGGCTGCGGCTGCTGCGCGCGCACCGGCAGGGTGCGTGGACCACGCTGGTGCTGCGCCGGTGAGGCGTCTCAACGAAAACGGGGCAGCCCTTGCGGACTGCCCCGTTGATCCGTTCAGCGCGGCGCCGGGTTCAGGCGGCGGCGGCAGTCCGGCCGTCGTTGCTGTTCGCGGCAACGAGCGGGCGCACGGTGCGGGTGCGCTCGGTGCCGGCCACGAAGGCCTCGTCGAAGACGTAGCGGATGTCACCACGCCTCATGCCGATATCGGCCAGTTCGCGGTCGGTCAGCGCCGAAAGCTCGTCATACACGGCCATCCGGCGCGGCATCGTCGCCAGTGCCTTCAGCCCGCTCCAAGCGCGGTTCAGCGCGCGCTTGAAGAAGCGGCCGACCGCCGCGTCGCGGGCGCTGACGGCGGAAAGGCGGAGCGCCTCCGCTTCCTGCATGCCGCGGGGCTGGTTGGCGGGCAGCAGAAAGCCGAGTTCCTGCTGGGTGAGGCGGGCGTCCATCATCATATTCCTTCAGACATCACCGGCTCAGCCACCGTGCGGATGCGCGGCGGCACCGGCCTGTCAAGAAGAAATATGCTCGCAGGTGCAGCAAAATGCCCGCGCAAAGCCCAAGCGCCTGCCATGCGTCGTGCGCATCATGCCGGCGATAGCTATGCATTTTCTATTTACCTGCGCTGACCGGGAGATATCCGTCGCGTGACCACATCCGCAGATCGGCTGGCCGCACTCCGTGGCGAACTGGCGCGTCGGGGGCTCGATGGCGTGCTCATTCCGCGCGCCGACGAGCATCTGGGCGAATACGTCCCCGCCTGCGCGGAACGGCTCGCCTGGATCAGCGGCTTCACCGGCTCGGCCGGGCTCGCGGTGGTGCTGGCCGACCGGGCGGTCCTGTTCAGCGACGGGCGCTACGTGCTGCAGGCCGCGCAGCAGACCGACCCGGCGCTCTGGGCACGCGCCCACATCACCGATGACCCGCCGCCCGCCTGGCTGAAGGCGAACGCACCGGGCGCGCGCATCGGCTACGACCCGCTGCTGCACAGCGAGGACGGCCTCGCCAGCTTCGCCCGCGCGGGCGTGACGCTGGTGCCGCAGGAGACCAACCCGGTCGATGCGGTCTGGACCGACCGCCCCGCCCCGCCCGCCGCCCCCGCGCGCATCCAGAAGCTGCGGGAGGCCGGCAAGGACGCGGCGGAGAAGCGCGCCGCGATCGCCGCCGACCTGCGCGATTCCGGGCAGGACGCGGCGGTGCTGACCGATCCGGCGTCGATCTGCTGGCTGCTCAACATCCGCGGCGATGACGTGCAGTACACGCCCTTCGTGCTCGGCTTCGGCATCGCCCACGCGGACGGGCATGTCGATCTGATCGCCGACCCGGCGAAGTTTGACGCGGAGCTGCGCGCCCATCTCGGCAACGCGGTGTCCATGCGCCCGCGCGACCAGCTCGGCGCCGCGCTCGATGCGCTCAACGGGCGGACGGTGCGCGTGGACGCGGCGGGCTCGCCCGCCTGGTTCGCGCAGCGGCTGAAGGCGGCCGGTGCGACGGTGGCGGAAGGGCCCGATCCCTGCGCCCTGCCCCGCGCCTGCAAGAACGACACCGAGCAGCAGGGCGCACGCGCCGCCCATGCGCGCGACGCGGTCGCCGTCTGCCGCTTCCTGC
Source organism: Rhodovastum atsumiense (assembly GCA_037190665.1). Taxonomy (GTDB): domain Bacteria; phylum Pseudomonadota; class Alphaproteobacteria; order Acetobacterales; family Acetobacteraceae; genus JBBCJT01. Next base: position 10,504 of record JBBCJT010000241.1, on the reverse strand, counting down.
ACTGGCTGGACAGCGCGGCCGGGCGCGAGACGGAGATGTCCGCCGTCGCGAAGCTCATCGCGCTGCGCGCCGAGGCCGCGGATTTCCGCGGCGAGAGCTTCCCCGCAATCTCCGGCGCCGGCGAGAACGGCGCCATCATCCACTACCGTGTCACGCCCGAAAGCGACCGGCCGATCCGCGCCGACGAGGTCTATCTCTGCGATTCCGGCGCGCAGTACATCGACGGCACCACGGACGTCACCCGCACGGTCTGGACCGGGCCGGGCACGCCGCCCGCCGAACTCCGCGCGCGCTTCACGCGGGTGTTGAAGGGCAATATCGCGCTGTCCGTCCTGCGCTTTCCCAAAGGGGTGGCGGGCCAGCACATCGACACGCTCGCCCGCGCGGCGCTGTGGGAGGTCGGGCTCGATTTCGACCACGGTACCGGCCACGGCGTGGGCTCGTACCTGTCCGTGCACGAAGGCCCTGCTCGCATCTCGCGCGCCGGCAAGCCGATACCTCTGGCGCCGGGGATGATCATGTCCAACGAGCCCGGCTACTACCTCCCCGGCGCCTACGGCATCCGGCTGGAGAACCTGCTGCTGGTGCAGCAGGCGGAGGACGGCGAGAACGGCCGCGCCTTCTACCGGTTCGAGACGCTGACGCTGGCGCCCTGGGACCGCCGGCTGATCGATGTCGGCCTGCTCACCACGGCGGAGCGCGCGTGGATCGACGCGTATCACTCGCGCGTGGTGCGCGAGGTCGGCGCCGGCCTGCCGGATGACGTGCGCGCCTGGCTGCGGGACGCCTGCGCGCCGCTATAGGGCGGACTCGAATCCCGCGAGGAAGCGCGACAGGCAGCGGCCGATGCCGGCGACGTTGTAGCCGCCTTCCTGCACCAGCACGGTCGGCAAGCCGAGCGCCGCAAGCCGCGCGCCGATGCGGGCGAAACCGTCATAGGTCAGCGCCATGTGGTCGGACGGGTCCTCCGCATGCGCATCGAAGCCCAGCGAGACCACCAGCGCGCCCGGGCGGAAGGCGGCGATGCGCGCGCAGGCCGTCTCCAGCGCCGCAAGATACGCGTCATCATCGGTCGCCGCCGGCAGCGGCAGGTTCAGGTTGAACCCCTCCCCCGCGCCGGCGCCGGTCTCGTGCGCATGGCCGGTGAAGTACGGATGCGCATCCACCGGATCGCGGTGCAGGGACGCGAAGAACACGTCGCCGCGGTCGTAGAAGATGCCCTGCGTGCCGTTGCCGTGATGCGTGTCGATGTCGATCAGCGCCACGCGCGCATGCCCGCGCCGCAGCACCTGCGCGGCGATGGCGGCGTTGTTCAGATAGGTCGACCCGCCGCCCATGTCCGCGAAGGCGTGATGACCCGACGGGCGGCACAGCGCATAGACCACCCGCGCACCGGCCAGCACGCGCTCCGCCGCGTCCACCGCGAGGTTCGCCGCCGCCACCGACGCCTGCCAGGTGTGCCGGCCGACCGGCGCCATCAGGTCGTGCATGTGCCACCCGGCGCGGCCCGCGACATGCGCCGGATAGCTCGCGCCCATGTTCCGCACCGGGAACACCGTGGCGTAGACGTCCTCGCTGCCGCCGGCCGCGTCGAACGCGGTGCGCAGGAAATCGAGATACTCGGGCGTGTGGATCGCCGCGATCGGATCGAGGCCATGATCCGCCGCCTCCGCGATCTCATGCCCGTCGGCGCGCACGGCGGCGAGCAGCGCCTCGCCCCGCTCGGGCACGTCGCGCGCCTGCACGAACTCGTTGCGCCGCATGATGCGGCCGGGGCGGTGCAGGTGCTGGATGGGGGAGTGCAGGCAGAGCACGTCAGTTGCGTCCTTGCGGCAGTTGCTGGTCGAGATGGGCGGCGCTGCGGACGGTGCGCGGATACTGGCGCCGGTTGGCGCGGCTGATCAGCAGCGCGCAGAGCAGGATCGCCGGCAGCGGGATCAGCAGCCGCAGGGGCCAGGCGATGCCCTCGGCCACGAACAGCACCACCCAGACCAGCGCGGCGGCGGCCGGGACGATCATCAGCGGCCCGAACAGCGCCTCGCCCGCCGTCAGCCCCGCCTGCACGCGGTCCGTTCCGCGCTCGCGCGCCACGGCCCAGGCAATGGCGCGCATCACGTGCGCATAGGCGGCATGGTCGCTTGCGCCGAGCGGGCGCAGCACCAGCGGGCTGGGATCGTCCCCGCACCACACGCGCGCCTCGTACTGGGGCCCGAACGGGCTCTGCCGGCAGCCCAGCCGCAGCCGCGCGATCTCCACGAGCGGGATGTGCAGCCGCCCGTCCTCCTCGCCCACCAGCGCCAGTCCCTGCTGCCAGAAGGCGCATCGCACGTGGCCGCCGGACAGGCCCGCCGCACGCAGGCGCCGGGAGCGTTCGGCCCGGAAGCCGCCCCCATGCGTGTTGCTATTCCGCAGCTTGCGCCCGGCCGACGGTCTGGATGACCTCGAAGCCCTCGAACTCCGGATGGCCGAGATACATCGGCTTGCGCTGGCCCGCCCCGGCATGGGCGATGCGGAAGGCTTCCGACTTCGTCCAGGCCTCGAAATCCGCCCGGCTGCTCCAGACCGTGTGGGAGGAATACAGCACGTGATCCTCCTTCGCCGGGCCGCGCAGCAGGTGGAACTCCACGAAGCCGGGCATGGTGTGCAGATGCGAGTCCCGGCTCGTCCACACCTCCTCGAACGCGGCGGTGGCGTCAGGCAGAACCTTGAAGCGATTCATGGCGATGAACATCGGCGGCCCCATTGCGAACAGGTCGCATCCTGCGCCCGGCGGGATGCGGCATCAACCTTGCGCGTCGAAGCCCGCGATCTCGCGCCATTGCACCTCGGTCAGCATCGTGACACCGGCTTCCGCCGCCTTGGTCGCCTTCGATCCGGCATCGGCGCCGACGACGACGTAATCGGTCTTCTTCGACACGCTCTTGGTGACCTTGGCCCCCATCGCCTCGGCCCGCGCCTCGGCCTCGGCGCGGGTCATCGTCTCCAGCGTGCCGGTGAAGACGATGGTCTTGCCGGCGAGCGGCGTGTCCTCCGCGGTGCGCGCGGCTTCCTCCACCGTCATCCCGGCGGCGAGCGCATCGAGCGTGGCGAGATTGCGCGGCTCGGCAAAGAACTCGACCAGTTCCTCGGCGATGGCCGGCCCGATCCCCTGGATGGAACCAAGTTCCTCCCGCGCCTCGGATCCGACGATATGCGCGGCGATCATCTTCGCGCGCAGCTCGTCCAGCCGGTGATAGTGGCGCGCGAGCAGCTTCGCGTTCTGCTCGCCGATCCGGCGGATGCCGAGGCCGAAGATGAAGCGTTCCAGCGGCACGCTGCGGCGCGCGTCGATGGCGTCGAGCAGCTTGCCGACCTTGCGCTCGCCCCAGCCTTCCAGCGCGAGCAGCGCATCGCGGTGCTCGTGCAGGCGGTAGATGTCGGCGGGACTTCTCACCAGCTCCCGGTCGAACAGGAGCTGGATGTTCTCCTCGCCCAGCCCTTCGATATCGATCGCGCGTCGGGAGACGAAGTGCTTCAGGCGCTCGACCGTCTGCGCGGGGCAGGTCAGCCCGCCGGTGCAGCGGCGCACCACGTCCTCCCCGTCGCGGATCGCGTGGCTGCCGCAGATCGGGCACGTCGTCGGGAAGACGAACGGCTTCGCGCCAGCCGGGCGCTTCTCCAGCACCACGCCGAGGATCTGCGGGATGACGTCGCCCGCGCGCTGCAGCAGGACGGTGTCGCCGATGCGCACGTCCTTGCGCGCGATCTCGTCCTCGTTGTGCAGCGTGGCATGGCGCACCACGACCCCGCCGACCGTCACCGGCAGCATCACCGCCCGCGGCGTCAGCGCGCCGGTGCGGCCGACCTGGATCTCGATCGCCTCCAGCACGGTGGTCGCCTGTTCGGCGGGGAACTTCCACGCCGTGGCCCAGCGCGGCGCGCGCCCCACGAAGCCGAGGCGGCGCTGCCAGTCCATCCTGTCGAGCTTGTAGACGACGCCATCGATGTCATAGCGCAGCGTCGCGCGCTGCTCGCCCATGCTGGCCTGAAACGCCGCGGCCTCGCCCTCGCTGTCGAGCCGTCGCGACAGCGGGTTCACCTGGAAGCCCCAGTGCTGCAACCGGTCGAGGAAGCCATGATGCGTGTCCGCCGGCACCTCGCTCGCGGCCCCCATCGCGTAGGCGAACAGCTTGAGCGGGCGCGATGCGGTGATGCGCGGATCGAGCTGCCGCACCGATCCCGCCGCCGCGTTGCGCGGATTGGCGGGAACGACGACGGCATCGCCGAGCTTCTCCCCGCGCCCGCGACGCGCCTCCCGCTCCTCGAGCGCGGCCGCCTGCATGGCGCGGAAGGCGAGGAAGGCGTCCTTCTCCATGAACACCTCCCCGCGGATCTCGATGCGCGCGGGGAAAGGCGCATGCAGATGCCGTGGCAGCACCTCCGGCGGCAGCGTCAGCAGGTTGCGGGTGACGTCCTCGCCCTCGGTGCCATCGCCGCGCGTGGCGCCTTTCACGAAGGCGCCGTTCTCGTAGAGCAGGTTGATGGAAAGCCCGTCGATCTTCGGCTCCGCGACGAACGGCAGCGGTTCTTCCGCCTTCAGGCCGAGGAAGCGGCGGATGGAGGCGCAGAACTCGGCGAATTCCCCGTCCGAGAAGACGTTGTTGAGCGAGAGCATGGGCTCGCCATGCCGCGACTTCGCGAACCCCTCTGCGATGGCCGCGCCGACGCGGCGGGAGGGGCTGTCGCTGCGGATCAGCTCGGGGAAGCGCGCCTCGATCGCGCGGTTGCGGAGGACCAGCGCGTCGTAGTCGGCGTCGCTGATCTCCGGCGCGTCCTTGCCGTGATAAAGCGCGTCGTGATGCGCGATCTCGCGCGCCAGCGCGGCGAGTTCTTCCTGCGCCTGCGCCTCGTCCAGCGCCTCGACCTGTATCTCGCGCGGCGTGCTCATGCTGCCCGTGCCAGTGCAGCGAGAGAGGGCCCGGCCAGGATCATGCCGGTGAAGCCGCCTTCGGATGCGGCGCCGATGGCGCGGTAGAATTCCATCGCTTCATCGTCGCCGTCATCGACGCCCCACCAGATGCAACCAGCTTCCCGCGCGGCCGCCTCGGCCGCCAGCGCCGCCATCAGCGCACGCGCGATGCCGCGCCGCCGCGCTTCCGGGCGGACATAGAGGTCCAGCAGCATGAATGCCTCCGCCGCGCGCTCCGCGTCATAGATCGTGCCCGCCGTCGCGAAGCCCAGCAGCCGCGCGCCCTCGCGGACTGGTTCTCCCGCGCCCTGGCGGGCTGGATCTCCCGCGCCCTCACGGGCGACCAGCAGCCGCGCCCTCGGCCGTTCGCCGAGCAGATCGCGGCGCACGATCTCCGCCGTCATCGCCACCGGCTTCGTGGACGGGCCGATGCTGTTGATGGCGTTGATCAGCTCGGCCACCTGCCCCGCCTCATCCTCCCGCGCCGGGCCGATCGCCCACGCGCTCACGGCGCGGCCGCGAGCAGGCTGTCGGCGGCGGCGCGCGCGGCGTCGGTGACCGTCTCGCCGGCCAGCATGCGCGCGATCTCCTCCCGCCGCGCCGCTTCCTCCAGCCGCTCCACCCGCGTCGCGGTGCTGCCCTTCGCGGCCGCCTTGCTGACGCGGAAATGCACCGCGGCACGCGCGGCGACCTGCGGCGAATGCGTCACCACCAGCACCTGCAACCGGTCGGCCACGCGCGCGAGCCGTTCGCCCACCGCCGCCGCGGTCGCACCGCCAATGCCGCTGTCCACCTCGTCGAACACCAGCGTCGGCACCGGGGAGCCGCGCGCCAGCACCACCTTCAGCGCCAGCATCAGCCGCGACAGCTCGCCGCCCGAGGCGATGCGGCCCAGCGGCCCCGCCGGCTGGCCGGGGTTGGTCGCGACGAGGAACTGCACCGCGTCCGCCCCGTGTGCGCCCCAGGAGGTTTCGGGCAGCGCGGCGATCTCGGTGGTGAACACGGCCTTGTCGAGACGCAGCGGGGCAAGTTCCTTCGCCACCGCCTTGTCCAGCTTCGCGGCCGCCGCGCGGCGGGCGGCGGACAGTTCGCGCGCCGCCTCGGCATAGGTTGCGCGGGCTTCCGCGGCACGGCGGGTCAGCGCCTCGATCCGGTCCACCCCGGCATCCAGCGCCGCGAGCCGTTCGCGCAGGGAGGCCAGCAGGCCGGGCAGTTCCACCACGGCCACCGCGTGCTTGCGCGCGGCGGCGCGCAGGGCAAACAGCCGCTCCTCGGTCTGTTCCAGCCGGCGCGGATCGGTCTCGGCATCGTTGGCGAGGCGCTGAAGCAGCGTCTCCGCCTCGGCGACCGCTTCCTCGGCGCGTTCGATGGCGGCGAGCGCGGGGGCGGCCTCGTCCTGCGGGCCGGGCAGGCGTTGCAGCGCACGGGCCGCCGCGCGCAGGCCCTGCGCGGGCGAGGCGCTGCGGCGGTCGCGCGGGGTGAGTTCGGCCAGCGCCGCGGCCACCGCCTCGGCGCGGCGCTCGCCCTGCTGCATGCGCTGGCGTTCGGCGGCGAGCGCGTCCTCCTCGCCCTCCTCCGGGGCGAGCGTGGCAAGCTCGTCCACGGCGTGGCGCAGCCATTCCTCCTCCCGCGCCGCCGCCGCGATCGCCTCCCGCGCCTGCTCCAGCTCGGTCACGGTCTGCCGCAGCGTGGCGTGCGCCGCGGCGACGCGCGTGCGCACCGCCGCGGGCACGCCGAACGCATCGAGCAGCGCGGCGTGGGTGGAGGCATCGGCGAGGCCGACCTGATCGTGCTGTCCCTGCACCTCCACCAGCGTCGCGCCGACGCGGCGCAGCAGGGCCACGCCCACCGGCTCGTCGTTGACGAAGGCGCGGGACTTGCCGTCCGCGCCGACCACGCGGCGCAGCACGATCTCGCCCTCGGCGGCGATGCCGTGCTCAGCCAGGGTCGCGTAGGCGGGATGCGCGGCATCCGGCGCGAAGCCCGCCACGACGATGGCCTGGCCCGCGCCCGCGCGGACCAGCCCCGCCTCCGCCCGCGCGCCGAGCGCGAGGCCGAGGCTGTCCAGCAGGATCGACTTGCCCGCCCCGGTCTCCCCGGTCAGGGCGGCAAGGCCGGGGCCGAAGGCAAGGTCCAGCCGCTCGATCAGCACCACGTCGCGGATCGACAGCGACTGCAGCATGCGATCAGAAGATCGAGGACACGCTGTCCCAGGTGCGCTCCATGAAGCCGCGCTGCACGGGGGCGGGCTCCGCACCCTCGACCAGCAGGGCGTAGCTGTCCTGGTACCATTCGCTGCCGGGGAAGTTGTAGCCGAGCACCGATGCCGTCTTCCGTGCCTCGTCCGTGAGGCCGAGCGCGAGGTAGATCTCGGTCATCCGGTGCAGCGCCTCGGGGACGTGGTTGGTGGTCTGGTAATCCTCCAGCACGCGGCGGAAGCGGCCAAGGGCGGCGGTGTAGAGGCGCTGGCGCTGATACCAGCGGCCGACCACCATCTCCTTGCCGGCGAGATGGTCGCGCGCGAGGTCGATCTTGAGCCGGGCGTCACGGGCATAGGCCGTGTCGGGGAAGCGGTTCACCACTTCCTGCAGCGCGGACATCGCGCTCGCCGTGCCCTGCTGGTCGCGCTGCACGTCCGCGATCTGCTCGTAATAGGACAGCGCCCGCAGATAGTACGCGTAGGCGATGTTCGGATGCGCCGGATGGAGCTGGATGAAGCGGTCCAGCGATCCGATTGCCTCCGTGTAGTTGTTGCGCTCGTACTCCGCATACGCCGCCATCAGCCGCGCATTGACCGCCCAGGTTGAATACGGGTGCTCGCGCTCGACGAGGTCGAACAGCGCCGCCGCGCGCGCATACCGCTCGGTCTGCATCGCATCGACGCCGGCGTTGTAGATCAGCTCGGGCGAGGCATTAGGCGGAATGCCGTCCGGGCGCTGCGGATCCAGCGAATCGTCGCTGGAGGAGCACGCGGCGAAGACGACCAGGCAGAGAACGAGCAGCAGGCGCAGCATCATCGGGCAAACCGTCCCTTTCGCGGCGCTGCTATACCACGCCGCCCGCCCCGCAAAGGGCCGCCTTCATGCGATCGGCGCGGATCAGGCCGCGGGCGCGGCGGCGGCAGCGGCGTAAGGCAGGCGCGGCGTGGCGGGTTCCGCGGCGCTGGTGGTCCAGCACCAGGCGGAGGGATCGGCGAACAGCGTCCGCAGCAGGCGGTTGTTCAGGGCGTGGCCGGAGCAGCGGCCCACGAATCGGCCCAGGATCGTCGCGCCGGCGAGCGCGAGGTCGCCCACCACGTCCAGCAGCTTGTGCGCGGCGAATTCGTCCTTCAGCCGCAGGCCGCCGGGGTTCAAGATCCTGTCACCGTCCACGACCACGGCGTTCGCGAGGCTGCCGCCGCGGGCCAGGCCGGCGGCGCGGAGCTGGGCGATCTCGGCCGCCATCGCGAAGGTGCGGGCCTGGGCGACACGGCGGCGGAACGCGTCCGAGGCGAGGCTGACGGTCGCGTGCTGGGTGCCGATCGCCGGGGCCGCGAAGCTGATCGTCATCGTCGCTTCCAGCGCGGACACCTCGGCCGGCAGCAGCTCCACGGAGGCGTCGCCATCGGTCACGCGCACCGGGCGGAGGATGCGGATGCCGCGGCGCGGCGCATCCTGCGCGACGGCGCCGGCGCAGCCGATCAGGAACAGGAAGGGGGCCGCCGACCCGTCGAGGATCGGGATCTCGGGCCCGTCCAGCTCCACCACCGCATTGTCGATGCCGGCGGCCGCGAGGGCGGCCATCACATGCTCGACCGTCCCGATCCGGGCTTCCGGCCGGCCTTCGGGCGCGAGCACGGTGCACAGCCGCGTATCGACCACGCGGTCGAAGCGGGCCGGCACCTCGGCGGACAGGTCGGTGCGGCGGAAGCGGATGCCCGTGTCGATCCCGGCAGGCTTGAAGGTCAGGTTAACCTTGCGGCCGGTATGGATGCCGACGCCGGTACAGCCGATGGGCGCGCGCAGGGTGCGCTGCGTGCCCGGCAGGCTGGCGTGGTCAGGAGTTGCGCTCGGCATCATGGAGCGAAAGCTACGGCCGCCAGCGGCGCCGAGGAAGTCAATGAATATTTCCGACTATTTCACGGCAAGTGACTGATCGTAGAGTAAAAACCGGCCGGTTCGGCGCCTTTTTCCCGCCATGTTTCGCTGCAGCGCACCAAAACCGAAGCCTCCGTCCTTGCGGATGGGAGGCCCCGAGGGTCGCCGCGCGGGCAGCATGCGCGTCAGTTTTCGGTTGAGTTCGAGTTATCGCGCGTAGCCGTCAAACGAACCTACGGATGCGTTCTCTTCCAATGAAAAGAGGCATGGGCAGGGGTTCGCAGGCGCCGCCGTGCGCCGGCTGGTTCGCTGCCGAGCCCTCCCCTAACCCTCTCCCGCAGGCGGAAGAGGGCCGGGATGAGGGCCCGCACCACCTGTGGGGGATGTCCCCCCACAGGCCATGCCGCCCGTGTCAGTTCGTCTGGCGGCGCAGGAAGGTCGGGATCTCCAGGCTCAGTTCGTCGGACGCGGCGGCGCGGCGCTGGGCCGGGCGCGGGGCGTCCGCATCCAGCGCCGGCTCGACCCGGGCGGTCGGCATCGTCGGCGCCGGTGTGGCGGGCGCGAGCGGGGCGCGGCGGATCAGGCCGGTGGCGATGCCGAACAGTCCCCGTGCTCCGCGCGGCCCGGGAGCCGGTTCCTCGGCATGCTGATGCATGACCGGGGGCGCCATTTCGGCCGCCACGTCGACCGTCCGCGCCGCGATCTCGACCGGGGCGGGCATCGGGGCCGGCGCGGGCGCCTCGGCGACGACCGGCGGGGCGACCGCGGGGCTCTGCTGCGGCGCGGCCTGCGCCACCGCCGCCAGCACAGTGCGCGGCTGGGCGGCCGGCGCGGCCTGCGTCATCGGCACCGTCTGGGCGACCGCCGCCCCGCCGCCGACGGCGACCAGCTTCGGACGCGGCATCTCCGCCGCCGCGGTCGCGATGCCGGTGGCGACCACGGACACGCGGACGCGGCCGTTCATGTTCTCGTCCACCGCCGAGCCGAAGATGATGTTGGCGTCGTCGTCCACCTCGCTGCGGATGCGGTTGGCGGCCGCGTCCACCTCGAACAGCGTCATGTCGAGGCCGCCGGTGATGTTGATCAGCACACCCCGCGCGCCCTTCATCGACGTGTCTTCCAGCAGCGGGTTGCTGATCGCGGCCTCCGCGGCGCGGATCGCGCGCTCGTCGCCCTCGGACTCGCCGGTGCCCATCATGGCCTTGCCCATCTCGGCCATCACGGTGCGGATGTCGTTGAAGTCGAGGTTGACCAGGCCCGGGTTGATCATCAGGTCGGTCACGCCGCGGACGCCCATGTAGAGAACCTGGTCCGCCATCTTGAAGGCCTCCATGTAGGTGGTCTTCTCGTTGGCGAGCCTGAACAGGTTCTGGTTCGGGATCACGATCAGCGTATCGACGTACTGCTGCAGGTCCTCGATGCCCGCATCGGCCGCGCGGCGGCGCTTCATGCCCTCGAAGTCGAAGGGCCGGGTCACCAC
>JBBCJT010000240.1:0-39633 GCA_037190665.1 Rhodovastum atsumiense | reverse complement strand
CCTCGCTCTTGTGGAGCACCGCGGCGGAGGCGGTCTTCAGAACAACCGGATAGCCCAGCTCGCCGGCCGCCCTGATACAATCCTGCCGGTTGGCGACATACGCACTGCGTGCTGTCGGGATACCGTATGCCTCAAGCAGCGAGAAGGCGTCCTTCGGCGCCAGAGCCACATCGGACCTTGCCCGCAGGGTGGCGATGTCGATCACGGGTACGGTCGGCTTCGCTGGCGGTCCAGTCTCGATCCGCATGTCCCGGTGCCGCTGCCAGGCACCAAGATGCTTCATCGCCAGCAACGCTGTCATGCCCATCAGCACCGGGATGCCTTGCGACCGCAGGTGAGTGGCCGCATCACGGCTGATCGTTGCGTGCAGGTTGCCGAACACCAGCGTGGGCTTCGACGTGGCCTGAAAGACGCTCTCTATCGCCGCTGTCGCCGCGTGAAGATACGGCCGGCCGTGGACGAGGTTCGTTGCCAATGCGACGATCCCGACATTGGGATCCTGCGACAGGGCGGTCAGCGACTCCCGAAGCAGGGTGCGGCCGTCCCCATATGAATCGACCGGATTGACCGGGGACATGCCGGGGTCCAGCGCAGCATTCAGCGTGGCGATCGTTTCGTCCGCAAGTTCCGCCAGCGGCAGTTCGATGTCGCTTGCGATATCGACGATCAACTCGCGCTCCCCGCCGGAATCCGTCACGATCCCGACCCCGGGCGCATGGGGGCGGCGCGGGCAGGCGAACAGCTCGAGCGTGTCTGTCAGTTCGTCGGGTGTGGTCACGCGCACCACATTGCGGCGCTCGAACACGGCCGCGTAGGCGCTCTCCGAGCCCGCAAGTGCACCGCTGTGCGCGAGTGCCATCGCACGGCCACGCTCCGAGCGACCGAGCTTGAGCACAACCAGGGGGATACCGCGCGCATCGGCGCGCTCGGCTGCCGCGAGGAACCCCTCGGGATCGCGGACCGTCTCCATCACGCAGCCGATCACGCGGGTTTCCGGCTGGTCGAGGAGATAGTCGATATAATCGGCCATCGTCGTGGCAATCTCCTGCCCGGCGGAGACCGCGTAGTTGTAGAGAAGCTGGCGCTGGTTCCCGACCAGACCGGACCACGTCGAGCCGCTGTGCGATACGAGGCCCACCGTTCCCGCCTGGTCCGGGACCGGCGGAGGGTTGCCCGATACTTTCAGCCCGTCGACGAAGTTGACGAAGCCCATGCAGTTGTTGCCGCACACCGGAATCCGCGCCGCCCGTGCGATCGCACCGAGACGTTCGGATTTGGATGGAAGATCCCCGCTGTGCTCATACGCGCGGCCGAAGATGGCGGCAGCGCCGCACCCTGCCGCGACGGCTTCTTCCAGCGCGCTCTCGATCAGATCGTCCGACACTGCGAAGGCAACGAGATCGGCCGGAGCAGGCAGTGCAGCGACAGACGGGTAGCACTGTCGGCCGGCAAAGGTCTCGTAACGCGGGTTGATCGGATAGACATTGCCGGGAAACCGTCCGCCGGTCACCGCGGTCCACAGGCGCCGCCCGAACGACCCGTCTCTCTCGGAAGCACCGACGACCGCGATCGAGCGCGGCCGCAGGAGCCGCGTCAGTTTCGATATCGAAAGTTCTTTCTCCAAGAGCAGCGCGCGGTTCATCGCCCCCCGACCCCCTCGTTGTGAATAGGTAAGACCAATATTCAAATGGGTGTCAATTGCCGCGCGCAGGGCCTCTCGGCTGGCGGTCGGGCTCACTGTTCGCGGAGCTACGACATCGTCATGCAGTGCGCCTGCTCAAGATAGCGCTGATAGCGGGCTGCTTCCTCACTCTGCTGCGCGACGCTCCATCCGAGCGTCGGTCCGGCGATACGGGCGGCCTCGACTGCGGCCTCTCGTCCCATGGTCTCGGTCCACAGCAGGCCGGTGCGGCGGAACAGATCGGCGATGCTCGCGGGATATTCGTGAGCCGCGGCCTCCAGCAGATCAGCCGCCTGCGCATCTGGCCAGTGACTCACCAGCGGGTCGGCGGCCGGCTTCAATGCGACTGGCCTCGTCCCATACGATGGCGTGTCCGGTGTTCCGGATGGCGTGAGGCGGCTGCGGACCACGCCAGTCAGCTCGCGACCGGCAACGCGGAAGCCTTTCAGCAGGCCGAACGTCATGGCCAGGACATTGGGCATGCCGTCCGCGGCAAGGTCGTGTATCACCCGCTCGCGCGCCGGGCCTGCGAGATGCGGATCGTAGGTCAGCGGCCGGACGCCGGCCCAGCTATAGAGGACGCGACGTCGATCGAGGCCTCCGAGGCCGGGCCAGAGATGGTTCACCTCGTCCAGCAGGTCCCGGATCTCGTCCTCCGTGGGGGCAACCGTATCCACGTCACCGTCGAAGGGTGTCTCGGTCGGCCCGAAGTAGTGATAGTCCCGCCAGGGGAAGCAGTAGAGATGCTCGCCCCTCCGATTGTAGCCCATCACACCTTGCCCGAGGCATTCGGGCGGCAATCGGACTGCGATATGGATACCTTTGGTGCCGCGCACCCTCCGTCGCGCGCCACTGCCGGCGAGTCCGTTCACACGGTCGATCCAGGCGCCGGAAAGGTTAAGGACGATCTTTGCCGAAACCTCGATATCGGCGCCGGTTCGATCTGCAAGGGTGAGTTTCCAGTGATCGCCGTCCGTGCGTTCGAGTCTGGTCACCGCCGTGTGGTTCAGCACGACCGCGCCCATCCGTTCGGCGTCCAGGACGGTGTCGGTCACGATGCGCTCGGGCCAGTCGAAGTGATGTTCACGGAACTGGCAGAAGCCTTCGAGTTGATCGAGGTCACGCATCGAAGAAAGCAGCGGCATGGTGCGCGCCTCCCGTGCCGTGATGAGTCGCGCATCAAGCGGCACGTCGCCCGGCCCCAGCATCCGCAGGAGCTGGAAACCACTGCTCACCTGCCAGGGTCGGAAGCGATCCGTTCTGTAGATGGGCAGGGAAAAGGGGACACGACGGACGCGCTCCGGCGTCGTGCTCAGAAAGTCGCTGCGTGTCTGCATCGCCTCGCGTGCCTTGCGCACGGCAGCGACGGCGCTTGCGGGGTGCCGCACGAAATCCCAGGGAGACTTGTTCGGCGCGAGGTAGCGGATGCCGCAGGACAGCATCCGGCTCGACCGTCCGGATGCGCCCGCACAGAAGTCCTCCTTCTCGACGAGCAGTACTGAATAACCCGCCGCGGCAAGTTGCTGGGCGGCGCCGGATCCGTTGACGCCGGCACCGATCACCGCAACGTCGAAGCGTCGACCTGTCAGCCTGTCCCCCGCCTCCCTGGGCACCGCCGTCTCCGCTGTTCTGCTTCTGCAGCACTGTGTCTGCGCGCACGGATCGAAGCACCGTTACCTTATCGCATCACACTTGCGACGCCAGATCACATGTCCTGAGGGAAGCAAAGATGTCTACGAGCGCAGCACCTTGAACTCGTCTACCGTCGCGACGTGGCACGAAGAGCGGCGACAGAAGAGCGTCGCCCTCCGAGCGTTAGTGAGAGCGCTCACCGCTTCATGGACGCCCCATGGCCGGACCCGCTGGCGCCTATCTGGGCGCGGCGTCTTTCCAGACGACAGCGCAACGACTGGATAGCGGCCTGAACCAGCAAGGGTACGCCCCGCTACCCCCGTCACCCCTCCCCAACAACCGGATCGCCGGTTGACAGCCCCTTTGCCCGGCGCTCAACATCATCATCATCATTGGTGATTAACGCCGCCGTGCTTCGCATGGCGGCTCGATCGGCAAGGGGGGCGCCAGGCTTGGTCGAGACATCCGCATCCGGGGATGCCATCCGATACGTGCTGTGCGGCAGCCTGTTGCCGATGAACGGCAGCAGACCCGAAGGCCCCCAGCTTCTGGAACTGGCCGGCGGCTCCGTTGTCGCCGTCAGGCCAGCGAGGCCCGAGGACCGCCACCAGCCTCACCTCCTCGACCTGTCCTCGCTCACGGTCGTGCCCGGCCTCATCGACGCCCACACGCATCTCGATTTCGACGTGCTCGCGAGCAACGAGGCAGCGCAGGCCGCCGTGGACGACGCGACGCTGCTGCTGCGGATGATCGACCGCGGCGCGGTGAACCTGCGGCGGGGCGTCACCGCCGTCCGCCTCGTGGGCAGCCGCAACTTCCTCGATATCGCGCTGCGCCGCGCGTTCGACAGCGGCGATCTGCCGGGCCCGAGGATCGTCACCGCGACGCGGGGGATCACCTCCGCCCTCAGCCCCAGCGCGAACAACGAAGCGGTGGACAGCCCGTGGGCGATCCGGCGGGTGGTGCGCGAGAACATCCGGCGCGGCGCTGATCTCATCAAGATCTTCCACAGCGGCCACATCGGCGGTGGAGAGGATTCGACCGCGCCGCTGTTCAGCCTGGAGGAACTGGCCGCCGCCGTCGATGAAGCGCACCGCTACGGCCGCGCCATCACCGCGCATGCCTATGGCGGGCAGAGCGTCGACGAATGCCTCGCGACCGGCGTCGACCACATCGAGCATGGCCTGCTGATGACGGCCGATCAGTATGCGCGCGCCGCGGAACGCGGAACGTGGATCATCCCGACGCTCGGCGTGTTCACGACCGAGCCTGGTATCCCTGAGCTGCCACACTGGTCGGCGCCGATCCGCGAGCGGCTGCTCAAGGGGCGGGAGGCGTCCTGGCGCAGCGTCGCGCTGCTCAAGGCATCCGGCGCCCGCTTCGCGCTCGGCACCGACGCCATCCATGGCGCGGCGATCGAAGAAGCGCGGTTCGCCGCCTCGGCCGGGCTGACGAATGAGGAGGCCCTCGCCGCGATCACGGTCTCGGCGGCCGAACTCTGCGGGCTCGGCGGGCGGGCCGGCGTGGTGGCGCCGGGTGCGTATGCGGATCTGGTAGCCGTGGCCGGCAACCCGCTCCAGGATCTGCGCACGCTTCAGCGCGCCCGGGTCGTACTCAAGGGCGGACGCGTCGTATGGAGCGAGCGCCCCGCCGGCGAAGCGCATGAGATGGCGGCCTGAGGGCCACGTCAGCCCCGCGGCCGTTGGACAAGGAGGCGGAACAACATGAATGAGCCACAGAGCCATGCGGAAGACTGCGCCGATATCCTGAAACAGGATCTCGCCGCCGGCCGCATTTCGCGTCGGGACTTTGTCGCGGCACTCGCGGCGTTGGGTGCCGTATCCGCCCTGCCGAAACGAGCGGGCGCGCAGGCAGGGGAACTGGTCATCGCCAACTGGGGCGGTGATGCGGTCCGGCACTTCGGCACGGCGTTCGGCCAGGTCGTCGAACAGAAGACGGGGCGCAAGCTGACGGTCGATGGCGGCGGTCCTTCGATGGGACGGATCCGGACCATGGTCCAGGCCCGCAACACCGTCTGGGACGTCTGCGATTCGGGCGCCGGCGACTCGCTCGAACTCGGCCGCCTCGGGATGCTGGAGCCGATCGACTACGACATCGTCGACCGCAACAAGATGCTCCCCGAATTCGCCTATCCGCATGGCTGCGCGAACTACATGTTCGGCGTCGTGCTGGCCTACGACCGGCGCCGCTACGGCGACAACCCGCCGACCAGGCTTGCCGATTTCTGGGACCTCCAGAAGTTTCCGGGCCGGCGGCTGCTCCGCAAGCAGGCGCTCGCCATGCTCGAGATGGCGCTGATCGCCGATGGCGTGCCGTTCGAGCAGATCTACCCCATCGACATCGACCGCGCCCTGCGCAAGCTGCGGCCGCTCGCGCGCGATGCGCTGTTCTGGGCGAACGGGACCGAAAGCCAGCAGCACCTGCGGGACGGCGAGTGCTCCATGGGGCTGATCTGGCACACGCGCGCCAACCTGCTGAAGCGCGAGACCAATGGCCGGATCGACTGGACCTTCAACCAGGGCATCCTGTTCCCCGGCATCTGGATCGTTCCCAAGGGCAACCCAGCCGGGGCGAAGACCGCGATGGAAGCGATCGCGGCGATGCAGGATCCGGCCGCGCAGGTGAAGCTGCTGGAGCTGATGGGCAACGGGCCGGCGAACCCGGCCGCGCGGGAGCTGGTCCCCGCCGAACTCCGCTCCGTCGATCCCGGACTCGCGGCCGACCGGATGCTGAGGAGCAACGGCCGCTGGTGGGGCGAGAACACCACCATCGCCGAGCAGAAATACGCCGACATGATCGGCACGTAAGGCAGCGGGGCGGGCCGGATGACATCAGCTTCGGGCGTACTGGCCCGCCCCCTTCATCGCGCAGGCATGAGGAGATCGTTCGGAGGCACGTACTGGCTGCTGATCCTGCCGGCGCTCGTGCTGATGGTCGCCTTCTACATCCTGCCCGTGCTCAGCGTGCTCGTGATCAGCGTGACGGAGCCGGAACCGGGCTTCGGCAACTACGCGCTGCTCGCGACCAGCGGGCCGCTGCACCGGGTGCTCGCCACCACGGCGCGGATCTGCGTGATCACCACGATCGTCACGCTGCTGCTCGGCTATGTCGTCGCTTACGGGCTGGCGCATGCGCGCCCGACGATGCGGGGGCTGATCTTCTTCGGCGTCGTGCTTCCCCTGTGGGTCTCGGTGCTGGTGCGCGCCTTCTCCTGGGTGACGATCCTGCGGCGGGAAGGACTGCTCAACAACGCGCTGCTCGAAGTCGGGATCATCGAGGAGCCGCTGCGCCTGCTGTTCAACGAGTTCGCCATCTGCATCGGCATGATCCACTACATGCTGCCGTATGCGATCCTGCCGCTGTACGCCAACATGCGCGGCATCGACCGCCGGCTGATCTCGGCCGCGCGCGGGCTGGGCGCGAGCCGCCCCACCGCATTCCGCCGGGTGTTCCTGCCGCTGAGCCTGCCCGGCGTGATCAGTGCCGGCATGCTCGTCTTCATCTTCTCGCTCGGTTTCTTCGTCACCCCCGCGATCCTCGGCGGCGGGCGGACGCGGATGATCGCCGAGTACATGAGCTGGCTGATCCTCGACCGGCTGTACTGGGGCCCCGGCACGATGATCGCCACCATGCTCGTGCTCACCGTCTTCGCGCTGCTCTGGCTGCTCGGCCGCTTCGTCGACCTGCGCCGGCTGTTCGGGACCGCGACATGAGCCGCCGGCACAGTTCCCCGGATCAGTTGCCGGGTTCGGGCATCGGGACCTGGACGGTGATCTGCTTCCTGCTGCTGCCGATCACCGTGGTCATCCCCGTCTCGCTCACGGACCGGAGCTACCTGTCGCTGCCCGAGAGCCAGTTGTCGCTGCAGCACTACGTCAGCCTGCTGAGCAGCCCGGCCTGGCTGTCCTCCATCTGGCAGAGCGCCGTCATCGCGCTGGCCTCGACGGCGATCGCGACGAGCACGGGCACGCTCTGCGCGATCGGCTGCTGGCGGCTCAATACGCGGCTGGCGAACGCCGTCCGTGCGCTGATGCTGGTGCCGATCATCGTGCCGACGATCGTCTATGCGCTGGGCCTGTACCGGTTCTGGGTGGAGCTGCGGCTGGTCGACACCTATGCCGGCGTCATCCTGGCGCATGCGGTCACCGGTATCCCCTATGTCGTCATCATCGTGACGACGTCGCTGTCGAACTTCGACATCCGGCTGGAGCAGGCGGCGAAGTCGCTCGGCGCCAGCACGACCCAGACGCTGACACGTGTGATCATGCCCGCGGTCGCACCCGGCATCGCGTCGGGCGCGATCTTCGCTTTCATCCACTCGTGGGACGAGCTGGTGCTGGTCCTGTTCATCGCCAGCCGGCGCATCATCACCCTGCCGCGGCGCTTCTGGGACGGGATCAACGAGAATCTCGACCCGGCCATGGCCGCAGCCGCCGTCCTGCTTGTCCTGCTGACCACGCTGTTCCTCGTCGTGAACCTGCGCCTGACGCGCAGCCACACGAACTGAGCCGGGAGAGAAACATGCCGCCTGCCGCGATGACCCCTGAGAAACAGACTGCGCTGACGTGGCTTTCGCAGAATGCCGCCGCGCTTTCTCAGGATCATATGACCATCTGGCACATGCACGAGCCGGCGTGGCGGGAGTATCGCTCCGCCGCGTGGTACGTGGAGCGGCTGCGCAAGGAGGGGTTCACGGTCGAGGAAGGCTCCGGCGGGATGCCCACGGCCTTCTGCGCGACCTGGTCGAACGGCGATGGCCCGACCATCGGCGGCTATGCGGAGTACGACGCCGTCCCCGGCCGCAGCCAGGACCCGGTGCCCTTCCCGAAGCCGCGCGACGGCGTCAGCCCCTATGCTGCCGGCCACACAGACCCGCACTCGGCGTTGGGCATGGGCTCCTTCGCCGGGTTCCTCGCCGCCAAGCACGCGATGGAGGCGCACGGCATCAAGGGGCGCCTGAAGTTCTTCGGCGAACCGGCAGAGAAGATGTGCGGATCGAAGCCGGTCCATGCGGCGAAGGGCTATTACGACGACCTCGACGCCGCGATCAGCTTCCACCCCGGCTCCCACCCGGCGATGGCGAATTCCTGCTTCTGGGACACGCACTGCGCGCCATACTGGAGCCGGATCTACACCTTCGAATGCCCCTCCCCCGAGACGTGGGCGGGGGAATCCTCGGCCGTCGGCATGAACCATTCGCACGGTCTGGCCCGCGCACCGGGCGCGATCGATGCGGTCTGCCTGATGTACACGTCGGGCAAGTACATGAAGGAGGCGATGCTTCCCCATGTCGGCAACTGGAGCCTGAACGAGTACATCCTGAACGCCGGGCAGGCGGCCGCCGACAACCTCGCGCCCAACATCTCGCAGATCCAGTACTCGATCCGCGCGCCGCTGACGGCGATGTGCGAGAAGGCGTTCGAGGTGCTGGACAACAACGCCGAGCACGTGGCGCAGATGACGCACTGCACCGTGCGGAAGGAGTGGATCACCCGCACCCGCGCCGGTCTGCCGAACCACGTGATGGCGGACGTGACCTTCCGCAACTTCGAGCTGGTCGGCCCCCCGAAGTGGAACGACGCGGCGCGGGAGTTCTCGCGCGAGATCCAGCGCAACCTCGGGCTGGAGCCGATGCAGGACCCCATCGCGCAGGAGATCCAGCGCCTGAGCGAGCCGCGGGAGGCCGAGCAGCGCGTGATGCGCGCGCAGCTTCCGCCCTGGCAGGTGAACTACGGCGCGGACGACTATGTGGACTACACGTGGCACGCGCCCACGGTGCGGCTGTTCGTGGGACGGCCGGCGCTTGAATCGCCGAGGCCCGGGTACCGCTATCCGGAATGGGTCCGCAACGCGATCGGCGGGGTGCCGGACATCATCGACCCGATGTGGATGAAGGCGGGCGAGGTGATCGGTCTGACGATCGTCGACCTGCTGAAGGACCGGTCCCTGCTCGACGCCGCGCAGGCGGAGTTCCGGGAGCGCACCGGGGGCGGGATCGGCGGCACGAAGTGGGTCGCACCCCTGCTGCCGCGCGACTTCGCCGCGCCGGTCAACTACCGGTGGCCGGAATACGTCACCACGGCGCGTGGCACTGGCTGGACGATCCCGGTGGCTGGATAGGTTGCCGCCACGCAAGGCTTCCTCTTCCGCAAGGCGGGAGAGGGACAGGGCGCGCCCTTACGCTTCCGGCGGCAGGCGTTCCCCCCACCGCGCGCGATGCAGGAAGCGTCCGCTGCCCCGGCGGCCGACATACTCGCGGTCCTGCACGATCACCTCGCCCCGCAGCAGCACGGTGCGGGGCACGCCCTCGACGTCGCGACCTTCGTACAGGGTGTAGTCGACATTCTGATGCAGTGCGGTCCTGGTCAGGCGCAGCTTCGCGGCCGGATCCCAGATGAGGAGATCGGCATCGGCCCCCGGCGCGATGGTGCCCTTACGGGGGAACAGGCCGAACAGCCGCGCCGGGTTGGTAGCCGTGATCTCGACGAAGCGCTCGACGCTGAGGCGCCCCTGGGCCACGCCCTGCCACGCCATCATCATCCGCTCCTCGATCCCCGGTCCGCCGTTGGGGATGCGCGTGAAATCGTCGCGGCCCATGTCCTTCTGGCCGCTGTAGTTCCAGGGCGAGTGGTCGGAAGACAGCGCCGCCAGCGTGCCGTCCGCCAGCGCACGCCACAGGATGTCCTGATCCTTCCTCGTGCGCGCGGGCGGGGTGAAGACATACTTCGCGCCCTCGAAACCCGGCCGGTCCAGATCGTCGCGGGTGAGATAGAGGTATTGCGTACAGGTCTCCCCCGTAACCGGCGCGCCGCGCATCCGGCCACGGACAAGCTCCTCCAGCGCCTCCTCGCAGGTCAGGTGCACGACGTAGAGCGGCGCGCCCGTGATCTCGGCGAGCGCGATGGCCCGCGCCGTCGCTTCCGCTTCCACGCGCGGCGGGCGGCTGTCCGCGTGATATTTCGGTGCGAGCTTGCCCTCGGCGACCAGCTTGCGCTGCAGGAAGTACGCGGCATCGCCGTTCTCCGCATGGACCATCACGACGGCGCCGGCCGCCCTCGCCTGCTCCATCGTCCGCAGCAGCGCCAGATCATCGACCTGCGACATGCCGCGATAGGCCATGAACAGCTTGAAGCTGGTCACCCCCATCTCCGGCAGCGTCGCAAGCTCCGCCTGCGCGGCGTCGTTCAGGTCGACGATGATGATATGGAAACCGTAGTCGATGGCGGCCTTGTCGGCGGCCTTGGCGTGCCAGGTGGCGATGGCGTCGCGGAGGCTCTGCCCCTTCTCCTGCTGGCAGAAATCAACGATGGTCGTGGTTCCCCCGCAGGCGGCGGCGATGGTCCCGGTCAGGTAGTCGTCCGCCGTGCGCGTGCCGAAGGATGGCGTATCGAGATGCGTATGAACGTCGACGCCGCCGGGAAGGACATAGCAGCCGGAAGCGTCGATGGTGCGTGCGGCCTCCGCGCGCAGATCGCTGCCGACCTCCGCGATCCGGCCGTCGCGGATGCCGACATCCGCCCGCGTCACGCCGGCCACGCTCGCGACCAGACCGCCCTTGACGATGAGATCCATGATCCTGCCTTCAGTAGGCGAGCCGGTGCAGGCCGGCCGCCAGGATGCGGATGCCGGCGACGATGTCCTCGACGGAGGAGAACTCGTCGGGCGTGTGGCTGCGTCCGTCCTTGCTGCGGACGAAGACCATGGCGGTGCGCGCGATCCGCGCCATCTGCTGCGTGTCGTGCCCGGCGCCGCTGGCCATGATCATGTACGGCACGCCCTGCGCCGCGGCACCGTCGCGCAGAGCGCGGACGATTTCCGGATCGGACAGGCAGGGCGGATGGTCGATCGTCGTCCGCCAGGAGATGTCGAGTTCCCGCCGTGCCGCCACCTCCCGCATCAGCGCCTCATGCCGCGCGTAGAGCCGTTCGCGCGCGGCCGGATCGGGGTGGCGCGCATCCACGGTGAAGGTCACTTTCGCCGGAATGATCGCCGGCGCATTGGGCTCCGCCACGACACGGCCGACCGTGGTGACCGCCGGGCGGCCCATCCGGTGCGCGGTGTTGACGACGCCGGCGGCGATCTCCGCGAAGCCCTGCATCGGGTCGCGCCGCAGATCCATGGGGAAGGCGCCCGCGTGGTTCTGCGTGCCGCCCAGCTCCACGACCATGTGACGCAGGCCGGTGATGGCATCCACGACCGCCGCCGGCAGCCCGGCCTGTTCCAGGACGGGACCCTGCTCGATGTGCAGCTCCACGAACGCGTCGATGTCGTCGCGCTTCGCTTCGGGGATGCGCGCCGGGTCGAGCCCGACCTCGCGCATCGCCTCGCCGATGGTCTCGCCGTCGTAACCGATGGTCTTGTCCGGATCGTCCGGCGTGATGCGGCCCGTGATCGCACGGGAGCCCCAGAAATTCGCCGAAGGGAAGCGGCTCGATTCCTCCTCGCAGAACGCCACGGCCTCAAGCGGGCGGCGCGGCGCGCCGAACTGCTCGCGCAGCGCCCGGATGGCGATCAGCCCGGCAAGCGCGCCCAGCGCGCCGTCGTACCGCCCGCCCGGCTTCTGGCTGTCGATATGGGACCCGGACACGACGGCCTTGCCGCCCTCGCGCCCATCCAGCCGCCCCCAGACATTGCCGACCGCGTCCGACCGCGCCTCGAGCCCGGCCTCCTCGCACCACTGCGCGTACAGCCGCGTGGCGCCGACCCATTCCGGCGAGTAGACGGTCCGCCAGACGCCGGTCTCGCCATGAGCCCCGTGCGTCGCGAGTTCGAGCACGTAACGCTCGACCAGCGCGGGGTCGATCTCGATTTCCGGGATCATTCGTTCTTCCATCAGGCTGGAGTCGGCCTCTGGACCGATCATCATAGATGATGAACGATAGATGCCGCACTTCGCCTGTCAACAGGGACCGCGCGTCCCGCGACCTTGCATCGACGCTTACGGGAGGCTGCCCATGGCCCGCACAATGCTCCGCGCCAGTCACATCATCGCCTGGCAGGACGGTTCGCACCGCCATCTGCGGGACGGGGTGATCGTCTGGGAGGGCAACCGCATCGTCCATGTGGGAAAGCGGTTCGACGGCCCGTGCGACCATGTCGTGGACGCGCCCGGCAAGGTGGTCACGCCCGGCCTCATCAACACGCATGTGCATCTGACGGAATCGCCGCTGGACAAGAGCTTCGTCGAGGATCGCGGCCCCCGGCAGTTCTATCTCTCCGGCCTGTACGAGTTCCTGTCCGCGCGCGACGGGGCGATCAGCGACGAGGCGCGCCGCGCCTGCGTCTCCTACTCGGTGCCGGAACTGCTGATGAGCGGCACGACCACGGTGATGGAGATCGGCGGGCACGGCGACTGGGTGGTCGAGGAATGCGGCCGCGCCGGGCTGCGCGCCTATGTCGGGCAGGCCTACCGCTCCGGCCGCTGGCTCACGCGCAACGGCCGCACCGTCAATTACGAGTGGTTCCCCGATGACGGCGTGGGCGCCTTCGAACGCGCGGTCTCCTTCGTGGAGAAGATCAGCGGCACGTTCAACGACCGCATCCACGGCTTCCTGACCCCGTCCCAGATAGACACCTGCTCGGAGGCGCTGCTCCGTCGCTCCCGCGCAGCGGCCACCGGGATGCGCGTGCCCCTCGCGCTTCACACCTCGCAATCAGTCATCGAGTTCCACGAGATGACACGGCGCAACGGCTGCACGCCCATCGAGTGGCTGGAGAAGATCGGCTTCCTCGGCCCGGACGTGATCCTCGGCCACTGCATCATCCCGGGGGAGAGCAGCTGGGCCAACTATCACGCGGACGACATCGGCATCCTGGCCGATACCGGCTCCAACGTCGCACACGCCGTGTGGGTCTTCTGCCGGCGCGGGATCGCGATGGAGAGCTTCGGGCGATACCTGCAGCGCGGGGTCAACATGACCATCGCGACCGACACCTGCCCGCAGAGCATGATCGAGGCGATGCGCTGGACCGCGGTCGTGGGCAAGATCATCGACCGGCGGACGGATGTGGCGACCGCGACCGATGTCTTCAACGCGGCGACGATCGGCGGCGCGAAGGCGCTGGGCCGCGACGACCTGGGGCGCCTCACCCCCGGCGCGATGGCGGACATGCTGATCTGGAACGGCGACAGCGTCTTCATGACCCCGCTGCGCGATCCGGTGCGCAACATCGTCTATTCGGCGCAGGCGGAAGACCTGCGGGACGTGGTCATCGACGGCAACTACGTGATGCGCGAACGGGTCGTGCCGGGGTTCGATCCGGTGCAGCTCGGCAAGGGCGTGCAGAAGGCGGCCGAGGCGATGTGGGACGGGATGAAGGATTGCGACTGGGCGAACCGGTCCGTGGAGGTCCTGAGCCCGTCCAGCTTCGCGCCCTTCCGGGAGGAGCGCACCGCCTAGCCGGGGTTACCGGGCGCGACGCTTCGGCGCCCGGGCACTCTGCATCGCCACGCCGATGAGCTTGTCGATGTGCTCGCGCATCAGGCGCTCCGCCTCCGGCGCGTCGCGGCGCGCCAGCGCATCCGCGAGCGTCGTGTGATCGAGCGCCATGTCGAGCACCCGGCCCGCGGCAGCCGAGATCCGGTCCAGCAACTGCGCCAGGGCGTCGTTGCGCAGGTCGAGCAGCAGCTCTGCCATCGCGGCGAGCATCCGGTTGTGGGATGCCCGCGCGATCAGCAGGTGGAAGTCATGCGAATGCCCGATCCGGCCGGGCGTCTCGATGCAGTGCACATGCGTGTCCGCGGCGGAGGCGATCTGCAGCAGTTCCTGCTCCGTGGCGCGGGTGGCGGCCAGCCGGGCCGCCTCCGCCTCGATGGCGCGGCGGGTGTGCAGCAGGTCGATCAGCGCATCTAGGTCGTGCGCATCGGCGGCGGCGGCCACGCGCGCGCTGCGGGCGGCGATCTCCTGCTGCATCCTGCGATCGGCGAGGCGCTGGCGCCCGGCCTCGGTCAGGACGCGGCCCTGCTTGCCGGCGGAATGGGTCAGCCCGACTTCGTCGAGCCGGTGCAGGTAGCGCCCGGCGGTCGCCTCCGCGACGTCGATGCCTTCGGCACGGAACGCCTCCGCCAGCCGGCGCGCGCCGACGGGTTGGGCCGCTTCGTCCAGTAGACCCAGGGCGATGACTTCCAGCCGCCCCGCATCCTGCCGCCTGCTCATCCTCCCCGTTCACTCCGTTGTAGACCGCGCTGCCGCCCTGCCGCGGGAGGGATGAGCGGGCTTAACCGATCATCCGGGCAGTGGGAATAGGTGAGCATTGCTGCCCGCGCGGGTAAGGGCGCGGCCGGCGGCGTGGCCGAACTGCGACGGGGCACTCGCTCCCGCTCAGATCGTGATCTCGCGCTCCAGCTCCCCGCTCTTCCACGGCATCAGCCAGCGTTCGAGCAGCCGCACCATCGTATTCAGCACGAAGGCCATCAGCATGATCACGATCAGCGCCGCGAAGACGCCCGCCGTATCGAACTGGCCGGTCGCGTTCGCCAGCACGAAGCCGAGGCCCCGGTTGGCGGCGATCAGCTCGCCGACGATCGCCCCGATCAGCGCGTAGGGAACGGAGATCCGCAGCCCCGCGAACACCCAGGCCACGGCGGAGGGCAGCACGACCTTGAACAGGACATGGCGCTCGCTCGCGCCCATCAGCTTCAGGATC
Organism: Rhodovastum atsumiense; assembly: GCA_037190665.1. Classification (GTDB taxonomy): domain Bacteria; phylum Pseudomonadota; class Alphaproteobacteria; order Acetobacterales; family Acetobacteraceae; genus JBBCJT01. The sequence continues at coordinate 24,653 of JBBCJT010000240.1, read as the reverse complement.
GCCACCAGCTCGCGGCTGACGCTGCGCACGCCGGTGAAGGTGTTCAGGAAGACCAGGAAGAACACCACCGTCGCGGTCAGCACGATCTTCATCCAGATGCCGATCCCCAGCCACAGGATGAACAGCGGCGCGAGCGCGATCTTGGGCAGGCTGTAGAAGGCGAGGATGAACGGTTGCAGCAGATCGGACAGGAACGGGATGCGGCCCAGCAGCACGCCCGCCGTCACGCCGGCCAGCGCCCCGATCAGGAAGCCGCTGAACGCCTCCGTCGCCGTGATGCCGACATGGAAGAACAGGCTCTCGCTCACGATCTGCCGCCGCAGCGCCTCGGCGATCGCACTCGGGCGGCTGATGAAGAATTCCGGCACCAGCGGGCCGGACACGGCCTGCCACAGCGCAACGATGGTCGCCGCCAGCAGGAACCGGTAGAGCGACATGTACGCTTTCGAGCGGGGCATCAGTGGTGCTCCGCGTGCGAAGCCGTCAGCATCGGCGTGATCAGGTCCCACAGCTCGGCGGACATCTCCTGCCACCGCGGATCGCGGCGCAGGCGGAGCAGGTCGCGCTCGCGCGGCAGCGGGCTGTCCAGCACCCGGCGGATGGCGCCGGGGCGCGGCGAGAACACCACGCAGCGGTCGCACAGCGCGGCCGCCTCATCCAGATCATGCGTGACGAACAGCACCGTCTTGCCCAGTTGCCGGCTGAGGCGCAGCAACTCGATCTGCATGTGGAGCCGAAGCTGCGCGTCGAGCGCGGCGAAAGGTTCGTCGAGCAGCAGCGTCTCCGGATCATACGCCAGCAGCCGCGCGAGGGCGGCGCGCTTGCGCATGCCGCCGGAGAGCTGCGCGGGATAGGACCGCTCGAAGCCGGCGAGGCCGACGAGTTCCATCAGCGATCCGACCTTGTCGCGCATTTCCCCGCGCGGCCGGCCCTGGATCTCCAGCGGGACCTGGATGTTGGCCGCCACCGTGCGCCATGGCAGCAGGTGGTCGTTCTGCGTCATGTAGCCCGTGGCGCGGTTGATGCCCGCGACCACGCGCCCGGCGTAGGTGACCTGCCCGGTGCTGGGCGGGAACAGTCCGGCGGTCATGTTCAGCAGCGTGGACTTGCCGCAGCCGGACGGGCCCACCAGGGCGATGAACTCGCCCCGGCGGATATCCACCGTCACGTCCCGCACCGCCTCGACGGTGCGGCCCTCGACGTGGAAGCTCTTGCCGACGCCGCGGAAGGCGATGAGCGGCTCCGTCACGACCGCCGCGCCAGCGCCTCCGCGGCATACTCGTTGGTCCAGGCGGAGCGCACCTGCGCGGCGTCCAGGGGCTCGGGCTGGGTCTCGTTCACGAACGCTACGATGCGGTCGATCATCGCCGGCTCCAGCGTGACGCTGTGCGGATAGGCCGGCACGGCGTTGCGCCACACGTCATCGAACAGGGCCTTGTCCGTGCGCTGATGCCAGCCCTTCCAGACCGCCTCCCGCGCGTTGTTGCCTTCCTCCGCGTGGTGAACGACCTCCATGGCGCGCTGCTGTGCGCGCAGGAAGCGCACGGCGACCGCGCGGTTGCGTTGCAGCCAGGACTGGCGGGCGATCACGCCGATATAGACGAACCCGTCCAGCTCCGGCACCTCGCCCCGTCCCGGCCAGATCAGCGGCTGCGCGCCATGGTTGCGCACCGCGTCCTCACCGGTCGGCGGCGGGATGACGAAGCCGTCGATCCGCCCGCGCGACATCGCCGCCATCATGTTCTGCCCGTCGGGGATGGCGCTGATCGTCATTTCCCGGTCCGGATTGATGCCGGCGCGGCGGCACAGGAAGCGGACGAGCTGATCGGCCCCGCCGCCCACCGAGGACACGGCCAGCGTCATGCCGCGCAACGCCTTCAGGCGATCCTGGTAGCTGCTCTGCGCCGTGATGTTCTGCTTCCGCGCCCAGTCGCCGGACATGGTGATGTTGTCGAAGTACTGCGCGATGGCAGGCGCGATCATCATCACATCGCTGCCGCGGGCGTTGGCGCGGAAGGCGGACGCGGGCGCGCCGATGTTGAAATGGGCGTCCCCGCCCGCGACCGCCGCGAGGGACTTCGCCCCGCCGCCCGCACGGACAAGTTCGATCTCCAGATCCTGTTCGCGGAAGAAGCCCAGCGCCTGCGCGGACAGGGTGACCCAGAACAGCATGTCGAAGCTCGACATGACGACGGTCAGCTTGTCCGCACCGAGAGCGAGCCGCGGCGCGGCCAGCGATGTGACGGCGGTGAGAGTCGCCGCACGGCGGGTGATGCGCAGTGTCATCGTTCGTCCTCCCTCAGCCTTTCAGGTGTTTCATCGCGTTGCTGAAGCCCTGGTGCAGCATCTCGACGTCGCTGGAGTAGGCGAGCAGCAATGCCCCCGCCTTCTTCCAGGTCTGCACCTCTTCCGGGCTGAAGCAGAGCATCGCGCAGGTCTTGCCGTGCCGGCGCGCGGCATCGAGGATGAGGTCGCGCTTCTCGTTGATGCGCTTTGCCTGATCGGGCGCGCCGAACACGCCCATGTCCTGCGCGAGATCGGCGGGCCCGAGCGTCAGCGCGTCGATCCCGTCCATGCCGGCGATCGCGTCCAGTTCGGCGAACGCGGCCTCGGTCTCGATCATGGCGGTGATGAAGACCTCGCGGTTGGCGAAGGCGCGGCGTTCGGCCACCGTGCCGGCGGTGGTGAACTCCGTCGCGGCACTCAGCCCGCCATTGCCGCGCAGCCCCCTGGGCGCATAGCGCGATGCGGCGACGATCTCCGCTGCGTGCTTCGCCGACTCCACCTGCGGGCAGTGGATGTTCCACACCCCCACATCCAGCAGGCGCGTGATCCATTCCCGGTTGGCGACCGGTGGCCGCACGGCGATGGGGAAGTCCAGCGCGCGCGCCATGGCCGCCATCTCGCCGATCGTCTCGATCGAGGCGGCGGTGTGTTCCATGTCCACGCGCGCGAAGTCGACGCCCGCCGCCTGCAGCAGCATCAGCACGGACGGCGTGCGCACCAGCGTGACCCAGGTGCCGATCTGCACCTCGCCGCGCTCCACGCCGGCGCGCATCCGGTTGCCCCGCATCGCCATCACTCGGCCCTGATGTTGGCGCGGCGGGCGACCTCGCCCCACCGGCGCGTCTCGGCGGCGACGAACTCGCCGACCTGGGCCGGGCTCAGGTCACGCACGATGATGCCGAGCTCCTTGAAGCGGGCGGCCACGTCCGGCGTGTGCAGGGCGGCGATCACCGCCTTGTTGAGCCGCTCGATGACCGGCGCCGGCGTGCCGGGGGGGGCGAACAGCACGCCCCATGTCAGCGATTCGAAACCGGGCAATGTCTCCGCGATGGTCGGCGCCTCCGGCGCGATGTCCACGCGCTGGGGCGAGGCGACGCCGAGCAGGCGCAGCCGTCCGGCGCGCACGTGCGGCAGGCCGGAGGAGAGGTTGTCGAACGCCATCTGCACGTCGCCGGCGATCAGCGATGTCATCAGCTCGCCGGAGGAGCGGTAGGGCACGTGCTCCGCCGTGGTGCCGGTGAGCTGGGCGAACAGCGCGCCCGCAAGGTGGATCGACGTGCCGACGCCGGAGGAGGCGTAGTTGAAGCGCCCCGGCGCCGCCTTCATCGCCGCGACCAGCTCGGCCACGTTCGTCGCCGGCGAGGTCGCCGGCACGAACAGCGCGTTCGGCTGCAGGCTGATCATGGCGATCGGCGCGAAGTCGCGCAGGTTGTCGTACGGCATGCGCGGATAGACCGACGCATTGATCGCGTGGCTGCTGATCGTGCCGATGCACAGCGTATAGCCGTCGGGCGCGCTGCGGGCGCAGGCCTCGCTGCCGACATTGCCGCCCGCGCCGGCCCGGTTCTCCACCACCCAGGGCTGGCCGAGGGTGGCGGACATGGCCGGACCGATAAGGCGGGCGGTGAGGTCCGTCGTGCCCCCCGCACCGAACGGAACGATCACGCGGATCGGCCGGCTGGGCCACGCATCCTGCGCGGATGCGGGCGCGGCCAGGCCGATCAGCGCGGCGGCGATCAGGATTCGGCGAAGCATGTCCATGGTTCCCCTGCTGTCAGCGCGGCGCCGCTTCGCGCTCGATTCCGATCGCGCGGGCCGTCTCGTCCCACTTGCCCAACTCGGCGGCGATGAAGCGCGTGGTCGCCTCGGGCGTGGCGGTCCAGATCGAGGTGCCGAGGCCCTGGTGCCGCGCGGCGATATCCTCCCGGTGCAGCAGCGAGAGCGTGTCGGTATGGATCCGCGCGACGATCTCCTCCGGCGTACCGGCCGGCGCCATCAGCACGCCCCACACGGTGCTCGTGAAGCCGGGCAGGATGGTCTCCGCCACCGTCGGGATCTCCGGCACCTGCGGCGCCCGCTCCGCCCCGCAGGTGGCGAGCATCTTCATGCGGCCGGCACGCACGTGCGGCAGCGTCGGCGTCACGGTATCCAGCATCGCCTGCACGCGGCCGGCGAGGAGGTCGGGGTGTCCCTGCGTGGAGCCGCGATAGGGCACGCGCGTCATGCGCAGCCCGGCGCGGTGGCAGAGCAGTTCCATGCCCAGCGCACCGAAGGTCGCATAGCTCGTCTGGTCGGGCCGCGCCTTCACGTACTCGACGAACTCGGCCGCCGTGTTGGGCGGGAAGTCCGGGGCGACGATCAGCGCCTGCGGCGTCTGCGACGTGGTCGTGATGTAGGCGAAGTCCCGCTGCGTATCGAAAGGCGTGCGGTACAGCGCGGGGCTGATCGTGTGCGCGGTGCCGGCGAGGCACAGCGTGGTGCCGTCCGGCGCGGCGCGGGCGCAGACCTCCGCGCCGACCATGCCGTTCGCGCCGGTGCGGTTCTCCACGCTCACGGCCTGGCCCCACATCGGCGTGAGGTTCTCGGCGAGCAGCCGTGCGGTGATGTCCGACACGCCCCCCGGCGGATACGGCACGATGATGCGGACGGGGCGGGCCGGATAGCGGCCCTGGCTCCAGGATGCGCGCGATGCGAGCAGCAACGCGGGCGCGGCGATCAGGCTGCGGCGTGACGGCATTGGCGTGTCCTCACCCGTGCAAGCGGTTACGTGCCCTTGGCGATGCGCGCGGCCTCTCTCAATCCCTTGCCGGCGCGGACATTCTCGAAGATGACGCGGTCCATCGCCTCGGCCTTCTCGGCGCGCGCGAGGACCTCCGCCAGTTGCGCACGCGGGATGCAGACCACGCCGGTGCTGTCGCCCACCAGGATGTCGCCGGGATGGACGGTGACGTTCTCCAGCTTGATCGGCACCTGCGTCGCGGCCGTGCGCACGCGCGTGCGCCCGCTGACGGGAACGGCGTGCTTCACGAACAGGTCCATCCCGCTCTCGACGATCTCCGACAGGTCGCGCACGCCGCCATCCACGACGATGCCGGCCACGCCGCGCAGCTTCGCGGCCGTGGCCGCGGCACCGCCCATCATCGACACCATCGCCCCCCCGGCATCGATGGCGATGACATCGCCCGGCGCGGCGACATCCACATAGGCCGGGATGTCGAACTCCTCCGGCGCGAACGTGCCGAGCGCGCCCGTCGCGACATTGACGGTGAAGGCCGGCCCGGCGAAGCGACGATCGTCCGCGACCGGACGGATGGGCGGGATCACCAGCCCGTCGATGGCGAGCGCATCGAGCACGCCGCCCACGGTGCTCGGGCCGATCTCGCGAAGGCGGGCGCAGATGCTCTTGAGGTCGCTTTCGGTCATTCGGGAAGCCATCTCCGTCATGGGGGTTACTGCGGTTCGATCCGGGCGAGGCGCACCAGGTCGCCCCAGCGCTTGGTCTCGTCGCGGATGAACGCCGCATAGGCATCGGGGGACTGCGACAGCGACACCTCGAAGCCGAGCGTGGCGTAGGTGTGCCGCACGTCCGGCGTGTCGTAGCGCGTGCGCAGCGCATCGAAGATGCGGCCGATGATGGCGGCATCCGTGCCGGCGGGCGCGGCGATCCCCTGCCATGGCACGAGCTGGAATCCCGGCAGCCCGGCCTCGGTCAGCGTGGGCAGGTCCGGTGCCAGCGTACTGCGCTGGAGCGCGGTGATCCCCAGCCCGATGGCGCGGCCGCTGCGGATGTGCTGCAGCGCGTTGGACGGATCGGCGAAGGTGAAATGGAGCTGCCCGGCCAGCAGGTCCGTCACCTGCGGCGGGATCGAGCGATACTGCACGCCGACCGCTTCGAACGCGCCGTCATGCAGCAGCATCGCCGCCGCGATCTGCGACGAGCTTCCCGAATAGCCGTAGGAGAGCTTGCCCGGGTTCGCGCGGCCGTAGGCGACAAGCTCGTGCACGCTGCGGACCGGCAAATCCGGATGGCTGAGCAGCACCAGCGGGCCCACGGCGAGGTTCGAGATCGGCGCGAAATCCGCGACCGGGTCATAGGGCAGGCTGCGGAACAGCGCCGTGTTCGCGGCATGCGTCGAGTTGGTGACGATCAGCAGCGTGTAGCCATCCGGCCGGGCGCGCGCGACGAGCTGCGTGCCGATGATCCCGCCCGCGCCGGTGCGGTTCTCCACCGCGACGGTCGCCCCGGTGCCTTCGGAGATCGCGCGCGCCGCCTGCCGCCCAACGATGTCGGTGGAGCTGCCGGCCGCGAACGGCACGATCAGCGTGACGGGACGGTCCGGCCAGGCCTGCGCTCGCGCGCGGGAGGACGCGGCGAGCAGCGCGGCGGCACCGAGCACCGCGCGCCGCGAGGGCGCGCGCGAGAAAGATTGGGACATGGCGTTTCCTCATCCGGGCGACGGGATGCCCTCTCACCGGGGGCCTTCGACCGCTGGCGGACTCTAGATCGCACACGGGACTGTTCGACAAATCGGAAGGTTCGAAGCATTCTTCGGTTGCGCTTATGAATCCGACGCTTCGCCAGTTCGCCGCCTTCGTCCAGATCGCGCGCCTCGGCTCCTTCGCGCGCGCGTCGGAGGCGCTCGGCCTGTCGCAGCCGGCGCTGAGCCAGTCGCTGTCGCAGATGGAACTGCTGCTCGGCGCGCGGCTGTTCAGCCGCACCACGCGCGCGCTGAAGCTGACGCGGGAGGGCGCGATGCTGCTGCCGCACGCGGAGGCGATCCTCGGCAGCGTGGATGAAGCCGTGGCGCTGGTGCGCGAGCAGGCAGGCCTCGCGCGCGCCCGCATCTCGCTTGGCGCGCTGCCGAGTCTCGTGCCGGTCTTCCTGCCGGAGATCCTGCGCATCTTCCGCGAACGCCGGCCGTCGACGCAGGTGGCGGTGACGGACGGCACGTCGGAAGTGCTCTATGGCGGCGTGGCGAACGGGCTCATCGATCTGGCGATCAGCAGCCGGCTGCCGGGGCAATCCGGCATCACCTTCGAACCCGTCCTGCGCGAACCCTTCGCGCTCGTCATGCCGCGGACGCACCCGCTTGCGCGCAGGTCATCCGTGACATGGGCCGAGGCATTGCGGTTCGAGTTCCTCGCCTTTCCGCCCGGCAGCGCCGGGCATACGGCGATGGCGGAGGCGTTGCAGCGTGTGGGGCTGGCGCTGCATCCGTCGATGACCTTCGCGCAGTCCATCACGGCGCTGAACATGGTCGCCGGCGGCGCGGGCATCGCCGCCCTGCCGGTTCTGGGCTGCCCGTCCAAACGGCATCCGACGCTGGTGACGCGGCCCCTGACCGACCCGGTCGTGGAACGCGAAGTGGGCTTGATCCACGCGAGCGAGCGCGAGGTGTCGCCGGTGCTCCAGGCGCTGCACGGCATCGCCAAGGAATGCCTGCGGGCGGGACCTCTGGCGCAGATCCGACAGGGAGGCTGAGTGCCCCTGCGCCTTCAGCGTGCAGACCGGGCTGCCCTCCGCCGTCAGTCCGCCCCGTCGAGCAGCCGCACGATCCGCGGCGACCGCGCCAGCGCATGGAAGGCTGCGATGAACTCCTCCCGTGATTCCGGCGCTGCCGCGAGCCCGGATCGTTCGCCCAGCGCGGCATCGGCCACCATCACGCGCCGGCTGTCGATGACGTAGACGCTGTGATAGGCGGGAATGCCCTTCCCGCTCCCGCCGAACGTCGCGAAGTCCTTCGCGACGAGATGCGCCACCGAGGCGGCGTTCAGCGCGACCGTCATCTCGATCAGTGCCGCACGCCAGCCGGCCCTGTCTTCCACTGCCTGCCCATGCACATCCCGCAGCGCCTGCGCGGCCGCCTGCGCCGTCAGCACGATGCGGCTGAGAAGATCGCGCTGCGCGTGGTCGGTGGCCAGCGCCAGGATGCCGGCAGGTTTCAGGTACGCATCCACCGCCGCCGAGACCGCGCCGCAGCCGCTGTGACCCAGCACGACGACGCATCGCAGCGGCAGGTGCCCGGCCGCGTAACGCAGGCTGCCCAACACCTCCTGCCCCAGCACGTTGCCCGCCACGCGAACGACGAACAGGTCGTTGGGCCCCTCGTCGAACAGCATCTCGCACGGCACGCGCGCATCGGCACAGCCGAGGATGGCGGCGAACGGCCGCTGCCGCGGGATCGCGCTGTCGCCGGCGTCGACCTGCAGGCCCACGTCACGCGGATCGAGCTGCAACTCCAACCGGCGGGTCTGCGCGCCCGGGTCGCGCAGCGTCGCGAGCAGGTTGGCGAAGGCGTCGTTGCCGGCTTCCAGCCGCGCGCGGGCCTCATCGGCATCGGCGGGCTGCGGCCGTGCGGTTCCGGGAGCGGCGGAATAACTGTGGACAATCTCGACCTTGGTCATCTGCCGCTCCCCCTCATGCGAGGGGATCATGCGGACCGGCGCAAGTCGAGGTCCGGCCGGAGGCAACGTCCGGCCACGGCGAAGCGAGGGCTCAACGTTACTTCACGCGATCAATCCGGGTCCGTTGACTCATGGCTCATTGGTATGTACCAATTATTTTGGTCCGCCCAAATGGCAAGGAGGAAGCCGGGGATGGTGCAGCTTGCCGCTGATGCGCGTGAGGCGCCCGTTGCCGCGCCCCGTATCCTTTGCATCGGCGACAACACGGTCGACCTGTACCTCGACCGCGGCCTCCAGTTCCCCGGCGGCAATGCCGTCAACGTTGCCGTCCAGGCGCGCCGGCTGGGTGCGCGGGCGAGCTATGTCGGCTGTCTCGGCCGCGATCCGCTGGGCGACCTGCTCCACGACAGCATGGCCGAGGAAGGCGTCGACCTGAGCCATTGCCGCCGGATGGACAGCCCGAACGCCTGGTGCCGGGTGCGCCATGAGGGCAACGACCGCGTCTTCGTCGGCTCGTTCCGGGGCAATCGCGGCCAGTACGGCGGCTTCTCCGCCGACGATGCGGCCTTCATCGCCGCGCACGATCTGGTCCATACCACCTACGCCAGCGACCTCGACGACGAGATCGGCTTCCTGCGGCGGCACGCCCGGCTGCTGTCCTACGACTACTCGGAATACCTGCGGAGACCGGGCCACGAGGCGACGTTCGGCCACGTCGACATCGCCTTCGTCTCCGCCCCCGGGATCGACGAGGCCGCCTGCGGCGATCTGATGCGCATGTTCGCCGGCCACGGCGCGAAGCTCGTCGTGGCCACGCGCGGGGCGCAGGGCGCCGCCGCGCTCGCGTGCGGCGTCACCCACAGCCAGGGGATCGTCCCGGCCGAGGTCGTGGACACGCTCGGCGCGGGCGATGCCTTCACCGCGGGCTTCCTCGTGAGCTGGCTCGCGCGCCGCGACATCCCGCAGGCCCTGCTGTCCGGCGTGCAATCCGCCGCCCGGGCCTGCAGCTACATGGGGGGCTACGGCCACGGCCGCCCGATCGTGCCCGGCCAGCCCGGCACGCAACCACCCGCCCCCGCCGGGGGCGCGCCCGTCCAGAGCTGAACCGCCGACTACAGGAGAGAGCGATGCATCGTCGTGCCGCACTGGCCCTCGGGGCCGGCTTCGCCGCCACAGCCGCACTGCGCCCCGCCGGCGCGCAGGCCAAGGCCGAGCTGAACTTCCTGCACAAGTGGCCGGAACCCGACAACATCGCCTTCTTCCGCCAGGTGGTGCGCGAGTTCGAGGCCGCGAACCCCGGCGTGAGCATCAAGATGGAGGCCGTCGCCGACGATCCCTACAAGGACAAGATCCGCGTGGTGATGGCGTCCGGCAATGTCCCCGACATCTTCTTCTCATGGTCCGGCGAGTATGCGGGCCAGTTCGTCCGCGCCGGCCGCACGCTGGACCTGACCGCCGCACTCGCCGCGCCGGAATGGAAGGACCGCTTCGCGCCCGCGACGCTGGTGCCCTTCACCTTCGAGGGCAAGGTGCGCGGCGTGCCGATGAACCTGTCGGCCAAGTTCCTCGCCTACAACAAGGCGCTGTTCGCCGCCGCCGGCATCACCGCCCCGCCCGCGACCTTCCCCGAGCTGATCACGGCGATGGACAAGCTGAAGGCGAACAACGTGGTGCCGATCGCTCTCGGCACGCAGGCGCCGTGGGCGGCCGCGCACTACATCGGCGACTGGAACACCAAGCTGGTGCCGAACGACATCCGTGCGGCGGACTATTCGCTCGCCGCGCCCGAGGACAAGCTGTTCACCCATCCGGGCTACGCGCAGGCGCTGACCCATTTCGGCGAGTTCGCCTCCAAGGGCTACTTCAACCGTTCGCCCAACGCGCTGACGCACGCGATCGCGCGCGGCACCTTCACTGCCGGCCGCGCGGCGATGTTCTATGAGGAGACGCTGGGCTTCAAGAACTACGCCGGCACCAAGCTCGCCGCCGATGGCTGGTCGTTCTTCAAGATGCCGGCGTTCCCGGACGGCGCCGGCGACCAGGGCCAGATCACCGGCGCGCCGGACGGGTTCCTCGTCTCCGCGGCGACGAAGAACCCGAAGGAAGCACTGGCCTTCCTCAACTTCCTCACCACCAGGGCCAACGGCGCGGCCTGGACCAAGGTGTCGGGCCGGCCGAGCGCGGTGCAGGGCGCGATCACCGAGGAGGTGACGCTGCCGGAGATCGCCGCCGGCATCGCCCAGCTCGGGCAGGCCACCGGCATGGCGCTGTGGCTGGACACGGTGATCGATCCGCGCGTCGTGGGCGTCTACCTGCCGGGGATGCAGGCGGTGCTCGGCGGCACGGAGACGCCGCAGCAGGTGATGGACAAGATCCGCGCCATGGCGATCCGCGTGAAGAAGGAGCGCGGCTGAGACCATGCACTACGCGCGGGGGAATTATCTGGCGGCTGCGATCATGCTGGCCCCCGCCGTCCTGCTGCTGGCGGTGTTCGTCTACCTGCCGACGATCGAGGCGTTCCGCTACAGCCTGCATCGCTGGAGCTCGCTGAGCCCGACCTGGACCTATGTCGGGTTCGAGAATTTCCGCGAGCTGTTCGCCGATCCCACGCTGTGGCGGGCGCTGATCCACAACACGATCTATGCGGTCGTGTCGCTGTTCTTCCAGGTTTTCATCGGCCTGGTGCTGGCAGCAACGTTGGAGAGCGGGATCGTCCGCCGGCGGCTGGCGGGCTTCTTCCGCATTTCCATCTTCATCCCGTCGATCCTGCCGATCACCGCCATCGGCCTGCTCTGGACCATGCTGTACCAGCCGGCGGTGGGCCTGATCGACCAGGCGATGACGGCGGCGGGCCTCGCCGCCTGGTCGCGCGCCTGGCTGGGCGACGAGCAGACGGCGGTGGTCGCGGTGGTGATGGTCTCCCAGTGGCAGTGGACCGGCTACATCGCGCTGCTGTTCGTCGTCGCCATCCGCGCCATCCCGAAGGAGCTGTACGAGGCCTCGATGCTCGACGGCGCGGGGCCGGTGGCGCAGTTCTGGAACATCACCCTGCCCGGCGTGCGGGAGACCGCCATCGTCATGGCCAGCATCACCGTCTACGGCGCGATCAAGGTGTTCGACATCGTCTGGGTGATGACCAATGGCGGGCCGAACAGCGCGTCCGAAGTGCTGGGCACGTTCCTGTACCGCACCGCCTTCCGCAACGACATGGTCGGCTACGCGTCCGCCATCGCGGTGGTGATGTTCTGCCTAGCGTTGATCTTCGGCCTGATCCAGATCCGCCTGCAGCGGGAGCGCCCGGAATGACCCGCGTCGTTCCCCACGGATCGCTCGCCGTACCCGTTCGCCCCCGCACGCGCGGGCCGCTCGCGGCGCTGCGCACGCTGACGCCGGGCAAGATCGCGGTGCTCGGCCTGCTGTGGGTGCTCACGGCCATCGCGATCTACCCGCTGGTCTGGCTGCTGCTGAACTCGCTCAAGTCGATGGACGAGCTGTTCGACCGGAGCTGGGCGCTGCCGACCACGTGGCGCTGGGGCAACTACCTCCAGGCATGGGACGTCGGGCTCGGCCACTACATCGTCAACAGCCTGTTCGTGACCTCGGTCTCCGTCGCCTCCATCGTGCTGATCGGCGCGGCGGCGGCCTATGCGCTGACGGTGTTCAACTTCCCGGGCAAGAAGCTGGTCTACGCCTTCCTGATCGGCGGCATCATCGTCCCCCCCGAGGTGACGCTGTTCCCGCTGTTCCGCATCCTGTTCGTGCTGCGGCTCTACGACACCTATCTGGCGATGATCCTGCCCTACATCGCCTTCGGCCTCAGCTTCTCCACCTTCCTGATCCGCGCGCACATGGTGCTGATTCCAGCCGAGCTGCACGAGGCGGCGGTGGTGGACGGGGCCGGGTTCTGGCGCATCTTCTGGAAGATCTACCTGCCGATCTCGCGCCCCGCGCTCGCCGCCGTGGCGATGATCATGGTCATGCGGGTATGGAACGAGTTCACCTTCGCGCTCACCTTCATCGAAAGCGACTCGCTGCGGACGCTGACCATCGGCATCTCCACCTTCGGGGACGCGCTGCGCGTGGACTGGGCGGTGCTGATGGCCGGGCTCGTGATCTCCATCATGCCGGTGATGCTCACCTTCCTGCTGGTGCAGCGGCAGTTCATCGCCGGCCTCACCCAGGGAGCGATCAAGTGAGCGGCGCATCCGATCTCATCGAACGCCCGGCCTATCTGCGCGCTCAGGACGCGATGCTGCGCATGATCGAGGACGAGAACCTGCAGCCGGGCGACCGTATCCCCTCGGAACGCGCGCTGTCGGAAACGCTCGGCCTCAGCCGCCAGACCGTGCGCCGCGCGCTGGAGGATCTGGTGCGGGAAGGCACGCTCGAACGGCGCAGCACCAGCGGCACCCATGTCGCGGCGCCGCGACCCTTCGTGCGGAACATCGGCACGCGGCGGTCGGGCAGCATCTACCGCGCCATGGCGCGCGGCGGCCACACGCCGGGGCGGCGGCTGCTGTTCTTCGAGCAGACGCTCGCCAGCCGCCTCGTCGCGGAGCATCTGCGCCTGCCCGTGCGCACGCCGCTGATCGTGATCCGCCGCCTGCTGAGCATCGACGCCGCGCCGGTCTGCATCGAGACCAGCCACATCCCGGCCGAGCGCGTGCCCGGCCTCGTCGCCGCCGACGTGCTGGAGGCTCCGTCGCTGTACGGTCTGCTGGAGGCCCGCTACGGCATCGAGTTCGGCGACCGCGAGGCGACCATCGCGGCCGAGCCGGTGCTGCCGCAGGATGCCGCCCTGCTGGGGCTTGAGCCGGGGGTGAACGCGCTGGTCTACCGCCTCGACGTGGCGGATGCGGACGGGCGGCCGATCGAGCACACGATCTCGATCAACCATCCGGAGCGCGTGACCTTCTCCACCAGCCTCGCGCCCGGCTAGGCGGGTTCGTCATGGCGCGCGGAGACGAGCAGGTCCATGCTTCCTCCCTCCCCCGCCGGGCGCCGTCCCTGCGTGCCGAACGCCACCAGCGCCGGGTTGTTGATCGACGCGGTGTATTCGACCGCCTCGCCCTTCTCCGTCTCCACCAGCAACCGCAGGCCGAGCGCGGGCGCACCGACATCCATCGCGAGCAGCTTCGCATCGCCCTCGCCCACATAGGCGAGCGCGATCATCCGCTCCGCGTTCACGGTGACGATGCCGTACCGCTCCCGCAGCAGCGCGTAGAGCGACTGGCCCGCGACCAGATCGTCGGCCGACAGGCCGGGGACGAGGCGGGAGACGAGGTGGCTCGTCTCGATGCAGAAGGGCCGGCCGTCGATGCTCCAGACGCGGCGCAGGATCACGACCTCCTCGCCCGCCGGGATGCGCAGCCGCTCGGCCACCGCCGCGCTGGCGGGGGCGATCTGGAAATGCACCAGCCGGTTGCTCGGCACGCCGCCGCTCTGCGCGATGATGCGGTCCATGCCGACCGACGGGCGGGTCTCCATCGGGCGCACCATGCGCGGGCGCGCGACGCGCGTGCCGCCGGTGCCGTTGGATTCGAGCACGCCTGCCTGCGCCAGCTCGGCCACCGCGCGGCGGACGGTCAGGCGGTTGACGCCGAGGCGTTCTGCCAGATCGCGCTCCGAGGGGATGCGGTCGCCCGGCGCGTAGTCCGCCGTGCCCAGCATCTCCCGGATGTGCCGTTGAACCATCTGATAACGCAGCATCTTCCTTCCGCCTTCGCGCCAGCCTGTCCGCCTCTGCCCGGCATGTCGATGCGCGGAAAACTGGATTACTCCAATTTTAGCGTTCGCTGCAATAAATCGGCCAGATGGATTGATCTGGACTGATCCAGTGTTATAACCCAACCGCAACGCCCGAGAGAGAAAGAGCGAGGCCCCCGAAAGATGTCCTCCCCGATCGCCGCCGCCATCGACACGGCGCTTGCCGCCATCGCCAAGCGCGAGCTGACCAATGTGTTCTTCGTCGCCTGCGGCGGCTCCTTCGCGCAGATGCATCTGCCGAAATACGCCATCGACCGGCAGGCGAAGACGCTGGTCGCCGATGCGTACAACTCGGCCGAGTTCCTCGCCCGCGACATGCCGCGCCTCGGCGCGTCCAGCGTCGTCGTGTGCTGCTCCAGCTCCGGCAACACGCCGGAGACGGTGGAGGCGGCGAAGTTCGCCCGCGCGCGCGGCGCCTACACGATCGGCATCACCCAGAAGGCGGACTCGCCGCTGGCCGCGGCGGTCGATTGCTGCGTGGGTTACGACAATACCCAGACGACCAGCAGCATCGATGCCGGCGGCGGCGTGCTGCTGCGCATCGCCTTCGGCCTGCTCGCCCAGCGCGAGGGCAACACCGGCGGCAAGGCGGTCATCGACGCGATGGCGAAGCTGCCCGAGCTGGTGAAGAAGGCGCAGGACCAGCACGCCGAGGAGGTGCTGCGCTGGGCCGCCGCATCGAAGCGCGAGTCTGTCATCTACACGATGGCCAGCGGCCCCAATCACGGCGTCGCCTACGCCTTCGCGATCTGCATCCTGCAGGAGATGCAGTGGATCCACTCGCAGGGCATCCATGCCGGCGAGTACTTCCACGGCCCGTTCGAGATCACCGATTTCGACACGCCGATCATCATGCTGCTGGGCACCGGCCCGAGCCGGAAGATGGACGAGCGCGCGCTGGCCTTCGCGCAGAAATTCTCCAAGCGCGTGCTGGTGCTCGACATCGAGAAGATCGACGCGATGGGCATCGCGCCGGGCGTGATGGAGTACCTGCAGTCGATGATCTTCACGCCGATGCTGCGCAACTACGCGATCCGCCTCGCCGACGACCGCGGCCACCCGCTCACGGTGCGCCGCTACATGTGGCGGATGGACTACTGAGCCCCACCTGAAACCACACCCCGCCTGAACCCCAAGGTGAAGGGAACGCCGCGTTGAGCTGGATCATCGGTGTCGATGTCGGCGGCACCTTCACCGACTTCTTCGCCTTCGACGAGGCGACCGGAGGGGCGCGCCACTGGAAGCGCCCCTCCACGCCGTCCAACCCGGCGGAAGCGATCATCGCCGGGCTTCAGGAGATGTCGTCCGCGCACGGCATCCCGCTGCCCGACGTCACCCGGCTCTGCCACGGCAGCACGGTCGCGACCAACACGCTGATCCAGCGGCGCGGCGCCAGGGTCACCATGGTCACCACGCGCGGCTTCCGCGACGTGCTGGAGATCGGCCGCCAGACCCGCCCCGCCATCCACGACCTGCAGCGCGACCAGCCCGAACCGCTGGTGCCGCGCCGGCACCGGCTGGAACTGACCGAGCGTGTCATGGCCGACGGCAGTGTGCGCACGCCCGTCGACGCGGCCGAGCTGTCGGAACTGGCGGAAGCCGTGCGGCGGACGGGTGCAGAGGCGGTGGCCGTCTGCTTCCTGTTCTCCTACCTGCGGCCCGATCACGAGCGGCAGGTGGCGGACGCGCTGCGCGCCGCCCTGCCCGGCGTCACGGTCTCCATCTCCGCCGAGGTGCAGCCCGAGTTCCGCGAGTTCGAACGCTTCACCACCACCGTGGTCAACGCCTACCTGCAACCGCGGCTCGATGCCTACATCGCCACGCTGATGCGCGAGCTGGGCCAGGCGGTGCCGGCCGCGCTGGTGGGGATCAACCAGTCGAGCGGCGGGCTGATGTCGCTCGACACCGCCCGCGCCTTCCCCGTGCGCATGGCGCTGTCCGGCCCCGCCGCCGGCATCGTCGGTGCGGTGCAGATCGCGCGGGAGGCGGAGCGGCCGAACGTCATCACCATCGACATCGGCGGCACCAGCGCCGACGTGGCGATGATCCGCAACGGCCGCACCGACCTGACGCACGGTCGCGACGTGGACGGTTTCCCGATCCGCCTGCCGATGATCGACATCACCACGGTCGGCGCGGGTGGCGGGTCCATCGCGTGGTTCGACGGCGACGGACTGTTCAAGGTCGGCCCGCAGAGCGCGGGTGCGGTGCCCGGCCCGGCCTGCTACTGCCGCGGCGGCACGCTGCCCACCGTGTCCGACGCCAACCTCGTGCTCGGCCGTCTCGCGGACACGCTGCTGAACGGGGAGATGACGCTGGACCGCAGCCGCGCGGAGGCGGCGATCCGCAGCGTCGCGGAGCCGATGGGCAAGACGGTGGAGCAGACCGCGCTCGGCATCCTCGAGGTGATGACCGTGAACATGGTCCGCGCCATCCGCATGCTGTCGATCGAACGCGGCCACGATCCGCGCGACTTCGTGCTGATGCCCTTCGGCGGCGCCGGCGGGCTGCACGCGCGCGACGTCGCGGTCGCGCTGGGCATGTCGGAGATCCTGGTCCCGGTCGCGCCCGGCATCGTCTGCGCCCAGGGGCTGACGGATGCGGAACTGCAGGACAATTTCCTCATCTCCGCCCTGATCCCCTGCACCGAAGACGGGATGAGCGTGCTGCGTGCCCGGCTTGCCGAGATCGACGGGATGGCCGCACGCTGGTTCGCCGCGGAGAAGACCGATCCGGGCAATCGCCGCATCGACCACGTGGTGGACATGCGCTTCAAGGGGCAGAATTTCGAGCTGAGCATCGACGCCGGCAACGGCGAAGGCCTTGCTGCGCTGCCCGTGCTGCTTGAACGCTTCTTCGAGGCGCATGAGCGCGCCTATGGCTTCGCCAACCGCGCCGCGCCGGTGGAGATCGTGACCTGCCGCGCCACCGCCCGCGCCGCGCTCGGCGTGCGCCGTCCCCCGCGCGCCGCCGACCTGCGGCCCGGACGGCCCGAGGCGGAGACGCATCGCGAGGTGATCTTCGCCGGCCCCGACCGCTGCCACACCCCGATCTTCCGGCGCGAGGCGCTGCGCCCGGGCGACGGGATCGCGGGCCCGGCCATCATCGACCAGATGGATTCGACCACCGTGATCTTCCCCGGCGACACGGCGCGCGTGGACGCATTCGGCAACCTGCTGATCGCATTGGGGGCTGCCCCATGACTGAACCGGTGGCGCACGATCCGATCCGGCTGGAGGTCTTCGCCAACGCGCTCCGCTCCATCGCCGACGAGACCTTCGTCGCGCTGCAGAAGAGCGCGTATTCCACCAACATCAAGGAGCGGCACGACCACTCCACCGCGCTGTTTGACGCGCGCGGGCGGCTGGTGATGCAGGCGCAGCAATCCCTGCCGCTGCACGTCGGCGCGATCTCCGGCACGGTGAAGAAGCTGGTCGCGAAGTACGGCGCGGACATTCATGAAGGCGACGTCTTCGTCGCAAACGATCCCTACGCCGCGTCGGGCACGCATCTGCCCGACATCTGCATCACCGCACCGGTCTTCCACGGCGGGCGCCTCGTCGGCTTCAGCGGCTGCACCGCGCATCACGCCGATATCGGCGGCGCCAGCGTCGGCGGCGCGAGCGGCGGGCTGACCGAGATCTTCCAGGAAGGCTTCCGCATCCCGATGGTCCGTCTGTTCAGCAAGGGACAGATGAACCAGGAGATGTTCGACATCTTCCTGCTGAACGTGCGCGGGGCGGAGGAGCGCAAGGGCGACTACTACGCGCAGTTCGCCGCCGTCAGCCTCGGCGCCAAGCGGCTCGCCGAGATCTGCGACCGCTACGGCGCGGACTACGTGGAGGCCGCGTTCGAGGAGCTGCTCACCCGCACGCACCGGCGGCTGACCCGCGCGCTGGATCAGATCCCGCCCGGCGAGTACGCGTTCGAAGACGTGATGGACGACGACGGCGTGGCCGCGCGCGACCTGAAGGTCGCGGTGACGCTGCGCAAGACGGCCGACAGGCTGACCATCGACTTCGCCGGCACCGCGCCGCAGACGCCCGGCAACATCAACTCCCCCTTCGCCGACACGGTCTCGACCGTTCTCTACGTCCTCAAATGCGTGCTGGACCCGACGATCTCCAGCAATGACGGGCTGCTGAGCGCGGTGGAGGTGATCGCGCCGGCGGGCAGCCTCGTGAACCCCGCCTATCCCGCCGCCGTCACCAACCGGTCCGCCACCGACCAGCGGGTGGTGGACGTGCTGCTCGGCGCACTCGCCCGGGCGCTGCCGGACCGCGTGGTGGCGGCGGCGAACGGGTCCAACACCGGCGTCTACATCTACGGCACCGACCCGCGCACCGGCGGGCGCTTCTATTTCTTCGAGACGATGGGCGGCGGCTTCGGCGGCCGTGCGGCGAGGGACGGAAAGGATGCGGTGCAGGTGCATGTCACCAACACCGCCAACACCCCGGTCGAGGCGATCGAGCGCGAGTTCCCGCTGCTGGTCGAGGAATACGCCATCGTCGAGGACAGCGGCGGCGCGGGCCGGTTCCGCGGCGGCTGCGGGCTGCGGCGCGTGATCCGTCCGCTGGGCGAAAACTTCACCTTCGGCGGCACCGGCGAACGCTTCGCCACGCACCGCCCCTGGGGCCTGTTCGGCGGCGAGGCGGGCGAGACCGGCTTCTTCGCGCTGCGCGACGAGAGCGGAGAGGTGAAGCGCCTGCCGACCCAGGTGCCGGGCGTGACGATCCCGGAAGAAGGCGCCGTCATCATGCAGACCGCCGGCGCCGGCGGTTACGGCGACCCGGCGACCCGCACGCCCGAAGCGGTCGCGGACGACCGCGAGGACGGCAAGTTCTCCGCCGCCTACATCGCCCGCCACTACGGCGGCGACGCGCGATGAGCGGCCTGGCCGGCACCGCGTTCTTCGTCGGCAGCCGACTGCTGACGGCGCTGGTGCAGTTGCTGGTGATCGCGACCATCGTCTTCGGGGTGATGCACCTGATGCCGGGCGATCCGGTGATGATGGTGCTGGGGGCGGAGAGCAATCCCTCGCCCGAGACGGTCGCGGCGATGCGCCGCCAGCTCGGTCTCGACCAGCCATTCCTCACCCAATACGCGACCTGGCTCGGCAACGCGGCGCGGTTCGATTTCGGCATGTCGCTGTCCGACAACTATCCCGTGGCGGACTACCTCGCCGTCGCGCTGCCGAAGACACTGGAGCTTGCCTTCGCCGCCATCGTCATCGCCACGATCATCGGCGTGCCCTTCGGCGTGATGGCGGCGCTGCGGCGCGGAAGCTGGGTAGACACCACGCTCACCTCGCTCGCCACGCTCGGCATCTCGGTGCCGGTCTACATCCTCGGCGCGCTGCTGATCGTGCTGTTCGCGCTGGAACTCGGCTGGCTGCCCTCCAGCGGCTACATGGACATCAACCGCAACGCGGTGGAGCACTTCCGCAGGCTGGCGCTGCCGGCCTTCAGCCTCGGCTTCGGGCTCGCGGCCGCCATCGCGCGCATGACGCGATCCTCCGTGCTGGAGATCCTCGACCGCGACTTCGTCCGCGCCGTGCGTGCGAAGGGCATGGCCGAACGCGTGGTGATCTGGCGCCACGTGCTGGGCAATGCCGCGATCCCGGTGGTCGCCATCATCGGCCTGCAACTTGGCAACCTGATGGGCGGCACCGTGTTGGTGGAGGCGCTGTTCAACTGGCCCGGCCTGTCCAGCCGGCTGGTCAATGCCGTGCAGAACCGCAACTACCCGATGGTGCAGGGCGCGGTCCTGGTGATCGCCGCCCTGTTCATCGTCATCAACCTGACGGTCGAGATGCTGTACGGCGTGCTCGATCCGCGTATCCGGCAGCGCAGGTCATGAGAAGCCTCCTCGCGCGCAGCGACGCGACGCTCGCGGTCAGCGCCGGCTTCCTCGGCGCGCTGCTGCTGATCGCCCTGCTCGGCCCGTGGATCGCGCCGCATGACCCGACCCTGATCAACCACACGAACGTGCTGAAGCCGGCATCGGCGGAGCACTGGATGGGGACCGACGAGTTCGGCCGCGACATCCTCAGCCGCCTGATCATCGGCATAAGACCGACGCTGATCATCGCCTTCGGCGCCACCGTGATGGCCGCCGTGATCGGCGTGGCGCTGGGCGTGGGGGCCGGGTTCATCGGCCGCACCATCGAGTTCCTGATGATGCGCGGGGCGGACATCATGCTCGGCTTCCCGCCGATCCTGCTGACGCTGCTGGTGATCGGCTTCTGGCCGGCCGGCGTCGGCAGCCTGCTGGTGACGATCGGGCTGATCTACGCGCCCCATTTCGCCCGCGTGGCGCATGCGGCGACGCTGCAGGTGATGCGACAGGACTTCATCGACGCTGAGCGCGCGATGGGGACCAGCGAATGGCGCATCATCACGCGCGGCGTGCTCCCCAACATCCTGCCGGCGCTGGTGGTGCAGGCGACGCTGACCGTCGCCGCCGCGATCCTGGTGGAATCCGGCGCAAGCTTCCTCGGCCTCGGCATCAAGCCGCCGGAACCGTCCTGGGGGCAGATGATCGGCACGGCGCGCGGCTACCTGTCGCAGGCGCCGATGTACACGTTCTGGCCCGCGCTGTTCCTTGCCGGCACGGTTCTGGCCATCAACCTCGTCGGCGACCGGTTGCGGGACCTGCTCGACCCGCGGCTGTCGGCCTAGGGCATGTCCGGCCTGGCCTCATGCGGTCAGGCCGGGGCCCGTGCCCTGCTTCACGAAATGACCGGGGCGGGACCGTCACGCGCCCCGGCGGCGGCAACACAGGAGGATCGACTGCCATGAAGATGGGACTGCTGGCCGGGGTGATGGCCGCGGCGCTGTCCGCGGCCGCTCCGGCGCTTGCCGCGGGCAAGCTCTATTTCGGGATATCGGGCGAACCCTCGACGCTCGATCCCTCGATCAACGCGGGCACGCATGCGCGCACCGTCCGCCTCGCGATCCATCGCGGCCTGCTCAACTACGGCGTCGACGGCAAGCTCTCGAACGAGCTGGCCACCGGCTACGAGGTGAGCGCGGATGGCAGGGAATACACGTTCCGCCTGCGAGAGGCGAAGTTCCACGACAACACGCCGGTGACGGCGGAGGACGTGAAGTTCAGCTTCGAGCGCATCATCGGCCCCGACAGCCGCGCCACCTACAAGAGCGAGCTGTCGGTGATCGAGAGCATCGAGGTGGTGGACCCGCGCACCGTCCGCTTCCGCCTTCGCACCGCCTTCGTGCCGTTCCCGCACTATCTCGCCCTGCCGGAATCGGCGGTCATCCCCAAGGCGTGGGCGGAGCGGAACGCGAACAACCCGAATGCGATGCCGGTCGGCGCGGGACCGTTCCGGATGACGGGCTGGCAGCGCGGGCAGCAGATCACCGTCCAGCGCTTTGCCGGCTACTACAAGCCGAACAAGCCCTCGCTGGACGAGGTGAACTTCGTGTTCGCCGCGGATGAGAACACGCGCGTGAACGCGATCCGCTCCGGCGACGTGGACATCATCGACTACGTGCCGTGGAAGGACGCCGCCGCGCTGGAACGCGAACGCGGCATCCGGCTGGAATCGACCACCGGCCCGTTCATGGTGCTGCAGTTCAACACGCGCAGCGAGCCCTTCTCCAAGCCCGAGGTGCGGCAGGCGCTCGCGTATGCGATCAACCGCGACGCCATCATCCAGACCGCCTTCAACGGCCGCGGCACGCCGATCTACGGGCTGGCCATCCCCGCCGGCTATCCCGGCCACTCGCCCGCGATCGAGAACCACTTCTCCTACGACCCGGCGCGCGCGAAGGCGCTGCTGGCGCAGGCGGGCTACCCGAACGGGTTCCGTGCGCGGCTGGTCTCCACCTCGCAGTTCGGCTTCCACATGAATACCGCGATCGTGGTGAAGTCGGAGCTGGAGAAGATCGGCATCACGGTGGATCTCGACATGCCCGACTGGTCGGGGCGCATGGCGAAGGCGACGTCCGGCGACTACGACTTCATGGTCTCCGGTACTGCGGGCGACATCACGGACGCGGACTGGCTGAGCAACTTCTTCTACGGCGGCTCGCAGCTCGTCCGGCTCAACAACTCGCCGTATTTCGACGATCCAGAGATCAACCGGCTGCTGGATGAGGGCCGGGTGACGCTGGACCCGGCCGCGCGGGGCCGCATCTATGATGCGTTCGCCAAGCGGGCGCTGGAACTGTCGCCGTTCGTGTACCTGATGTGGCGGGACCAGAGCTACGCGGTGCGCAGCAACGTCTCCGGCTTCACCAACATGCCCGGCTTCCTGAGCTTCCAGTCGGGCTTCTCGGTCGAGAACGTGCAGGTCAGGTAGGGTCTGCGTCGCGGCGCGGGGGGCGCGGATCTTCGTCACCCGCGTCTTCCGGACGCGGCGGCGTTTGCTGCCAAGGGGGCGGCTGCCGGGCCGTCGCCGACACGGCAGGGGGATGGATGGCCTCCATAGCCCGGTGACGAGATGAAGCCCGGGTGGCAAGGCAGATGCGGCCCAACTGCGGGCGCGCGATGCCTGCCGGCAACGCAGCCGGATCGCCCCCGCCACCTCGACTTTCTCCCCAGCGCATTTTTCACGCACATGCGCGTATCCCGCGCCTGAACGATCTCAACCCGCACCAAACCCAGCTTTTCGGCGCGCGGCACGGCGTTTGCTGATCCACTCCCATCGTCTGGGGAGAAAGAGACGCACCATGCGCAGCACACGCCGCACCGCCCTCAGGGCCGCCCTGACCGCGCCGCTGCTCGCCACCCTGCCGCGCGGATCGCGTGCCCAGCCGGCGCGCGAGCTGCGCGTCGGCATCACCCAGGATGCGCTGACCCTCGACCCGGCGAACCACCGCAGCCGCGATACCCAGACCATCATCCGCAACATCCATGACGGCCTGCTGACCCGCGATGCCGACATGCGCATCCGGCCGGAGATCGCCGAGAGCTTCCGCGCCATCGACGCGAAGACCTACGAGGTGAAGCTGCGGCCGAACATCCGCTTCCAGTCGGGCGACATGCTCTCGGCCGAGGATATCAAGTTCACCATGGACCGCCTGACCAAGCCGAACGGCATGGGGGGCGAGACCAGCCCGCGCCGCGACCTGCTCGGCCCGCTTCAGGACACGGTGATCGTCGATGAGCGCACGGTGCGGCTGGTGCTCTCCCAGCCCTGGGCACTGATGCCGGCGATGCTGCCCTTCAATGAGGTGATCAACCGCCGCCAGGTGGAGCGCGTGGGGCAGGAGGGGATGCAGACCCGCCCCGATGGCTGCGGCCCGTTCAGGCTCGCCGACTGGCGGCGCGGCGAGGCGGTGATCATGGAGCGCTTTGCCGAATACTACGGTGGCTCCACCGAGATCCCCGGCGCCGGCCCCGCCCAGATCAACCGCGCCATCTTCCGCGTGCTGCCGGAGAACGCCTCCCGCGTCGCGGCGCTGCTGGCCGGCGAGGTGGACATCATCGCGGAACTGCCGGCCTCCGCCATCCGTCAGGTGGAAGCCAGCCGCAACGCGCAGGTCGCCAAGGTGAACGGCACGCGCACCTTCTTCGTCGCGCTGAACACCGCCAAGGCGCCGTTCAGCGACATCCGCGTCCGCCGGGCGCTGAACCATGCGCTGGACAAGAACGCGATCATCCAGCGCATCCTCGCCGGCACCGCGACGCCGCTGCGCGGCGTGATGAGCCCGGATGCCTTCGCCTTCAATGCCGATCTGCCCGAGTACCGGCTGGATCCGGACCGGGCCAAGGCATTGCTGGCCGAGGCGGGCGTCCCCCCGGGCACGGAGATGGTGATCGACTGCATCGGCGCGTTGCGCGAGATCGGCGAGGCGATCGCAGCCCTGCTGTCGCGGACAGGCCTGCGGGTGCGCGCCCAGGTCTGGGAGGGCGCGGTCATCGGCCCGATGTGGCAGAATCCCGAACGCCGCCGGGAGCGCGACATGTATCTGACGAGCTGGGGGAATGGCTCGCTCGACCCTTCCGACATCATGCTGCCGACGCTCAGGACCGGGGGGCGCGGCAACTCCGCCGGCTTCTCCCATGCCGAGGTGGATTCGCTGCTCGACGCGGCGGAGACCGAGGTGGATCAGGACAGGCGCCGCGCCGGCTATCTGCGCGCGCAGGAGATCGTCACGGAGCAGGCGCCCTGGATTTTCCTGTGGCTGCCGCAGGACCTCTACGGCGTGTCGCGCCGCGTGCAGAACTGG
>JBBCJT010000239.1:0-24249 GCA_037190665.1 Rhodovastum atsumiense | reverse complement strand
GCCAGCGCGGCCGCCACGCGCGACGGAGGAGCCTCCGCCAGTCCTATCGCCTGCGTGGTGGAAGACATCGGGATCCGCAACCTTTGCGTGCAGTCTACCGGTTTCCCCGGCGCGTGCTAAGCGAGCGCGCATGAGCGTCGTCACCCGTTTCGCCCCGTCGCCGACCGGCTTCCTGCACATCGGCGGCGTCCGCACCGCGCTGTACAACTGGCTGTTCGCCCGCCGCCACGGCGGCAAGTACCTGCTGCGCATCGAGGACACCGACCGCGCGCGCAGCACCGACGCAGCCACCGCACAGATCGTCGAGAGCCTGGAATGGCTCGGCCTGCTGCCCGACGCGCCGCCGGTGAGCCAGCGGTCGCGGGAGGCGCGACATGCCGAGGTGGCGCGTGAACTGCTCGCCGCCGGGCGCGCCTATCTCGCCTTCGACACGCCGGAAGAACTCGCCGCGATGCGCGAGCTGGCGACGAAGGAGGGCCGGCCCCCGCGCTACGACGGCCGCTGGCGCGACCGCGACCCCTCCGAAGCGCCGGAAGGCGCGAAGGGGGCTATCCGCATCAAGGCGCCGCGCGAGGGCGAGACGGTAGTGGACGACCTCGTGCAGGGCACGATCCGCGTCGCCAACACCGAGCTCGACGACATGATCATCCTGCGTTCGGACGGCACACCGACCTACCTGCATGCGGTGGTGGTGGACGACCACGACATGGGCGTCACACACGTGATCCGCGGCGACGACCACATCACCAACACCTTCCGCCAGCGCATGGTCTATGACGCGATGGGCTGGACGCCGCCCGCCTTCGCGCACATCCCGCTGATCCACGGCGCGGACGGGGCGAAGCTGTCGAAGCGCCACGGCGCGGTCGGCGCGCTGGAGTTCCGCGACCAGGGCCTGCTGCCGGAGGCGGTGTGCAACTACCTGCTGCGCCTCGGCTGGGGTCATGGCGACATCGAGGTGATCGGCAAGGAGGAGGTGGCGAAGATCTTCGACCTCGCCGATGTCGGCCGGGGTGCGGCGCGGATGGACTACACCAAGCTGATGCACCTGAACGGCGTGTGGCTGCGCGCTGCGGACGATGCGCGGCTGGTGCGCGAGGTGATGACGCGGCTCGCCGGGCGCGAGGGGATCGAGGCGAATGCGCTGGCTGAGGCGCGGATCGCGCGGCTCATGCCCGACCTCAAGACGCGGGCGGAGACGCTGAACGCGCTCGCCGACAGTGCCGCCTTCCTCGCGCGGCGGCTGCCGCTGCCCACCGAGCCGAAGGCGCAGGCGCTGCTGACGCCGGAGGCGCGCGCGATGCTCGCCGAACTGCCGGCCGCGCTGAGCGATGTCGCCTTCGAGGCGGAGCCGCTGTCCGCCGCGCTGCGCGCCTTCGCCGAACGGCGTGGCGTGAAGCTGGGCGCGGTCGCCCAGCCGCTACGCGCGGCGCTGACGGGCAGCACCACCAGCCCGCCGATCGACGCGACGCTCGCCGCGCTTGGCATGGAGGAGGCGCGCGGCCGGATCGAGGCGGCTTGCGGCTGATACCGAGCGGCAGCGTGGTGACTTCTGCTCTGGCCTCTCCCGCGGGTGGAAGCTTCGCAGAAGGGTAGGGCGCCGCGGTCGAGGGAGAAGGCAAGGACCGTTGCGCAACGTCCCCTCTCCCGCTCGCGGGAGAGGGAGAAGGTCCCGACTGCTCTGCAAGGCTTACGCAGGCGGGAGAGAAGAGGAACGCTTCCTCTCCGCCGAACCGAGGACCGGGGTCGGAGAGTAAGAGAGCGCTGCCTCGGCTTACGGCACCGGTGAGGAGCCGCCGTCGATGTTGACGGCGATGCCGGTCAGGTAGCTGGCGCGGGCGGAGACGAGGAAGGCGATCACGTCGCCCGCCTCCGCCGCCTCGCCCACGCGGCCGAGCGGGATGGCGCGGGCCTTCGCGTCCTCGGCGTAGAAGGCTTCGAGATCCTGGTTGTGACCTTCGCGTGCGTGCCGGCGCTCGTGCTGGCCGCTCTTGATCAGCCCAATGCAGACCGTGTTGACGAGGATGTTGTCCGGCGCCAGTTCGCGCGACAGCGCCTTCGTCATCGCGATGCCGGCGGCGCGGGACACCGTGGTGGGCATGGTGCCCGCACCGGGCGCGCGGCCGCCGATATTGGTGACGTTGACGATCCGCCCGCCGCCGCGCTTGCGCATCTCGGGGATCACGGCGCGGATCAGCGCCATGGCGGCGAACAGCTTGAGGTCGAGATCCTGCTGCCACACGGCGGCGTCGAGTTCCTCGAACGCTCCACGCCGCGACGTTCCGGCATTGTTCACCAGGATATCGACGCCGCCGAAGGTGGCCAGCGCGGCCGCGACGGCGCGGGCCGGCAGTGCCGGATCGGTGACGTCGCCCGGCAGCGCGAGAGCCTTGCCGGCGTTGTGTGCATCGAGGCGTGCGGCGGCGTCCTGCAGCAGGTCGGTACGCCGGCCGATGAGGACGACGTTGCCGCCTTCCTGCACGATGCGGTCCGCCGCCGCGTAACCGATACCCTCGCCGGCGCCGGTGATGAGGGCGACCTTGCCCGTGAGTCCGAGATCCATGCGTCGTTCCTGGCTCGTCCGTGAGGAGGGCAGGTCTAGCCCGGTTCGGGCGCGGGCGCATGTCGTGACGGAAGCGAGGCCGTTGGACACGGCGTGACACGCGCGAGTTCGGCGCGGATGCGCTTTGCCGCAGGTTCGCGGCTGTAAGGCAGGGCGTAACCGGCGCGCAGCAGGCGTTCGCGAAGCACGGCCTCCAGCGCACGCGCCGCTTGGATGCTCTCGCACGGGACTTCGTAGATGACGGTGCCGATCGTATCGGCGCGCAGCTAGGCGCTCTCGTCTACCAGCCTGGGTTCGGTAAAGCGGCTGTTGCGGCCGAGCCCGACCTTCAATGGCTCGCCCGATGGCGTGATCGGCAGGTAAACGCCGAACTTGTCCTGCCAATCCGGAGCGTCGGGCAAGGAAACCTTGCGGATGCGCTTTGCGCCCGGACGACGAGATTCCTGGAGCACACGCCCGGGCCGAAACACGACGTCGCCGAGCAACTCCGCGAGCGGGCTAGGGAGACAATATGTTTCGCCCATGCCGACAGCTTGGCAGGATACGAAGGAGATCGGCAGGTTTTTGATGCCGGACGTCAGTCGCGTGATCGTCCCGATGAAGGCCGTTGCCCCTGCGGCGACTCTCCCTGCGGAGGACGACCCGCGGTGCGGGGCGGTTCATCTCGAGGTCCGCGATCCGCGTTTGATGGCTGTCCCCGAGGCGGCCGGTCTGCGGTGCGTGCCGACTCACCCCGGTTCGGACGGTCGGCGTTCGGTGGTGGTCCCCGAGGCGATTCACGTCGTGACGAACGATCCGCGTTCGGCGGCGGCCCCTGATGTGGTCTCCCCGCGTTCGGCGGCGGTCCAGAATGTGGCCGTGGCCCCGGCGACGTATGGGCCGTATGGCCCGGTGGTCGGCTGGTATGACGCGGTGGCGGCCCAGGCGGTGGGCCTGCGTGGCCTGCCGGCGGCCGCCAGACGGGCGGGGGGCCGGAAGGATGCGGACGCGGGCGCGGTGCCGCGTAGCGCGGCGGTCCCCATCGGTCGCGATCCGCATACCAGGGGCGGTCACGATAGTAGCGGCCCCAGTAGGGACCGAACTCGAACGGGACGATCGTCAGGCCGATGCTCGGACCGTACCGGTAAAGCGGCGCGGGCGGGCCGGCATAGGGGAAGGCGAGGTACCCGGCGGACACCCAGCCCCGCGCCGCGCCCCACGCAACGTCGCACCACGCCCAATCCTCCACGCAGCCGAGCACCTCGAGCTGCGCGCCGGGCGGGAGTGTGGTCACCACGGGATAGGCGGGGCTCGGCCCGGCGCGCAGGTAAACCGGCGCCGTTGTTGTGCCGGGCGCGGCAGCCGCGTCGGCCAGCGGCCCAAGGACGGATGCGGCGAGGGCGAGGCCGGCAAGGGTCTGTCTCATGACCACAGACGCTCTGCCGCCGCGATGGCCGCGCCCTGTCGCGAAAGCGGCGGGATCGCGGCCGTGCGTGACGAAACGCGGCGCTGCACGGCCTGCGGGAAGCATCGCCCCGCGCTGTAGCCGTCGCGCCGACGGGCCGCGCCGCAAGATCATGCCGTAGCCCATCTGGCGCGATACCGGCCGGCGAGCAGGTCGCCGGCCGGATAGAACCCCGTAGCCATCGGTGGCCGGAGCACGGCGGGCGGCACTGCACGTCACGCCCGTCAGATCATCGCCGCCACCGGCTGGCACACTGTGTTGCAGACCGGCCAGTGCTCGGTAGCCAGGGGAGGGCGCAGGACACGGGCGTCACCTTGGCCGCACGCCGCCAAGGTGAAGTCCGACCGCGAAGGCAGCCCCCGCGCTCCCGATCCCCGAGGGATGCGTCCGAGCGCGGGTGGGGTCTCAGCCCGCGTAGTTCACCATGATCGTCTTCTTGTGCGCAAGGCAGTTAGTGCATGAAAGGTGTCAGGAAAACAGTGGGTTATGAGCCAAGCACCGGGGCGGGTGGGGTGCCCGTTGGGGGGCTACCGGAGCATCCTTACGCGGAGCCAGCCCACGGCAGGGGGCGGGGGGCGGGTAGGGTGGCACCGGCCCCCCGGCCACGGGGCTGCCAGCCGCCTCCGCTAAAGGACGGGGCTGGGTGGTGGCTGGGGCTGGCAACTGGTTGGCCGGGTGCAATAGCCCAACACTTGTTCAACTCCCCTGCCAGAACGCAGCATCTTAGGGCAAGCGGCACGGGGTGCAGATGGCAAACGATTGGCTTGGGGCGGCCTGTGCGCGGCTGCGGTACATCGGCGCGACCGTCTGGCAGGGGGTCAGGGACAACACGAATGTCATCCTCGCATTGGCGCCGGTGGTGGCGTTGGTGATTGCCGAGCGTGGTTCGATACGCGCTTGGGAGGGCGTCCAGGCACAGGTGGAGATTCAACAGCGCATCGCTCGCGCTAGCCTGATTGCCACTACGGAACACCGCTGGATGGAAGATTTCAGCAAGCAAGTTGCTGCCGCAGTCGTCATCTTTGAACGAATACAGGCAGCCGCTGCGGGGGAAGATCGGGAGGTGGCAAGAAGCAGAATAAGTGAGTTGGTCTATTCCCTCCATGAAGTATCGGTTCAGCTACAGCTTATGGTTGATCGAAATCTTGAGCCTGAGCGCCGCTTAGCCATCGCGATGGCGAATTACGCAGGTTCTCTCGCACGGGCGGGCGGCTCCCTAGACGACACGGACTTTGTATTTTGGCTCGATGAGATTCGTGACTCCGCTCGTGACGCCTTACAGTTTCGTCGCGAGCGTCTGGCCGCTCTGCTGGAGGCCGCGCCAGCGCATTGAGGGTGGGGCAGCTACTTAAGAGGTAGGTTCATAGATCGGTGTATTCTGATTGGTACCCCTAACGAGATTGATAGCGTGCAGACAATCACTTTTGTTAAAATAGCCTTCACCGTGTGCAACAATTTGGTTATTGGCTGCCTTCAAGCGCCAATACCATTGAAGGCCCGACATATAGATTTGAAAGTACATATCCGTCCTCCGGAAACGTTGATCTGATGTTTGACTCTGCCGCTCAGGCTTCGGCAAAGTGACATCATACGTTGCCGTGTCGATTTAATGAAGTCAATATCTATCACCGGTTGGGGCCGGGGTGTCAGCCGGGCGGCAGGCTGCGGCCGGCCAACACGCCCAGCCGGAACGCCACGTCGATCAATTGCTTATGAATCGAGCCATCAATCAGCACGCTGCCCGCGTCATCGGTCTGACATGCCAGCGCCCGCGCCACCACGTCGTGCAGGTGCGCCAGTACCTCGTCCGCTGTCCGCAGAGCATCGGGCTGCATCAACGGTGGCGCGGCTGCCGCACGTCGCCGCATGTGGGCCATCGGCATCTCGGGATAATGGAACCGAGTCGGGTCGGTACCCGTCACGGTGGCCAGCTTCTGCTCCAGCATGGTCAGCCGAAAATTGATGCCGCGCACGACCTCGTTGAATGGCTGCCGCGCTTGATACAGCGCCGCGTCGAACACTTCGCGCACATCGGCGCCTTGGCCGAAGAGGCTGGGCAGGTCGGCCATTACGAGGCGACCCGGCGGAGGTATCGCTCAACGCGTTTCTGCAGAGGCGCGATTTCGGCCAACGCTTGATCACCAGCCGACAGCTTGAGAAGCTGGGCTTGCGCTGTGAGACATTGCTCCAACAGAACGACCAGCTCATCCGCACGCACCCTTCGTCGGCGGGCACGGGCCACCGCGCGTTCAACGATCTGGTCAACTTCGGCACTCTGCCGCGCCGACACCTGCTTCAACTCGGCATTCAGCCGACTGATCATCCGCTTCTGATGCACCTCCATCTTGTCCGCTTGCTCGTGCAGAATTTGCAGGCGATTGTCGTAGACCGCCATGCCGTCGATGACACTGCGCGACAGCTTGATCACCTCGGCGCGGATGAGTTGATGCACCTCGGCTTCGAAATTGTTGAGGGCGTCATCTCGCGCACCGGGAATGGCGCGGCGGACCAGTCTTGAGAGGTTGATCCCCATTAGCTCGTCCTCCCGTTCGAGCGCCGTGCGCGCTGCTCGTTTCGCAACTGCCGATGCACCCGCTGCCGCGTCTCCTCAGCGTTCAGTCGATCTTCGATCCGCTCGATGCGGGCCAGCAACTCCTGGTCCTTCGCATCATCCGCTCCCTTGGCTGGCGTGGCCGGCGTGGCCGGCGCGGCCGGCGCGGAGGGAGATGCGGGTATCTTGCTTGCGGCGGATAGCGGCACGACCTGAGCCTGCACGCGTGGCTCGTTGCCGAACGCGACGGCAGGCAGTCCTTCGCGTGCTCGTGCTTCGTTCGGTGAGTAGAGGCCGCCTTGCACGCCTTTGACGAGACCGTCGATGCGAGCGCTGAAGTCAGTGCGCAGCAGATAGTCGATATCGAACGAGATCCATTCGTTGGTAGGCAGGTCGAAGAACCGGGTCAGCGCAAGCTCGAGGTGTTCGACCATGAAACCCAAGCCGCTGGCCAGCCAGAAGCGCATTAGCGATTCGCTGTTCGCGTAGGTCAGTCCCGCCGTCTCGCCGATCACTTGCGGTGGCACGCGATAAACACGTGCGATGTCCTGAATGGTCAGGCGATAAGTCTCGATCAGCGCGGCGTCAGCGCCCGTCATCGTCAACGGATTCCACGTCAAGCCACCCGGCAGCACGGCAACGCGGCCGGTGTTTCGTTTGGACGTGGCTTCCTGCCACTCCTCTCTCAACCTGTCAGCCGACTCCTTCTTGATCGCCCCCGGAGCGCTTAGGAAGCCGCTTGGGCGTGCTGCATTCCCGAAGAACGCGCTGATGTGCGTCTGGATCGCATCGGCGCCATGGACAGCGACCATGGCGGCAGTGATGGGGCTCTCGCCGATCAGCGGGTGGCGTGGTGTCTTCCCGCGGATGTGCAGAACGTCGCGCTGCGGGATGTAGCGAAGCTCCTTGAAGGCGTCGCTAGGAAACAGCAGGGGCTTGCTGAGTTCGTAGAAAACGTCACCCGTCTGCTCCACCACGCAGGGGCTGACTGTGTTGGGAGGCACGATATGCAACGCGCTGATCGCCCCTCGTGTGTCGCGTTCAGCTAGCGCAAAGCCATTGCCTGCGTAGAGTTCGCTCAGCAGCAGGTTCAACACGAAGTCGGCACGGGTCTGGTAGTCGTTCGGTCGGCGCAGCACATGCGCGACGTTCGTGTTCGTTAGCTCGATGCGGCCGCCATCACCCGTGCTGCGGAAGTGGCCGACCTCAAGGCTCGCGATGGTCTGCGCGATGGCGCTTGTGCAGGCTTCGACTGCGGAGTTCGGCCCCGTGTATCGCGGTGTCATACCCTGCTGCCACCAACCGATGGGCCAGCTTGCTGGCACGGTGATGGTTCCGGTCCAGCCCGGCGACGTCAGCCCCGTTATGATGCTGCCGAGGCTCTTGATGCGCGCGAGCATGCTCACGGTGCCACCTCCATCACGAGAATGGTCAAAGCGTCGGCCCGCCGCGCCACATCGAGCAACGCGTCATACTGCGGTGTCAGCAAGTCGGACACGGTCAGTTCGGCCGCCAGCTCCACGAGACGCTCAAGCTGCTCGGCGTTCAGCATCGGCCGTGCGTGGGGCAGGGGTGGGCTGCAGGAGGTCTTCGATGCGGTGCAGGGTGGCGGCGATGTCGGCCAGCACGTCGAGCATCTGGGGCGGGGAGGCCAGAGCCGCCTTGATGGGGCGCGCCTTCTGTCGATCGGCCTCCAGGGCCTCGCGTTCGGCCAGCATGTGCCGGAGCATCACCTCGATCTGATCAAGGTCCTGCGGTTCGTTGTTCAGCGGGTTGATCGCGACCAGTCGCGCCTTGCCAATGGCACGAGGCGGCTGCCTGTGATCGCGGGGCAGATGTAGATCGCGGCCGGTAGATTCGTGTGCGAAACAAAGTTGCACGGGGGTCTGGCCGAGGCCGAAGACCCACGTGTTCGCCAAGCCCGGATGCGATTGATATCCGCCTAGCCTGCTGACCATGCCGAGGATGACTTGCGCGCGCAGCATGTCGGCCTCTTCGGCGTCCGGTAGTTGAATGAGTTCGATGCTTTCCCGCACCATCTCCGTCCTTCCCAATGCCGCGGCCCCGGCTGGGCAAGTCCCCCTGCCGCACGTTACTTCGCAGCAGGGGGTGGGGAACGGCGGACTTGCCGGGGTGGGCAGGACTTTGCCCGTGGCCAGTATAGCCGGGGCAATTTCTTCACACCAAAGGAATTATTTCCGTCATATAAGTATCGCGTTGGCGTGCCGAGAGTATCGCGGAGTATCTCGGAGTGGCGGGGAGTTCTCGGGATTCCGTTCCTAATTTCAAGTATTCAGTCATAAAGAACCGAGTGCCCGCCGGTTTGGGGGTGTTGGACCAACATTGCTCGCCGCCCCCCCTCGCGTCGCGGCCAGCCTGCCCCGACCCCCCGCAGCCGGAGCGCGGACGCGTGGCATGGGTTGCCTCGCCGCTCAGGGCATGGCTCAGCGCCTCATGCGGGGCGTGCGCACGGGTCCTTGCGTGCGGACAGCACGGGGCACCGGATGCCACGCGAGCGCGTGATGTGTGAGCGCGCGTGTCGCGCGGGGTATGGCTGTCGGGGGCAAGGGTGGCGCTATGCGCCTTCGGCTCCCGCAAATGCTGGCATGATGGGTGTGGTGTTTGCTGGATGCCGGCAGCCGATGCCGTGGCCCGGCAGGGTAGGTCGGGGCTGCACGAGCAACGCATCCCGGCGGCGGGAGTGGAGCGGGGTGTAGTGTCCTGCGCTCATAGTCCGTGCCGGGCAGGGGGGCGGCAACTGCATCTTGCGGTCATAGTTGACCTGCTGCGACGAGATATGGGATGTTCTAGGTAAGCAGCCCGGCGAATCGGGCGGCAGCCGTGGGAGGGAGCGCCAGCAAATGCAGAAATGGCAACTTCTTTTCACACGGCTTGGTGCAGATGAAAGAACTTCTCCCGCTCATCATCCAGCTTCTGGCTGCGTTTACGCAGTTCCTTGAGGTGCTGCGCCGCTACCTGGAGTGAGGGTGCGCACAAGTAGAATGGCCGCCCTCAGTTAAGAGAGCGGCCCCATGCCTTGCCTCAGTCGAGCTAGGTCGCGGGCCCGAGTATGGCACTTGCCGTGTACCTCCCCCCGGGAGGAATGGCGTCACTCACTCTGGTAGCCGCAGTGTGCCGACCAACGCGGACGGTTCTACGCCCGGCTGCCTACGCCCTCAAGCGACCAGCGGTTGTAATTTGCGCCGGGTGATACAGCCGGTGGCTTAGTCGTCCTTCTCGGCTAGGCGCCGGACCTCAGCGTCGGCGGCGGCCTCCATCTGCTTATGCATGAAGGTGGGCAGGTCACCAAAAACTCTGCGCGCCGAGTCCTCTGTAAAGCCGTGCCCTACTGCCTCCGCCACGAACTGTTCAGCCAGCCGCGCCGCCTCCGGGTCGGGCACCTTGTCCGCGGGGTAGCTAACCGCCACCAGATTTTCGTTAAGCCAATCATCCATAAAGGAGCGAAGGTCAGTGGCCATTCGTTGCCTCCAACATTGAGAATGGTGGCCACTCTATTCTACCACTGCGATAGTGCAAGGTTAGGTTTGTCTAAGAAGGTGGGTGTTGGGGCATCGGTGTTGGGGTGTCGGGGGCCCCTATAGGGCCCCACCGACACCCGACACCCCACCGATATGCAGGTGTCGGTGTTGGGGTGTCGGCAACACCGACACCCGACACCTTTCAAAACGCCGTCTGCGCACTCCCCTTGGCAGTGAGGGTGTGTGCGCCTCCGAGGTTCGCCAGCAGTCCGCTTCCGACGTAACGGCGCAGCCGCTCCTTGACGACGCTGTCAGGTAGCCCGAGTTCGGCGGCAACGGACTTCACCCGCGCTTCCTCGCCACGCTCAAGGACCGCGTACACGGCCCTGAGTGTCTTGTCCTGTTCGGTGGTGGCTACCTTCTTATCCGCCTGCTCCGCCTTGGCGGTGCGCCCGCCACTCTGCCGCCAAGTTATCTCTTCGGTGACCTCGGCCTCTTGCACCACTGCTGCCGTGGTGGCGGGCATGTCGATAGACTCTTCTATCTCGTCGCCCGTCACCGGGTCCGTCATCTTCACTACCACCCTACGCGCCTTCCGAAGAGCGACGCTGGTGACACGCCCGACCATGTCCGATTCATCCCTGTCCATGGTCTTGGTGCGCATGTTGGCGATGCGGACGTAATCGTGCCCGCTACTCTGACCGATGCCGTCCAGCACCTCGAACAGTTC
Source organism: Rhodovastum atsumiense (assembly GCA_037190665.1). Taxonomy (GTDB): domain Bacteria; phylum Pseudomonadota; class Alphaproteobacteria; order Acetobacterales; family Acetobacteraceae; genus JBBCJT01. The sequence continues at coordinate 13,482 of JBBCJT010000239.1, read as the reverse complement.
CTCGGCATTGGCGCTCAGTACGACATGCCCTCGCTGACCAAGAGTAAGATTCTTGCCGGTATGGTGGACAAAGATGACGGTGGCCCCTGTCTCCTCCGCCATTCGCTTCAGCCGATTGAGGACGAGGCTGCCATCGTTAGGCGCATTCTCATTCATCCCCGGCGTCGCTTGGCTGAGGGTATCCAGAACGATTAACCGCGCGCCTATAGCCTTCGCTTTGGCCACAAGCTCGCTCTGCGTCTGGTCAGCTAGTTCCTCGGTAAAAAGATCGATCCCCCGTTCGGCCAGTACGAGTTCCCGCTTGAGCTTGGGGAACCGCATGAGGTTGCCGTCGTCGTCCCGGTACAGCTTGAGAGGCTTGATCAACCCTCCTTCCTTGTTCCTCTTGAGTTGGAAGCGGATGCTTTCCGAAGTAGTGACGGCGGCAAGCTCCCTCTCGTACGCTTTCCGTATTGCTCTGACGCGGAGCGAGGTCGAGTCAGCCGACTCGGCCGCAACATAGAGTACGGCGGACGGGAGCACGTTGCGGCTGAAGAAGCGGCGACCTGTGATGAGGCATAAGGCAAGGTGCAGCAGCATGGCGGTCTTGCCGCTGCCGAAAGGGCCATATACCGAGCACACCGCTTGCAGGGGGAGGAAGCCGGCCACGAGGTGAGGGCGATCAATCCCCTCCAAGCCAATGTCCGCAAAGGTGGTGAACCTAATAGCCCCTCGGGTCGGGCTGCTTCCACTCGGCGTCGTTGGCAGGGTTTCGCTCATTGTTGTGCTCGCAGCTTGTCGTTGAAGTCGTTGAAGGGGGCGGGAGACACCTCGAAGTAGTCCAGGGGGTGGGGGCGGGGGTTGGCCCGCAGACGCTTGGTCAGTGCGCCCAGCGCCGATTGCCCTCGCTCATTCTCGTCGTGATCGTAGAATATGTAGAGGCGGCGAATATGCCTCGGCACAACGAAACGCTTGAGGTTGAGAGTGCCGAGAGTTGCCCACATGGCCGGCGGGTCTATGAACAAGCGCGACACACTCATTGCTGTCTCCAGCCCCTCGGCCAAACCCAGACGGTCGTCTTTGGGTTCATCCAGCCGCACCACGCAGTCGGTTGAGGGACCGGTCGTCAGCCGCGCCTTGGCACCACGCTCGTTGGTGAAAGGATCGCCGTCGTACGTCAGCCGAAGATATTGTACGGCCTTGATATCGCCACCGGCGAAAGGGGTGGCGGGGGCAAGGAGGGCGGGAGTCTGATTGCGGGTGTTCGCGCCCTTGAACACGAGCGCCATGCGCAGCGCGTTCGCTTCGTGTGGCAACAGAGGCCACAATCGGCGGCCCTTGAGGTAGGTCTGAACGGCCTTGCCCCCAATGACCTTGGGGTCGTCCTCAACGGGTATGGCGAATCCGCGCTCCCACAACGCCAGTGCGTGGGCAGGCGTCGTTAACGCTATACGCCCTTGATGAGCGCCATAGTCACTTGCACTGCTTGATAGAGCCATTGCGCCCCGCATCCATGAGTGGTTGCGTGGGCACATGGCAGGCGCTACGGTGCGGGCACCCAAGCCTGTTCCGTAGCTAGCCTGCCATGTACCCACAAGACTACCCCGCCCCCGGTCGCTTCCAACGGCCGGGGGCAAGACTTATGCACGCTATGGCGTGCCCCTGCGCGATAGCAAATTCTTTGATTGCACGGCGCGGTAGCAGCGTGAAACCGAGGCGTAGAGCCAGTTTCAGCCGGTGTCGGTTATAGTCCTGCGCAACCTCACACGCTGTCGGTTATGGCCCTTCATAGACGGTGCGAAGGGTCAACAATCGATCTTCGATCCTTCGCAACCTGCGATGATCGGTGCGCACAACCGTCAGTGCGCAGTCGTCCGCTGTCGCTCCGTCGGCACGTAATCTTCACCCGCAGCATGCACGTCATGCGGCAGGGTGGGCGTGACGAGTCGCTTGGCTACCTGCTCGATCATTTCGGCCACGGCTTTCTGCTGCTTGAGTGTCGGGCTTTCATCGTCAGGCAGCCGGTGCCACCACCGCGTCAGCAGCATTGCCGTTCGTGCGTCTAGCTCGAACGACGGATATACCCGCCCGCCATAAGCGAACAGACCGCGCATACGCGGGTCGGGCAGATCACGCGGCGCAATGGTCGTGTAGAGATGGGGGCGGCCGGCGTGTTGACGCCAGAACAGGCCGATCTGGTTGTGGCGCAGCCAGGTAGCGAACCGCTCAACGGTTGCGAAAGGCAGCTTGGGTTTGGCGAACGGCGGCATGGGGGCACTCCACAGGGTTGCCGCCCGCACGTGCGGGACAGCAGGTTGCAGATATTCCCCCACGCGGAGAGCATGTGCCGCGCACCACGCACTAGGGCCTAACCCAAGCGCAGCAAGGCTTTGCGGGCTACTAGCCGCTAGAAGTACCGAGCCATGCGCAGGCTACAAAATCGGCTTGCGGGATGGCTATGGAAATCCTTACCGGCGCGTGCGGTCAGGCAGCCGTCAGGTTGCGCTTGGTCCCATCGGCTTTGCGCAGCGCCAGATTGCGCTTGGTCCCATCAGCCTTGCGCAGCGTCAGCCGCATGCCGACGCGTTCGGGCGGCTTCTTAATCTGCGTCAGCCTCTCGACGTGATCGGACCAGACCTGCAATGCCTCCCGAATCTTGGGGAACGGATCGCTTGTCAGGTACGTCCGTTGCAAGACGGGGCGCGTGTGATTCAGCGCGCGCTCGATTATGTTGATGTCTACGCCCAGCCGCTCCATGCCCGAGGCAGCCGTTCGGCGAAGATCATGCGGCGTCCAGCCGTCCACCCCGGCCCGGTGCTGCGCCAGCTCAACAGCACGCGACCAGCCGGAGATCACCCCGCGCCCAGAACGGCCGGCCCGGTCCTTCTCGCCCGGCTTGGGTTGCTTGCGCATGGCGGGGAACAGGAAGGGCGACCCGCCGGGCAACTGGTCCAGCACGCGGCGGGCCAGCGGCGTGAGCGGAACGGCATGGGGTTGCGCGTTCTTCGTGCGCTCGGCCGGCAGTACCAGTCGATCGGTGTAGACCTCGCGCCACCGGGCCTCCGCTATCTCGCTGCGGCGGCATGCCGTCAGCAGTTGAAGGGTCAGAGCGGCACAGAACGAGTTGCGCGCCGGCGCATCGAAGCCGCCGGGCAACCAGTCGGCCAGGAGCAGGCGGATTTCGTCGTCGGACAGGATGCGGGTGCGCGGCGGGCTCGGTTCGGGCAGGGGCAGCGCCGTCACAGGGTCGTGGTCCACGTGCCCTTGCTTCAAGCCCCAGCGCCACGCGGCGCGCAGCAGGGACAGAGCGCGATACCGGACGCTGGACGACTCGATCGCTTCCAATGCGGCCGCAACGTCCAGTCGGCGGAGGTCGGCAGCGCGATACCGGCCCAGCTTGGGACGCAACCGCTCGTCGAACACCCATTGCGTCTGGCCGGTGGTGCGCACGCCGCGCGCCTTCTGGTCAGCTAGGAATAGATCCAGCAGATTGTTGATCGAGTCGGCAGGCTCCGGGGCGTGGAGCGGCCGGTCGTGGTGCAACTGCACCCGCAGCTTGTCCGCCTTCGCCCGTGCCTCGGCCAGTGTCACCTCGGGCCATTTGCCCAGCGTCACGCGCTGGCGCTTGCCGCCTTTGCGGCTAACGAAATTGAAATGGACGGCAGCCTTGCGGCGGCGGGCCAGCAGGTGCTCGCACCTCGCGTCCCATACCTCCGAGTCGGGCGGCAGGGTTCGCAGCAGGGTTTCGGTCAACGGTCGGCTCGCCATAGGCACCCCCAGGACAGGCGCGGCAGCCTGCCCGGCCCCCGCGCGCGTGAGGGGCCAGTCTGCCCCATGCGGGTTTTGGGGTCACCATTGGGGGTACCGGGGCAGCAAAATGGCCCCTAGGTGACCCTAGGAGCCATTGTGAAAGTAGCGGTTTTACAAGGGTTTAGGCCGAGTAGTTGACCATGATGGTCTTCTTGTGCGTGAAGTGCTCGTTCATCGCCTCCAGCGACGCCTCCTTGCCGAGGCCGGAGCTCTTCACCCCGCCGTAGGACAGGTTCGCCTGCACCACGAGGTTCTGGTTCACCTGCACCAGCCCCGCCTCGATCCGGTGCGCGAGGTCGAGGCCGACGCGCAGGTTGTTGGTCCACACGCTCGCCGCCAGCCCGTACTCGCTGTCGTTCGCGGCCTTCAGCACCTCCTCGGCGCTGTCGAAGGGGAAGATGCAGGTGACGGGGCCGAAGATCTCCTCCTGCACCAGCCGGCTGTCGTTGGTCAGGCCGGTGAAGATGTGCGGCTGTATGAACAGCCCCTTCTTCAGCGCCGGGTCCTTCGGCATCGCCGAACAGGCGCGGCCGGTCGCGCCCTTGGTCGCCTTGCCCTCGTCGATGAAGGTCTGCACCTTCTCGAACTGACCCTGGCTGATGATGGTGCCGATATCGGTCTTCTCGTCGAGCGGGTCGCCCATCACCATGGCGTCCACCTTCTTCGCCATCGCCTCGACGAAACGGTCGAAGATCGGCCGCTCGACGTAGATGCGCGACGCGGCCGTGCAGCTCTGCCCCTGCCGGGTGAAGCGCATGGAGGTCAGGGCGCCCGCGACCGTCTTGTCGAAGTCGCAGTCGGCGAAGACGATCATGGGCGACTTGCCGCCCAGCTCCAGCGTCACCGGCACCAGCTTCTGCGCCGCCGCCTTGGCGACGATGCGGCCGACCTCGACGCTGCCGGTGAAGGTGACCTTGCGCACCTTCGGGTGCTCCACCAGCGGCGCGCCGCATTCGGGGCCGAAGCCGGAGAGGATGTTGAACACGCCCGCCGGCAGCACGCGGGAGAGCAGTTCGCAGATGCGCAGCACGGCCAGCGGGGCTTCCTCGGCGCTCTTCACCACCACCGCGTTGCCGGCCACCAGCGCGGGCGCGACCTTCAGCGCCATCAGCAGCATCGGCACGTTCCACGGGATGATCGCGCCGACCACGCCCAGCGGCTCGCGCACCGTCACCGACAGGACGTTGGGCGCGAAGGGCACGCTCTCGCCCTTCAGCTCGCCGCCGAGGCCGCCGAAGAACTCGAAGATGTCGGCCACCACGCCGGCCTCGACGCGGCTTTCGGTCCGCAGCGCCTTGCCGGTCTCGAGCGCGATCAGCCGCGCCAGCTCCTCGGTGTGCTCCTTCAGGATCGCCGCGCATTGGTAGACCAGCGCGCCGCGCTTGCGCGCCGGCAGCTTCGCCCACTCCTTCTGCGCGGCAGCGGCGGCCTCCACCGCGGCGGAGACGTCGGCGGCATCGCCCGCCGCCGCCTCGCCGACCTGCTCGCCGGTGGCCGGGTTCACGACCGCGAAGGTCTTGCCGGACGCTGCCGGCACGAAGCGGCCGCCGATGAAATGCACACCCGAAAGCGCGCGCGCGAGCGCCTTCTCGTCCAGGATCGGGGTCTGGCCGGGGCCTGCGTGATCCAGCATGGATTTCCTCCCTCGCGTGCGTCGCCGTATATCCGTCGGACCATACAGGCCGGAGGAACGGGATGGGAGAGGGGCAGCCGAGCGGACCGCTCGCGGGATTGCGGGTTCTGGACCTGACCCGCGTACTCGCGGGGCCGACCTGCGCGCAGATGCTGGGCGATCTTGGCGCGGACGTGATCAAGATCGAGAAGCCCGGTTCGGGCGACGACACCCGCGGCTTCGCCCCGCCGGTGATGCCGGGCACGACCGAGAGCGCCTATTTCATCGGCGTCAACCGGAACAAGCGCTCGGTCGCGCTCGATATCGCCAAACCCGAGGGGCAGGCGCTGGTGCGCCGGCTGCTCGCCTCCTGCGACATCCTCGTGGAGAACTTCAAGGCCGGCGGGCTCGCCAAGTACGGGCTCGACTACGCCACGCTGTCGAAGGAGTTCCCGGGGCTGATCTACTGCTCCATCACCGGCTTCGGGCAGACCGGCCCCTACGCGCCGCGGCCCGGCTACGACGCGCTGATCCAGGCGATGGGCGGCGTGATGTCGCTCACCGGGGAGCCGGGGCGGTCGCCGCAGAAGGTGGGCGTGCCGGTGGCCGACCTGTTCGCGGGGCTCTATGGCTGCATCGGCGTGCTCGCCGCGCTGCGCCACAAGGAGAAGACGGGGCAGGGGCAGCAGATCGACATCGGCATGCTCGACACCTCCGTCGCATGGCTCGCCAACCAGGCGATGAACTACCTCGCCACCGGGGAGAACCCGCCGCGGCTCGGCAACCAGCATCCGAACATCGCGCCGTACCAGGAATTCCCTACCAAGGACGGGCACATCATCCTCGCCGTCGGCAACGACCCGACCTTCGAGCGGTTCTGCAAGGCGTTCGGCCGCGAGGACCTGCTCGCCGATCCGCGCTTCGCCACCAACGCGAAGCGGGTCCAGAACCGCCAGGCGGTCACCGAGGCGCTGGTCCCGACCATGACCTCGCGCACCACCGCCGAGTGGGTGGAGAAGCTGGAGGCGGAGAAGATCGGCTGCGGGCCGATCAACACGCTGAAGGACGTGTTCGCCGATCCGCACGTGCAGGCGCGCGGGATGCTGGTGGAGATGCCGCACGGGTCCGGCACGGCGGTGAAGGTCGTCGCCAACCCCGTGAAGCTGTCCGCCACGCCGGCCGACTACCGGATGCCGCCGCCTCTGCTGGGCGAGCATACGGAGGAGGTGCTGTCCGGCCTGCTGGGGCTGAGCGCGGCCGAGATCGCTGCGCTGCGCGAGAAGGGCGTGGCGTGAGGGCAGGCCCGCAGGCCGCGTCGGCATGAGCGAGCCGGTCCGGCACGAGCGCCGTTGGCTGGTCGAGGGTGCCTTCCTGCGCCTGTCGTGGTGGGAGTGGGGACCGGCGAGCGGACAGCCCGTGCTCTGCGTGCACGGGCTGACGCGGCAGGGGCGCGACTTCGACGTGATCGCCGCCGCGCTCGCGGCCGACGGCCGACGCGTGCTGGCGGTGGATCTGCCGGGACGCGGTCACTCGGACTGGCTGCCGCGGGGTGAGCTGTACGTCTACCCGACCTACCTGATCGCCCTGTCGCACCTGATGGCGGCGATCGGCGAGGAGGTGGACTGGATCGGCACCAGCCTCGGCGGCATCTGCGGCATGCTCGCGGCGGCCGCGAAGGATGCGCCGATCCGGCGGATGGTCATCAATGACGTGGGGCCGCTGATCCCGGCGAGCGCGCTCGCGCGCATCCGCGACTATATCGGCTGGCAGCCGCGCTTCGACGGGCTGGAGGAGCTGGAAGCGCATCTGCGCAAGGTCCACGCCCCTTTCGGCGCGCTGTCGGATGACGAGTGGCGCGCGATGGCCGCGCATTCGTCCCGCCGCCTGCCGGACGGCAAGCTCGCCTTCCACTACGACCCCGCGATCGCCGGGCCGGTGAAGTCCGGGCCGCTGGAGGATGTCGAACTGTGGCCGGCCTGGGCGCAGATACGCTGCCCGATGCTCGTGGTGCGCGGTGCCGACAGCGACCTGCTGCTGCCGGAGACCTTCGCGCGAATGCAAGCGGAGGGCGCGGCAACGCATGAAGTGGAAGGGGCAGGCCACGCGCCGATGCTGAACGATGCCGGCAGCATCGCGGCGGTCCGCGCCTTCCTCGCTGCATAGGCTTCGTCCGGCAACGCACGGACCTTCAAGCATAATCCGGATGAAAAAAGGGCGCCCGAAGGCGCCCTTTTCGTTGCCTGCTTCGCGCGTGGCGAAGATCAGGGCATCGGATCGCCGTTGCCCGACGCCGCGGGCGCCGGTGCGGCCTTGCGGGCACGTCGCACGGTGGCCTTTCGTGCGGTCTTCTTCGCACCCTTGCGGGCGGCCTTCTTGGCACCCTTGCGGGCGACCTTCTTCGCACCCTTGCGGGCGGCCTTCTTGGCGCCCTTGCGGGCAACCTTCTTGGCGCCCTTGCGAGCGGCCTTCTTGGCACCCTTGCGGGCAACCTTCTTGGCGCCCTTCTTGGCTGCCTTCTTGGCGCCTTTCTTCGCGCCCTTCTTGGCTGCCTTCTTGGCACCCTTCTTCGCCGCCTTCTTGGCCGCCTTCATGGCCATCGGCTGCGCGCGCAGCTCTTCGGTGTTTTCCTCGTCGCTCACAGTGTCGGAGCTCCCTCTCTGGGGTTGCAGAACGCGGACCGTCCCTGCGATCCGGTTCGCGTCTGATCCGCGCGCGGCCAGGGTGGACGCGCTGCGGTCGGTGATGGCGGGCGAACGGTCGGCCGCATGCGGTTGAAGCACCGCTTCGGCCCGAGGCAGCACGCGGGGCGTGCCGAACGCATGGAAGCCACAGTCACGGCGGAAGCAGCGAGCGTCGCGGCGCGGTAGCCGCGCCCGGTTCTCCGTCCTTCGCCCCGTCGCCGATGCGGCGCACGCGATATGCTGCGCGAGACGCCATCCAGCCTGCGGTCCATGGACCCTTCTTCCCTGTGGCAAGCATCAATGCGATGCGCGTTACGCGCCGCGTTGACAACGTGCGAATCGAATCGCGTTGATGCGTGCACGACGAACGCTATTCGCAGCGCGATCCTGCGTGTCAATAAAAAGCAATCGTTGTTGCGATGTTCAGTGCGTTTTTTGCGCGCATATGCGCTGCATGTGTCGTGCGCATCACACATTCCGAATCAAAAGCGCCGCGCGATGCATGATCGCGCGGCGCCATGATGTGCGTGCGATGCGTCGTTCAGCGCGACGCGATGGGCGGAACCTTCCGTTCGTCGACGCCGTTGTAGAGCGACAGCGGACGGATGAGCCGGTTGTCCTGCTGCTGCTCGAACACATGCGCGGCCCAGCCGCTGATGCGCGAGGCGACGAAGATCGGCGTGAACATCGGGATGTCGAAGCCCATGAGGTAGTAGGCGGGCCCTGCCGGGAAATCGAGGTTGGGGTGGATGTTCTTCGCCGCCAGCATCTCCTCGGCGAGGATGCCGCTGATCTCCATCCAGCGGGCGTCGCCCACTACCTGTGCCATTTTCTCGGCATATTTCTTCATCGTCGGCACGCGGGAGTCCCCGGTGCGGTAGACGCGGTGGCCGAAGCCCATCACCAGCGCCTTGTGGTCGAGCTTGTCGGCGATCCAGCCCCTGGCCTTCGCCGGCGTGCCGATCTCCTTGAGCATGTGCATCACCGCCTCGTTCGCGCCGCCGTGCAGCGGGCCCTTCAGGGACGAGATGCCGGCCACGATGGCGGCGTGGATGTCCGCCTGGGAGGAGGTGACGGTGCGCGCGGTGAAGGTGGAGGCGTTGAACCCGTGCTCCGCGTACAGGATCAGCGACACGTCGAACGCCTTCACCACCTCCTTCGCCGGCACCTTGCCGAAGCACATCTTGAAGAAGTTTTCCGCGAAACCGAGCTTCGGATCGGGATTCACCGCCCGCTTGCCCTGCCGGTGGCGGTAGTCGGCGGCGATCGCGGTCGGCGTCTTCGCCAGGATGCGCAGCGCCTTGCGCCGCTGGGCGGCTTCCGTGATGTCCGCCGTTTCCGGATCCTCCAGCGCCATGAAGGAAACCGACGTCCGGGTGGTGTCCATCGGGTGCGCGCGCTTCGGATACTCCGCGATCACCCGCTTGAGCTTGGCGCTGATGCCGCGCTCCGCCGCTTCCGCCTTGCGGAAGGCATTCAGTTCCTTCCGCGTCGGCAGCTCGCCGTTCCAGAGCAGGTAGACCACCTCCTCGAAGCTGCAGTTCTCGGCGAGGTCCTGCACCGGGTAGCCCCGGTAGGTGAGGGAGTTGCTCTCCGGCATCACCTTCGAGACGGCGGTGGTGTCGGCGACGACGCCCACCAGCCCCTTGTAGACCTTGGTCTCAGTCCCGCTCATGCGGCGTTCTCCCTCTCTTGCGACCGGCGGCACCACGCATAGCGCACGTCGGGCTCCTGCTCCTCGTTGCCCGCCCCGTCGGTGAAGGCGACAGGGCGGAAACCGTGACGTTCGTAGAAATCCCTGGCCGGCGCGTTGCGCTGGAAGACCCACAGCACGAGTGAGTTCCGCCCCGCCATCGCGGTGCGCAGCAGCGCCGATCCGATGCCCCGGCCGCGTCGGTCGGGGGTGACGTACAGATGCTCGATCCACTTGCCGCGCCGGCTGAGGAAGCCTTCCACGCCATCCGTCCCGTTGGCGACCCACGTCTCCGCACCGGGCAGCATGTGCCCGGTGACGAAGGCGAGGTCCTGTTCCGGCGTGTACGGATGCGGCAGCCATGGCATGGCGGCCAGCCGGGCGGCGCGCAGGATGCGGGCGATCGCCGCCGCATCGGACGCCTCCGCGGGGCGGATCGCCACGCTCATGCGTCAGAAGATGCCGGGCTTGCTGTCCTTGAGGGCAGCGGCCGGCAGGGCGACGTTCAGCGCGCCGAGTTCGCCGGCCTTCAGCTTCGGCAGCGACTGCGCCGCATCGAGGAAGCGGTTCGCCTCCCGTGCCGGCACGATGCCCTCCGTCAGCGTCTGGAACTTGCGGATGTAATCGGCGCGGCCGAACGGCTTTGCCCCGAGCGGATGGGCGTTCGCGACCGCGAGCTCGTCCTCGATCCGCGAGCCGTCCTTGAGGAAGACTTCCACCCGCCCGCCGAACGCCAGCTCGTTCGGGTCGCGCGAATGGTAGCGGGCGGTCCAGGCCGGGTCCTCCCGCGTCTCGATCTTGTGCCACAGCCGCACGGTGTCGGCCCGGGCGGCGCGGCGCGGGGCGTAGCTGTCCACGTGATGCCAACGCCCGTCCTGCAGCGCGACGGCGAGGATGTACATGATCGAGTGGTCGAGCGTTTCGCGGGACGCCTTCGGGTCCATCTTCTGCGGGTCGTTGGCGCCGGTGCCGATCACGTAGTGGGTGTGGTGCGAGGTGTGCAGCACGATCCGCTCCACGTCGTCCCAGTCGGCGATCTTCTCGCGCATGCGGAAAGCGAGGTCGATCAGCGCCTGGGACTGGTACTCGGCCGAATGCTCCTTGGTGTAGCTGTCCATGATGCCGCGCTTCGCCTCGCCGGGGGCGGGCAAGGGCACCTGGTAGAACACCTCCTCATAGGCGGCGGCGCGGCCCTTGCGGTCGGCGGTGGTGCGGCCGGACAGCACCCAGGCGATGACGGAATCCTCGCCCTCGTAGATCGGGGACGGCGCGCCTTCGCCGCGCATGCAGCGGTCCACCGCCTCGATGGCGAGCTTGCCGGCATGGGCGGGGGCGTAGGCCTTCCACGAACTGATCTCGCCCTTGCGCGACTGGCGGAAGCTGACCGAGGTGTGCAGCGCCTGCTGCACCGCCTGGAAGATCACCTCCGTCTTCAGCCCCAGCAGCGTGCCGATGCCGGCGGCGGCGGAGGGGCAGAGATGGGCGATATGGTCCACCTTGTGCTCGTGCAGGCAGATCGCGCGCACGAGATCGATCTGGATCTCGTAGCCGGTGGCGAGCCCGCGGATCAGGTCGCGGCCCGACCGCTCCATGGTCTGCGCGACCGCCAGGATTGGCGGGATGTTGTCGCCCGGATGCGAGTAGTCGGCGGCGAGGAAGGTGTCGTGCATGTCGAGCTCGCGCACCGCCGTGCCGTTCGCCCAGGCCGCCCATTCGGGCGAGAACGTCTTGCCGGACGGCATGCCGAACACGGTCGCGCCCGCCTTGCGCGGGTGGCCGAGCGCCATGCCGCGGGCGGAAACGACGGGGCGGCGGTTGATCGCGGCGAGCGCGACCGAGGCGTTGTCGATGATCCGGTTGATGATCATCTCGCCCACGTCCTTCTCCACCGCCACCTTGTCGGCGGCGACGGCGGCGATCTTCCAGGCGAGCTGATCCTCGCGCGGAAGCGGCACCTTGGACGGGTAGACCTTCACGTCGTGAAGCTGCATCCGATTTCTCCGGCTGGCGCACGCGCCTTGGCGGGATGGGGCGGCGCGGTTAGCGTGCCAGCCTTCGTAAGAGGGCGCCGGTCCAGCTTCAAGGCGTCCCCGCACAGCAGGGACATATATATAAGTGTCGATCCCCTTCGATCGCGTCATCCAGGGCGATGTGGTGCTGACCGACCGCGTGCTGGCGGACGGCTACATCGCGATCCGCGGCGAGACCATCGCCGCCGTCGGGCAGGGCGCGCCGCCGCCTTCGGCCGACCTGCACGATCATCGGGGCAAGCTGCTCCTCCCCGGCCTGGTCGATGGCCACATGCACACCTCCTCGGCGATCGGCTGGCAGGGGATCGAGGGCGCGACGCGTTCGGCCGCCGCGGGCGGGGTCACCACCTGCGTCGACATGCCCTACGACGTGCCGCAGGCGGTGACGTCCGCGCAGGTGCTCGCGGAAAAGATCGGCTGGGTCGAACGCCTCGCGCATGTGGACGTCGCGCTCTACGGCACGATCCAGAAGACCGGCGGCGTGGGGGAGATCGCGGGCCTCGCGGCGGCCGGCATCTCCGCCTTCAAGCTCTCGACCTACGAGTACGACGCGGTGCGCTTCCCGCGCATCGACCATCCGACCATGGTCGCCGCGTTCCGCGAGATCGCGAAGACCGGTCTGCCTGTCGCGGTGCACAATGAAGATCAGGAACTGGTCGAGCGGCTGACGGAGGAAGCGCGCGCCGCCGGCAACACCGATCCGATCTGGCATTGCCGCACCCGCCCGCCGCTTGCCGAGACGATGGCGGATCTGGAGATCTTCGAGATCGGCCTCGCCACCGGCGCGCATGTCCATATCGCCCATTCGTCGCTCGCGCGCGGCTTCGACATCGCCGCGCAGTTCCGCGCGATGGGCGGTCAGGCCACCGGCGAGGCCTGCATCCAGTACCTGTGCATGACCGAGGACGACATCGTCCGTCTTGCCGGTCGCGGCAAGTGCAACCCGCCGTTCCGCACCGCCGCCGAGGTGGAACAGATGTGGGACCGGCTGGTGGCGGGCACGATCGCCTATGTCTCCACCGATCACGCGCCCTGGCCGCTCGATCGCAAGGGCGATCCCGACATCTTCAAGAACGGCGCCGGGCTGACCGGCATGCAGAGCTTCGCGCCGCTGATGTACACACTGCTCGCCGAACGCGGGCTGTGCCCCACGCTGATGGCGATCTACTGCGCGCGGCGCACCGCGCTGCTGCACGGGCTGCATCCGAAGAAGGGCGAGCTGCGCGTGGGGTCCGATGCCGATGTGGCGGTGCTGGAGCGCGGCGACTTCGTCTTCGACGAGGCCACGATCGTGGATCGCCCCGAAGTGCGCTGGTCGCCCTATCACGGCCGCAGGATGCGCGCGCGCGTCGCGGCAACCTATCTGCGCGGGAACCAGATCTGGGACGGCACGAACGTGCTCGCCCAGCCCGGCACCGGCCGCTTCGTGAAGCGGCAGAGCGTGTGAGCGGCGGGGCGCGGCCCCGGACCCCGGCAAGGGCTCGGCCCTTGCATCCCGGCAGGGGGCACGGCCCCCTGCACCCGCGATTCCTTCAGGAAGGCTTTTCAGCAGGTCGGTCATCTGCCCCCACCCCCTCGATAATCATCGAGGGGGTGGGGGCAGACGACCGAACTGATCAAAACCTTCTTAAGGAATCGCGGGTGCAGGGGGCCGTGCCCCCTGCCGGGGTGCGGGGC
>JBBCJT010000238.1:0-19575 GCA_037190665.1 Rhodovastum atsumiense | reverse complement strand
GACCTGTCGAGCTTCGCCAAGATCGTCGCCGGCGGGCTGCCCGGTGCGGCGATCGCGGGCCGCAAGGATGTCCTCGACCTGCTCGATTTCGCGGTCACCGCCGCCTCGGGGCGGGAGAAGATCCAGCATCCGGGCACGTTCAACGCCAACCCAGTCTCCGCCGCCGCCGGCACCGCCGCGCTGACGGTGATCGCGGAGAGCGACGCGACCGACCGCGCCAGCGCCACCACCGCCGCGCTGCGCGCCGCGCTGAACGAGGTGCTGGCGAAGGAAGGGATGAGCTGGGCCTTCTACGGCACCTATTCCGGATTCCACCTGTTCATGAACCCGGCGGGCCGCGCCATCGACCCCACGCGGTTCGACCCCACCACGATCCCGGCGGCCGAGTTGAAGGAGCACAACAAGGCCATCGCTCACCGGCTGCGCCTCGCGCTGCTGGTCAACGGCGTGGACACGAACGGCCGCATCGGCGGCGTGCTGTCCTGCACCCATACGGCGCAGGACGTGGCCGAGACGGCCGAGGCGCTGGCCGGCGCGATCGCGATGCTGCGGCAGGAGGGTGAGCTGCCCCGCGCCTGATCTGTCGACAACTCTCCCCGCCCTTGCGCCCGACCCGGCGGTATGCCATGGGTGCGGGCGGGGAAGATGCGTTCATGTGTCGACACATTCACGGATCCCGAGCCGTCATCGGCGCTTGCTGCCGGTGAGCGGGACCTCGCGCGCTTCCTCGTGGAGGCGATCGGCGAGGCGATCATCCGTGGCGAGTTGCCGCTGGGATCCAAGATCAGCGAGCCCGCGCTCGCCCGCCGCTACAATGTCAGCCGCAGTCCGCTGCGCGAGGCGCTCAACCGGCTTGCCGAACGGCGGCTGATCGAGCGCACGCCCTCGCTCGGCGCGCGCGTGGTGAGCCTGTCGACAGAGGCGCTGCACCACATCTACGCGGTGCGCGAGCCGCTGGAAGGGCTCGCCGCGCGGGAAGCCGCGACGCGCGCCACCGAGGACGACATCGCCGCGCTGCGCGCCACACTGGCGCGGCACGAGAACGAGGTGCGCCTGACCCCCGGCGGCGCGCCCAACGCGATGGGCGGGGCGGACAACGACTTCCACGCCATGCTCGCGCGCATCTCCGGCAACGACCTGCTGGTGCGGCTGCTCTGCGACGATCTGTACCAGCAGCTCCGCCTCTACCGATCCCAGCTCCGCCACGTGCCGGGCCGTGGCCTGCGCGCGGCGGTGGAGCATCGCCGCGTGCTGGAGGCGATCGAGGACCGCGATCCCGAACTCGCCGAGATGATGATGCGCCGGCACGTCGCCGCGTCCCGCGCGGCGGTCGTTCCGGGCGTTGAGAAGGACCACGCATGAACACGCGCCGCATCGAGATCGACGGCATCGCGCACGACTTCATCGACCTCCGGACCGCTGCCGGATCGGCGGCCGCGCTCGCTGCGCTGCCGTTCTCGCTGCGCGTGCTGCTCGAGAACATGCTGCGCCACCACGACGGCGACACCATCACCGATGCCGACATCGCCGCGTTGCTCGCGGGGCCGGCCGATGGCGGCCGCAGCGTCGCCTTCCGCCCCGCGCGGGTGCTGATGCAGGACTTCACCGGCGTGCCGGGCATGGTCGATCTCGCCGCGATGCGCGACGCCTTCGCCGCGCGCGCGGGTGACGAGGCGCGCGTGAACCCGGTGATCCCGGTGGACCTGATCGTCGATCACTCGCTGATCGTCGATCATGCCGGCAGCCCGGCGGCGATGGCGGCGAACGTCGCCAACGAATACCGCCGCAACGCCGAACGCTACGCCTTCCTGCGCTGGGCGCAGGGCGCATTCCGCAATTTCCGCGTCGCTCCCCCCGGTGGCGGCATCCTGCACCAGGTCAACCTGGAGCATCTGGCGCGCATCGTCTGGACCCAGCCGCGACCCGACGGGACCGTGTTCGCCTATCCGGACACGCTGGTCGGCACCGACAGCCACACCACCATGATCAACGCGCTGGGCGTGCTCGGCTGGGGCGTGGGCGGGATCGAGGGCGAGGCGGCGATGCTCGGCCAGCCGCTCGTGTTCCGCATGCCGCAGGTCGTGGGCGTGCGGCTGACCGGCGCGCTGCGGCCGGGCGTGACCGCGACCGACCTCGTGCTGATGCTGACGGAGCGGCTGCGCAAGCTCGGCGTGGTGGAGAAGTTCGTCGAGTTCACGGGCCCGGCGCTGGATGGGGCGCTCAGCCTCGCCGACCGCGCCACCATCGCCAACATGGCGCCCGAGTACGGATCGACGTGCGGTTTCTTCCCGGTGGACCGCGTCACCATCGACTACCTCGCCCGCACCGGTCGCACCGAAGCGGAGTGCCGTCTGGTGGAGGCGGTGACGAAGGCGCAGGGGCTGTGGCGCGAGCCCGGAGTGCCCGAGCCGCGCTTCGCCGATCTGGTGGAGTTCGACCTGTCCGAGGTGGAGCCGAGCGCGGCCGGTCCGCGCCGCCCGCAGGACCGCGTGCGCCTTGCCGACATCCCGGACGGGTTCCGCGCGGCGATGCGCCCCGGCAGCACGGCGGAGGCGCACTGGGAGGACGGGTTCGGTGACGGCGCGGTGGTGATCGCAGCCATCACCTCCTGCACCAACACCTCCAACCCGGCGCTGATGATCGGGGCCGGGCTGCTGGCGCGGAAGGCGCTTGCGCGCGGGCTGGCGGTGCCGGGGTGGGTGAAGACATCGCTGACGCCGGGCTCGCGCGTCGTCGCGCGCTACCTCGCGGCGAGCGGGCTGCAGGCGGATCTGGATGCGCTCGGCTTCCATCTCGCCGGCTTCGGCTGCGGCACCTGCGGCGGCAATTCCGGCGCGCTGGCCGATGACGTCGCCGCGCGCATCCGCGAACGCGACCTCGTCGCCTGCGCGGTGCTGTCCGGCAACCGCAATTTCGAGGGCCGCATCCATCCGCAGGCGCGTGCCGGCTACCTGATGTCGCCGCCGCTCGTCGTCGCCTACGCGCTCGCCGGCCGTATCACCTTCGACCTCACGCGCGAGCCACTGGGCATGGGCAGCGACGGCGCGCCGGTCTTCCTGCGCGACGTCTGGCCGAGTGCGGCGGAGATCGAGGCGATGCTCGCGGGCGCGGTCAACGCCGACGTCTACCGCGAGGAGTACGCGAAGCTGTTCGAGACCGATGCGGACTGGCGCGCGCTGCCCGAGGCGGGGGAGGGGCGCTTCCGCTGGAACGACTCCTCCACCTATATCCGCCGCCCGCCCTATTTCGACGAGCCGGCGCAGGAAGCGCCGCGTGCCATCGTCGGGGCCCGCCCGCTGCTGATCCTCGGCGACAGCATCACCACCGATCATATCTCGCCGGTCAGCGCGATCCCGGCGGACTCGCCCGCCGGCCGTTTCCTCGCGGAACGGCAGGTGCCGCAAGGCGAGTTCAACGCCTATGGCGCGCGGCGCGCGAACCATGAGGTGATGGTGCGCGGCACCTTCGCCAACATCCGGCTTCGCAACGAGATCGCCGGCGGCAAGGAAGGCGGCTTCACCCGCCACATGCCGGACGGCACGCTGATGACCATCCACGACGCCGCCGCGCGCTACCGCGAGGAAAGCGTGCCGCTCGTCGTGGTTGCCGGGCGCGAATACGGCACCGGCTCCTCCCGCGACTGGGCGGCGAAGGGCACGCGGCTGCTCGGCGTGCGCGTGGTGATCGCGGAGAGCTTCGAACGCATCCACCGCGCCAACCTCGTCAGCATGGGCGTGCTGCCGGTGGAGTTCACCGGCGGCGTCACGCGGCGCACGCTGGGGCTGGATGGCAGCGAGACGTTCGACTTCCCCAACCTCGATGCCGAGGCCGGTCCGGGCGCGACGGTGAACGCCGTCATCCGCCACACCGACGGGCGCACCACGGACATCGCGCTGCATTGCCGGCTCGACAGCCAGTACGACGCGCGTGTCTGGCGCGCGGGCGGCATCCTGCCGTTCATGCTGCACAGCTTCCTCGCCGAGCAGGAGGCCGCATGAGCCTGCGCAGCCTGCCCGCCGTCTACATGCGCGGCGGCACCAGCCGGGCGCTGTTCTTCCACGCGCGCGACCTGCCGGCGGAACGCGCGGACTGGGACCCCATCTTCCTCGCCGCCATCGGCAGCCCCGATCCCAACGGCCGCCAGCTCGACGGCATGGGCGGGGGTATCTCGTCGCTGTCCAAGATCGCGGTGATCGGCCCGCCGAGCCGTGACGATGCCGATGTGGATTACACCTTCGCGCAGGTGCAGGTGACCGATCCGGTCGTCGGCTATCGCGGCAATTGCGGCAACATCTCCTCCGCCGTCGGTCCCTTCGCGCTGGAGGAAGGGCTGGTGAAGGCCGATGGCGATACCGCCACGGTGCGCATCCACAACACCAACACGCGCAAGATCATCGTCGCGCGGTTTCCGGTGAAGGACGGGTTGCTTGATCCGGTGGGCGACTTCGCGTTGCAGGGCGTGGCCGGCACCGCCGCGCCGATCCGCCTGTCCTTCCTCGACCCGGGGGGCGCGACGACCGGAAAGCTGTTGCCCACCGGCAAGCCGGCCGACCGGCTGGAGGTCGAGGGCATCGGCACGCTCGACGTGTCGATGGTCGATGCCGCCAACCCCGTCGTCTTCGTCGCGGCGGAAGCACTCGGGCTGACCGGCACCGAACCACCCGACACACTCGCCGCCGACCGCGCGCGCCTCGCGCAGTTCGAGGCGATCCGCGTGGCGGCCGCCGTCGCGATGGGACTTGTCGCCACAGCGGAGGAAGCGCGGACGAAGGTGAAGAACGTCCCGCAGGTCACGCTGGTGGCCGCGCCGCGCGATGCGCGCAGCGCCAGTGGAGCTGCGATGCGCGCCGAGGACATGGACGTACTGGTGCGCGCCATCTCCGCCGGCCAGCCGCACAAGGCCACGCCGCTGACGGGGGCGATGTGCCTCGCCGTCGCCACCCGCATCGCCGGCTCCCTGCCGCGCGCGCTCGCACGGCGCACCGAGGCGGATCTGCGCGTCGCGCACCCGTCCGGCGTCCTGCCGGTTGCGGCGCGCATGCGGCAGACGGCGGACGGGATTGTCGCGGAGGAAGCGGTGGTGATCCGCACCGCGCGGCGGCTGATGGAAGGCAGGGTCCTGCTGCGACCCTGAACGCACGACCAACGACAATGGCCCGGCGGTATCCGGGCGAGGGGAGAAACCGAGAATGCTGAAACGCCGTCACCTGCTCGCGTCCGCCGCCGGGCTGTCCGCAGCACTCGCGACACGCGGGCATGCCGAGGCGATCGCCTCGCTCTACGTCTTCGTCCCGGCGGCGCCCGGCGGCGGGTGGGACGGGCTGGCCCGCGCGCTGGAGCTGGTCGGCCGCCCGGCCGGTCTCGTCTCCCGCTTCCAGTTCGAGAACGTGCCCGGCGGCGCCGGCACCGTCGGCCTCGCCCGCTTCATCGCGCAGCGCCGCGGCCGCCCGGACAGCCTGTTCGTGGCCGGCGCGAGCCTCGTTGGCTCTGCCATCGCCAGCCGCTCGCCGGTCAGCCTGAAGGACGTGGTGCCGGTCGCGCGGCTGACCGAGGAAGCGGCCGTGATCGTCACCCCGCCCGACAGCGAGTTCCGCGACATCCGCCAGTTCGCCGAGGCGCTGAAGGCCGAACCGAAGGGCATCCCCATCGCGGGCGCCGGCGGCGGCACGGTGGACCACGTCGCGCTCGGCCTGCTGTTCAAGGCGCTCGGCCGCCGGCCGCTCGATGCGCAGTTCGTCTCCTTCCCCGGCGGCGGGGCGACGACGGCGGCGGTGATGGGCGGGCAGGTGAAAGCCGCGGTGGCCGGCTGGGGCGAGTTCTCCGAGCACATCAAGACCGGCAAGGTGCGCGCGCTCGCCACCACCGGGGAGCGGCGGCTCGATCCCACCGTGCCGACGCTGAAGGAGAACGGCTACGACGTGACCGCGACCAACTGGCGCGGCATCTTCGCCGCCCCGGGGGTGACCGAGGAGGTGCGCGCCGCGCACACCCGCTTCGCCACCGACCTGCACGCCACGCCCGCCTGGAAGGAACTGCTGGAGACGCGGGGCTGGGACGATGCGTTCCTGACCGGCCCGGCCTTCGACGCCTTCCTGGAGCGCGACCGGACCGATACCGAAAGCGTTCTCAAGGATCTCGGCCTCGCCTAACTAAATCAGGGAGTGCACCGCATGAGCCTGCATCGCCGTACCGTGCTTGCCGCAGCGGGGCTCGGCCTCGCGGCTCCTGCGATCCGCGCGCAGGCCTGGCCGAACGGGCCGATCCGGCTGGTCGCCCCGTTCCCGCCCGGCGGCAGCGCGGACCTGCTGTGCCGGCTGCTGCAGAACCCGCTGCGGGCGTCCCTCGGCGTGCCGGTCGTGGTCGAGAACCGGCCCGGCGCGGGCGGGGCAATCGGCACCGCCGCCGTCGCCCGCAGCGCGCCGGACGGGCAGAGCTACGTGCTGGTGTTCGACACGCATGTGGTGAACCCTGCGCTGAACCCGACGCTGGGTTTCGATCCGGACAAGGACCTGCGCGCGGTGATGCTGGTCGCGACCGCGCCGATGCTGGTCGCGACCAAGACCGACAAGCCGTTCCAGGACATCGCAGCGGTGGTGGCGCGTGCGAAGGCCGCGCCGGAGACGGTCACCTACGGGACGGTCGGCATCGGCAGCCTCGCGCACCTGACCATGGAGCGGCTTCAGGACGTGACCGGCACGAAGATGGTGCACGTGCCGTATCGCGGCGGCGGGCCGATGAGCACCGCGGCCTCCGCCGGCGAGATCGACATGGCGGTGGCGAGCGTCGTCGGCCTCGGCGGGCAGGTCGGCACCACACTGCGCGCGCTGGCGCAGACCGGGGAGACGCGGTCCCCGCTGCGGCCGGATATCCCCACCCTGATCGAATCCGGCGTGCCCGATGTGTCCGCCCGCGCGTTCTGGGGGCTGATGGCGCCGCCGGCGTGCCGGACGCGATCATCGCGCGCTTCCATGCCGCGCTGGTCGGGGCCACCTCCGACCCCGCCGTGCGGGCGCCGCTGGAAGGGCAGGGGGTGGACGTGGTGGGTTCCACGCCCGAGGCCTTCGCGACCTTCCTGCGCGAGCAGGAGGCGATCTGGACCAAGGTGGTGCGCGACAAGAAGATCAGCGCCACCTGATCCGCGCGCCATTGTGAAGCCCGTGGTCAGCTTCCCGGGAACCTGACCCGCTGGTGCTGCGCTGAAACCTCTATGCTGTGCCTGCGGTGTCGCCGCCGGTTCCTGCCGGCGGCGCAGCCGTGGTCGCGTGACTGACGAGGATGCGCCGCATGGACGAAGCCGTTCGCACCCACCCGAGAGCCGCAACGCGCGCGGCTGCGCTGCCGCCGGCCGCGATCTGCTGGATCGATCCGCTCGCCAGCGGGCCGGTGTCCGGCTGGGGGCAGGCGTTCGGGCGATGCGCTTCCATGGGTTTCGGCGCGGTTCTGGTCGGCCCGATCTTTGCCCCCGGTGCGGACGGCGATGTCCGTGCGGTGGCCGATCACGCCCGGCTGCATCCGGCACTGGGCGGGGACGCGGTGGCGGAGGCCCTGCCGCGTCTGGCCGATGCCGCACGGCAGTCGGGAGTCGCGCTGCTGCTCGATTTGCCGGTGGACCGGCTCGCCCTCGATTATGCGAAGGCGGCACCGGCCTATGCGCCGTTGCCCGGCAATGCGGATTTCGCCGACCCGCGCCGCGACCCGCGTGACCATGCCGCGCGCCTGTTCGTGCCCGGCGGCGAGGAGGCGGCCGCGGCGTGGTGGCAGGAGATCGTCTCCGGCTGGGCCCGGCGCGGGGTCGCGGGGCTGCGGCTGATCGGGCCGCGCGCGCTCACCACCGCGATCGCGCCCGAAGGCCTGCTTGTCCTCACCTGCGACGATGAGGAGGCACGGCGCATCGCGGCCGGGTCCGGAGCGATCTGGCACGTGCCCGAACCGCCCTACGGTCCCCGCATCGCCGCCGGCGAGCCCGACCCGGCCCGCCGCCGCGCGCAGGCGGCCCACGCCATCCGCCACGCGGCGGCCAGCGGCGCGGGCTGGATCATGACACTGGGGATGGAAGCCGGCGCGCGCGATCCCGCGGACCCGAAGCGGTGGCGCACGCCGGAAGACGACACGCACTACGACCTCCGGGCCGAGATCGCGCGCGCCAATGCGTGGCTCTCCAGCCGCAGCGAGGCCGAGCGTGCGGCCATCCCGCGGCCCGTCACCGCGCCCGATGCGCCGGTGGCCGCGACGCTCCGCACCTCCACCGATGCCGTCTGGCTGGTGGCGTCGAACCGCAGCGCGGGCACGGCGCGTCTGGCGCCGCCGGTCGTGCTCGGCGCCTGCGACGGCACGGTGTCGGGCTTCGCGGCAGAGGACGGGCGGAGCCTCGATGCGGACACGCCGCTCGATCTCGATCCCGGCGAGGTGCTGGTGCTTTCCGCCAGCCGCGCCGCGCCGAAGACCGTGTCCATGCGCGAGCCCGCGCTGGCGGCCGCGAAGGCGCCGCGCATCGCGATCGAGAATATCGCGCCCTGCGTCGATGGGGGGCGTTTTCCCGTCCGCCGGATCGTGGGCGAGCGCGTCGCCATCGAGGCCGACGTCTTCACCGAAGGCCATGACCGCATCGCCGTCGTGCTGCAATTCCGCGCCCCGGGCGAGACGCAATGGGCGGACCGGCGCATGCTCGCCCTCGGCAACGACCGCTGGCGCGCCTGGCTGCCGCTGGCCGCCATGGGCACGCATCACGCGCGGATCGTCGCGTGGTGCGATGTCTATGGCAGCTACGTGGACGAACTGACCAAGAAGCGCGCTGCCGGCCGCGACGTGACGCTGGAGATCGAGGAAGGCCGCCGCCTGCTCGCCGGCCGCACCGCGCGCAACGGCGCCGCGCGGGCACTGCGCACACTCGCCGACCGGCTGGTGGGCGCACCGGCGGAGGAGGCCGCGTCCGCGTTGCTCGATCCTGTCACCGTCGCGGGGATGGAGGCCACCGACCCGCGCCCGTTCGAGACTCAGAGCGAGCCGATCCCGTTCGAGGCCGAACGCCCCAAGGCCGGCTTCGCCGCGTGGTACGAGATCTTCCCGCGGTCGATGAGCGGCGATCCCGCGCGCCACGGCACGTTCGACGACGTGATCGGGCAGTTGCCGCGCATCCGTGGCATGGGGTTCGACGTGCTCTATTTCCCGCCGATCCACCCGATCGGCCGCACCAACCGCAAGGGGCGCAACAACACGCTGACGCCCGCGCCCGACGATCCCGGCAGCCCCTACGCGATCGGCTCGCCGGAAGGCGGGCATGATGCGCTGCACCCCGAACTCGGCAGTTTCGACGATTTCCGCCGGCTGATCGGCGCGGCGGCGGAGGAGGGGCTGGAGATCGCCATCGACTTCGCCATCCAGTGCTCGCCGGACCACCCCTGGCTGCGCGATCACAAGGACTGGTTCGACTGGCGGCCGGACGGGACCATCCGCTACGCGGAGAACCCGCCCAAGCGGTACGAGGACATCGTCAACGTCGATTTCTACGCGCCGGGCGCGGTCCCCTCGCTGTGGGAGGCGCTGCGCGACGTGGTGATGTTCTGGTGCGGCCACGGCGTGCGGCTGTTCCGCGTGGACAACCCGCACACCAAGCCGCTGCCGTTCTGGGAATGGATGATCGCGCAGGTGCGCGCCCGCTATCCGGACGCGGTATTCCTGTCGGAAGCCTTCACCCGGCCGCACATGATGTACCGGCTCGCCAAGCTCGGCTTCAGCCAGTCCTACACCTACTTCACCTGGCGCAACACGCGCGACGAGCTGCGCGCCTACTTCACCGAGCTTGCGGTGGAGGCACCGCGCGACTTCTTCCGCCCCCACCTGTTCGTCAACACGCCGGACATCAACCCGGTGATGTTGCAGACCTCCGGCCGACCGGGTTTCCTGATCCGCGCCGCGCTCGCCGCCACGCTCTCCGGCCTGTGGGGCGTCTATTGCGGCTTCGAGCTGTGCGAGGGAACGCCCGTGCCCGGCAAGGAGGAGTATCTTGACTCGGAGAAGTATCAGCTCCGCGCCTGGGACTGGGGCAGGCCGGGCAACATCGAGGCCGAGATCGCCGTGCTCAACCGCATCCGTCAGGAGAATCCCGCCCTGCGCTCGCATCTGACGACGACGTTCCACAACGTCTCGGGTGATCACATCCTGTGGTATGAGAAAGCGACGGAGGACCGCAGCAACGTGCTGCTGGTCGCCGTCAGCGTCGACCCGCACGCACCGCACGAAGCGGATGTGGAACTGCCGCTATGGCGCTGGGGCCTGGGCGATGACGCCGCGCTGGATGTCGAGGATCTGCTGACCGGCGCGCGCTTCGCA
The DNA here is from genome assembly GCA_037190665.1 of Rhodovastum atsumiense. Lineage (GTDB taxonomy): Bacteria > Pseudomonadota > Alphaproteobacteria > Acetobacterales > Acetobacteraceae > JBBCJT01. The sequence goes on along the minus strand of JBBCJT010000238.1, from coordinate 9,246 downwards.
TGGCGCGGCAAGTGGCAGCATATCGGCCTCGATCCCGCCGCGCCCTACCGCATCTGGCGCGTCCGTCCGGCGGGAGGCATGGCATGAGCGGGCGTGACCGGCGCGGCGGCGCGCGGCTGTCCAACGACCCGCTGTGGTACAAGGACGCGGTCATCTACCAGCTTCACGTCAAGTCGTTCTTCGATTCCGACAATGACGGCATCGGCGACTTCCCCGGCCTGATCGCCAAGCTGGACTACATCGCGGAGCTGGGCGTGGACGCGGTGTGGCTGCTGCCGTTCTACCCGTCCCCGCGCCGTGACGACGGCTACGACATCGCCGACTATCGCGGCGTCCATCCGGATTACGGCACCATGACGGACGTGCGGCGCCTCATCGCCGCCGCCCATGCGCGCGGCATCCGCGTGATCACGGAGCTGGTGATCAACCACACCTCCGACCAGCATCCGTGGTTCCAGCGCGCGCGCGTCGCCAAGCCCGGATCGACGGCGCGCAACTACTACGTCTGGTCCGACACCGATCAGGCGTATTCCGGCACGCGCATCATCTTCCTCGACACCGAGAAGTCGAACTGGACCTGGGACCCGGTCGCCGGCGCGTATTTCTGGCACCGCTTCTACTCCCACCAGCCCGACCTGAACTTCGACAACCCGCGCGTGATGGCCGAGGTCACGCGGGTGATGAAGTACTGGCTCGACGTGGGGGTGGACGGGCTCCGCCTCGACGCGGTGCCCTACCTGATCGAGCGCGAGGGCACCAACAACGAGAACCTGCCCGAGACGCATGCGGTGCTGAAGCGCATCCGGCAGGCGCTGGACCGCCACGCGCCGGGGCGGATGCTGCTCGCCGAGGCCAACCAGTGGCCGGAGGACGCGCAGCAGTATTTCGGCGATGGCGACGAATGCCACATGTCGTTCCACTTCCCCCTGATGCCGCGCATGTACATGGCGATCGCGCAGGAGGACCGCTTCCCGATCACCGACATCATGCGGCAGACGCCGGACATCCCGGCCGAATGCCAGTGGGCGATCTTCCTGCGCAACCACGACGAGCTGACGCTGGAGATGGTCACCGACAAGGAGCGGGACTACCTCTGGCAGACCTACGCCGCCGACCGTCGCGCGCGGCTGAACCTCGGCATCCGCCGCCGCCTCGCGCCGCTGCTGGAGCATGACCGCCGCCGCATCGAGCTGATGAACGGACTGCTGCTGTCGATGCCGGGCACGCCGGTCATCTACTACGGCGACGAGATCGGCATGGGCGACAACATCCATCTCGGCGACCGGGACGGGGTGCGCACGCCGATGCAGTGGTCGCCCGACCGCAACGGCGGCTTCTCCCGCGCCAATCCCGCCAGCCTCGTCTCGCCGCCGATCATGGACGCGCTCTACGGCTATGACGCGGTGAACGTGGAGGCGCAGGCGGCCGATCCGCACAGCCTGCTCAACTGGACCCGGCGCATGCTCGCCGTCCGCCGTCGCCACCGCGCCTTCGGCCGCGGCAAGCTGCGCTTCCTCTATCCCGGCAACCGCAAGGTGCTGGCCTATCTGCGCGAGCACGAGGAGGAGACGATCCTCTGCATCTGCAACCTCTCGCGCACCTCGCAGGCGGTGGAGCTGGACCTGTCCTCCTTCGCCGGGCGCATCCCGGTGGACGCGATCGGCGGATCGGCCTTCCCGCCGGTGGGGCAGCTCACCTACCTGATCACGCTTCCGCCCTTCGGCTTCTACTGGTTCCTGCTCGCGACCGATGCCGCGCTGCCGCCCTGGCATCTGCCGGCATCCGAGGCGCTGCCCGAGCTGGACACGCTGGTGATGCGCAACGGGCTGGCCGACGTGCTGGAGGGTGCCTCGCTCCGGATGATCGAGACGGACGTCCTGCCGGACTATCTATCCCGCCGCCGCTGGTTCGCCGCCAAGGACCAGACGCTGTCCGGCACGCAGGTGGTTCTGGCGATGGCGATCGCGGACGATCTCGCACTGGCCGAGGTCGAGGCGCGGACGGAGGCGGGGGTCGAGCGCTACCAGCTTCCGCTCGGCCTCGCGTGGGAGGATGAGACGGGGGCGGCGCTGGTGCAGCAGCTCGCGCTCGCCCGCGTGCGCAAGGGGCGGCGCATCGGCTGGCTGACCGACGCCTTCGCGCTCGATGCACTGCCGCTGCGCGTGCTGCGCGCCATGCGCGACGGCGTGCGGCGGCCGATCGGCGATGGCGAGTTGCGCGCGGTGCCGACGGAGGCGCTGCGCGAACTGGACATTCCCGACGATGCGGAGATCCGGCGGCTGTCCGCCGAACAATCCAATTCCTCGCTGATCGTCGGCGATCAGGCCGTGCTGAAGGTGGTGCGCCGCGTCGTCGCCGGCATCTCGCCCGAGGTGGAGATGACGCGCGTGCTGACCGAGCGCGGCTTCGCCAATACCGCGCCGCTGCTGGGCGAGGTGGTGCGCGTGGATGCGGAGGGCGTGCCGCATACGCTGCTGATCGCGCAGGGCTTCGTGCGCAACCAGGGCGACGGCTGGACCTGGACGCAGGACTTCCTCGCCCGCGTGGCGGACGAGGCCTCGGTCGCCGACGCGCCGGCGACGGTGGAGCACGACCTGTTCGGCAGCTACGGCGTGTTCGCCGCCGCGATCGGGCGGCGGCTGGCGGAGATGCATGCGGTGCTCGCCCAGCCCTCCGACGATCCGGCCTTCGCGCCGCGCATGGCCACCGAGGACGACGCGCGCATCTGGGTGGACCGGGTGGAGGCGCAGATCCAGGCGGCTGCCGCGGCTGCCAGCGCCGTCAGCGAATGGCCGTCCCCGTCGAGCGTGGAGGCGGCGGAGCGGCTGCGCGCCTTTGCCGACATCTGCCGTCCGAAGCTCGCCGCGCTCGCGCATGGCGATGTGCCGATGATGCGCATCCACGGCGATTTCCATCTCGGTCAGGTGCTCGTCACGCAGGGCGATGCGATGATCATCGACTTCGAGGGCGAGCCGGCGAAGCCGCTGGAGGAGCGCCGCTCGCTCTCCTCGCCGCTGCGCGACGTGGCCGGGCTGCTGCGCTCGATCGACTACGCCACCGCGGTGGCGCGCCCAGGCCGCACGGCCGCGAGCGAGGCGGCGGAGACGCGGCGGAGCGCGATGCTCAACCGCTTCCGCGCCGACGCCTCGGCGAGCTTCCTGACGGCCTATGAGATGGTGGCCGGCGCGATGGAGGGGAACCTGCTGCGGCTGTTCCTCATCGAGAAGGCCGCCTACGAGATCTGCTACGAGGCCGCGAGCCGCCCCGGCTGGATCGGCATCCCGCTTCGGGCACTCGATGCGCTGATCGGCGAGATCGCGGAGCCGGGGGAGCTGTGAGGGGGCTCGGTCCGTATCATACCAACGGCCCTGAGGGATGACTCGCGAGGGATTCCCATGAGTTGGTCCTGATGATTCGCTGTGCCTCATGCATCGATTCGCGGGGGCTGATGTCGGCGATCGAGGTGACGCGGCGGGAATTGACGCCGGCGGCTCTGCGGCGAAGGGCGGCAGCGAGCCGGGATGCGAAGGCGGCGCGGCGGATGCTGGCGATCGCACTGGTGCTGGAGGGCCGATCGCGCGCCGAGGCGGCGCGGAGTTGCGGGATGGATCGGCAGACACTGCGCGATTGGGTGCACCGCTACAACGCGGAAGGTCCGGCAGGCCTGTTGGATCGGCGAGGCCCAATGGGTCCGAAGCCGCGGCTGACGGCGGAGCAGGAAGCTCAGGTGGCGGCCTGGGTCGAGGCTGGCCCGGACCCCGCCTTGCATGGCGGCCTGGTGCGCTGGCGTCGTGTCGATCTGCGTGACCTGATCGCGCGCGAGTTCGGCGCCGAGTTCCATGAGCGGAGCATCGGCAAGCTGCTGCGGCGTCTGGATTTCCGCCGGCTGTCGGTACGACCCCGGCATCCCGAGAGCGACCCTGCTGCGCAGGAGGCATTCAAAAAAACTTCGCCGAGTTGGTGAAGGCAGCCCTGCCGCCCAGCGCCGCCGGCAAGCCGATCGAGATCTGGTTCCAGGACGAGGCGCGCGTCGGCCAGCAGGGCACGCTGACGCGCATCTGGGCCAAGCGCGGCAGCCGGCCCCGCACGCCGCGCGACCGCCGCTACACCTGGGCCTATCTGTTCGGCGCGGTCTGTCCCGCCCGGGGCACCGGCGCCGCCTTGGTGCTGCCCTGGGTCAACGCCGAGGCCATGACCGAGCACCTCGCCGAGATCAGCACCCAGGTCGCACCACAGGCCCATGCTGTCGTCGTGCTCGACGGCGCCGGCTGGCATCAGCAGGGCGGCAGGCTGCGCGTGCCCGCCAACCTCACCCTGCTGCCGCTGCCGCCCTACGCGCCGGAACTCAACCCGGTCGAGAATGTCTGGCAGTATCTGCGCGGCAACCAACTCAGCAACACCATCTGGAACACCTACGACCAGATCCTCGACGCTTGCTGCCAAGCCTGGAACGCCCTCATCCATGAACCCGGACGCCTCGCCTCCATCACCCAGCGCCTTTGGTCACAGGTCAATCATTAGGGCCGGTGGTATCAGTCGATGTAGCCCAGCACCTTGCGCAGCGTCTGGGTGATGAACTCCGGCCGGTCGTAGGCGTCGTAATGCGCCTGCCAGATCAGGTGGCCGAGCTGGCGCATGCGTATGGCGTCGAGGCCGGGTCCGGGCGGAAGCATCTGGCCGATCTGCTGGATCTCGCCCAGCGCCTGGCGGAAGCCGAAGGCGTCGAGCGGCGCGCCCGCGCGTTGCAGCGCCGCACCCGCCACGAGATCCTGCACCGCGTGCGGATGCCAGCCGTGCTGCACCGCATTGATGGCCTCGTCGTACAGCGTCGGGTTCTGCGCGACCGGGCCTTCGAGGAAGGACATGTCGCCATGGCTGGCGGTGCGCGGGACGACCGTGGTCGGATGCCCGGCCTGCTGGCTCAGCCGGATCATGGCACGCGAGTACACGGCGCGCGGATCCGCCGATCCCACACCGAGGCCGAGGATCGCGCCCGACTTGAGCTGCGGTTCGAGCTGCGCCCACGCCGCGCGCTGCTGCTGGATGAGCTGGCCGAGCGTGAGGCCCTCGCGCTGCGCCTCCCGCAGGATCCGCATCCCCGCATCGACATGCCCCTCGGCGCCGGCCAGCGCCGCGCCGACGACGGGCTCCAGCGCCAGCACGTTGTCGCGCGCGGCACTCGGCGGCAGTTGCGGCAGGATGCCCAGCGCATCCGCGAGCAGCCGCCGGTCGTCAGCGCTCACCTTCATGCCGATATCGGCGAAGGCCTGCCGCAGCTCGATCTCGATCGCCGCCTCGCCGGCGGCCGCACCGCCGGTGACGGCCGCGCCGGGAAGCTGCGGCCCGAACACGCCCGGCGGCAGGGAGAGCGGCGCGGGCGCGGGTTGCAGCATCAGCGGCGTCGCCGCCTCGGCGGCTTCCTCGGCACCCGTGCCGAGCGATTGCAGAGGTCCGCCGAGCTGCCCGTTGACGATGCTGCGCGCCTCGCCCGAGGCGTGGTTCATGATGTAGCCCGAGCCCGCCTCCGTGCTCGTGGAAACCGTCACCAGTTCGCCCTGCGTGGTGCGGAGCTGCACGGTGCGCACGCTGCTCAGCGGATCGGTGATGTCGGACAGCACCGCGAACGGGGCCTGGCCCTTGCCGGCGGTCGCGCCCGCGGCCGCCGCGCCGGCCGCATCGCCGCTGCCCAGCAGCCGCAGCGGCCCGCTCAGCTTGCCGCCGACGATCTGCCGCGCCTCGGCCGTCGCCGCGTTCCAGATGTATCCGTTGCCGGTCGCGGGGTCGCCGACCACCGTGACCAGCTCGCCCTGATCAGTGCGGAGCTGCCAGGTGCGCACGCCGCTCGCCGGATCGGTCGTGTCCGATAGCAGCGTCAGTCGCGGTTCGTTCGCCGTGCCGCCGCCGGTGGGCGGCGTCTCCGTCGGTGCCAGGGCGGTGTTCGGCTTCGGCCCGCGCGTCAGTGCGTAGCCAAGTGCGCCGCCGAGCAACGCGCCCAGACCGAACGCGATGGCGGCGTTGCGGAGGTATTCGCCGGGGGAGTGCGCGCCCTGCCGCCAGATCGCCTGCGCGTAGGGGTTCTCGTAGTCCTTGAACGCGGTGACGATGTGCTCGGTGCCCATCGTCGCCACGGTATCCACCGCCATGTTGGTGCCGACGGCCACGGCGCCGTACAGGATCGGCCGGCTGCCGAGGTTCAGCAGGCTGCCCGCGACCCAGCCACCCAGCCCGGCGGTCGCCAGTGAGATCGCGACGCTCACCAGCGCGACGATCAGGCTGCGGTCCAACATCGACTGGTGCAGGTCCTTCATGTCGTCGTGGGAGATCTGCCCCCGCGCGTAGAGCAGCGAGACCTGTTCGTACGGGTCGTCGGAATCGCGGGGCTTGTCGCGCAGCCGCAGTTCGACGTCGTGCTGGGTCAGTTCCTGCTTCTGGCCCAGCACCTCCTTGCCGACGCGCCAGTCCTGCGCCTGGCCGGCAAGCGTGTAGAGGTCGTGCGACTGTGTGTCGTAGTAGTCGTACAGACCGGGCACGAAGCCTTCGGCCACCGGATGGCGGCGCAGCTTGTAGGCCTGCTCGGCGGCCTCCTGCACCAGCTTCTGATAGAACAGCACCTCCTCCAGCGCGGTGGAGGCGAAGCGGGCGCGGGTCTTCTCGATGAAGGCCGGCAGCTTCTGCTTCAGCACATCGGCCTGCACCGACAGCGCGGCGGCGAGCCCGATGGCTTCCGCTTCCTGCCGCACCTCGCCGGCGACGTGCCGGAACTCGAAGCGGATGCCGCCGATCGCCTCGTCCAGCGCGGCGACGGTGATCTGGCCGTAGGTGTCCTCCACCTCCTTGCCGCGCCAGCGGAAGGAGAAGGTGGTGGTCCCGCTCTGCTGCCCCTCCGGGTCGAGCAGCGTGACCTCGATCTTCTCCTCCGCCGGGCGGGGGATGCCGTTGCGGATGAACCAGCGCCGCATGATCTCGTTGCGGATCAGCGTCGGCGCGGCCAGGTTCTGCGCGCCGGCGCGGAACAGGCCGAACAGCACGTCGGCGGAATCGACATCCTCGAACGCCGCGCCGGCTTCCAGCAGGTCGGTCAGCGCGAAGGTCATCGGCTTCGGCGCCTCGCCCGCCTGAGAGGTGTTCGTCGCATGCGCGGTCTCGCGGCGTTCGGCGGCGAGGGCGAGCGCGGTCCACTGATCCGGCGTCAGCTTCGCCGCGAGCATCGGATAGTTGCGCAGCAGATGGTCGCCCGCTTCGCCGCCCGCGGGCACGAAGGGTGCGGGGCGGCTGACCTGTTCCTCCGCCGGTTCCATCTCCGATTGCAGCGGTGCGCCGTCCGGCTGACGGCGAAGCGTGTGCTCCGCGCCCGGTTGCAGCGTGTGCGCAAGTTCGTGCGCGAGCAGGTGCGCGCCTTCCGTCGTGTCGGGCTGGTACGCGCCGGCGGCGAAGCCGATGTCACGCCCCGCGGTGAAGGCGCGGGCGTGCTGGCTGCGTGCCGCCTTCGCGGCAGTGGCGTCACGGTGAATGCGCGCATCGGACAGGTCGGCACCGAAGCGCCGCTCGAAATAGGTGCGGTCGGGCGCGGGCAGGGGTTCGCCGGGACGGGCGAGCATCGCGGTCACAGCCGGGCCTGCGTTCAGTTTCGCGGGTGGAGCGGTCCGCGCGGCGAGGCCGGCGATGGTGGGCCCGGCCGTCAGCGCGGCGCGTGCGGCGGCATCGGCATGCCGCTCAGCGCCGGGCTCCTGCTTCGGTCGGACGTGGTCGCGGCCGGGGGATGGCATGCGCGGCACCAGTCGCCCAGCATGGCGTGTCGGACACCGAACGCAAATGAAGCTGCTTACATGTTGCGGGCGTCAGCCCGCACGGATGCCCGCCTCCCGGATCACCTTGCTCCACCGGGCACGGTCGGCGGCGATGGTCGCGAGCAGCTCCTGCGGCGTGCCCAGCAGGCTGTCCATGCCGTTCTCGACCAGTCTCTGCCGGAAGCCCTGATCGGCGTGCACGGTGGCGAGCGCCTTCGTCCAGGTGGCGACGAGGGGGGCGGGCATGTCGCGCGGCGCGCCGATGCCGAACCAGTTGTCCACCTCGAAATCCGGCACGTCCTCGGAGATGCGCGGCAGGCCGGGCAGGAGCGGGCTGGTGACGCGCCCGCCCCATGCGATCGGGCGCAGCGCGCCGCCGCGGATCTGGCCCAGGAACTCCGGCAGGTTGCCGAACATCAGATCGGCCCGGCCAGCCGTCAGGTCGACCACGGCCTGCGCCCCGCCGCGATAGGGCACATGCAGCAGATCCACGCCGGCCATCGCGCGGAACATCTCGCCGGCGAGATGCTGGCTCGAGCCGGTGCCGCCCGAGGCGAAGGTCAGCTTGCCGGGCGCGACCTTCGCCGCCGCGACCAGTTCCTTCACGTCGCGGAACGTGGATTGCGGCGAGGCGACGAGGATGTTCGGAATGCCGCAGCCGTTGGAGACCGGCGTCAGATCGCGCATCGGGTCGAGCGGCATCGGCTGGCCGGGGATCTGCGGCAGCACCGCGTACAGCGCCATCGACGTCATCACCACCACCGCCCCATCGGGCGGCATGCGGGAAACGGCTTCCGCCGCCACCATGCCGACCGCGCCGGCACGGTTCTCGACGACTATCGTTCGTCCGAGGACAGGCCCGAGCCGCTCGGCGAGGATGCGGAAGAACAGGTCGCCCGTGCCGCCGGCCGGAAACCCGCAGACCAGCCGTATGTCGCGTTCGGGAAGGCCCTGCGCGCGGGCGAGGACAGGGGCCGCGAACGTGGCGGCGATCAGGTGACGTCGTTGCATCTCATCCCTCCCGCGGTTCAGGGCGCCCAGGCGGTCTTCGTGCGGACGTGTTCGAGGCGATAGCGGCCACGCTGGATGGGCCCTTCCACACCGGACCCGTGCAACTGCGCATCGGGCAGCAGGTCCAGCGCCTCCGGTCCTGTCGCCTCCACCAGCACGATCCAGGCGGGCGGGGCACCAATATCGGCGCGGCCGCGCTTCTCGTTGGTGACCACGCCCGAGGCGGCGGCGTCGGCGATGCACAGATGCGCGCCCGTCACGCGCGGCGCGGCGGCGGCGTTGCGGACGAGTTCGGCGATGGCCGCGCGCGCCGTGTCCGGCGCATCGAAGCGCAGCGTCATGATCGCCCCGCCGATGCCCGTGCCGGCACTGGCCGCGACGCGCGCCAGCCCGCGCGAACTGGTGCGGAAATGCTGCGTGGCGCGGCGTGTCCAGCCGGTCGGGGCAT
>JBBCJT010000237.1:0-7493 GCA_037190665.1 Rhodovastum atsumiense | reverse complement strand
TCGACCTTGATCATCTTCGGCAGGATCGCGGCGACGTAGAACACCTCGCCCCAGAAGCCGAACAGGTAGCAGACGGCATCCGCCACCGGGATGTGGTTCACCAGCGCCTGCCGCTGCTCCAGCGGCAGGTCCAGCGCCATGATCGCCTCCGTCGCCGTGCCGATCGCGGGTGACTGGGTCAGCGATCCGGACAGCAGGCCGGAAGCGAAGCCGACATCGAGGCGCATGAGGCTCGCCATGCCCCAGACGCAGAGAAGCCCGCTGAACGTGACCACCAGCGTCAGGATCAGCGGTGCGGCCCCGTCCGAGCGGAGAGCACGGAAGAACTGCGGTCCCGCGCCGTAGCCGTTCGCGAACAGGAACAGCAGCAGGAAGACGGTCTTGATCTCGAGGCTGATCTCCACGCCGATCTGCCCGACGGCGAGGCCGGCGAACAGCGAGCCGGTCACCAGCCCCACCGCGTGGCCGGCCACCTTGATCTTGCCGATCAGGTAGCCGAGCGCGAGCACGAGGAAGAGCGCGATCTCCGGATGGTGGCGCAGGATCCCGGTGGCACCTTCGAACAGTGAGGTCATCGGTTTTCCCGGGGTATCGGTGCGTCAAGCAGGCATGAAAAGGCGGCGACACTCAATGCGCCAATGCCGCCGCCCGGTTCGCTACGTCCGCTCACCCCGCGAACAGCATCACGAAGTAGCCGCCAACGGTCAGCAGCACGCCAGAGACCGCGTAGCCGACCGGGAAGCCGAGCCAAGGCACGGAGCTCTGCGCTTCTGCCGCCGCCTCGCGCGCCGGGCCGGAATGGCTGCGCGCGCCCGCGGTCGCACCCATCAGCAGCACCGGGTGGATGCGGAACACGTACAGGCCGAGGATCCACACCACGAAGGGCGGGATGGAGCAGGCGAGGAAGCCGATGATGAAGATGTAGAGCGCGACGGTACCCGAGAGCTGGGTGACCAGCGCGCCGCCCGCGTTCACGCCCACGATTGCGACGAACACCACGAGGCCCATGTCCTCGAGGATATTACGCGCGGCATTCGGCGTGTTGCCGAAGTAGCGCAGCCGCGAGACCAGTGCCGAGACGATGATGCCCGACAGCAGCAGCCCGCCGGCATTGCCCAGCCCCACGGTGGAGCCGAAGGCCGGGAACTGGATCAGCCCGATCAGGAAGCCGAGGATCATGCCGGCGCAGAGCGTGAGCAGGTCAGTGGACGTGCTCGGCCGCGCGACGCGCCCCAGCAGGCCGGCGGCCTGATCGATCGCCCCCCGCAGCCCGACGACGGAGAGCAGGTCGTTGCGCTGCAGCCGCGTCTCGGTGCCGATGGGGACCGGGTGGCCGGCACGCTCGATGGCGGTGAGCTGGATCTGGCCGGACAGGTCGGACTTCGCGAACTCGATGATCGGCCGGTCGAGAGCCTCCTTGTTGGTGACGAGGATCGTGGCCTGATCGATGGGGATGCTGAGCGCGGCGGGGTCCGCGACCTCGGGGCCGATCAGTCCCATCCGCGCGGTCATTTCCTCCATGCGGCCGCCCAGCACGACGATGTCGCCGGCGGCGAACTGGATCGCGGGGTCGGCGCCCAGGTTCTCCCCGTCGCGGCGGATGTTCGCGATCCGGTACATCGGGTACTGCTGGCGGAAGCCGCGGATGGTCTGGCCAACCACCTGCTGGTTCTCCAGCCGGTAGGCGCGCAGGTCCGCGACGTGCCACGCGGTGATGCCGGCATCGTCCACGTTCGTCACGCCGTGCTTCTTCTCGTAGTCCTTCGCGAGCGCGCGGGCATCCATCCCCCACCAGCGCGGCAGGTACTTGCAGATCAGGATGATGCCGACGGTGCCCCAGATGTAGGTGATGCCGTAGGACAGCGCGATCATCGCGCTGACATTCTCCGCAGTGGTGCCCGGCCGCAGCGCCACCACGCCGGACGTGACCGCCTGCTCGGCGGAGCCGATCGCCGCCGACATGGTCTGCGAACCGGCGAGCATGCCGCCTGCCGCGCCCTGCGGCAGGTCGAATATCTTCGCGCCGCCGACCACGATGACCGCGCCCACGAGGCAGGAGACGACGGCGAGGATCGTGTAGGAGATGGCGTCGCGGTTCAGCGAGTTCAGGAAGGACGGGCCGACACGCAGGCCGACGCCGTACATGAACAGGTAGTAGAACAGGCTCTTGGTGAACTCATCGAGCTTCTGGTTCACCCCGAAAGACGCCGACAGCGCCGAGAGCCCGCAGCCGACGACGATGGCCGCGGCCACCATGCCGAGCCCGTAGCCCTTGAAGGACAGCCGTCCGATGCCGACCGCGAGGCCGACGACCAGGAACAGCAGGATGTAGGGGTTGGCGGCGAGGAACTGGAAGAAGCCGTGCATGGGGGTACACTGCCTTGCAGTTGGAACGGATGACCGGGCGCCGAGGCACCCGGTCGGCTTCGCGTCAGCAGGCGGGCATCAGCATTTCGACGGCGAGGACTGCGCGGGCCCGTGCCCGTGCAGTTGCGGCGGTGTGGCGGTGCCGCCATGGGCCTTCAGCCAGTCGCAGGCGTTGATGATGTCGGTGGCAAGCCCGTGCAGCGTGTTGCGGTTGAGGTGGGGTCGCACCACGACCCGCAGCGAGTTCACTGTCTCCGCGTCCGGCGGCATCGAGTAGGCGGAGAGCACCCAGCCGCGCTCGCGCACCTTGGCGGAGATGTCGAACTCGTTGAAGTTCTTGAACTCGGGCTTCAGCGTCAGCGCCACCACCGGGATGCGCTGGGTTTCGTTCATGATCGTGAAATAGCCGCTCGCCAACAGCTTGTCGCGCAGCTCCTGCGAGTTGGCGACCGTCTGCTTCATGATCCGCGCATAACCTTCGAAGCCAAGGCGGATGAAGTAGTAGTACTGCACCGCCACCTGGAAGGCGTTGCGGCTGAAGTTCAGCGTCGCGGTCGGCATCTCGCCACCGAGATAGTTGACGTAGAAGATCAGGTCCTTGTTGAAGATCGTGTCGTCGCGGAAGATCACCCAGCCGAGACCCGGCGGCGACAGGCCGAACTTGTGGCCGGAGGCGTTGATCGACTTCACCCGCGGCAGGCGGAAATCCCACTTGTAGTCGGGATCGGTGAACGGATTCACGAAACCGCCCGAGGCGCCGTCGATATGCAGCGGGATGCTGATGCCGGTCTTCTTCTCGTAGGCGTCGAGCCAGTCGTGGATCTCCTGGATGTCGTCGTCTTCGCCGGTGAAGGTCTGCCCGGCGATCGCGACGACAGCGATCGTGTTCTCGTCCACAAGCCGGTCGAGGTGCTTGGTAGTCAGCCGGTAGTTGCCGACCTCCAGCGGCGCGATGCGGGGTTCCACATCGAAGTAGCGGAGGAACTTCTTCCAGACGATCTGGACGTTGCCGCCGGTCACCATGTTCGGCCGCGAGCCGTCCTTGCCGGCCTTCTCGCGCGCCTGGCGCCAGTTCCACTTGTGCGCAAGCCCGGCGAGCATGCACGCCTCGGAACTGCCGATGGTGGCGGTGCCGTAGGGCTTGGCGTCCTTGGGCCCGTTCCAGAGTTCGTGCAGCCACTTCACCATGCGTCCTTCCATGGCGAACAGCTGCGGGTACATGTCGTGATCGATGTAGTTCTTGAGGATGTGCTTCTTCGCCACCTCGGCCGCCTCGGGCTCGACGAAGGTGGTCACGAAGGACGACAGGTTCATCACCGGCTGGGCATCGGTCCAGGCTTCGCTGTTCACGATGGCCTCGGCCGCGCGGGGAACGATCGCATGCCTGGGGAAGTGATCCTCGGGAATGTCCATGTTGAACATTTCCCAGGGCGTCGCCCTCGGGTCGATGGACGGGGGGGTGTCCGTCATGCCTGGTGCTCCGTTTCCGTTTGGGCGCGGATTGAGACCAGGGTGGATGGGGAGCGGCCGCGGAACCGGCAGGCAAGCGTGGCACACGGGCGATCCGTCCAGCCTCGTCTTCCGGCACCCTTGGCTGATAGTTCCAGCTACAACCTTAGTCTTTCATCTATTGGAACAAATTCGCAAGAGGAATGGTGGAGAGATCACGGTATACTGGTGCCGCGGCACGCACTGCCGGAGTGGAAAGGCAGGTGATCGCGAGCACGCTTATCCGCCCATTCCCAAACACTGTGATCAGGCAGCCGCAGAAGATCGCCACCTTGCCGCCGAGCCTTGTTACGAGGCTCTGCAGTGCTCCCCCAGCGCATTCGCCATCCTCACGCGCATCCACTTCAGCCGATGTGCCGAGCGCCTCTCTCGATCTGGAGGTGCTCGTTCTGGGAGACGCCCACTGTGTGCGCTGGAATGCTGTTCTGTAGGCTGCGTGCGTGCTGCTTGGCCTCTCAGGCGCTGTGCGGTCGCCTCCGCCGCCTTGGCTGCGGCCTCCACGAGACGTCCTCATGTTCCGGTATGTGGAAGCGCGCGGCTTCCGCGCCTGACATCGTCGATAGATTTGTGTGGGCACCAATGCGGCTTGTGTAGCGGGTCAGTGCTCGATCGAAGTTGGCCTTGATGCCACTGCGCCGGAAGCCTTCGCCTCTCGCACGCGCGCCGCCCGCTCCGCAGAATCGGTGGCAAGTCCTGATGGCTGGTGTGGACATGGCGCGCTTGCCGAGGTCGTCCCCACTTCGAACCATCAGGTGCGCGTGGCGCGTGCCAAGACGGATCGGGCGTTCAACGAGCATCGCTGCAAGCCGGCTTCACCCGGCCGTCCGTGGCCGGAAGGCGAGGGGACCCGAACCGGCTATGGCGACGGATCGGACATCACGAAGCCCCTGCTCGCGATCTCCCGCCCGAGGCGCGTCAACACATCAACGAGCGAAGGCTGCACGCGGCGAAGCTCGTCGAGATGCGTGCTGACCAGACGAACGAAGAGAGACTCTGCCGCCGGTGTCAACGCCAGCAGCGTGCGCCGGCGGTCCCGTTCGTCCGTCAGGCGCGTGAGCAGGCCCTTCTCCACCATCCGGTCGGCGAGCTCGCTAGCGCTGTGCTGCGCGACCAGAAGCTCCCCCGCCAGCTCGCCCACGGTCATCTGCTGCCGGCCCGCGTGTCCCTTGATCGCCAACAGGGCCTGATACTGCTGCGCGGACAGCCCCATGGCCTGGGCCGCCTGCTCGCTGAAAGCGAGGTACTGCCGCAGCTCGCGCCGGAACCTGGCCAGCAGCTCGTAGTCTGACTTCTTCATCCGCATGACGACGCCATTGTGCTCGCTCCTCAAGAAACCGTGAATGGCAAATTATATCGTAACACGATATAAATGCTGTGAACGGGGCGGAACACGCATCTGGCGCGGCGGCTGACCGGGAGCGAGCCATGAACGCGGCGGACTTGATGACGCGGGAGATTGTGACGGCCTGTCCCGCCATGCCGCTCGCCGACGCTGTCCGTCTCATGCTGGAACACCATGTCAGCGGCCTGCCGGTGGTCGATGAAACCGGGCGGCTCGTCGGGCTGCTGACCGAAGGCGATCTGCTGCACAGGGTCGAGACCGGAACCGACGCCATCCGGTTCGGCTGGCTGTACGCGCTCATCGCGCAGGGCCGGCTGGCCGAACACTACGTCCATACGCACGGACGCCGGGTGCAGGACGCGATGACGCACGATGTCCTGACCGTGCAGGAGGCGGCTCCACTCGATGATGTCATCCGCATCATGGAGGCCCGGCACGTCCGCCGGGTGCCCGTGGTCGAGGATGGCCGGCTGGTCGGCATTATCAGCCGGTCGGACCTGCTGCGCGCGCTCGGGGCCGAACTGGGTCGTGTCCGGACATCGGAAAAGGGAGGGGACGAGGGGATCCGCGAGGCCGTTCTCGCGGAGATGGCGCGTCATGACTGGTCATCCGACCGGCGGATCGAGGTCGCTGTCGCCGAAGGCGTCGTGACGTTGGACGGCGCTGTCTTCGACGAACGCGTGAGGGATGCCCTTCGCGTGATCGTCGAGGGGATCCCGGGAGTGAGAGAGGTCCGCAATGGGCTGAAGGTCTTCGATCTGAATGCCCTGCTCGTGTACTGCGCCTGACCGCGCGGCAGTGCCGATGCGCGCGGATACGAGACTGCACTGACGGCGATCTGACAAGGAAGGGGAAGCATTATGTCGGCCGGCACGGCTGGCGCGGACGTCCACCACGATGAGTATGCGCGAGGCTTCGCGGCGCGGTGGCTGTTCTCGACCAACCACAAGGATATCGGCACTCTCTATCTGATCTTCTCGATCTGTGCCGGCGCTGTTGGCGTCCTGCTCTCCATGCTGATGCGGGCCGAGTTGCAGAGCCCGGGGATGCAGATCTTCGCCGACGGGCAGGCGTGGAACGTGGTGGCCAGCGCGCACGGGCTGGTCATGATCTTTTTCGTGCTGATGCCGGCGCTGATCGGCGGGTTCGGCAACTGGTTCGTGCCGCTGATGATCGGCGCGCCCGACATGGCCTTCCCGCGCCTGAACAATCTGAGCTTCTGGCTTCTCGTTCCCGCCTTCGTGCTGCTGATGGCGAGCCTGTTCGTGGGCGGCGGCGCGGGAGCGGGATGGACGCTGTACCCGCCCTTGTCAGCCATGACCTACCAGCCGGGCATGGCGATGGACATGACGCTGTTCGCGCTGCATCTCGCGGGCGCGTCGTCGATCCTGGGCGCGATCAATTTCATCACCACGATCTTCAACATGCGCGCCCCGGGCATGACGCTGCACAAGATGCCGCTGTTCGCGTGGGCGATGCTGGTGACGGCGTGGATGCTGCTGATGACGGTTCCGGTTCTCGCCGGTGCGATCACGATGGTGATCACGGACCGCAACTTCGGCACCGCTTTCTTCGATCCGCAGGGCGGCGGTGACCCGGTGCTGTATCAGCACCTGTTCTGGTTCTTCGGCCACCCCGAAGTCTACATCATGATCCTGCCGGGCTTCGGCATCATCAGCCACATCGTCTCGACCTTCTCGCGCAAGCCGGTGTTCGGTTACCTGGCCATGGCCTACGCCATGGTGGCCATCGGCTTCATCGGCTTCATCGTGTGGGCGCACCACATGTACACGGTCGGCATGAGCGTGAACCTGCGCGCCTATTTCGTGGCCGCGACCATGATCATCGCCGTGCCCACAGGGGTGAAGATCTTCAGCTGGATCGCCACGATGTGGGGCGGTTCCATCGACTTCAAGACCCCGATGCTCTGGGCGATGGGCTTCATCTTCCTGTTCACCGTGGGCGGCGTCACCGGCGTGGTCCTGGCGAACGCCGGCATCGACTACACCCTGCACGACACCTATTACGTGGTCGCGCACTTCCACTACGTGCTGTCGCTGGGCGCCGTCTTCGCGATCTTCGCGGGCTTCTACTACTGGTTCGAGAAGATCTTCGGCGTGAAGTACCGCGAGTGGCTCGGCCAAGTGCACTTCTGGGTCATGTTCGTCGGCGTGAACCTGATCTTCTTCCCGCAGCACTTCCTTGGCCTGCAAGGCATGCCGCGCCGCTACATCGACTATCCGGAAGCGTTCACCTACTGGAACCACGTGTCTTC
>JBBCJT010000236.1:0-38625 GCA_037190665.1 Rhodovastum atsumiense | reverse complement strand
CACGGCCCGCCGCCGTCGTCGCAGGCGCAGCCGGCGGGCTTCGGCGCGGGGCCGGCGGTCAGCATCCCCGCAACGCGGTCCGCCTCGCGCTCCATGGCGTCGTCGGCCGGGCCGGTGCGGCTCGGCCGGCCGGGCGCGCGTTCGGCGACGGCGGCACGGGCGTGCATGGGGGTGCTCCCGCGGACTGCGGGGCAGCCTAGGCGATCCGTGCCGCCAGCGTCACGACATCTGTTGCGCCGGCTTCAGCGGCTGTTCTTCTTGCGCCACGCCTCCAGCAGCGGGCGGTTCGCCTCGTCCGTCATCGGATAGAGCCCGCGCAGCGAGGCGCCGCCATCCACCCGCTCCTGCACGAAATCCTCGTACGCGGTCTGGTCGAACCCTTCCGCCGCCACCTCGTCGGCCAGATGCGCCGGGATGCAGACCACCCCCTCGCCGTCGCCCACCATGATGTCGCCGGGGAAGATGCCGACCCCACCGCAGGCGATCGGCAGGTTCAGGTCGACGCAGTGATGGCGGATCAGGTTGGTCGGCGCGGACGGGCGCACGTGATAGGCGGGATACGGCAGCAGCGCGATCTCCGGGCTGTCGCGGAAGCCGCCATCGGTCACCACGCCGGCCACGCCGCGGCGCATCAGCCGCGTGACCAGGATACCGCCCGCGCTCGCCGCGTTCGCATCGCCGCGGCTGTCGATCACGAACACCGCACCGGCGGGGCATTCCTCCACGCCCTTGCGCTGCGGATGCGACGGGTCCTTGAACACCTCCAGCATGTCCAGGTCCTCGCGCGCCGGGATGGTGCGCAGCGTGTAGGCCGGGCCGACCATGCGCGGCGCGTCCGGGTTCAGCGGCCGCGGCCCCTGCAGGAACACGTTGCGGAAGCCGCGCTTGAACAGCGCGGTGGTGAGCGTGGCGGTGGAGATGGTGGCGAGTTTCTGGCGGGTCTGCTCGTTCATGCGCTGTCCGTCGGTTCGGGCTATTCGATGCGGATATTGCCGCGCCGCGCGACCTCGGCCCAGCGCTGCGTCTCGGCGGCGATGAAGGCGCGGAACTCGTCGGGCGAACTGCCGACGACCGTGACGCCGAACTCGTTCAGCTTGGCGGCGACCGTGGGCGTCTTCAGCGCGGCGATCGCCTCCGCGTGCAGCCGGGCGACGATCGCCGGGGGCGTGGCGGCGGGCGCGAACAGCGCGTGCCAGGACATGCTCTCGAAGCCCGGCAGCACCTCGGCGATGGCAGGCACGTCGGGTGCCGCGGGCGAACGCTCCTTGCTGCCCACGCCGAGCAGCCGCGCCTTGCCGTCGCGCGCGAAGGGAATGACGGAGGAGAGGTTGTCGAGCGCCATCGGCACCTCGCCGGTCAGCACCGCCGTCATCACGCCGCCGCTGCCACGATAGGGAACGTGGACCAGCTCCTTGCCGAGCATCTGCGCCATCATCTCGCCGGCCATGTGCACGGACGTGCCGACGCCGGAGGTGGCGTAGCTGAACTCCCCGTCCGGCTTCGACTTCACCAGTGCGACGAACTCCGCCATCGTCTTCGCCGGGAACGCGTTGCCGACGACGAGCGCGTTGGGCTGGGCGGTGAGCTGCGTGACCGGCGCGAAGTCCTTCAGGTTGTCGTAGGGCATGCGCGCCATAATCGCGGGATTGATCGCATGGCTGCTGATCGTGCCCATGCAGATCGTGTAGCCGTCCGCCGGCGCACGCGCGCACACGTCGGAACCGACATTGCCGCCGGCGCCCGGGCGGTTGTCCACCACGATCGGCTGGCCGAGCTGCTTCGACATCTCCGCGCCGACGAGGCGGCCGATCGTATCGGTCACGCCCGCCGCGAACGGCACGATCATGCGGATGGGCTGGTTGGGCCACGGCCTGTCCTGCGCCAGCGCCGCGGGGGCGAATGGCGCGGCACTCGCCGCGATGAGCAGATGACGCCGCCTCATGCCAGCTCCTCCCGGTTACGCGGCCGTTCCGGCCGTCGTGACGCATTGATCGAGCGGCGTATCACGTGGCAGCGTTGGCGACAACGCGGGGAAGCGGACAGACATGGCAAGACGGAAGCGGCCGGAGGACTTGCGGAGCCACCGCTGGTACGGGGTGGAAGACCTGCGCGCCTTCGGCCATCGCAGCCGCATGCTGCAGATGGGCTACGCGGAGGAGGATTTCCGCGGCAAGCCGGTGATCGGCATCATCAACACGTGGTCCGACCTGTCGCCGTGCCACGCGCATTTCCGCACCCGCGCGGAGGAGGTGAAGCGCGGCGTGTGGCAGGCGGGCGGCTTCCCCGTGGAACTGCCGGCCCATCCGGTCACCGAGCAGTACATGAAGCCGACCAGCATGCTCTACCGCAACCTGCTGGCGATGGAGACGGAGGAGCTGGCGCGCAGCCAGCCCTGCGACGGGCTGGTGCTGCTGGGCGGCTGCGACAAGACGCCGCCCGGGCTGGTGATGGGCGCGCTGTCGGCCGGCCTGCCCTGCATCTTCGTTCCCGCGGGGCCGATGCTCAGCGGCAACTGGCACGGGCGCAAGCTCGGCAGCGGATCGGATGTGTGGAAGTACCATGCCGACCTGCGCGCGGGCGTGATCAGCCCGTCGCAGTGGAAGGACATGGAAGCCGGCATCGCCCGCAGCTACGGCACCTGCATGACGGCGGGCACGGCGGCCACGATGATGCTGTCGGTGGAAGCACTCGGGCTCACGCTGCCGGGCGCATCCTCGATCCCCGCCGCCGATGCGAACCACGGCCGCATGGCCACCGCCTGCGGCCGGCGCATCGTGGAGATGGTGTGGGAGGACCTCACGCCTGCGCGCATGCTCAGCCAGGGCAGCGTGGACAACGCCGTTGCCGCGACCATGGCCTTCGGCGGCTCGACCAACGCGATCCCGCATCTGATCGCGATGGCGCGTCGCGGCGGGCTCTCGCTCGATCTCGACCGGTTCGACGCGATCAGCCGCCGGGTGCCGCTGATCGCCAACGTGCGGCCCAACGGCGACACGTTCCTGATGGAGGATTTCTTCTACGCCGGCGGCTCGCGCGCCTTCCTCAACCGGCTGCTGCCGTTCCTCGACGGCGCGGCGATGACGGTGACGGGGCAGAGCATCGGCGAGAACGTGGCCGGCGCGGACGTCTACGACGAACAGGTCATCCGCCCGCTGAACGATCCGCTGCAGAGCGAGGGCGGCGTCGCGGTGCTGCGCGGCACGCTCGCCCCCAACGGCGCGGTCATCAAGCACTCCGCCGCCGACCCGAAGCTGCTGCGCCACGAAGGCCCGGCGGTGGTGTTCGAGGACTACAACGAGATGTCGCGCAAGCTCGACGATCCGGACCTCGACGTCACCGCGGACTCCGTGCTGGTGCTGAAGAGCGGCGGGCCGAAGGGCGGGCCGGGCATGCCGGAATGGGGCATGCTGCCGCTGCCGAAGAAGCTGCTCGCCGCCGGCGTGCGCGACATGGTGCGCGTGTCGGATGCGCGGATGTCCGGCACCTCCTACGGCACCTGCGTGCTGCATGTCGCACCCGAAAGCCACGTCGGCGGCCCGCTCGCCTTCGTGAAGGACGGCGACATCATCTCGCTCGACGTGCCGGGGCGGCGCATCGACCTGAAGGTCGAGGAGGACGAGATCGGCCGCCGCCGCGCCGCCTGGACGCCGCCGCCGGAACGCTACGCGCGCGGCTGGACGGCGCTGCACCTGAAGCACGTGCGGCAGGCGGACGAAGGCTGCGACTACGACTTCCTCGAAGGCACCGCGCCGACGCCGGAACCCGAGATCCACTGACGCGCCACCGCAAGGAATCGACATGACCGCGCCCGCCAAGCCCGTCCTGCTCACCGGCGCGTCAGGCGCGCTCGGCCGGCAGCTCACACGCTACCTCTCCGAAGCCGGCTGGACCCTGCGGCTGACCGACATCGCGCCCTTCCCCGATCCACTGCCGAAAGGCGCGGTGTTCGTGCAGGCCGACCTCGAGAACGGCCCCGCCATCCTGCGGCAGGCCGAAGGCTGCGAGGCGATCCTGCATTTCGGCGGCTGCTCGGTGGAGCGCTCGTTCGAGGAAGTGGTCGGCCCCAACCTGCGCGGCCTGTACCACATCTACGAAGCCGCCCGTCGGGAGAAGGCGCGCGTGATCTTCGCCTCCTCCAACCATTCGATCGGCTTCCACGAACGCAGCGAGAAGCTGGACCACGACTGCCAGTTCCGCCCCGACGGCTACTACGGCCTGTCGAAGGCATACGGCGAGCTGATGGGCCGGCTCTACTGGGACAAGCACGGGGTCGAGAGCGTATTCCTGCGCATCGGCTCCTCCTTCCCCGAGCCGATCAACGCGCGGATGCTGTCCACCTGGCTGTCCTATGCCGATCTCTGCCGGCTGGTGGAACGCTGCGTACTCGCGCCCAGCACCGGCTGCGCGGTGGTGTGGGGCGCGTCCAACAACAGCCGCACCTTCTGGGGCAAGGACGCGCGCGAGAAAATCGGCTGGGCGCCGCAGGATTCCGCGGACGTCTTCGCCGGGCAGCTCGCCGGCAAGGTCAGCGACGATCCCGTGGAGGAACGCTACCAGGGCGGCAACTTCACCTCGATGGAGTATTCGCGCGAGGAACCCTCGCCGCCGTCGCTGTTCCGCTGATGCAGCGTGCCGTCGTCGCCGGCGGCGGCTTCCATGCGGAGGTGCTGCCGGCGCTCGGTGCGGGCATCGCCTCGCTCACCTTCAACGGACGCGACCTGCTGCGGCCGGCGAGTGCGGCGGAGATCCGCCGCCGCAACCATTCGGGTCTCGGCAGCTTCCTGATGGCGCCGTGGACCAACCGGCTGGATGCAGGGCGGCTGCGCTTCGGCGGGCGCACGTGGCGGCTGCCGATCAACCGGCCGCAGGACCACACCGCGATCCACGGCTTCCTGCGTGACCTTCCCTGGCGCGTGCGGCACCGGACGCTCTCCGCGCTGACGCTGGCGGTGGACGGCGCGCGTGCGCCGTGGCGGGTGAGCGCGACGCTGGACCTGCGCTTCGACGAAGGTACGGCGACGATGACGCTCAGCGTCATCAACCGCGGCCGGCGCGCGGTGCCGGTGGGGATCGGGCTGCATCCATGGTTTCCGCGCACGCCGCGTTCCACGCTGCGCTTCGCCGCAACGCACAGCTTCCCCCGCAACGCGCGCAACCTGCCGGTCTCGGCCGATCCTGCGCGCGGCATGGATGGTCCGCTCGCCGACCAGCGGGGGCATGACGGGCACTGGTCGGGCTGGGACGGCGTGGCGGTGCTGGACGGGATGACGCTCACAGCCGGGGGCGCCTTCCGCAACCTGCACGTCTACGTGCCGGCGCATGACCCGGTCGTGTGCGTCGAACCGGTGAGCCACGTACCCGACGCGCCGAACCGGCCGGACCTCGCGCGGCACGGCGCGATGCGCATGCTCGCGCCGGGACGGCGGATCAGCGGCTGGATGACGCTGCGGCCGGGCGGGTAAGCTGCGGGGCGCTGCCCCGCACCCCGGAAGGGGCGCTGCCCCTTCACCCCACGAGGAGCCACGGGCTCCTCGACCTCGATTCCATCAGGAAGGCTTTCAGCGGGTCGGTCAGATGCCCCCCCCCCCCCGAGGATTATCGAGGGGGTGGGGGCAACTGACCGATTTGGCCGAAGGCCCACTTGTGGAATCCCGGGTCAAGGGGCCGGTGGCCCCTTGCGGGGTGCAGGGGCAGCGCCCCTGCTGGGGTCTGGGGCAAAGCCCCACACGCCAACCGCCATGACACGCTCGTCACTTGCCGGCGGCCCGGGTTTCGCCTCGCATGCTGTCATGTCGCGCCTTGCCCGTCGGAGCCTGCTCGCTCTCGCCGCCTTCGCGGGCGCGGTGCGCGCGCAGCCCGTGGCCTGGCGCGATGCGCGGCGGGACCGGGTCGTGCCGGTGCTGCTGCGGCTGCCGGCGCGGCGTGCGCCTGCACCCGTCGTGCTGCTCTCCCACGGCCTTGGCGGATCGCGCGAGGGTCTTGCCTATCTCGGCGCGGCGCTGGCGGAGGCGAGCTTCGTCGCGATCCACATGCAGCACCCCGGCAGCGATGCGGAGCTGTGGCGCAACGGGCAGGACCGCACCGTCGCGCTCGGCAGCGCGCTGCTGGACGTGCGCAACGCGCTCGACCGGCTGCTCGACGTCGCCTTCGTGCTCGACACGCTGGCCGACCGGGCGGAGCTGCGCGGCTATCTCGACGCGCGGCGCATCGCCATCGCGGGGCATTCCTTCGGCGCGTGGACGGTGCAGCACATGCTGGGCCAGCGCCTGCCGACGCCGCGCGACGACCTGCCCACCCTGCCCGACCCGCGGCTCGGCGCCGGCATCTCGCTTTCGCCTACCGGCGCGTTCGGCCTGCCGCCCCGGCTCGCCTTCGCGCGCCTTTCCGCGCCGATCCTCTACGTCACCGGCACGCTGGACCGAGGCTATATCGAAGGCGCGACGCCGGAGGACCGCAAGCTGCCCTACCGCAGCTCCACCGCGCCGGCCGCGCTGGCGGTGCTGGAGGGCGCGACGCATGCTTCCTTCGCGGACGAGCCCGCCGCCGGGTCGCGCTGGGCCGACAGCACCTATCACGCGCGGACCGCGGCCCTGTCAGTCACCTTCCTGCGCGCCGTGCTGCTGAAGGACGCGGCCGCGCGGCGCAGCCTGCTCGCGGCGGAACCGCTGGGGGCGGGCGACCGTTTCGAGGCACGCGGCCTGTAGCAGGGACGTGGCCTCGGCTATCCTGGCCGCAAACGGAGGACGGAACCATGCGGCTCGAAGGCCCGGAAAGCGGCAACGTCGAAGACCGGCGCGGCAGCGGCGGCTTCGGCGGAGGGATGCGGGGCGGCGGGATGCGCGGGGGCGGCATCCGCATCGGCGGCGGCATCGGCGGCATCGCCATCATCCTGATCGGCCTGTTCCTCGGCGTGGACCTGTCCGGCCTCGTCGGCGGCGGCGATCCCGGCTACGCGCCGCAGCAGCCGCAGGTGCAGCCGCGCCAGCAGCAGGCGGGCGGGCAGGCCGATGCCGAGCGGCGCTTCGTCGCGCAGGTGCTGGGAGAGACCGAACGGGTCTGGAACGAGCAGTTCGCCCGCGCGGGCCGCCAGTACGAGGAACCGACGCTGGTGCTGTTCAGCGGCGTCACACGGTCCGGTTGCGGCACCGCGCAGGCGCAGGTCGGCCCGTTCTACTGCCCCAACGACAAGCGCGTTTACATCGACCTGGACTTCATGGCGCAGCTCATGGGCCAGCTCGGCGCGAAGGGCGATTTCGCCGCCGCCTACATCATCGCGCACGAGGTCGGACACCACGTGCAGAACCTGCTCGGCATTCTGCCGCGCTTCGAACAGATGCGCCGGCAGGTGAGCGAGGTGGAGGCGAACGCGCTCGGCGTGCGGATCGAACTGCAGGCGGACTGCCTCGCCGGCGTGTGGGCGCACAACGCCCAGCGCGCGCGCAACATCATGGAGGCCGGCGATCTGGAGGAAGGGCTGAACGCGGCGGCCGCGGTGGGCGACGACCGCATCCAGCGCCAGCAACAGGGCTACGTGCGGCCCGAGACGTTCACCCACGGCACCAGCCAGCAGCGCGTGGCATGGTTCAAGCGCGGGTTCGAGAGCGGCAACGTGCAGGCCTGCGATACGTTCGCGGAGGCGCGGCCCTGAAGTGCGGGGCTCTGCCCCGGACCCCGGAAGGGGCTTTGCCCCTTCACCCCACGAGGAGCCACGGGCTCCTCGACCTCGATTCCTTCAGGAAGGCTTAAGCAGATCGATCGACAGCCCCTACCCCCCACAACGCTTGTTGTGGGGGTAGGGGCTGTCGATCGATTTGGCCGAAGGCCCTCTTGAGGAGCCCGGGTCAAGGGGCCGGTGGCCCCTTGCGGGTGCAGGGCAGCACCCCTGCCGGGGCGTGGGGCAGCGCCCCACACCGGGCGATTAGCGCCCGGACTTCTCCGCCATCGACTTCACCTCGTCCATCGCTTCGGCGAAGCGGCGGTTGATCAGCGACAGCGCCTCGCCATTGGCGCGCTGGATCAGGTCCGCGATCTCCTTCATGTTCGAGACCGCCTTGGCGTAGGACGTCTTCAGCAGCTCGGCCTGCTTCGCGGCCTTGGCCTGCGGGGCGTCGGCGGCGGAGATGGACTTCATCGCCTCGGTCAGCTCGGCCATCGCCTGCTGGGCGATTTCCATGTGGCGCTTGGCCACCGCCTGCGCGCCTTCCAGCGCGACGCGGTTCGCCTGCGACAGCGTCTCCATGTTGCGGCGCTGGTAGCCGAGGAAGGCTTCCATGTCCGGCATCGCCGGCAGCTTGAACTCTGCCATGATCCGGGTGAGATCGAAATCGGCTGGTCCTTGGGGCTGCTTGGCCATGTTCCGCTCCAGGGGGCTACGCGTTATTGTTGAGGGTGTACCGGCGCACGGGGATGGCGGCAAGCCGGTTGGTGCAGTGCAGCATCGTATTCGTCGCGGTGCCGGTCAGGAACGCAGGCCCAGCCCGCGCACCACATCCTGCGCCACGCTGATCCGTCCCGCACCATCCTTGCGGCGGGCGAAGCCCATGGAATCGTCGTAGCCCCACAGCGCCCAGCCGATGCCGTTCGCCTCCAGCGCCGCGCGCAGGTCGCGCAGGTAGGCTTCGCGCGAAGCCGGCGCGATGCGTGCGGACACGCCGATCTCGTTAGCGATCACGTTCACGCCATGCCGGCGCGCCCACCCGGCAGCGGCGTCGAGATCGGTGCGCAGCTTCCGCCCGTCCCAGCGCTGGCCACAATGCCAGGCGATCAACCGCCGCGTCTGGTCCGACTGCGTCTGCCCGGCGCCCTTGCAGGCATCCGCATCCGCCTGCGGCCAGGGCAGGCGCGCGATCGCATCCGGATCGGCCGCGCGCACGCCGGAGCCCAGCGTCGTCCAGAATTGCGGGCGATAGTAGTGGAAGGTGTAGACGACGTTCGGATCGGGCAGCGGCACAAGTGCGAGCAATCCGTCGAGACTGCTCCAGTGATGGCCGGTGGCGATGATCGTGTGCGCCGGCAGCGCCGTGCGGATGATCCGCGCGAGGTCGGCCTGCAAGGCATGCCATGTGCCGGGATCGCCATCGAAGACCGGCTCGTTGAGGATCTCGATGAAGGTGCGCGCCGGATCGAACGGGGCGAGGCGAGGCGCGAGCGCACGCCACAGCCCGCGCAGCGCGTCGCGGTCCTCCTCCTTCGATTCCAGCCGCCAGCGCTGCGGATGCAGCTCCACCATCGTGCCGAGCCCGCCCGCCTGCAGCCGGCGCATGCCGGCGGCGAGTGCGGCGAAACGGTCCTCGTCGATGCGGCCGGCGGCGTTGCGCAGGATCTCCGGCTGCACCGCGATGCGCACGTAGTCGAAGCCCCAGGCGCGGAACTGCGCGATCTCCGCATCCGCGAGATAGCCGCGCATGAAGGACGGGTCGTTGCGCTGCGGGAAGCGGAACCAGTTGGCGACGTTCAGCCCGCGTTGCAGCCCCTGCATCCGTTCGGGCGGCACCGCGGCGCGCGCGGCACCGGCGAGCAGAGGCAGGGCGAGGACGGCGCGGCGCTTCATGCCGGTGGCAGCGCGGCGGTCTGCCTCGCCTCCTGGCGCGCCGGCTCGTGCTTCTCGACGAAGTAGAGCGGCCGCCCCTTCGTTTCGTTGAAGACGCGGCCGAGATATTCGCCGATCACGCCCAGCGTCATGAGCTGCACGCCGCCGAGGAACAGGATCACCGCGAGCAGGCTCGGGTAACCGGCGACGGGATTGCCGAACAGCAGTGTCTTGAGCACGATCTGCACGCCATACAGGAAGGCGAACACCGCCACCGCGAGGCCGAGATATGTCGCCACCTTCAGCGGCATCACCGTGAAGCTGGTGATCCCCTCCAGCGCGAGGTTCCACAGCTTCCAGTAGTTCCACTTGGTACTGCCGGCATGACGCGGCGCGCGGTCGTACAGCACCGCGACGCTCGGGTAGCCGATCCAGGCGAACAGCCCCTTCATGAACCGGTGCTGTTCGCGAAGCTGCAGCAGCGCATCGGTCGCGCGGCGGGACATCAACCGGAAGTCGCCGGTATTGCGCGGCAGCCGCACGCGGCCGGTATTCGCCATCAGGCGGTAGAACCAGTTGGCCGTGGCCTTCTTCAGCCACGTCTCGCCCTCGCGCTCGCGCCGCTGCGCGTAGACCATGTCGAACCCGTCGCGCCAGCGCGCGACCAGTTCGGGGATCACCTCCGGCGGGTCCTGCAGATCGGCGTCGATCACGATGACGGCCTCGCCCGTGGCGTGATCGATGCCCGCGGTCGTGGCGATCTCCTTGCCGAAATTGCGGCTGAGATTGACCACGCCCACCGATGCCTCGCGCCCGCGCAGGCCGCGCAGCAGATCGAGCGTGGCATCCGTGGAGCCGTCGTTGACGTAGACGACCTCCCACGGCTGGCCGAGCGCATCCATCACCGCCGCCAGCCGTGCGTGAAAGGCCTCTATGCCCTCGGCCTCATTGTAGGCCGGCACGACAACCGAGAAGGTCGGCCGCGTCGAGGGGTCCGTCATCACCTGCAACATCGCCGGGGAACGTATCACGCACGCGCGATGCCCGCACCGCACCTCACGCTCTCGTCACGGCGCGGGTTGCCGTCGGGCGCCTCTGTCTCTACCGCAGGCGGGCATGCTGTTCGTCCTGAACCCGCCGCGCGCCGCCCTGGCCGCCGTGCTTCTGCTCGCCGCCCTGCTGCTGACGGCGACGAGCCTGCTGCGGTCCACCGAATACGACGAGAATTACACGGTGTTTCTCGCCGCGGGCACGCCGCGGCCGGCCTGGCCCGCCGGCATCTTCACCGCGGGCGACGCACGCGCCCCGTTCGCCGGGCACAGCACGCCGCTGTCGATCGCGGAGGATCTGCGGCGCACCGATGTCCATCCACCGCTGTATTTCTGGGCGGCGGCCGGCTGGCGGGGGGTGTTCGGCACCGGTCTGACGACCACGCGGCTGCTGTCGGTGGTCTTCGCCGTGGCCGCGCTCGCGGTGGTGGCCGCACTCGCGCGCGCGACGATGATCCCGCCGCTGGCGGCGATGCTGCTGTGCCTCGGATGTTACGGTTTCGCGTACACGGGCGCGATCGCGCGCGGCTTCGCGCTGGCGCAGTTACTGATGCTCGGCGGCGCGTTCGCGATGCTGCGCGCGGACACCGCACGCGGCGGCTTCGCGGGCGGGCTGGCACTGGGGGCGGCGACCTTCGCCAACTACCTCTCCGCCTTCGTCGCGGCGGCGGCGCTGGCATGGCGCTTCCTCGCGCGGTTCAGGGTCTGGCCGATCTGGCTCGCGGCGGGGCTGGGGTTCGCGCTGTTCCTCGCCGCCGACCTGTTCTTCTTCCTCGCCCAGCGCGGCAGCCGCACCGGCCAGTTCCCGCCCTTCCTGCTGCTGCCGAGCCTGATCCGCCTCGCGCAGTACGGCACGGCGGCGGTCTTCGGCGGGCTGCCGCTGTACGTGGAGGGCGTCGCGCGCACCGCGGTGGGCGCGGCGGTGGTGGGCTGGCTGGGCGTGCTGGCCGCGCTGACCGCGTGGCGCTGGCGGCGCTTCGGCACGCCGGAAGCGCGATGGCTGTTCCTGATGTGCCTCGCCGCCACGCCGGCCGGGCTGCTGGTGCTGGGCTTCGTGTTCAACAACACGCCGATCGAGCTGCGCTACCTCGCCTTCGCCACGCCGTTCCTCGCGCTGCTGCTGGCCGGGGCGATCGGGGCCGCGCCGTGGCGCGGCGCCATCTTCGGCATCACGCTCGCGATCCAGGCGGCCTCGCTCGCCGGCATGATGCTGCACCCGGCGACGATGCAGCCGCCGCGCGAGGCCGCGCGGGATGCCGTGCGCCTCGCCGGGTCGGAGGGGCTGGTGCTGGTGCCGCACGGCAATGACGGCGTGGGCGTGCCCGCGCCCTTCATCGTCGAATCGCCGGACTGGCTGCGCCTGCGGGTGGTGCGCACGGACGAGGACCCCGCCCGCGTGCTGGAGGACGCCGCCGCCTTCCGCCGCATCGTCGTGGCGCGCGTGGAGGTGGATGCGGACACGCGCACCACCGTCCCGCGCCTGCTCGCCGCGCTGGAAGGATCGGGCTGCTGGCGGCAGGCTGAGGCAAGCCGCCTCGTCACCGCCTTCGACCGGAGCTGCTGACATGTTCTTCGACGGGTTCGACCTGCGGAAGGTCGCGGTGCCGGGCGGCGCGCTGCGCGTGCGCATCGGCGGATCGGGCCCGCCGCTGCTGCTGCTGCACGGCAACCCGCAGACGCATGCGATGTGGCACAGAGTCGCACCGGACCTCGCCGGCCGCTTCACCGTGATCTGCCCGGACCTGCGGGGCTACGGCTTCTCCTTCAAGCCACCGGCAGGCGAGGACCACGCCGCCTACAGCAAGCGCGCGATGGCCGCCGACATGGCCGCGCTGATGACCGCGCTCGGTCACGACCGCTTCATGGTCGGCAGCCACGACCGCGGCGCCCGTGTCGCGCACCGCCTCGCGCTCGACCACGCGGGCCGCGTCGAACGGCTCGCCGTGCTCGACATCGTGCCGACCATCGAGCATCTCGAACGCACCGACCTGTCCTTCGCGCTGGGCTATTGGCACTGGTTCTTCCTCGCCCAGCGCGCGCCGATCCCGGAGACGATGATCGGCGCGAACCCTGAGGAATGGTTCCACCTGCAGACCTCGCGCGAACCCAAGGCTCGCGACTTCTTCGCGCCCGAGGCGCTGGCCGACTACCTCGCCGCGCTGCGCGAGCCGGGGACGATCACGGGCATCTGCGAGGACTACCGCGCCGCGGTGACCATCGACCTCGCACATGACCGCGAGAGCCGCGCGCGCGGGCAGCGCATCGCCTGCCCGGTGCTGGCGCTGTGGGGCGCGAAGGGCCGCATCGGCCAGTGGTACGCGCCGCTGGAGCTGTGGCGGCAATACGCGGATGGCGAGGTGACGGGCGGGTCGGTCGCATCGGGCCACTACCTCGCCGAGGAAGCGCCCGACGAGGTGCTGGCGCGCTTCCGCGACTTCTTCGGCTGAGGAGCGCGTGGCGCAGCCGCCGTCGATCCTGCGCCAGATCCTGCGCCTCGCGGGGCCCACGACCACAGTCGCGGTGTTCCAGGTCGCCGCCCAGCTCACCGAGACATGGCTCGCCGGCCAGCTCGGCATCGCGGCACTGGCAGGCTACGCGCTGGCGCTGCCGTTCCTGCTGCTGATGTACATGATGTCGGCGGGCGCGATGGGCGGCGGCGTGTCCTCCGCCGTGGCGCGCACGCTCGGCGCGGGGCGGGAGGACGAGGCCTCCGCGCTGGTGCTGCACGCGCTGATCATCGCCGCCGCGATGGGGCTCGCCTTCACCCTTCCGCTCGGGCTCGCCGGGCGGCCGATCTTCGCGGCCCTCGGCGCCACGGGACAGCCGCTGGAGGAGGCCATCGCCTTCGCACGCGCGCTGTTCACCGGCGCGGTGCCGGTCTGGGTGGCGAACACGCTCGCCTCCGTGCTGCGCGGCGCGGGCAACCACATGCTGCCGGCGCGCGTGCTGTGCACGGTCTGGGTCGTCCAGCCGCCGCTGGCCTACGTGCTGATGCAGCCGCTGGGCCTCGGCCTGCCGGGCGCGGGATGGGCCACCGCCATCGCGTTCACGGCGGCGAGCCTCGTCATGTGGGCGGCGCTCAGGGCCGGGGCCGCGGGGTTCGTGCCCCATATCGCCATCCGCCCGCGCGCCGCGCTGTTCCGGCGTATCCTCGCGGTGGGGGCCATCGCCTCGGTGATGGCGGCGATCGCGAACCTGACCACCATCCTGCTCACGCGGCAGGTCACGCCCTACGGCGCGAAGGCGATCGCGGCCTACGGCGTCGGCACGCGGCTGGAATTCATGATGATCCCGCTCGCCTTCGGGATCGGCGCGGCGCTGACCACGCTGGTCGGCCGGCAGGCCGGCGCGGGCAACTGGCGCGAGGCGCGGCACGTCGCCTGGATCGGCGCGGCGGTCGCGGGCGGCTTCGCGGCGGCGATGGGCCTGATCTTCGCCATCATGCCCGATGCCATCGCGGGGCTGTTCGTGTCCGACACGGAGGTCGCCGCCATCGCCGCGCGGCAGTTGCGGATCGTCGGGCCGGCCTTCGGCGGGCTCGGCCTCGGCATGGCGCTCTATTTCGCCTCCCAGGGCGCGGGGCGGATGCGCTGGCCCTTCGTGGCGGCGGTCTCGCGCATCACGCTGGCGGTGGGTGGCGGCGCGCTGCTGGGCGAGAGCATCGGGCTCGACGGCGTGTTCATCGGCATCGCGCTCGGGCTCGCGGCCTACGGGCTGGTGGTCGCGCAATCGGTGCGTCCGGGCGTATGGTCGCCGCCATGACACGCCCCACCCTCCGCGACCTGCTGGAACGCCGCACGCCCGCCTTCGGCACGATGATCGTGGAGGTCACGACACCCGGCATCGGCCACATCATCGCCGGCGCGGGATGCGAGTTTGCGTTCCTGGACATGGAACACACGGGCTTCGGTTTCGAAACGGTGAAATCCACCCTGCAGTACCTGCGCGCCGCCGGCGTGCCGGCCGTGGTGCGGGTGCCGTCCCATGCGCGCCACCACATCTGCCGCGCGGCCGATGTGGGTGCGGAAGGCGTGATGCTCGCGATGGTGGGCAGTGCCGCCGAAGCCGAGGCTGCGGTCGCGGCGCTGAAGTATACGCCGGACGGCTCCCGCGGCGTCGCCTTCGGCATCGCGCACGATGACTGGCTCGCCCGCCCGGCCGCCGAGGCGATGGCCACCGCCAATCGCCGCACCACGCTGTTCGCGATGATCGAGACCGGGGACGGCGTGGCCAATGCCGAGGCCATCGCGGCGACCAAGGGCGTGGACTGCCTCTGGGTCGGGCATTTCGACCTCAGCTCCTCGCTCGGCATCCCCGGCCAGTTCGACCATCCCACCTTCCGAGACGCCATCGCCCGGGTCGTGGCGGCGGCACGCAAGCACGGCCGGGCGCTGGGGCGCATGGTCGGCAGCCTCGCGGAGGCGCGGCAGGCGCGGGCGGACGGGTTCCACGTGCTCGCCTACTCCGGCGATGCGTGGATCCTGCAGGCGGCGCTGCGGGAAGCTCTGGGCACGCTGCGCAGCGACGGTTAGGCTTTCCGCCGAACGCCGCCGTCCGACGCGGCCAGGGGGAAGCGCCGCGGGTGGACTACGTCTTCCAGTTCGAGGAAGTGCTGCAGGATTTCGACCTGCTGCTGGAAGGCGCGGCCCTTACGCTCGGCCTCACGCTCGCGGCCATGGTCATCGGCCTCGCGATCGCCGCCTTCGGCGCCTGGGCGCAGACATCGGGCCCGCGCCCGCTGCGGATCGTGGTCCGCGCCTATGTCGAGATCATCCGCAACACGCCGTTCCTGGTGCAGTTGTTTTTCGTGTTCTTCGCGCTGCCGGAGATCGGCATCGGGCTGACCGGCAACCAGGCCGCGCTGCTGGCGATGTCCATCAATCTCGGCGCCTACGCGACCGAGATCCTGCGCGCGGGCGTGGAGAGCATCCCGCACGGGCAGATCGAGGCGGCGCGCGCGCTGGGGCTGCGGCCGCTGCTGATCTTCCGCCGCGTCATCTTCTTCCAGGCCCTGCGCAACGTGTACCCGGCGCTGTCCTCGCAGTTCATTCTGCTGATGCTCGCCTCGGCGGTGATCTCCTCCGTCGCGGCGGAGGACCTGTCGGGCGTGGCCAACAACATCCAGGCCCGGACGTTCCGCAGCTTCGAGATCTATCTGATCGTCACCGCCATGTACCTCGCGATGTCGCTGGCGCTGTCGGCGATGTTCGGGCTGATCGCGCGCCGCTACTTCGCGAAGGTCGGCCGATGAGGGGGTTCAGCCTCGGCGACCTGTCGTTCCTGCTGCTCTCCGCGCAATGGACGCTGGCGCTGTCGGCGGTGGCCTTCGTCGGCGGCGGCACGCTGGGGCTGCTGATCGCGCTGGCCCGCACCGCACCGGCGAAGCCGCTGCGCATCGCCGCATCCGGCTACATCCTGATCTTCCAGGGCACGCCGCTGGTGATGCAGCTCTTCCTCGTCTTCTTCGGCTCCACCATGCTCGGTTGGCGCATCGACGCATGGACCGCCGCGGCGCTCGCGCTGGGGCTGAACGCGGGGGCGTTCCTCGGCGAGATCTGGCGCGGGTCGATCGAAACGGTTCCGCATGGCCAGTGGGAAGCCGCGAAGGCGCTCGGCTTCGGGTGGCTGCGCACGATGCGCCTCGTGGTGATCCCGCAGGCGGCGCGCGTCTCGGTGCCGCCGACCGTGGGGTTCCTGGTGCAGCTCGTGAAATCCACCTCGCTCGCCTCGATCATCGGTTTCACCGAGCTCACGCGCGCCGGGCAGATGCTGAACAACGCCACGTTCCGGCCATTCCTCGTCTTCGGCATCGTGGCGGCGATCTACTTCGCGATGTGCTGGCCGCTGTCCTGGCTCGCCTCGCGCTTCGAACGACGGCTCGCCCTTCCGGGCAGGGCCACAACAACGGGAGGAACGGGACCATGAATCGCAGACTGATGCTCGGGGCGGCCGGCTTCGCCCTTGCCGCGCCGCTGTTCGCCACGCGCGGCGCCTTCGGCCAGACGGTGGACGAGTTGCTGCGGCGGAAGAAGATCGTCGTCGGCATGCTGGTGGACATCCCGCCCTTCGGCTCGATGGGCCCGGACCAGAAGCCGGTGGGCTACGATGCCGACGTCGCGGCGCTGATGGCCAAGTACATGGGCGTCGATCTGGAACTGGTGCCCGTCACCGGCCCGAACCGCATCCCCTACCTGCTCACCAACCGCGTGGACGTGCTGGTGGCGACCTTCGGCATCACGCCGGAGCGCGCGAAGCAGGTGTGGTTCTCGATCCCGTATTCGGTGCTCGAGGTCGTGCTGATGGGCGCGCGCAAGCACAACGTCTCCTCCCTTGCCGACGCCAAGGGCCTGCGCATCGCGGTCGCGCGCGCCAGCACGCAGGACCTCGTGCTGACGCAGCAGGCGACCGGCGCGCAGATGCTGCGCTTCGACGACGACGCGACGGCGGGCCAGGCGCTGATCGCCGGCCGGGCCGACCTGCTCGGCTGCAACCACATGCAGGCGCGCCAGCTCGCCGCCGACAACCCGGCGCTGGAGCTGGAGAACAAGGTCGTCCTCAGCCGGCAGTGGCAGGGCATCACCCTGCGGCGCGGCCAGACCGACCTGCTGCAGTGGGTCAACACGTTCCTCTACTTCGTGAAGAACAACGGCGAGCTGAACGCGATCAACCGCAAGTGGTTCGACGCCGACCTGCCGCCGATGCCGACTTTCTAGGTGCCCTCAGGCGCCGGGCGGGCGCGTCCGCGCCCTTGGCTCGCCGCATAGGCGGCGGGCCCCGTTCGGGACCTCGGATCGGCGAGAGCCGATCCGGGTTGCGATGCCCTCAAACGCCGGGCGGGCGCATCCGCGCCTTGGGCTCGCAGCATGGGCGGCGGGCTCCGTTCGGGACCTCGGATCGGCAGAGGCCGATCCGGGCTGGCGATTGCCCTCAAGCGGAGTGGGCGCATCCGCGCCCCTGGCTCGCCGCATAGGAGCAGCGGGTGGCCAATCCGCTGTCGTCAATCCGCACCATCCACCTCGCGTCCAGCGGCCTTGGCACGGCTGTTCCGCAGCATCGTCAGCATCACGCGCATCTCGCCCGACAGCCGGGTCTCGCCAGTAGCGATACGGTGGATGCCGCGGTCTATCGTCGTCGGCGCGCGGTCGTCGCCATTGCGCATCATGAACCGAACGAGATCAGCCTTGCTGAAACCCAGTTCGTCCAGAGCCGAGCGGAACTCCGCCGCGTCCGCTGCCGCCCCACGCCCGGGGACCCGATCCGCTTTCAGTTCCGACATCGCACCTTCTCTGCACCGCGAGGAAGGTGTTCGTATACCAAATCAGCCCGCCCGCTCCCACCCACGCGCGCCCTGCTTCCAGTACGCCAGCGTGTGCCCCGCGTCCTTCGCGGCTTTCCACCGCTCCCGCGCCGCCGCGACGGCGGCCTCGTCATGCCCGTCGAACAGGTCGAAGACGCGTGCGTAATCGGCCAGCCTTCCGCTCGACAGACCGTCGAGCAGGAACAGGAACGCCGCGCCGTTGGGGTTCTCGTCCTCCGTGGTCAGCCAGATCGGCTGCAGCTCCGCGTGGCCCATGCGCGCCGTGCCGTGGGGCAGCCAGTCCGGCCGGTCCGACAGCCACAGCGAGGCGTCGAGCGCGTCCCGGCGCTCTTCCGATCCGCACAGCACCACCGCGCGCCCGCCCTGCGCCAGCACACGGCCGAGAAGCTGAGGCAGGGCCTGGTCGATACCGGTGCGGGTCAGATGATAGAAACCGATCTCCGCCATCGGCTCACGCCCGGGGCGCGGCCTCGAACCGCGCCCGCACCAGCCGGTCCAGCAACCGCACGCCGAAGCCGGTCGCGCCCTTGGGCGTCATGCCCTCGGCCTCCTCCCGGCTCTCCACGCCCGCGATGTCGAGATGCACCCACGGCGTGTCGCCCGCGAACTCGCGCAGGAACGCCGCCGCGTGGCAGGCATCGGGCTGGTAGCGGCCGGCGAGGCAGTTCTTCAGGTCCGCGATGTCGCTGTCCAGTTCGTGGCGATGCTCATCCGCGATCGGCATCGGCCAGACCGGCTCGCCCGCCGCGCGGCCCGCCGCGACGGCGGCGGCGGCAAGCCCCGGGTCGTTCTGGAACAGCCCGGCCATGTGGTTGCCGAGCGCGGTCACGATCGCACCCGTCAGCGTGGCGAGGTCGATTACCGCGCGCGGCTTCAGCACGCGCACCGCGTGGTCGATGGCATCCGCCAGCACCAGCCGGCCTTCGGCGTCCGTGTCGATCACCTCGACCGTGCGGCCGGATCGCGTGCGCAGCACATCGCCGGGCCGGTAGGAGGCAGCCCCCGTGACATTCTCGGCGAGCGGCAGCACCGCCACCGCCGGCGCGGGCGAACGGCGCAGCGCCAGCGCCATGATCGCGCCGGCTGCCGCGGCCGCACCGGCCATGTCCGCGCGCATCTCCCACATCCGGTCGGCCGGCTTGATGCAGATGCCGCCCGTGTCGAAGGTGATGCCCTTGCCGACGAAGGCGACCGGCGCGTCCGGCTGCGTGCCCGCCCAGCGCAGCACGGCGAGGCAGGGCGGGTTCACCGATCCCTGCCCGACCGCGAGCAGCGCGCCGAAGCCCTGATCCCGCAGCGCCTCCGCGTCCAGCACCTCCAGCGTCGCGCCCAGCTTCACCACGTCCTTCAGCTTCTTCACGAAGCCCGCGGGCGTCAGCAGGTTCGACGGCAGGGAGACGAGGTCGCGCGCCCACAGCGTCGCGCGCACGGCCGCCTCCCGCGGCCCCCACAGCGCAGCGAAGCCCGGATCGTCGTCGAGCAGGATATCGAGCGCGTCGAGCACCGGGTCGTCGGGATCGGCGTGCTTGCGCAGCACCGGCGGGCGCCAGGCGCGCAGGCAGCACGCGGCGGCGAACTCCGCGACGCGGTCCGGCGGCAGCCCCCGCCCGTCGAGCGCGATGCGCCGCAGCCGGCCGAGCAGCTCGGCGGTATGGGAGCCCGCACCCTCGTGATCCTCGGACGCGCCGAGCCCCACCAGCACGACGCGGCCTTCGGGCGTGAACACCTCGAAGCTCGTGCCGCCGCCGCCGGTGAAGCCCGCCGCACCGGCGGCCGCACGCAGCTTCTCGGGGATCGGTGCACCTTCGCCATGAAGCTGCACGACCGCATCCGCATCCTCGATGCGGGAGACCGAGCGGACGCTGAGCATCACGCCTCGAAGTGGTCCGCCACCAGCCGGTCCAGCAGCCGCACGCCGAAGGCGGACGCGCCCTTGGGGATGGTGGGGCCGTCCTTGCTGTTCCAGGCGGTGCCGGCGATGTCCAGATGCGCCCAGGGCGTGCCGTTGACGAAGCGTTGCAGGAACTGCGCGGCGGTCACCGCGCCCCCCGGCCTGCCGCCGATGTTCTTCATGTCCGCGATGTCGGAGCGCAGCAGCTTGTCGTAGGCATCGGCGAGCGGCATGCGCCACACCTTCTCGCCGGTCTCGGTCCCGGCGGCGAAAAGCCGCTGCGACAGCTCGTCGTCGTTGCTGAACAGCCCCGCATGCTCATGGCCGAGGGCGACGACGATCGCGCCGGTCAGCGTGGCGAGGTTCACCATGAAGCGCGGCTCGAACTTCTCCTGGCAGTACCAGAGCGCATCGGCGAGCACGAGGCGGCCTTCGGCGTCGGTGTTCAGCACCTCCACGGTCTGCCCGGAATAGGTCGTCACCACGTCGCCCGGCCGCTGCGCGGTGCCCGACGGCATGTTCTCGACGAGGCCGAGGATGCCGACCGCATCCACCTTCGCCTTGCGCCCGGCGAGTGCGACCATCAGCCCGGCCACGGTGCCCGCGCCGGCCATGTCCCACTTCATCTCCTCCATGCCGCCGGCCGGCTTGATGGAGATGCCGCCGGTGTCGAAGGTCACGCCCTTGCCGACGAAGGCGACCGGCTTCGACTTCCCCTTGCCCTTGCGGCCATGCCACTGCATGACCACGAAGCGCCCCTCGTTGACCGAGCCCTGCGCGACGCCGAGCAGCGCGCCGAAGCCGAGCTTGCGCATCTCCTTCGGGCCCAGGATCTCGACATCGAGGCCGTACTTGCTGAAGCCCTCGCAGCGCTTCGCGAACTCGGCGGGGGTAAGGACGTTGGCCGGCTCGCTGACCAGGTCGCGGGTCACGAACACGCCTTCGGCGATCGCTTCCAGCGCGGGCCATGCGGCCTTCGCCGCCGCCTGCTCCTCGTGGTTGATCACCACCTTCGCGAGCTTCGGCTTGTCCTCCGGCTTCTCCTTCGTGCGGTAGCGGTCGAAGCGATAGGCGCGCAGCACTGCGCCCAGCGCGGCATGCGCCGCTTCCGGCCCGCTGCCGCCCGGCGCGATGGTCAGCACCTCGTCTCCCGTGGCCGCCGCCGCGGCGGTGCCGCCCGCTTCCTCGTAGGTCCGGGTGCGGGCATCCGCGCGCTTGCCCAGCCCCACGGCGATCACGCGCGACAGCCCGCCGCCCGGGGCCAGCACGGTCGCCGTCTGGTCCTTCCTGCCGGTGAACTTCGCCGCGGCGAGCGCGCGGCCGATCGCCCCGTCCGTCGCGGCATCGGCCTTGGCCCACAGCCCCGATGCCGTCTCATCCTCGCCGATCAGCAGCGCGAGCGCGCCCGATCCGGGCAGGGATGGCCGGGCGAAGGCGACGTCGAGCATGCGTGAACTCCTGCTATGCGGGGGGCGGGACCTTAGAGTGTTTTCCGCCGAGGCGGAATTCGGCACCGGCTCGCCCGGCCACCCACGGCAGTATCCCGGATGGGGGGCGAGCGCCGGTGCCGCCTGACAAGCAGTCCCCGGGCTTTGCCACCGGGCGGCCCGGCGCTATCAGCCTTGGCATGGACGACGAAGCGTTGCTGCGGCTGGCGGCCGACCTTGCGCATCAGGCCGGGGCGGCGATCCTGGCGGTTCGGGCACGCGGCTTCGATGTCCTGCGCAAGGACGACCGCTCCCCGGTCACCGAGGCCGACCGCGCGGCGGAGGCGATCATCGTCGCCGGGCTGCGCCGGGCCGCGCCCGCCATCCCCGTGGTCGCGGAGGAGGAGGTCTCGGCCGGCAGCCGGATCGGGCCCAGCACCTGCTTCTGGCTGGTCGATCCGCTCGACGGCACGCGCGAGTTCGCGGCCGGCCGCGACGAGTTCACCGTGAATATCGGCCTGGTGCGCGACGGGCACCCCGTGCTCGGCGTCGTCGGCATCCCCGCCTATGGCGAGATGTTCGGCGGCATCGTCGGCGGCGGCGCGTGGCGGCGGGACGGGGCCGGCGAACGGGCGATCGCCGCGCGCCATCCGCCGCCGAGCGGCCTCGCCGTGATGGCATCGCGCCACTACGCGACCGACCCGCGCATCACCGAATTCCTGAAGGGCCGCGCCATCGGCTCGATCACCAATATCGGCTCCGCGGTGAAGTTCTGCCGCGTGGCGGAGGGCGTGGCGGATCTGTACCCGCGCTTCGGCCGCACGATGGAATGGGATACGGCCGCACCGCAGGCCGTGCTGGAAGCGGCGGGCGGGGCGGTGCGCACGCTGCCGGACGGCGACGAGCTGCACTACGGCAAGCCGGACTGGGCCAACCCGCCCTTCGTCTGCACCGGCCTGCCATGACCGCGCGTCTGGCGGGCGACGCCGCCGGCATCGCCGAAGCCGCGCGGCTGCTGCGCGCGGGATCGCTCGTCGCCTTCGGCACCGAGACCGTCTACGGGCTGGGCGCGGATGCCACGAACGAGCGCGCCGTCGCCGCCATCTTCGAGGCGAAGGGCCGGCCGCATTTCAATCCGCTGATCTGCCACTACCCCGACGCCGCATCCGCCTTCGCCCATGTCGAGGCGGACGCGCGCGCGCAGCGTCTCGCGGCGGCGTTCTGGCCCGGCCCGCTGACGCTGGTGCTGAAGCGGCGGCCGGATTGCCCCGTCGCGCTGCTCACCGGCGCGGGGCTCGACACGCTGGCGGTCCGGGTGCCGGCGCCGGAACCGGCGCGCGCGCTGCTGCGCCAGACGGACCGCCCCGTGGCCGCGCCGTCCGCCAACCGGTCCGGCAGCATCTCCCCCACCACGGCGCAGCACGTGATCGACGGGCTCGGCGGGCGGATCGCGGCGGTGCTCGACACCGGCCCCTGCGGCGTGGGGGTGGAATCGACCGTGCTCGCGCTGACCGACGCAACGGCCGTGCTGCTGCGCCCGGGCGGCGTGACCGTGGAGCGGATCGAGGCCGAGATCGGCCCCGTCGCGCGCGGCATCCCGCACGAGGCGGCCGAGGCCACGCATGCGCTGCGCTCGCCCGGGCTGATGCTGTCCCACTACGCGCCATCGCTGCCGCTGCGGAAGGACGCCGCGTCCGCCGCCGCCGACGAGGCGCTGCTGGCGTTCGGCCCGCCGCCGCCCGGCGCGGGGGTTGTGTTCCAGCTCTCCGAGAGCGGCGATCTGGTCGAGGCCGCGTCGCGCCTGTTCGCCGGGCTGCGCGCGCTCGATGCGGAAGGCGCGCGCCGCGGGCTGGCCCGCATCGCCGCGATGCCGGTGCCCGCGCACGGCCTCGGCCTCGCCATCAACGACCGGCTCTCCCGCGCTGCCGCCCCGAAGGACTAGCATCCGCCATGGCTCACGCACCGACCGCCGCCCTGATCGCCGCCATCACCGATGTCGTCGGCCCGCGCGGCATCATCACCGACCCGTCCGATACCGCGCCCTACGCGGCCGACTGGCGGGAGCTGTATCGCGGCCGCACCGCCGCGGTGGTGCGGCCGGCGAGCACCGAGGAGGTCGCGCGCGTGGTGCGGCTCTGCGCGGAAGCGGGCACGGGGATCGTGCCGCAGGGCGGCAACACCTCGATGGTCGGCGGCGCGGTGCCGGCCGAGGACGGCAGCGAGATCGTGCTCAGCCTCGCGCGGATGAAGCGCGTGCGCGCGATCGACGCGGTGGACCTGACCATGACCGTCGATGCCGGACTGACGCTGAAGGCCGCGCAGGACGCGGCGGCCGAGGCGGGCTGCCTGCTGCCGCTGTCGATCGGCTCGGAAGGCACGGCGCAGATCGGCGGCGTGCTGTCCACCAATGCCGGCGGCAACACCACCGTCCGCTACGGCAATGCGCGCGACATGGTGCTCGGGCTGGAGGTCGTCACGCCGCAGGGCGAGGTGTGGGACGGGCTGCGCCGGCTGCGCAAGGACAACACCGGCTACTGCCTGCGCCAGCTCTTCGTCGGCAGCGAGGGCACGCTCGGCATCGTCACCGGCGCGGTGCTGAAGCTGCACCCGGCGGCACGCGAGACCGTGACCGCGTTCTGCGCCGTGCCCTCGCCCGAGGCGGCGCTGTCGCTGCTCGGGCGCGTGCGCGACGCGGACGGCGCGGCGCTGACCGCCTTCGAGCTGATGTCCGCGATCGGCGTCGGCTTCGTGCTGAAGCACATCCCCGGGACCACGCTGCCCGTGGGCACGGAGGCGGACAACTACACGCTGATCGAGTTCACCAGCTCGCGCAGCGGCGCGGATGTGCGCGCCGGCCTCGAAGCGGCCATCGGCGATGCGCTGGAGGCCGGCGAGGTGGTGGATGCGGTGATCGCGGAAAGCGACGCGCAGCGCGCCGCG
This sequence comes from Rhodovastum atsumiense, assembly GCA_037190665.1. GTDB lineage: Bacteria > Pseudomonadota > Alphaproteobacteria > Acetobacterales > Acetobacteraceae > JBBCJT01. The sequence goes on along the minus strand of JBBCJT010000236.1, from coordinate 14,471 downwards.
CTGTGGAAGCTGCGCGAGGAGCACCCCGACGCGCAGCGGCGCGAGGGCGCGAGCGTGAAGAACGACGTATCCGTGCCGGTCTCGTCGGTGCCGGCGCTGATCGCGGAGGCGTCCGCGGCCTGCCGCGCGCTGATCCCGGGCATCCGGCCGGTGCCGTTCGGCCACATGGGCGACGGCAACATCCACTTCAATCTCGAACAGCCGCCGGAGATGGACGGGGCCGCCTTCCTCGCGCGCGACCACGACATCATGGATGCGGTGAACGAGGTGGTGCGCAGGCTGGGCGGATCGTTCAGCGCCGAGCACGGCGTGGGCAAGCTCAAGCCTTACATGGTCGCCGACTGGCGCGGCGGCGTGGAGCTCGATCTCATGCGGCGCATCAAGGCCGCGCTCGATCCGGCCGGGATCATGAATCCCGGCAAGGTCCTGCCTTGATACGGCCGGACCCGGCCGGCCGCCGCGCAGGAAACAGAGACTCGTTACCAGGTCAGCCGATAAACTGCCCGGCATGAGACTTCGCCTGCGCCGCCGGACGCTGGTGGCGGCCGGGGCTGCGTCCCTCGGCTCGCTGAGCCTGCCCGCCTATGCCGGCTACGTGGAGCCGCGGCTGCGGCTGCACGTCGTGCACTACCGGCCGGACCCGCCCGGCTGGCCGCCCGGCCAGCGCCTGCGGATTGCGGCCCTCGCCGACATCCACGCGGGCAGCCGCCACATGCCGCTCGGCCGCGTGCGGGAGATCGTAGCCGAGACCAACGCCCTGGAGCCCGACATCGTCGTGCTGCTCGGCGACTACTCGGCCTCCCGCCGCCTGCACGGGCCGGGCGTGACGGTCGATGACTGCCTCGACGCGCTGACGTCGCTGCGCGCGCCGTTCGGCGTGCATTCCGTGCTCGGCAACCATGACTGGTGGGACGACGCGGAGGTGCAGCGCACGCGCTCCGGCCGGGCCTACGTGCGGCGGGCGCTGGCACAGGCGCGGCTGGGGCCGCTGGAGAACGAGGCGCGGCGGATCCAGACGCCGGACGGGCCGGTCTGGATCCTCGGGCTGGGCGACCAGCTCGCCTACGCGCTCGGCAACAAACGCTTCCTGGGCGTGCACAGCCTGCCGCGCACGCTCGCCGCGCTCACCGACTCGGCGCCCGCCATCCTGCTCGCGCACGAGCCCGACATCTTCCCCGCCGTGCCGGAGCGGGTGGCGCTGACGCTGTCCGGCCACACGCATGGCGGGCAGGTGCGGCTGTTCGGCTGGTCGCCCATCGTGCCGTCGCGCTACGGCAACCGCTACGCCTACGGCCATGTCGCGGAGCGCCAGCGCAACCTGATCGTCTCCGCCGGGCTGGGGACGTCGGTGCTGCCGCTGCGGCTCGGCGTGCCGCCGGAAATCGTGCTGGTTGAACTTGGCGGCGCCTGAGGGATTTGCCGTTTTCCAGCCTCCCTCCGCAGGCTACACACGCCGCCGCATGACCGGGATAGACCGATATATCGCGCGGCAGCTCGCGATCGCCCTGATCGCGGTGACCGGCGGGCTCGCGCTGCTGATCTGGCTCACCCAGTCGCTGCGGTTTGTCGAGCTGGTGGTCAACCGCGGGTTGTCCTTCGCGGTGTTCGTCCAGCTCACCAGCCTGATGATCCCGTCCTTCGTGGCGGTGATCCTGCCGATTACGACCTTCGTGGTGGTGCTGTTCGTCTATCAGCGCCTCGCCGGCGACAGGGAGCTGGTGGTGATGCGCGCCGCCGGCCTGTCCGCGAGCGCGCTGGCGCGGCCAGCGCTGAGCGTGGCGGCGGTCGCGGCGATCTGCGGCTGGCTGCTGCACATCTACATCGTGCCCTGGTCCTACGGGCAGTTCCGCGAATACCAGTTCGAGATCCGCAACCAGATGGCGGCCATCCTGCTGCAGGATGGCGTGTTCACGCAGGTCAGCGACGACGTCACGGTCTATGTGCGCTCCCGCGGCAGCGACGGCACGCTGCGCGGCCTCGTCATCCATGACGCGCGCGACCGCGCCAACCCCGCCACCATCCTGGCCGAGGCCGGCATCATCACCCCCGGCGCCTCCGGCCCGCGCGTGACGCTGTACAACGGCAGCCGCCAGCAGCTCGATCGCGGCACCGGGCGGCTGAACATGCTGCAGTTCGCGGAGAACACGCTCGACCTCTCCCAGTCGCGACGGCTGGAGGAGAACCGCGCGCGCGATTCGCGCGAACGCTCGATCTCGGAACTGCTCAACCCCGATCCGAACGAGCCGATGAACCCGCGCGACATCCCCAAGTTCCGCGTGGAGGCGCATCAGCGCATGTCGGGGCCGCTGACCGGCATCTCCTTCGCGCTGGTCGCGCTCGCCGTCACGCTCACGGGCGCCTTCCGCCGCCATGGCGGGCTGATGCGGCCGCTGGTCGGCGTGGGGCTGCTGGTCGGGCTGCTCGCGCTGGGGCTCGCGGTGGGCAACCTCGCCGCGCGCGTGCCCGCGCTGCTGCCGCTGGTCTGGCTGCATGCGCTGCTGCCCGGCGCCGCGGCCGGCTTCCTGCTGTTCGGCCCCTACACGATGCAGCCCTCCTGGGCCCGGGCATGAACATCGTCGCGACCCTGTCGCTGTATGTGGCGCGCCAGTTCGTGTGGTCGGTGCTGGGCATGCTGGCCGGGCTGTCCGGGCTGGTGTCGCTGTTCGACCTGATCGAATTGCTGCGCCGCTCCGCCACGCGGGAGGATGCGGGGCTCGGCGTGGTCGCGACCATCGCCGGGCTGCGCATCCCGTTCATCGTGATGGAGATCCTGCCCTTCGCCGTGCTGCTCGGCGGCATTATCGCCTTCTGGCGGCTGACGCGCAGTTCGGAGCTGGTGGTCGCGCGGGCCGCGGGCGTGTCGGTGTGGCAGTTCGTCGCCGCCCCGGTGCTCGTCGCCTTCGCGCTGGGCGCGATCGCGACGGCGGCCATCTCGCCGCTGTCGAGCGCGATGCTCGCGCGGGCGGAACAGCTCGACAACCAGTACCTGAAATCGAGCGGTGGCCCCTTCGCGCTGGCCGGCGGCCAGCTCTGGCTGCGGCAGGCGGACCGCTCCGGCGATCGGCCGGGCGTGGCGATCCTGCACGCGCGCGGCGTCAGCGCGACGCAGATCAGCCTGGAACTGCGGGACGTCTCCATCTTCCGCCTCGACACGCAGGACCGCTTCCTCGGCCGCATCGAGGCGCCGCGCGCGCGGCTGGTGCCCGGCATGTGGCGGCTGGAGGATGCGCGCGAGATCCTTGCCGACCGCGTCCCTTCCCCGCCGCGCACGATCGACTTCCCCACCGACCTGACGGTCACGCGCGTGCAGGACAGCTTCGCCTCGCCCGACACGCTGTCGATCTGGGCGCTGCCGGACTTCATCGCGCTGCTGGACGCCTCGGGCTTCTCCTCGATCCGCCACCGGCTGCACCTGAACGCGCTGCTGGCGCTGCCGCTGCTCGCCGGGGTGATGGCGCTGGTCGCGGCCGGCTTCTCGATGCGCCCCGCCCGGCGCGGCGGTGTGGCGCAGATGCTCGCCGGCGGCGTGGCCGCGGGCTTCGCGCTGTTCGTCATCACCAAGGTCGCGAACGAATTCGGCCAGTCCGGCGCGCTGCCCGTGCAGCTCGCCGCCTGGGCGCCGGCAGCCGCCGGCCTTTTACTCGCCATATCGCTTCTGCTGCATCTGGAGGACGGATGACCGTGTTGCGCCGCCTCGGCATCCCCCTTCTGGTCCTCGCCTGCGTCCTCGGCGCAGCGCCGGGGCAAGCCCAGAACCTGACGATCGGCGGCGGCGGCAGCGCACCGCAGCGCGACCAGCCGGTGTTCTTCACCGCCGACGAGGTCGAGTACGACAGCAACACCGGCGTGGTCACCGCGCGCGGTCATATCGAGGCATGGCAGGGCGAGCGCGTGCTGCGCGCCGAGACCATGACCTACGACCGCAACACCGGGCGCATGACAGCCGCCGGCAACATCGTGCTGATCGAGCCCGACGGGCAGATCCTCTTCGCGAACTCCGCCGAGCTGACCGACGAGATGCGCAACGGCGTGCTGGAGGGCATGCGCGGCCTGCTCGCCGACAACGGAAGGCTCGCCGCCAACGGCGCGCGGCGCACCGACGGCAACGTCACCGAGATGGCGCGCGTGGTCTATTCGACCTGCGACCTGTGCCGGGAGGACCCCACGCGGCCGCCGCTGTGGCAGCTCCGCGCGCGCACCGCACGGCACGACAACGACGCGAAGCGCATCAGCTACCGCGACGTGACCATGCAGCTCGGCGGCGTGCCGATCTTCTACATCCCCGCGATGTGGCACGCCGATCCGTCGGTGAAGCGCCAGTCCGGCCTGCTGATCCCGACCTTCGGCCGCTCCACCGCGCTCGGCGCCTTCATCTCGATCCCGTACTACTGGGTGCTCGACGACCAGTCGGACCTGACGCTCGCGCCGATGTTCAGCGCCGAGCAGAATCCGCTGCTCGGGCTGGAATACCGCCGCCGCTTCAACAACGGCCAGATCCAGGCGGCCGGGTCGTTCACCTACGACAAGGAGGACGACAGCTGGAAAGGCCACATCTTCTCGTCCGGCGTCTTCGCCTACGATGAGGTCTGGCGGTACGGCTTCGGGCTGAACCGCGCCACGGACGACGAGTACCTGCGCCGCTTCCGCATCAGCAGCGACCGCGTGCTGACCTCGCAGGTCTTCGCCGAGGGCTTCGGCATCAACGGGATCCAGGGCACCTATGCCCGCGTCGACGCGCGCATCTATCAGGGACTGCGCTCCGAGGTGGACGACGACGCGCTGATCCCGGTCGTGCTGCCGCGCGTCTATGTCGACTACGCGGGCCCGACCGGGTGGCGGAACAGCCGGCTGGGCCTCGATGCGGGCTTCTTCGCGCTGAGCCGCGACGCGGGCACGGACACGCGGCGGCTGGCGGGCCGCTCCTCCTGGCAGATGCCGCTGCGCGGGACGATGGGCGAGCAGATGACGGTGGCGGCCAATCTCGACCTGCTCGCCTACCAGGCCAACGACCTCAACCGCTCGCCCAATTTCTACAGCGTCACCAACGCGGGCTCGACGCGCGCGCATCCGCAGGTGTCGTTCACCTGGAGCTGGCCGTGGGCGCGCCACGGCGCGACGATGGGCAGCCAGGTGATCGAGCCGATCGTGCAGATCGTCGGCGGGCCGAACACCGGCACCGGCCGCAACAAGCGGCCGAACGAGGACAGCCTCGACCTCGAATTCACCGACGCGAACCTGTTCGGGTTCAACAAGTTCCCCGGCCGCGACATGCTGGAGGGCGGGCTGCGCGCCAATGTCGGGCTGCGCGGGTCCTGGTATTTCGGCGGCACGATCGTCGACAGCCTGATCGGACAGAGCTACCGCGCCCACCGGGACGACACCTTCGCCGAGGGCAGCGGGCTCGAGGACAAGGCCAGCGACATCGTCGCGCGCGTGACCTTCATCCCCACGCCGTGGATGGACCTGACCTGGCGCGGCCGCTTCGACGACCAGACCGGCACGCGGCGGCTGATGGACACGGTGGCGAGCGTGGGGCCGGAGGAGTTCCGCGCCCATGTCGGCTATCTGTACAGCGCCCCCTCGCCCTACCTGACGCCGTATCAGGAGCGGAGCGAGGTCGGCATCGGCTTCAGCTCCAAGGTCGGCAACTGGCGGATGGCCGGATCAACTCGCCGCGATATCGAGACGCGGCACATGGTCCGCACGGACTTCGCCATCGGCTACGAGGACGAGTGCTTCATCTTCGACATCCGCTACCAGCGGCGCTTCACCGTGACCGCGGGGGACCGGGAGGGCGATGGCGGCGACACCGCCCTGCTGTTCCGGCTGGTGTTCAAGACGGTGGGCGAGTTCGGCTTCAACGCCCTGTAGCCTTGGGGTAGAAGACGCCGATGCGCCTTCTGATGCTCCTTGCCGCCCTGCTTCTGTCCGTGCCCCCCGTTGCGCGTGCGCAAGAACTGGGGATCGCGGCGATCGTGAACGGGGACGTGATCAGCCGCACCGACGTCGAGAACCGGCGCCGGCTGTTCGCGCTGTCCACCGGCATGCCGGTGACCCAGCAGGTGCTCGACCGGCTCACCCCGCAGGTGATCAAGCAGCTCATCGACGAGCGGCTGCGCCTGCAGGAGATCCAGCGGCGCCGCATCGTCGTCGGCGATCAGGAGATCGCCGAGGCGATCACCGGGCTGGAGCGGCGCAACGAGATGCCCGCCGGCGCGATGCGCGCCCGGCTGCAGGGCCAGGGGGTGGAGTTCCGCACCCTGATCGACCAGCTCCGCGTGCAGATCGGCTGGAGCCGCGTGCTGCGGCAGGTGCTGGGCGCGCAGGCCGAGCCGACCGAGGCCGAGATCGCCGAGCGCGGCCGCGCGATCGAGGCGCGGACGGGCCAGCCCGAATACCTCGCCGCCGAGATCTTCGTGCCGGTGGACGACCCGGCCAGGGAGGAGCAGGCGCGGTCGTTCACCAACGAGGTGATTTCCCAACTCCGCGCCGGCGCGCCCTTCCCCGTGGTGGCCGCGCAGTTCAGCCAGAGCCCGAGCGCGCTGGAAGGCGGCGACCTCGGCTGGGTGACGGCCGAGCAGGTCGATCCGGAGATCGCCCGGCTGCTCGCCGCGATGCCGCCGGGCGCGATCAGCAACCCCGTGCGCGTGCCGGGCGGCTTCGCCATCGTCACGCTGCGGCAGAAGCGCGAGGTCGGGCGCGACTTCGCCACCATCCTGACCGTCCGTCAGGCGTTCCTGCCCTTCACCTCGCCGCTGAACCCCGAAGCGCCGACCGAACAGCAGATCGCCCAGCTCCAGGCCGCCCAGCGCATCCAGGCGAACGCGCGCGGCTGCGACGCGATCGAGGCGGCGAACAAGCAGGCGGGCGAGAAGCGCCCGTCCGACCCCGGAGAGGTGCGGCTGGAGACGATCAACCCGCCGCAGTTCCGCCAGATGCTCGCCAGCCTGCCGATCGGCCGGGCCAGCCAGCCGCTGCCCACGCCGGAAGGGATCATGGTGGTGATGGTCTGCGCGAAGGAGCAGAAGAACCTCGCGCTCGCCTCCCCGCAGGAACTGCGCGCCTCGATCCTGCGCGACCGGGTGGAGCAGCAGTCGCGGCGGCTGATGCGCGATCTCCGCCGCCGGGCGAACATCACCCAGCGTGCCTGACCGTCCCCCGCTGCGCGAGGTGATCGCGCGGCACGGGCTGGATGCGCGCAAGGCGCTCGGGCAGCATTTCCTGCTCGATCCCTCCATCACCGCCCGCATCGCCCACCTCGCCGGGCCGGTCGAGGGCCGCCACGTGGCCGAGATCGGCCCCGGCCCGGGCGGGCTGACGCGCGCGCTGCTGGACGCGGGGGCGGCGAGCGTGACCGCCATCGAACTCGATCCCCGCGCCGTGGCGGTGATCCGCGAGCTGGCCGAAGGCGAACCGCGCCTCACGGTGATCGAGGCCGACGCGCTGCGCGTCGACCTGCCCGCCAGCCTGCCCGCCCCGCGCCGCATCGTCGCCAACCTGCCCGACACCGTCGCGACACCCCTGCTGGTGCGCTGGCTGCGCGAGGCGGCGGCCTATGAGGCGATGGCGCTGATGTTCCAGCTCGAGGTCGCCGAGCGCATCGTCGCCGCCCCGCGCGAGGACGCCTACGGCCGGCTCGCCGTGCTCGCGCAGTGGACCTGTACGGCGCGCATCCTGATGCGCCTGCCGGCGGAGGCCTTCGTCCCGCCGCCGAAGGTCGCCTCCGCCGTGGTGGGGCTGACCCCGCATGCCGAACAGCCGCCGCCCGCGCAGTTCGCCGCGATGGAGCGGCTGACCGCCGCCGCCTTCGGCCAGCGCCGCAAGATGCTGCGCAGCGCGCTGAAGGGGCTGGGCGGGGAGGCGCTGCTCGGCCGGGCCGGCATCGCCGGGGACCGCCGCGCGGAGACGCTGACGGTGGCGGAGTTCGACACGCTCGTCCGGCTCATCTGAGCAGGGCGAGCAGCCCCCCGATGGTCAGGATCGACACCGCCGTCGTCCACACCACGGTGGTCGCGGCCCGGTCGGCGAGGGTGGCGTAGGTGCGCGCCAGGACGAACGCATTGGCGCCGGTCGGCAGTGCCGCGACGATCACCGCGACCGCGTAGGGAACGCCGGACAGGCCCGCGAGCGGCCCCGCCGCCAGCGCGACCAGCGCCGGCAGCATGAACAGCTTGAGGCTGCCGGCCCACAGCGACTCCCGCCAGCCGCCCGGCTCGCGGAAGCCCGCCAGCGATCCGCCGAGGCAGAACAGCGCCAGCGCCGGGGCGGACGTGCCCAGCAGTTCGGTGAAGCGGCGCAGCACGCCGGGCACCGGCAGGTCCAGCAGCCGCCACGCGAGCGCGAAGACGATGCCGAGGATGACCGGGTTGCGCACCAGCGCCCGGACCGAGGCCCGCGCCGTGCGGAACAGGCTGGGCGATTCCGCCTGGCCGATCTCCAGCAGGATCGTGGTCACCGGCAGCAGCACGACCGAATGGAAGGCCACCAGCGCGATCAGGTTCGCCACCCCCTCCGGCCCGAAGGCCGCGGCGACCAGCGGAATGCCCATCATCACCGTGTTGCCGAAGGTGACGTTGAGCGCGAACACCGCCGCGCCCGCGAGATCGAGCGACAAGATGCGCATCCCGATCGCCAGCGCGGCGACGTAGAGCAGGGCGATCGCGGCGAAATACGCGACCGCGATGCGCGCCACCGACAGGTCCGCCGCCCCGGTGACGGAGGCGAAGAGCAGCGCCGGGGTGGCGAGCCAGAAGACATAGTCGTTCATCCCCGCAAGCGCGGCGTTGCTGAGGCGGCCGGTGCGGGCCCCGCCGTAGCCGAGCATGATGAGCGCGAAGATCGGCGCGACGACTTCGGCGACGGCGCTCATCGGCGAGGGGTGTCCTCTCTCCCGCCCGGCTGGAGCATGGCGAAGCGGCCCCGCTTCTTCTCCCGCTCCCGCCAGCGGGAGCCTTGCGGAACGGCTGCTTCTCCCTCTCCCGCCCTGCGGGAGAGGGCCGGGGTGAGGGTTTGTCCGCAAGCACGACGATGAGGTCTTGCCGTCCCACGCGCGCCCTCACCCTCCCGCCAGCGGGAGAGGGGGTCCTGAGCGGCCCTGTTCGTCTTTCCGCAAGGCTCCCACCCCACAGGTGAGACCGGTGAGCACCCGTCGGAGCCCTGCATCACAGCGTGGCCACGAAATCCGCCAGCCCCGTACGCCGCGTGCGGCGCAGCCGTTCCGCGCGCAGGATGGCGCGCGTGTCCTCGATGGCCTTGGCCAGATCGTCGTTGACGATCGCGTAGTCGAAATCGCCCCAGTGCGAGAGCTCCGCCCGCGCCTCGGCCATCCGCCGCGCGAGCTGCGCCTCGCCATCGCCGCGTCCGCGCAGCCGCGATTCGAGCGCGGGCAGCGACGGCGGCAGCACGAACAGCCCCACCACGTCGCCGGGCAGCGACGCGCGGAGCTGCAGATGCCCCTGCCAGTCGATGTCGAACAGCACGTCGCGCCCCTCGGCCAGCGCCTGCTCCACCGGCGCGCGCGGCGTGCCGTAGCTGCGGCCGAAGACGGTGGCGTGCTCCAGCAATTCGCCGCCGGCCGCCATCTCGGCGAAGCGCGCGTCGGACACGAAATGGTAGTGGACGCCCTCCTTCTCGCCGGCGCGGGGCGCGCGCGTGGTGGCGCTGACGGACAGGGTGATGGCCGGATCGCCATCCGACAGGGCCCGCGCGATGGAGGATTTGCCGGCGCCGGACGGTGCGGCGATCACCAGGCAGAGGCCGCGGCGCGCGACCTCATTCGACATTCTGCACCTGCTCGCGCAGCCGCTCGATCGCCGCCTTCAGCTCGAGGCCCAGCGCGGTCAGCTTCACCGTGGTAGACTTCGAGCAGAGCGTGTTCGCCTCGCGCACGAACTCCTGCACGAGGAAATCGAGCTTGCGGCCCACCCGGGCGCCCTCGGCGAGCAGCGCGCGGGCGGCGCCGACATGGGCGTGCAGCCGGTCGATCTCCTCCCGCACGTCGGACCGCTGGGCGAGCAGCGCGACCTCCTGCGCCAGCCGCTCCTCCGGGATCGCCACCTGCAGGTCGGCGAGCGCGGCCAGCATGCGGTCGCGCTGGCGCATCGGCTGGCTCGCGGCCTCGGCGGCGGCGGCATCGGTCAGGGCGGCGATCTCGTCGATCAGCGTGGCCAGCACCTGCGCGAGCCGCTGCCCTTCCGCGCGCCGCGCCTGCACGAGCTCTTCCAGTGCGGAGCGGAAGCCGGCGCGCACCTCGGCACGAAGCGCGGCTTCGGCTTCCTCGTCGGCGCTCGCCTGCACCGGGCGCAGCACGCCGGGCAGGGCGAGCAGCGCCTCCGCGCGCGGGGCGGGCGCGCCGGGGATGCGGGTCGCCAGTTCCTGCGCCAGCCGCAGCACCTGCTCCAGCATCGCCGGGTCGGGGGCGACGCGCGGCGTCTCGTCGCGCTTCAGCGTCAGCGTGGCGGAGACGTTGCCGCGGGCGAGCAGGCCGGCGGCGTCCTCGCGGAACGCCGCCTCCAGCGCATCGAGCCCGCCGGGCACGCGCAGGCGCAGGTCGAGCCCGCGTCCGTTGACGCTGCGAACTTCCCATGTCCAGGAGGTGCCGCCCCGTTCGCCGGCGGCCCGCCCGAAGCCTGTCATGCTCGCGAGCATGGCTGTGCCGGCGCGATCCATCGGCGCGCCTTCTGGCAGGGGGGGCGCTATCCTTCAAGCCATGGTCCCGCCCTTCCGCTCCGTGCTCATCACCGGCGCCTCCTCCGGCCTCGGCGCCGCGCTCGCCCAGACCTGCGCTTCGCCCGGCGTGCGGCTGCACCTGACAGGGCGCGATGCGGGACGGCTCGGCGCGGTCGCCGAAACCTGCCGCGCCCGCGGTGCCGAGGTGCGGGCGGAGGTGCTGGACGTGACCGACGCGGCGGCGATGGAGGCGTGGATCGGCGGCAGCGGCGTGCTGGATCTCGTCATCGCCAATGCCGGCATTTCCGCCGGCACCGGCGACAACCGGCCGGAAACCGCAATGCAGACCCGCGCCATCTTCCGCACCAATGTCGATGGCGTGCTGAACACCGCCCTGCCGGCGCTGGCGCTGATGCAGGCGCAGCCCGAGGCTGCCGATGGGGTGCGCGGGCGCATCGCGGTCATCGCCTCGATCGCCGCCTTCGTCCCCGCGCCCGGCGCGCCGGCCTACTGCGCATCGAAGGTGGCGGCCGATGCCTGGACGGTCGCGGCGGCGCATTTCGCGCGGCGGGCGGGCGTGGTGCTGACGAGCGTGTGCCCCGGCTACGTGCGCACCGCGATGACGGCGCGCAACCGCTTTCCGATGCCGGGGTTGATGGACGCGGACCGCGCCGCGGCGATCATCCTGCGCGGCGTGGCGGCGAACCGGCGGCGGGTGGTGTTCCCGTGGTGGATGGGCCTTGCGGCGCGGATCATGGGCGGGTTGCCGCTGAGGGTATCGTCGGCGCTGCTGTCGATCCCGGCGGGGAAGGAGCCGTTGCGGACGGGGGAGCCGTGAGGGTCGGGAGTTCCGGGGCGTTGGTCGCAGCCCTCTCCGGCAGGCGGGAGCCTTTCAATGGGCGGGACGCGAGCAGGAAAAAATCAGGGAGCGCCACGCAAGATCCCCTCTCCCGCACGGCGGGAGAGGGAGAAAGGGTCACGCCGGTTCGGAAGCTGCGGGCGGGAGGAGAACTCCCCGCTTTCGGGGAGGAATGCGGGTCCTTATGCGCCCGTGAATGGCCCGCCCGGATCAGGGCTTCGCAGGCTCCGAAGCCATCACGCCGGCCGTCGCCCAGTCCGACTTCTCGACTTCCCGCAGGATCACCTGCACCGCCTGCGGCGTGCTGCCCGCGGTGGAGACGAACGCCTCCGTCAGCGCCTTGACCAGAGCACGCTTCTGCTCAGGGCTGCGGCCGGCAAACATATCGACCTGGATCACGGGCATCCTGACTCTCCTGAGGTTTCGCCCCGGCCGGCATCCCCGCCGGGGGACGAGGCCGGAGGCAGCGTGCTTCTGCGCGGCGAACCCTCGCTCACCTTTTCCCGGGTGAGAAGGCCCCCTCCTCCACAGCCGGACAGAAAGGCGCTGCCGATCCCTACCGTCGCCGCGTGCTCGCAAGCCACACCCCCGCCAGCACGCAGACCCCGCCCGCGACCTCCCGCCAGCCCGGCGGTTCGGCGAGCAGGGCGGCGGCGAGCAGGCTCGCCCAGACCGGCTGCATGTAGCTGACCATCGCCGCCTCGGTCGCACGCGCGAAGCTCAGCAGGCGCAGGTACAGCGTCAGCGACACGGCGGACCCGAACACGCCCACCGTCGCGAGCGCGAGCCACACATCGGGCGGCTGGTCGAAGCTGCCCGGCGGGTCGATCGCCACCGCCAGCACCGCCACCACCGGCAGCGAGGCAAGGTGCTGGCCCAGCGCCAGCGGCGCGGAGGTGGAGATGCGGGCCAGCCGCGCATACAGCGTCGCCGCCGCGTAGCAGCAGGACATGCCCAGCACGAGTGCTGCGCCGAACAGCGTCGCGCGGCCTTCCGCCGCCAGCGGCCCGATCAGGATGGCGATGCCCGCGAAGCCGACCAGCAATCCGGCGACGGTGCGCCGGCCCGGCGCCTCCTCCTTCAGCAGCCGCCACGCGCCCAGCGCCACGATCAGCGGCGTGACCGCGCCGATCATGGACGCGGGCGCCGCCCCGATGCGCCCCAGCGCGAAGGCCAGCAGCACGGACGGCACCCAGCCCTGCAGCGTGCCCAGCACTAGCGCATGCCGCACCGTCGCCCCGTCGGGCCGGCCGGTCTGGCGCATCAGCAGCAGCCACACGACCATCGCGACGATGGCGATGCCGATGCGCCCCGTCGTCATCGACAGCGGCGGCATGGCGCTGACCACGTAGCGTACCAGCGGGTAGGACGAGCCCCAGAAGCCCGAACACGCAAGCAGGTAGAGCCACAGCCGCAGGCGCGGGACCTCACGCATGGGCGTGCTTCCCCCGCCCGGGCAAACGGCTCAGGATCGCCGCCTCAGCAGCGGGGATCGGGTGGCGATGACCAGACGGAGCATGACGGCGGCTGAAACGGCGCTGGTGGACCTCGCGCGGCGCGTGCTGCCGGCCGGAGGGTTCGGCAACATTCCGGTCGAGACCGTCATCCGCGAAGGCCGCGGCGGGCGCGTGTGGGATATCAGCGGCAACGAGTATGTCGATCTCCTGATCGGCTCCGGGCCGATGCTCGTCGGGCATGCGCACCCCGAGGTCAATCAGGCGGTGATCGACCAGCTCGCGCACGGCACCACCTTCTTCGCCAACAGCGAACCGGGAATCCGCCTCGCCGGCGAGATCGTGGACGCGGTCCCCTGCGCCGAACAGGTGCGCTTCGCCAGCTCCGGCACCGAGGCGGACGCCTTCGCCATGCGCCTCGCCCGCGCCTTCCGCCGCCGCGAGAAGATCCTGAAGTTCGAGGGCGGCTACCACGGCATGAGCGACTGGGCGCTGATGAGCCTGTGGCCCACACGCCCCAGCAACTTCCCGCAGCCGCTGCCCGATTCCGCCGGCATCCCGGAATCGCTGCGCGGCGAGGTGCTCGTCTGCCCGTTCAACGACCTCGTCGCCGCGCAGGAGCTGATCCACGCGCATCGCGAGGAACTCGCCGGCGTGATCGTGGAGCCGATGCAGCGGCTGATCCCGCCCGCGCCCGGCTTCCTGCAGGGGCTGCGCAAGATCACCGCCGAACACGGCATCCCGCTGATCTTCGACGAGGTGGTCACCGGCTTCCGCCTCGCCTGGGGCGGGGCGCAGGAATACTACGGCGTCGTCCCCGACATCTGCACGCTGGGCAAGATCGTGGGCGGCGGCTTCCCGCTGTCGGCCGTCGCCGGCCGCGCCGACATCATGGCGCATTTCGACAAGGCGAAGGTCGGCGAAGGCGGCTTCATGCCCGCGGTCGGCACGCTGTCGGGCAACCCGGTCGCCGCGGCGGCGGGGCTCGCCACGCTCGAGATCCTGCGCCGGCCGGGTGCCTACGAACGGCTGTTCGCCAACGGCAAGGCGTTCTGGCAGGGGCTGGAACGCGCCCTGGCCGATGCCGGCATCGCCGCGAAGGTCGTGGGCGAACCGCCGATGTTCGACGCACTGTTCACCGCCAAGCCGGTGCGCGACTACCGCGACAGCATCGCGGTGGACGCGGAGGCGATCCGGCGCTTCAACAACGCCGCCCGCGAACACGGCGTGTTCAAGAGCGACGGCAAGATCTACGTCTCGCTCGCCCACGACGACCGCGACATCGCCGATGCGAACGCCGCCTTCGCGACGGCAGCGAAGCTGGTGGCGGAGGCAGTGCCGGCCTGAAAAGGCGGGGCGCTGCCCCGAACCCCGGAAGGGGCTTTGCCCCTTCACCCCACCAGGGGGCACGGCCCCCTGGACCTGCGATTCCTCAAGAGGGCCTTCGGCCAAATCGGTCATCTGCCCCCACCCCCTCGATGATTATCGAG
>JBBCJT010000235.1:0-16088 GCA_037190665.1 Rhodovastum atsumiense | reverse complement strand
AGGCGGCCGAGGGCGCGGGACATGTCGGGCGCGCGGCGCAGGGCCGCCCGCAACGCGGCGAGGCCAGGTGCGGAAACCAGATGCTGCCACGCATCCTGCCGCGGGGCGATCGCGGCGGGATCGGTCAGCGGCGCGGCGAGCCGGGCGGCGAGCAGCCGCGCTCCGGCCGCGCCCAGCGTGCGGTCGACGGCGGCGAACAGCGTGTGGCGCGGGTCGCCGTCGCGTGCGGCCAGCAGTTCCAGGCTGGCGCGCGTGGCCGCATCCATCGCCATCGTGCCGCTGCCGGACGGTGTGGGGCGCGACAGGCGGGGCAATTTGCCGGCCTGGGTCGCGCGCACGTAGTCGAGCGCCAGCGCGGCCGCCTGCGCCTCCTCGTGCTCGAAGCTGCCGAACGCGTCGAGGCTGGCGGCGCCGAACGCGTCGGCGACCCGGCGGCGGGACTGGTCGGGCGGCGAGGCATCGCGCGGCGGTGCCCGGCGGGACGCGAAGGGCTCCTCGATCGCCAGTGACGCCGGGGCGACGATCTCCGCCGGGTCGAGCCGTCCCAGCAGGGCGTTGAGGTCGGAGGGCGCGGTCGCGGCGGTCTCGAAGGCCCCGGTCGAAACATCGAGCCACGCCGCGCCGACGCGTTCCCGCCCGGCGACCAGCGCCACCAGCAGGTTGGGGCGGGTGCGGTCCAGCAGCGCGTCCTCGGTCAGCGTGCCGGGGGTGACGAGGCGGACCACCTCGCGGCGGATCGGCGCGCGGCGCGCCTTGGCCTCGGCCGGCGTCTCGAGCTGTTCGGCCACCGCGACGCGGAAGCCCCGCCGGATCAGCCGCAGCAGGTACGTCTCGGCCGCGTGCGCCGGCACGCCGCACATCGGGATCGGCTGGCCCCCATGCTCGCCCCGGTAGGTGAGCGCGATATCAAGCGCGGCGGAGGCCGCCTCGGCATCGGCGAAGAACAGCTCGTAGAAATCGCCCATGCGGAAGAAGACGATCGCATCGGGATGGGCGGTCTTGGCCGCGAACCAGGCTGCCATGGCGGGCGATGCGCCATCGGGCGACGGAATCGTCATGCCGCCTCGATAGCGGCGCGACGGGGACTTGTCAGCGCGGCGGCGGAAAATGCCCCGGCCGCCGATGCAGGTTTTCACTTGCCATAAGCATCGGGGGCCGACAGAAGCGTGACTTCTGACGGGGCAACCGTCACAGGGAGCGACTGCACGTCGGACGACGCATCGCGGCTGCCGCGATGCGTCGTTTTCGTCCGGTCAGTTCGTCTTGCGCTCGGCGGCCGCCTGCGCGGCCAGCGCGCGGGCCATCTGGCTCAGCGCTTCCTGATGCTTCTCGTTGTCGATGGCGGCGAAGTTGCGCGCCAGCTCCAGGCACATGCGCTGGCGCGAGGTCATCTCCGGCACCTGGTTCTCACCGGCCATGCCCTCGAAGAACCAGGAGACCGGCACGCCGAGAACCTGCGCGATCTCGTACAGCCGCCCCGCCGAGATGCGGTTCAGTCCGCGCTCGTACTTGTGGGCCTGCTGGTAGGTGACGCCGATCATGCGCGCAAGCTGCTGTTGCGACAGGCCCATCATGATGCGGCGTTCGCGGATCCGGGTGCCGACATGCCGATCCGCGTTGCTCGCGCGCATCGGCGAGTGCTGATCGTCGGTCGCAACTCCGTCCTGGCTGCGATCCATCTGTCCGGCCATGGCGGCTGCCATTGGGCATTCTCCCGCGGTTGCTTTACTGACGACTGAATGACGCCCGCAAGGAATGGTTCCTACAGGTGGGGTCTGCAAGCCCAGCGATAAACCTGTGATTGCACGCCCCCCGTTGTCCCAGCTAAGTCACCTGGTGTGCACAGGGCCGTCTCAGCCGCCCTTGGACAGTTTTTCCACCTGCCGGCGCAGCCGTTCGATCTCTTCCTGCAGCGCGCGGATCTGCGCCGCTGCCGGCGGCTCCTCACCGCCCGCCCCTCCCTCGCCCGCCCGTCCGTAGAAAGGCGTGAACAGGGTCATGGCGCGCTCCATCATCGCCATGTTCTGCCGCCGCATCTCCTCCAGTCCCGGCGGGAGCAGGCCCTCCATCGTCTTGGTCATGGCCGTGCGCATCTGTTCCTGCTGGCGCGCGAACGTGCCCATCGCCTCCTCGAGATAGCGCGGGACCAGCGTCTGGAGGCTGTCGCCGTAGAAGCCGATGAGCTGGCGCAGGAACGGCGTCGGCAGCAGGTTCCGGCCCCGGCTTTCCTCCTCGACGATGATCTGGGTCAGCACGGCGCGGGTGATGTCCTCGCCGCTCTTCGCGTCGTAGACGACGAAATCCCGCCCGGCGCGGACCATGTCGGCAAGCGTGTCGAGCGTGATGTAGCTGGAACTCTCGGTATTGTAGAGGCGGCGGTTGGCGTATTTCTTCACGACCACCGGCGGCGACGCGGCGGTGTCCGCCTCGCCACTCGTGCCCTCGACTCGGGCGGCCTGCGACATGTGCGGTGCGTCCTTCCCCGCTTGCATTCTGGCGCCAGACTAGCACGTTTTCGCAATCGCGAAGGAAGCCGCTATCTTGGCTGCCGGAGGGTGGGTGCACGATGGCGGATGCGGCCGGAGCGCCGGATCCTGCCGGGGCGGAGGCTCTGGCGCAGCTTGCGCGCGACTGGATCGCCATCTGGCAGAGCGAGATTTCGGCTTGGGCGGCGGATCGGGAGACGGCGGAGACGTGGCAGGCCTGGGCAGCGCTGTGGGCGGGGGCGGCCGCCGCGATGCTGCGCGCGGTGCCGACGCATGACCCGGCCGGACGCCCCGGCACCGCTGCGCCGAAGGGGCCCGCGCCCGCTGCTGCTGCACCTGACGCTCGCGATGCTGAAATCGACCGCCTCGGTCGCCGCATCGCAGACCTCGAGCGCCGCCTCGCGGAGCTGGATCGCGCCCGGAGCGGCGGACGCCGCCGCGGCACTCCGGGGCGCGCTGCCGCCGAGTAGCGAGGCGTTCCCGGCCGCGGTCCTGCGGGAGGCGCTGCGCCAGGACCGCGACCTGATCGCCGGTGTCGCCGCCTATCGCCGCCATCCCTGGCGCCGCGACCTCGCCGATCCGCCTGCCCTGTGGGCCGAGGGCGAAAGCCGCCTGCTCGACTACGGCGGCGCGGGGCCGACCGTCCTGTTCGTCCCGTCGCTGGTCAACCGCGCCTACGTGCTCGACCTTGCGCCCGGCCGGTCGCTGATGCGCTTCATGGCCGGCAACGGCGTCCGGGCGCTGCTGCTCGACTGGGGCTGGCCGGGAGAGGTGGAGCGCGGCTTCACGCTCACCGACTACATCGCCGGCCGGCTGGAGCGCGCGCTGGTCCATGCCGCGGCCGACGGGCCGGTGATCCTGGCCGGCTACTGCATGGGCGGGCTGCTCACGCTCGCCGCCGCCGCGCGGCGGCCGGAGCTGGTGCGCGGCCTCGCCCTGCTCGCCACACCCTGGGATTTCCACGCCGGCGATGCGGAGCGGGCGCAGGCGCTGGCCGGCCTCGCGCCGATGCTGGAGCCGATGTTCGCCGTCTCCGGCACGCTGCCGGTGGATGCGATCCAGATGCTGTTCGCGATGCTCGACCCGTGGGGCATCGCGGCCAAGTATCGCGGCTTCGCGCGGCTCGATCCGGCGGGCGCGCGGGCGGAGATGGTCGTCGCCCTCGAGGACTGGCTCAACGACGGCGTGCCGCTCGCCGCGCCGGTGGCGCGCGAATGCCTCTCCGGCTGGTACGGCCGCAACGAGCCGGCGCGCGGGGCCTGGCGCATCGCCGGCCTGCCGGTGGTGCCGGAGGCGGTCGCGACGCCGGCCTTCGTCGCGGTGCCGTCGCGGGACCGGATCGTGCCGCCGGAAAGCGCCCGCCCGCTCGCCGAACGCCTGCCGCGCGCCGTGCTGCACATCCCCGGCGCGGGGCATATCGGCATGGCGGCCGGCTCCACCGCGGAAGCGGCGCTGTGGCGGCCGCTGCTGGGCTGGATCGGCGGCGTGTGAACCGCCGCACGGCGGCATGCGCACCCGGCTACCGGGTGCGCAACGATATCGCTAGCCTGCGGCGATGCGCACACTCCTCCTCGGCGTCCTCGCGGTCCTGGCCGGCTGCGCCGCGCCCGCGCCGCTCTCCGACCAGCAGGGCTGGAGCGGCGATGTGCGGCGCTGGATGTACGCCTTCGACCAGGGCTCGCGGATCATGCCCTTCGCCTGGCTCGCCGCGCTGGAGAGCGAGGCGGGCGACGGGGCGGACTTCATCGCCGACGGGCTCGCGCGCTTCGGCTACATCCCGCGGCCGAAGGATGCGCTGAACCCCGAGGGCCTGCCGGTCGGCTTCACCGCCGGGGTGGAACGCGCCACCGGGCGGTTGTTCGTGGGCATGAACTGCACCGCCTGCCACACCGCGCAGGTGGTCGCGGACGGGCGGACCATGCTGATCGACGGTGCGCCCGGCAACGGCGACTTCCAGGGCTTCATCCAGGCGCTCAGCGCGGCGCTGACCGCGACCGCCGGCGACGACGCGCGCTTCGCCCGCTTCGCCGCGCGCATCGTCCCGCCGCCCGCGCGCGCTGCCGTGCAGACGCAGGCCGAGACCTTCGCCGCCTATGTCGCGCAGAGCCGCACGGCCGTGGCCTGGGGGCCGGGGCGCAACGACGCGTTCGGCATGATCCTCAACCGCGTCACCTCCCTCGACGCCCACGTGCCGGCCAACGCCCGCGCGCCCGACGCGCCGACCTCGTACCCGTATCTCTGGACCACCCACGCACAGGACTGGATCCAGTGGAATGGCGGTGTCGCCAACACGCGCTGGATCGAGCGGCTGGGCCGCAACGTGGGCCAGGTGCTGGGCGTGTTCGGCCGCACGCCCGGTCTCGATCCGCCGGTCACCGGCGAGACCATCGCCTCCTCGGTCGAGGTCTGGCAGCTCCTGCGGGCGGAGACCGCGATCGCGCAGCTCGACCCGCCCGCCTGGCCCTGGCCGGAGGACCGGCTGCAGGGCGAGGCGCTGACCCGCGCGGTCGCGCTCTACGACCGCGAATGCGCCGCCTGCCACTGGCGCCCGGCCGCGGCCGCGCCCCGCGCGGCGGACTGGCGCGGCAGGACGCTGCCGTCCTTCCGCATCCCGGTGGATCGTGCGTGCCATCTGGGCGGGACGCTGTGGCCGCCGCTCGCGACCGACGCGCGCGCCGTGCGCAAGCTGAACGGCCTGCCGGTGCCGGGCGCGCCGGAACCGTGGCAGCCGCAGCTCGGCACGCTGTCGGGGCTGGCGAATAACGGCCTCGGCACCTCGCCCACGGCGCGGGGCGGCGGGACGGCGATGCTGCGCCTTGCGGTCCAGCGGGTGATCGCCGATCCGGGGGCGTGGCAGTCCGACGAGCCGGTCGCCGCCGGCAACCGGGCGCCGTACCGCCCGTCCTCCATCGCGCTCGACATCTGGGGGCGCTTCCTGGACGGCAGCGCGATCAGCGGCGCGCGCCCCTCCACCCCGCAGGTGCGGGCGGAGACGGAGCGGCTCGCCTATCAGGACGCCTCCCGGCGGGTGACCGACCCGCAGGACTGCGCGCCGACCGCGACCACCTACAAGGCCGGCCCGCTCGCCGGCATCTGGGCGACGGGCCCGTTCCTGCACAACGGATCGGTGCCGACGCTGGCCGATCTGCTGGAGCCCGCCGACCGGCGCCCGACGGCGTTCCGCGTGGGCGGACGGGAGATCGACCGTGAGCGTGTCGGTTTCGTCGAGGCGCCCGACGGTTTCGTGTTCAGGGTGGAGAACGACCCCGGCTGCGCCTCCGGCAACTGCAACCGGGGACACGAGTACGGCACCCTGCTGCCGCCGGCGGAGAAAGCGGCGCTGCTCGCATACCTCCGCATGCTGTAGCGCACCGGGCCGGGGTTGCCGGCTTCCGGCCCCCCTTCTATAGCCGCCGGCATCATGGCTGCCCTGGACGCAATGACTGCCGAGCCTGCGGCGCGCGCCGCGCAGGCCGACATCCTCGCCCGCCCGATCACAGACGCGCGCCGAATGGCGGACGCGATCCGGGTGCTCGCCATCGATGCCGTGGAGGCCGCGAAGTCCGGCCATCCCGGCATGCCCATGGGCATGGCCGACGCAGCCCAGGTGCTGTGGTCGCGCTTCCTGAAATTCGACGCGGCCGATCCGCGCTGGCCCGACCGGGACCGCTTCGTCCTGTCCGCCGGCCACGGGTCGATGCTGCTGTATGCGCTTCTGCACCTGACCGGCCATGCCGGCATGGGCATCGAGGAGCTGAAGCGGTTCCGCCAGCTCCATTCCCCCGCCGCCGGCCACCCCGAGTTCGGCGAGCATCCGGGCATCGAGACGACGACCGGCCCGCTGGGTCAGGGCATCGCCACCGCCGTCGGCATGGCGCTGGCCGAGCGCATGCTCGCCGCCCGCTTCGGCCGGTCGCTGGTGGACCACCGCACCTGGGTGGTCGCCTCGGACGGCGACCTGATGGAGGGCATCAGCCACGAGGCGGCCTCCTTCGCCGGCCATCTGGGCCTCGACCGGCTGACGGTGCTGTTCGACGACAACTCGATCTCGATCGACGGCGATACGGACCTGTCGTGCAGCGACGACCAGCTCAAGCGGTTCGCCGCCTATGGCTGGGCGGTGCGGCGCGTGGACGGGCACAATGCCGAGGAAGTCGCGAGCGCGCTGTCGTTCGCGATGCGCTCGAAGAAGCCGACCCTGATCGCCTGCCGCACCATCATCGGCTTCGGCGCGCCGAAGAAGGCCGGCACCGCCGGCAGCCACGGCTCTCCTCTGGGCAGCGAGGAAGCGGCCGCCGCGAAGTCGGCGCTGGGCTGGAACCATCCGCCGTTCGAGGTCCCGGACGGTCTGCGTGCGCTGTGGGAAGCCGTCGGCAGCCGTGGCGGCAGCGCGCGCCGCGCGTGGCTGAAGCGCCTCGCCAAGCATCCGATGCGCGCCGAGTTCGAACGCGCCGTCGCCGGCAAGCTGCCCGAGACCTGGCACGGCGTTGCCGCCGCGCTGCGCGCGGAGATCGCCGCCTCCGCCCCGAAGCTCGCCACCCGGCAGGCCAGCCAGAAGGCGCTCGAGGCGCTGGTGCCCGCGATCCCGGAACTGGTCGGCGGATCCGCCGACCTGACGGGATCGAACCTCACGCATGTGAAGGGCATGGCGTCGGTGACGCCGGGCAATTTCGGCGGCCGCTACATCCATTACGGCGTCCGCGAACACGGCATGGCGGCGGCCATGAACGGCATGGCGCTGCATGGCGGCATCGTGCCCTACAGCGGCACGTTCCTCGTGTTCAGCGACTACATGCGCCCGGCCATCCGCCTCGCCGCGCTGATGCGCCAGCGCGTGATCCATGTGCTGACGCACGATTCCATCGGCCTCGGCGAGGACGGTCCGACGCACCAGCCGGTCGAACACCTCGCCGCGCTGCGCGCCATCCCCAACGTCTTCGTCTTCCGCCCGGCGGACACGATGGAGACGGCGGAGTGCTGGGAACTCGCCCTGCGCCGCGCCGACGGACCGAGCCTGCTGGCGCTGACGCGGCAGGGCATGCCCGCGCTGCGCCGCGAGGCCGGCGAGAACCGTTCGGCGCGCGGCGGCTACGTGCTGGCGGAGGCGGACGGTGCGCGCGCGGTGACGCTGATCGCGACGGGTTCGGAAGTCTCCATCGCCATGGCCGCGCGCGACAAGCTCGCCGCCGACGGCATCGCCGCGGCGGTGGTGTCGCTGCCGTGCTGGGAGCTGTTCGCCGAGCAGGACGAAGGCTACCGCGCCGCCGTGCTGGGAACCGCGCCGCGTGTCGGCGTGGAGGCGGCGCTGTCCTTCGGCTGGGACCGCTGGCTCGGCCCCAACGGAACTTTCGTCGGCATGACGGGTTTCGGGGCCTCGGCGCCGTACGAGGATCTCTATCGTCAGTTCGGCATCACGCCCGATGCGGTGGCCACGGCCGCGCGCAAGGCGATCGGCTGACGCAACGCATCACCACAAGGAGCAGACAGCATGGCCGTGAAGGTCGCGATCAACGGGTTCGGACGCATCGGGCGGCTGGTGCTGCGTGCCATGGTCGAAAGCGGCCGTGACGATCTGGTGCCGGTTGCGATCAACGATCTCGGCAGCGTCGAGGCGAATGCGCATCTGTTCCGCTACGATTCGGTGCACGGCCGCTTCCCCGGCGAGGTGACGGTCGAGGGCGACACGATCACCATCGTCCACAACGGCAAGAAGTGGGGCCCGATCAAGGTCAGCGCCGAGCGCGACCCGACCAAGGTGCCGTACCAGGGCGTCGACGTGGCGATGGAGTGCACCGGCATCTTCACGTCGAAGGAGAAGGCGTCCGCGCTGCTGCAGGCCGGCGCGCGCAAGGTGCTGATCTCCGCCCCCGGCGACGGGGCGGACGCGACCATCGTCTACGGCGTCAACCACAAGACGCTGACCAAGGACATGACGGTGGTGTCGAACGCGTCCTGCACCACCAACTGCCTCGCGCCGATGGCCAAGGTGCTGCACGAGAAGTTCGGCATCCTGCGCGGCTACATGGTGACGATCCACGCCTACACCGGCGACCAGAACACCGTGGACACGCTGCACAAGGACCTGCACCGCGCGCGCGCGGCGGCCGTCTCCGCCATCCCGACCTCGACCGGCGCGGCGAAGGCCGTGGGCCTCGTGATGCCGGAGCTGAAGGGCAAGCTGGACGGCACCGCCATCCGCATCCCGACGCCGAACGTCTCGCTCGTCTCGCTCGACTTCGTGCCCGCGAAGACCGAGGGGCTGACGAAGGAGGCGGTGAACGCGGCGATGAAGGCGGCGTCCGAAGGCGAGATGAAGAGCATCCTCGCCTACAACACCGCGCCGCTGGTCTCCATCGACTTCAACCACAATCCGGCGTCCTGCAGCTTCGATGCGACGCAGACGCAGGTTGTCGATGGCGGTCTCGTGCGCGTGATGGGCTGGTACGACAACGAGTGGGGCTTCTCCAACCGGATGAGCGACACGGCGGCGCTGTTCGGCTCGCTGTAGGTCTCTTCTTCAAAGGGCGGCGTCCATGCGGGCGCCGCCCTTTTTGCTTTACTTCTTTAGGACTTTAGTCCTTTAGTGTCTTTCTGACGGGAAGGACGGTGATGGTGCGTGGTCCGGTATTGCTGAAGGTCTCCCCGCAGGGGCAGGTGACGTTGCGGCGGGAGGTGCGCGAGGCGCTGGGCAACCCGCGCCATCTGGAATGCTGGATCGAGGACCGGACCCTGCGGCTGCGGCCGGCGATCTCCGCGACGCTGAACGAGGCCGAGGGGATGCTGGGCCAGCAGGGGATCACGCGGGACGTGCTGATCGAGGCCCTGAAGATCGTGCGGACGAGAGGGAAGTCTGGCGGTTGATAAAATTCCTATAACGCGGGGCGGGCCGTGGGCACAAGCGGAATCCGGGTGGCGTCATTTTATGGACCCACGAGACTGCGCTCCGCACCCTCGATGAGCGGGGAGCCCCCGCGAACAACGCCCCGCTCAGAACAACCGCAACCGCGCCCGCGCCATCTCGAACCCTTTCCCGTCCGCGTTCACGCAGCGCAGCCCCGCCTGGCTCGCCGTGCAGGCGAAGCCCGGCCCCTGCCACGCCGTGCCGTAGCCCAGCACCGGCGACGCCGGATCGGCCACCGTGTCCCCGTGGCACACCAGCTCCGCCGCCCCGCGCGCCGCGAGCTGGACCGAATCACCGTACTCCAGCTCGCAATCCTTCGGCCGCGCCGCGCGTCTGTAGGTGGATTGCAGGATGTCGCAGCGGATCGCGCCCTCCCACAGCATGCAGTGGATGTTGCCCGACGGCAGTTGGAAGGCGTCCTGCGCCGATGCTAGGACCGGGACCAACAGACACGCCGCGATCCAGCGGATCATTCCACCCTCCTTGCCGGGGATTGCCGACACCATGACGTACCGGACGATTGATGCCCTCGAAGCCCGGGGCAAGCGCGTGCTGTTGCGGGCCGACCTGAACGTGCCGATGAAGGACGGAAAGGTCGGCGACACGACGCGGCTGGAACGCCTCACGCCGACCATCACCGAACTGGCCGGCAGGGGCGCGAAGGTGATCGTGCTCAGCCATTTCGACCGCCCCAAGGGCAAGCGCGTGCCGGAGATGTCGCTGAAGCCCGTCGCCGCGGCACTCGCCGACGTGCTCGGCCAGCCGGTCGCCTTCGCCGACGATTGCATCGGCGCGTATGCCGAGGCGGCGGTGGCGAAGCTGCCCGAAGGCGGCGTGCTGGTGCTGGAGAACACCCGCTACCACGTGGGCGAGGAGAAGAACGACCCGGCGCTGGCCGCCGAGATGGCGAAGCTCGGCGACGTGTTCGTCAACGACGCCTTCTCCGCCGCCCACCGCGCCCACGCCTCCACCGAGGGCCTCGCGCGGATGCTGCCCGCCTATGCCGGGCGGCTGATGCAGGCGGAGCTGGAGGCGCTGGACAAGGCGCTCGGCCAGCCGGCGCGGCCGGTGGTCGCGATCGTGGGGGGCGCCAAGGTCTCCACCAAGCTGGAGCTGATCGGCAACCTGTCGCGCAGGGTGGACGTGCTGGTGATCGGCGGGGCGATGGCCAACACCTTCCTCGCCGCGCAGGGCCTCGATGTCGGCCGGTCGCTGCAGGAGGCGGACATGCACGACACCGCCCGGAAGATGATGGCGGACGCGAAGGCCGCCGGCTGCGAGATCCTGCTGCCGGAGGATGTGGTCGTCGCCGCCGAGTTCAAGCCGGGCGTGCACGGGCAGGTGGCCAAGGTCGATGCGATCCCGCACGAGATGATGGCGCTGGATGTCGGCCCGCACGCGGTCGCCACGCTGGAGGCGAAGCTCGCGGAGGCGCGCACGCTGGTCTGGAACGGCCCGCTCGGCGCGTTCGAGACGCCGCCCTTCGACACCGCGACGGTCGCGATCGCGAAGCAGGCGGCGAAGCTGACGGCGGCCGGTTCGCTGGTCTCGGTGGCCGGCGGCGGCGACACGGTCGCGGCCCTGCGCCATGCCGGCGTGGCGGAGGCGATGAGCTACGTCTCCACCGCGGGCGGGGCGTTCCTGGAGTGGATGGAAGGCAAGACCCTGCCGGGCGTGGCCGCGCTGTCCGCGTAGCGCGCGGCGGGCGTATCGGGTAGGTTTCTCCGGTCGCACCCCGGCAGAACGCCGCACACCGGAAGCCTGCCGATGCGTCTTGCCATCCTGCGGATCCTCTCGCTCGGCGCCCTGCGCGCGCCCTTGCTGCGCGTCACGCGGGTGGCGCGCCTGACTGATGCACGCGACCGGCCGGCGCAGAAGGGCGCTTCCGGTGCCCCCGGCAAATCCGACGCGCCACCGAAGCCACCGACCGGCGCCGCGCTCGACGTGCGGGTCTGATCTCGCCGAACCCTGCCGGCGGTTTTTCATCGGCAGGCGAACGGCCCCCCGCGCAGGGTGACGGTTGCGCGTGAAACAGGGAGCCATGCGACGGCCGTCATTCACTGATCCACGAGGCCCAGCCTCCCCCGTCTGTCGCCTAATCGTGACCTGACCCCCGGGCCGCCGCCCGCGCAGCGAGAGTCGCGCAGCGAGAGCCGCGACGGGAGAGCCGCGTCGGAGGCGGGGAACTCTCCCTCTCCCGCTCGCGGGAGAGGGCCGGGGTGAGGGTGCGTCCACAAGCGCCACGTGGAGGTCCTTGCCTCCGTGCAGGCTGCCGCCGGGCGGGAGAGGGGACCTCGCGCGGCGGTCCTTGCCCGCTCATGCCTGCTGAAGAAGGGCGTGGCGAAAGCCGGTGCCACCACCTCCCCATCCGCCAGCACGCCGCCCCCGTCTGATACGTTTCGTGTTCTTCCGTCCCGTTGATGCGGGACCTGCGCGGGGCCACCTTGGCGCCGATGCCGCAGTTCGAACGCCGGGTGCCCGACGGTGATACGCGCGAGCGCGACGTCTGCGCCGCCTGCGGCTTCGTGGCCTATCAGAACCCCAAGATCGTGGTCGGATCGGTCGCCGTGTCCGAGGACGGGCGCGTGCTGCTCTGCCGCCGCGCCATCGACCCGCGCGCCGGCTACTGGACCCTTCCCGCCGGCTATATGGAGTTCGGCGAGACCTGCGCCGAGGGCGCGCTGCGCGAGGCTCGCGAGGAAGCGAACGCCGCGCTGGCGATCGAGGGCGTGCTCGCGATCTACAGCATCGCGCGGATCGGCCAGGTGCAGGTGATCCATCGCGCGCGGCTCGCCACCCCGCATTTCTCCCCGGGCGAGGAGACGCTGGAGACGCGGCTGTTCGCCTGGGACGCCATCCCCTGGGAGGAGATCGCCTTCCCCTCCGTCCACTGGGCGCTGCACGCCTGGCACACGGGCCGCGACGCGCCGCTGGGCGTGCCCGCCACCAACCCGCCTGCCGATCCGCGTGGCGTCAGGCCGCTGCCCCATGGTGCGTAGAGCCATCCTGCCGGCGTTGCTGCTGCAGATCGCCGTCGCCGCGGCGCAGGGGGCGCGCCAGCCGCCGCTGCCCGTGCCCCCGGTGCCGCCGCCCCCGCCGCCGATCTCGACCTTCCAGGACGCGCCGATCCCGAACCGGGACGTGCGCTCGGTCGGGGATGCCGTGGCGCTGCCCGAGGTCGCGCCGGGCGTGATCGAGCCTCCCAGTACCTATCGCGGCGAGACGTTCCGCCCGGGCGGCTCGCCCGCCGATCGCGACGCGCGGCTGTTCACGCCTGCACCCGGCGTCACGCTCCGGGTGCCGTTGCGGGACTGAGACCGCCCGGCGTTGCCGGAGATCTTCCCGTCGGCATCCGCGTGAGGCCGGGCGGCTCCCCAACTCTCCCGCCTGCGAGATCTTGCGAAACGACTGCCCGCCTTCCCCCTCTCCCGCCAAGCGGGAGAGGGCCGGGGTGAGGGTGCTTCCGACAGCGTGACGGTGCGGTTTCGCCTCTTCGCGGAACCCTCACCCTCCCGCGCAAGCGCGGGCCCCTCCCTCTCCCGCCGGGCGGGAGAGGGAAGCTTGCGAGACCGTGCTTGCCCTTCCGCAAAGCTACTGCCTGCGGGAGAAGGTCGGGGTAGGCGGGACCTGCCGGATCAACCTGATCCCGACGGAGCAAACACACTCCCGGTCGGAAGGGGCGGGCCGCGGGATTCCATCAGGAGGACAGTCGGCCGGCTGCCTCGACCGGCAGAGGCGATTGTCCGACGCACGCGGATGCGGTGGCGGCCACGTGGAACCAGCTGTCGAATCGGGCGCAGGCCTCGCCCTCCGCCAGCCGAAAACCCCCGCACCTCGCGGGCGTTTCGCCAGGATGGGCCAGTTCCTCGTCACCGATGACGGCTTCATCATGGAGAGGCACCCGGAGGGGCACCTCGTCGCGACCGACCTGTGCGTGGAGCAGGCGCCGATGAGCGAGGCGACCGCCGGCCTGTGGTTCGTGCGGAACATGAGCGACGAACCGCTGGACTGGGCCGCCGCCGGCTATGGCACCCGCGAGGCCGCGGTGGAGGCGGCGCTGGTACAGCTCAGGCGCGGCCGTCCCGGCGTCGGGTAGGTTCTTCGGGTATCAGCAGGTCCGGCCCGCGGCCGGCCGACAGGGGCGGGACGTCAGGCGGGCCGCTCCGCCGGTCGCATCGCGACGATGAGCGCCCGGACTTCCGCCTTGGTGATCTCGTCGATGTCCAGCTCGTTGCAGCTCATCAGGGCGCCGTTCAGGGCTGTCCAGTAGCTCGGATCGCTGTCAAGATTCACCTGCCGCTTCCGTAACATCTCGCTTACTATAAGCTGGTTAGCGAGAAGTCTTGGGTTCGCTACGGATCCCATGAACTCCTCCTCTTCGAAATTTATTGAGGCACTATATATGAATCTCGATTTCATGTCGAAGAAAAATAGACTTTAAATATGGATGACATAGAGCCTTAATTTTATCACATTTCACAAATCACATAATTTTTCTGTATGATTTAAATCGAAGTATATGGATATGGCTTGCATAGTTATTTGATGGTTCCGACATCTTCAGAAGCCGATACGCAAGACCATTCGAACTAGGGTCGCTCCACATTCTGGCGCTCGGGCAGGCGTTGCTGACCGGTAACTCGCCCGGCTGCTTAGCAGCCGGGGCCAGCCGGGCAGCTATGCCCTGACGGGGTCAATCCTTTCACGGCGGACCCTCGAACAGGGTACGAACGCCGGTCGATCCGGCGGGATGGCTCACCACCGAATGCCGGCCAGCCGGGCGAGGCCGCCCGGCGTGCCGAACTCGCGCGCGCTGGACGACGTCCACCATCCGGCCTCGCAGGCGGCTCCGCCTCGGCGGAAAAGTCGCTATCCTCCCGGCCGGGGTTGGTCACAGGCTTTGCGCATGTCCCGTATCCTCCGGCTGTTCCTGCTGTCGCTCCTCGCCGCGCCCGCCTTCGCGCAGGGGACGCTGCGCATCGGTATCCAGGATGACCCGAACATGCTGGACCCGGCGCAGAGCGGGGCTTTCGTGGATCGGATCGCCTTCGCGCCGGTGTGCGACCGGCTCGTCGATCTCGGCCGCGACCTGTCCGTCGTGCCGCAGCTCGCGACCGCCTGGGCGTGGTCGGAGGACCGGCTGGCGCTGACGCTGACCCTGCGGCCGGGCGTGACGTTCCATGATGGCGCACCGATGGATGCGGCCGCGGTCGCCGCGAATCTCGAACGCTACCGCACCGCGCGCGAAAGCCGGCGCAAGGGGGAGCTGGGGCCGCTGACCGGCGTGGAGGTGGTCGACGAGCGCACCGTGCGGCTGCGGCTCAGCCGCCCGTACGCGCCGCTGCTGGTCGCGCTGACCGACCGGGCCGGGATGATGCTCTCGCCCGCCACGCTCGGCGATCCCGCCGCGATCGCGCGCGGGCCGGTCTGCGCCGGGCCGTTCCGCTTCGTCCGCCGCATCGCGCAGGAACGCGTCGATCTGGCGCGCTTCGACGGGTACTGGGATGCGGGGCGCATCCATCTGGACGGCATCGTCATCCGGCCGATCCCCGACGGGTCGGTGCGGCTGCTCAACCTGCGCGCCGGCGCGCTGGACATGATCGAGCGCCTGCCGCCCACCGATATCCGCGACGTGCAGGCCGATGCGCGGCTGAAGCTGATCGCGGAGACGGCGGTCGGCTACTACACGATCAGCTTCAACATCACGAACGGCCCGCGCGCGCAGTCGCCGCTGGCGCGCGATCCGCGCGTGCGCGCGGCACTGGAAGCGGCCGTCGATCGCACCGTCATCAACCAGGTCGTCATGGACGGGCAGTACGTGCCCTCCAACCAGATGGAGCCGCCGGAGGGGCGCTTCTGGAACCCCGCGCGCCCCGTGCCGCCGCGCGACCTCGCCCGCGCCCGCGCGCTGCTGAAGGAAGCGGGGCACGAGCGGGTGTCCTTCGTGCTGAACGTCAGCCAGAGCCCGCTCGAAGGGCAGGTCGCGCAGGTGATCCAGGCCATGGCGGCGGAAGCGGGCTTCGACATCCGCATCATGGTCACCGACGCGGCGGCGATGGTGAGTGCGGCGGATCGCGGCGATTTCGACGCCTATATCGGCATCTGGTCCGGCCGTGCGGATCCGGACGGCAACGTCTCGGTCTGGCTCGCCTGCGACGGGTTCCTCAACCGCGGCAAGTACTGCAACCCCGCGCTCGACCGCGCGCTGGAAGCGGCGCGGCAGACCACGGATGTGGATCGCCGCATCGCGCTGTATCGCGAGGCGAGCGAGATCTACCTCGAGGACCGGCCGCACATGGTGCTGTACCACCTGCGCTGGCTGTGGGCCGTGCGCGACACGGTCTCGGGCTTCGAGGGTCATCCAGACGGGCTGATCCGGCCGCAGGGCATCCGGCTCCGCTAAAGCCTTTTCGATCAGCCGGTGCCGGCTCTGCGCAAGCGGAAAATGCTCTCGGTGGACAGATCGCGGACGCCGCGCGAGCCTGCCGCCCGCCCACACGGCATGGAGCCAATCAAGCGATGATCCTCGACCTGCGCATCTACACCGTCCGCCCCAACAAGGTGCCGGACTTCGTGGAGCTGTACCGCTCCGCGGCCTGGCCGCTGCAGCAGAAGTATCTCGGCCGCTGCATGGGCTGGTACGTGACGGTCGAGGGCCAGCTCAACCAGGTGGTCCATATGTGGGCCTATGACAGCCAGGC
>JBBCJT010000234.1:0-16596 GCA_037190665.1 Rhodovastum atsumiense | reverse complement strand
CTTCCTATATCAGGCCCGGAACGGGGCTTGACCCCCCGCGGCGGCCCCGACATACGGCCCGCCTGCCGCGGGCCTGCCCGCATTGACAGGGATCCGCGCCGATGACCAGCACACCGCTCATGCCCAAGGCCACCGCCGTGTGGCTGATCGAGAAGACCGCGCTGACCTTCGAGCAGATCGCCGCCTTCGTGGGCATGCATCCGCTGGAGGTGCAGGCGATCGCCGATGGCGAGGTGGCGCAGGGCATCGTGGGTTACGACCCGGTGGCCAACGGCCAGCTCGCCAAGGAGGAGATCGCCCGCGCCGAGGCCGATCCCGCCTACCGGCTGCAGCTCGCCGCGACGGCCATTCCGCTGCCCAAGCGGTCGAAGGGCGCGCGCTACACGCCCGTGGCCAAGCGCAACGACCGGCCGGACGGCATCGCCTGGCTGCTGCGCAACTATCCGCAGCTCACCGATGCGCAGGTGGGCAAGCTGCTCGGCACCACCAAGGACACGATCGAGAAGGTGCGGGCCAAGACCCACTGGAACTCGGCCAACATCAAGCCGCGCGATCCGGTGATCCTGGGGCTGTGTACGCAGACGGACCTGAACGCGATGGTCGCGCAGGCCAATGAGCGGCTCGAGCGCGAGGGGCGTTCGGTTCCGCCGCCCCCCGCCCCGGATACGGCCGACGCCGCCTAGGCGCGGCCCGGCTGACCCCGCAGCCGCTCCATCTCCTCCTTGAGCCGCAGTTTTTCGCGCTTGAGTTTCACGACGGCCTCATCGTCCGGGCGCGGCCGTAGCGCCTCGTCGGCAAGCCGGGCCTCGACCCCGGCATGACGTTCCCTAAGGGACTCGATGCGCGCTTGCAGGCTCATGGAACCTCCGTTCGTTCATCCAGCTCGGGGAGCGTAGCGGGTCCGGTATGGCACTTCCATTGCAATTTGTGGTTGCACCCGCCGGGAGCCCCGCGATGCTCCCATGGACGTATGTCGGGGCGCAGTGCCGTGATATCAGGAACGCGATGCTGACCGATCGGGACACGCTTCTGCGCCGGCTGAACGAGCTGCGCAGCGAGCATCGCGACCTGGACACGGTGATTGCCCGTCTCGCGGCATCGGCCGCCGATCAGTTGCAGCTTCAGCGGCTGAAGAAGCGCAAGCTGAAGCTGAAGGACGAGATCTCCTGGCTGGAGAGCCGGCTGGTGCCGGACATCATCGCGTGAGCGCGCCGGTACCGCTGGTCGGCGTGGTGATGGGCTCGCAATCCGACTGGGCGACGATGCAGCACGCAACGCAGGTGCTTGCCCAGCTCCAGGTGCCGCATGAGGCGCGGATCGTCTCCGCGCACCGCACGCCCGACCGCCTCGCCGCCTATGCCAAGGCCGCGCGCGGGCGGGGGCTGCGCGTGATCATCGCGGGCGCCGGCGGTGCCGCGCACCTGCCCGGCATGATGGCCGCCTTCACGTCGCTGCCGGTCCTCGGCGTGCCCGTGGAGAGCCACGCGCTGAAGGGCCAGGATTCGCTGCTGTCGATCGTGCAGATGCCGGCCGGCATCCCGGTGGGCACGCTCGCGATCGGCCGCGCCGGGGCGATCAATGCCGGGCTGCTGGCGGCCGCGATCCTCGCCGGCACCGATCCCGCGCTCGCCGCCCGGCTCGATGCCTACCGTGCCGCCCAGACCGAGGCGGTGGCCGAGGCGCCGTCCGACCCGTGAGCCGCCCGCTCCCGCCCGGGGCGACGATCGGCATCGTCGGCGGCGGCCAGCTCGGCCGCATGTCGGCGATGGCGGCCGCCCGGCTGGGCTACCGCACGCACATCCTCTCGCCCGAGGCGGACGGGCCGGCCGCACAGGTCGCGACCGCGATCACCGTCGCCGACTACGAGGACGAGGCGGCGCTGCGCGCCTTCGCCGGCGCGGTGGACGTGGTCAGCTTCGAGTTCGAGAACGTGAGCGCGGCCGGGCTCGACCTGCTCGCCTCGCTGGTGCCGGTGCGGCCGTCGCCCGCGGTGCTGCGCATCAGCCAGGACCGGCTCGCGGAAAAGACCTTCCTCAACGGCGCCGGCGTGAAGACCGCGCCCTGGGCGGCGGTGTCCTCGCTGGCGGAGCTGGAGGCGGCGGTCGCCACGCTCGGCCTGCCCGCCGTGCTCAAGACCAGCCGGCTCGGCTACGACGGCAAGGGCCAGGCGGTGCTGCGCGACCCCGCTGACCTCGCGCCCGCCTTCGCCCGGCTGGCACCGAAGCCGCTGGTGCTGGAAGGCTTCGTCGATTTCGCCGCC
The DNA here is from genome assembly GCA_037190665.1 of Rhodovastum atsumiense. GTDB lineage: Bacteria > Pseudomonadota > Alphaproteobacteria > Acetobacterales > Acetobacteraceae > JBBCJT01. The sequence goes on along the minus strand of JBBCJT010000234.1, from coordinate 14,336 downwards.
GAGCTGTCCGTGGTGCTGGCGCGGGGCGCGGACGGCGCGGTTTCCGCCTTCGACACGGTGGAGAACCGCCACCGCGACGGCATTCTCGACCTGACCTTCGCCCCGGCCCGCGTGACGCAGGAGGCGGCCGCCGCCGCCCGCGCCGCCGCGACCCGGGTGGCCGAGGCGCTGGATCTGGTCGGGCTGCTCTGCGTCGAGTTCTTCCTCGACCGCGAGGGCTTCGTGCTCGCCAACGAGATCGCGCCCCGGCCGCACAATTCCGGCCACTGGACCATGGACGCCTGCCCCATGAGCCAGTTCGAGGCGCATGTCCGCGCGGTGGCCGGCCTGAAGCTGCCGCCCGCCATGCGGCATGCGGATGCGGTGATGAAGAACCTTGTCGGCCCCGACGAGATCGGCCTGTGGCCGCGCATCGTCTCCGCACCGGGCCTGATCCCGCATCACTACGGGAAGACCGAGGCGCGGCCGGGCCGGAAGATGGGGCATGTGAACACGCTGTTCCCCTGGGGCGGGCTGCCCGGCGATGCGGGGGTGGCGGCGGTGCTGGAGACCGCGGGGCTGGCCGCGGCCGACGAGGCCTGACCGCGAAGCGGCGGCTTTTCATTCGGGAATGGAGACGGACATGACGGCACAGGACATTTCGCGCATCCGCAGTTCGGAACTGCCGAGCAAATCCGCCATGGCGATCTACCGCCTGCCGGGCGGCGGCGGCTTCATGTGGGCCGTGGGCGTTTCACCGGACCGCACGCAGGACATCCGTGCGCAGACGCGGGGCGTGCTGGGGCAGCTCGACGGCTACCTGAAGGAAGCCGGGCTCGACCGGACCCGCATCGTGAAGGCGGAAGTCGTGGTCACCGACCATGACAACAAGCCGGCCTTCGACGAGGTGTGGAATGCGTGGATGCCGCACGGGTTCGGCCCGGTGCGCTCCTTCGTCGAGTCCCGCATGCCGGAAGGCGACCTGATCGAGATCATCATCACGGCAGCCCTGCCCGCCTGACACGGGCGGTATCGGTGTCCGCCCGGGCGTGACAGGCTCCCGGGAGGACGCCAACGAGGGGGAAGCGTGACCGGTGACAACCGGGCTGGCGAGGGCGGCTTGCGCCTTCGCCGTGTCGGACGGGCGGGCATGATACGCGCGGCGCGGATCGCTGACGCGCCCGGCCCCACGATCTTTCTCCCGCGATTTCGGGGCGAGCGGGAAATCTCTCTCTCCCGCCTGCGGGAGAGGGCCGCCGCGAGGGTCCGCCGACCAACACCACGGCGATGTCTCGCCCCCGCCCAACCCCCTTCACTCCGTCCCTTTCCCGCCTGGTGGGAGAGGGGAAGTTGCGCGACGCTCCTTGCCTACTCCCTCTCCCGCGTGCGGGAGAGGGCCGGGGTGAGGGTGCGTCCGCCAGCATCACGGTGCCGTCTCGCCCCCGCGCGTCTCCCCTCACTGTGTCTCTCTCCTGCCGGGCGGGAGAGGGGACGTTGCGCGACGCTCCTTGCCTTCTCCCCCTCCCGCGTGCGGAAGAGGGCCGGGGTGAGGGTGCGTCCGCCGGCACCACGGCGCCGTCTCGCCCCCGCGCAAACCCCCTCACCCTGTCCCTCTCCCGCCAAGCGGGAGAGGGGACCTTGCGGGATGCTTCCTGCCTCGGCCCGTCCGCATGGTTCCCGCACAAGGGAGAGGATGGGCATCCCCGCGGCTCCTCGCGTGCGAAGCGATGGCCCGACGCCACTCCAGCCAGCCAGCCGCCCGACATGAAGCAGCCGGCCCGCCTTTCGGCCTTCGCGCCCTTCGCCATCCGCAGCTACCGCTTCCAGTGGCCCTCCGATCTCGCGACCTCCTGGGCGTTCGAGATGGAGACGCTGATCCTCGGCTGGTACATCCTGGTCCAGACGGAGTCCGTGTTCCTGCTCACGGTCTTCGGATCGCTGCAGTTCCTCGGTACGCTGATCGCGCCCGCGTTCGGACTGGCGGGCGACCGGATCGGCCACCGCAACCTGCTCGGCCTGATGCGCGTGAGCTACGCGCTGCTCGCCATGGTGGTGCTGGGGCTGTTCGTCGCCGGCATGCTTTCCCCCGTCCTCGTCCTCGTCATCTCCGGCGCCTCGGGGATGGTGCGACCGTCGGAGATGAGCGTGCGCACCGTGCTGGTCGGCGAGACGATGCCGTCCGACCGGCTGATGAGCGCGATCAGCTTCGGGCGCATCACCACGGATTCGGCGCGGATCGCCGGCGCGCTCGCGGGTGCGGGCGTGGTGGCGCTGCTTGGCATGGGGTGGGCCTATGCCGTGGTGATCGTGCTCTACGTCGTCAGCGCGCTGCTGACGCTCGGCATCGCCGGCCGGCCGGCCGGCGCGGGGGTGCCGACGCGCATCTCGCCCTGGGGCGACCTGCGCGATGCGGCGCGCGCGGTGTGGGAGGCGCCGGCCCAGCTCGCGGCGATGATCCTCGCCTTCCTCGTCAATCTGACGGCCTATCCCTTCCTGCTCGGCCTGCTGCCCTACGTGGCCCGCGAGGTGTACGGCACGAGCCAGACGGGGCTGGGCTATCTGCTCGCCGGCGGCGGGCTGGGGGCGATCATGGCCGCGCTGCTCCTCAGCCGCATGGGGGCCGCGGTCCGGCCGGCGCGGATGATGGTGCTGGCGAGCCTCGCCTGGCACGCGCTGATCGTGGTGTTCGGGCAGAGCGGCAGCGTCGCGACGGGGCTGCCGGTGCTGGTGCTGATCGGCGTTGCGCAGGGGATGTGCATCCTGCCGATGGCGGTGCTGCTGCTGCGCGGCGCGCCGCCGGCGCTGCGCGGGCGCATCATGGGGATGCGAACGCTCGCGGTGTACGGGCTACCGATCGGACTGCTCGCCGCCGGGCCGCTGATCGAGACGCTGGGCTTCGCCGGCACGGCGACGCTGTACGGCGCGCTCGGCTTCGCCAGCACGGCGCTGATCCTGCTGCGCTGGCGGGCCGATCTGTGGCCGAAGGACGCGTCGGGCAACGCCGGATAGCGGTGCGGCCCCTCGATGGCTGATACCGTTGCTGCGCCCCCTGACGAGGCGCCATCGGCAAGGCTCGGCGGGGTTGTAGCCGGCCGCGTGGTGAGCCCGTAACGTCACCGCATACGCTGCGCGGGCCGGTGCGGTGCCTGATCTGTTCAGCGCCCCGGCCGCCTGACCGGTGATCGCAAGCGGATTGCACCAAGGGCCGGAGGTCAGCCAGCATCTGTGGCGAAGGCGCCTTCCGGCGGGCGCGTGACGTTCAATGGCCGGTTGTGCAGCGCACGCACCCGTCCCGAACCCCTCTCCCCCGCTCCGCCCCCATAACCGCGCCTCATGAGGAGGTGTGCGATTCGTATTGGATGGCCGGCGGCGAAGGCCGCAAGTTCGTTGCAGGAAGCGCCACCGTCGCGCAGCCCGCCGAGCAACCAGAACAAGGGGGCCATCAGTGCAACACGTTACGCCCAGGCGATCGGGGACGAGTCCGGGACGGCTGGTCAGGCTGTTCTCCATCCTTGCCGGCCTGTCGATGGCGTCGGCCGCGCAGGCCGCGGATTTGCGTGTCGGGACGACCGGCACGCCCAATCTCGATCCGCACTTCCTGCTGCTGGATACGAGCATCGCCTACAACCAGCACATCTACGGCGCGCTCACAGACATCGACCAGTTCGGCAAGCTGCATGCCGATCTCGCCGAATCCTGGACGCCGGTCGGCGACAATGTCTGGCGCTTCCATCTGCGCCGCGGCGTGACCTTCCATGACGGCACGCCGTTCACGGCGGACGACGTGGTGTTCACCCTGCAGCGGGTGCCGAACGTCCCGAACAACCCCGCGCCATACACGAGCTACCTTCTCGGCGTGACCGAGGTGCGCAAGGTGGACGACTACACCGTCGACCTCGTCACCCAGCAGCACCACCCGATGCTGCTGAACCAGATCGCCAAGCTCCAGATGCTCTCGAAGCGCGTGGCGGAAGGCGCTTCGACGGACGATTTCAACTCCGGCAAGGCCGCGATCGGCACCGGGCCGTATCGCCTCGTCTCCTACACCGGACGCGACACGCTGGTGCTGGCGCCGTTCCGCGACTACTGGGGCACCAAGGCGGAATGGGACCGCGTCCAGTTCAAGGTGATCGCGAACGATGCCGCGCGCGTCGCGGCCCTGCTTGCGGGCGATGTCGACCTGATCGAGGCGGTGCCGATCCGCGATGCGGCGATGCTGGCCACGCGCGCGGGCATCACCGTGCATCAGGGCAGCTCGACGCGGGTGATGTTCGTCGGCGTGAACCTCACCGACAAGTCGGGCCAGCAGGCGGGACCCGGCGACAACCGCAATCCGCTGCGCGATGCGCGGGTGCGCCGCGCGATGTCGCTCGCGATGAACCGCGACGGAATGAACCGCAGCCTGCTCAACGGCTATGGGCGGATCGCGAGCCAGATCGGCGTGCAGGGGATCACCGGCAACGTCGATGACGCGCAGCCCGATCCCTTCGATGTCGAGGAAGCGAAGGCGCTGATGCAGCAGGCGGGCTACCCGAACGGGTTCGCCACCACGCTGACCTGCACCAACGACCGCTACGTCGCCGACGCGCAGGTCTGCCAGACGGTCGGGCAGCTTCTGGCCCGCATCGGCATCCGCGTGGACGTCCAGGCGATCCCCGCGAGCGTCTATTTCGGCCGCATCCGCCCCAACAACAACCCGAGCCCGCTGTTCCTCGGCGCATGGAGCAACACGATGGGCGATGCGAACTACACGCTCGCCGCCGTGTTCCACACCTTCGATCCGGCGCGGAAGCTCGGTGCGAGCAACCGTGCCGGCTGGTCGGATGCGGAGGTGGACCGCAACGTGCAGGCGGCGATCGCCGAACCCGATCCGGCGAAGCGGGTGGCCTTCCTGCAGGCGGCGGGGCGGCGCGCCATCGACGCGCGCGTGCTGATCCCGCTGTTCTCCGCGCCGGTGCTGTACGCCTCCCGCTCCAACATCACCTACGACAGCGGCAACGCGGGCAGTTCGGAGATGACGGCGGCCATGCGCGCGCATCCGCGCAACTGACACCAGGCCGCCGGGGGCCGCCGCTGCCGTTGCCCCGGCAGCGGCGGTCCGCCTGTCAGGGCTTCGCGATATGGGCGGCCATGGCGTTGGTCCGCTCATGTCCGCTCGCCTCATAGACGATCCCCTTCCGCGCCACCCAGAAGTTGCGGAGCTGATAGAGGGGGATGAAGCCGACATCGTTCATCGCGACGCCGACCGCCTCGCGCAGCAGCGCCTCGCGGGCGTCCGCGTCCAGCGTGGACATCGCCTTCGCGGTCAGCGCGTCGACCGCGGGGTTCGAGTACCACGCCCTGTTGTAGGCGCCGGTGCCGCGGGCGCGGTCGGGCGTGTTGACGACGTTGATCAGCGCGTAGCCGGACTCGCCCGAGTTGCTGCCCCAGCCCCACAGGCTCATGGCGAACTCGCGCTTGAGCGAGCGCGAGGAGAAGGCCGCCGCGGGCATCGTCTCCACCGTGGTCGGCACGCCGATCCGCGCCCACATCTGCGCCACGGCCTGAACGGTGATCGGGTCCGTGGGGCGTGAATCGTTGGTGGCATGCACGGTGATCCGGAAGCCGTTCGGATAGCCGGCCTCGGCGAGCAGCCTCTTCGCCCCGTCCGGATCGAAGGGCGGCACCCGGGCGTCCGGATTGTACGAATACGTCCCTTCCGGCACCCACTGCCCGTTGGGCGATGCCGTGCCCTGCATCACCCGTTCCGACAATGCCTCGCGGTTGATGGCGATCGACAGCGCGCGGCGGACGCGCTGGTCGCGCAGCGGATTGCGCTCCAGCCTCTGGCCGTCAGCGCCGGTGATGAAGGCGGAGGGATCGTCGCCGCCCTGGTCCGGGGCCAGGTAGATCAGCCGCATGCCCTGATGGGAATAGACCTTGAAGTCGGGGTTCTGGCTGAAGCGCGGCAGGTCGTTGGGCGAGGGCGCATCGATCACGTCCACCGCGCCCGACAGCACCGCCGCGCTGCGCGCGCCCGCATTCGGCAGGTACTTGAACGAAGCGCGCTCCCAGTCCGGCCGCGGGCCCCACCAGTCGTTGTTGCGCTCGTAGTCGATGCCTTGGCCGTGCGTGAAGCGGACCAGCCGGAACGGGCCGGTGCCGATCGCGGCCTTGCCGGTGTTGTAGTCCTCCGTGGTCGCGCCCTGGCCCACGGCCTTCGAGATGATGGCGAGGTTCGACAGGTCGTTGGGCAGGTTGGGCGCGGGCGCGTTGGTGTGGATGCGGATCGTGGTCGGGTCGACGATCTCGACGCGGGTGATCTGCCGCACGATGCCGGCGAAGCCGCCGGGGCTGTTGGGCACGTCGCGCGCGCGTTCGACCGTGAAGGCGATGTCCTCGGGCAGCAGCGGCTGGCCGTTGCTGAAGCGCACGCCGGGCCGCAGCCTGAACTCCCAGACCGTCTCCTCCAGCGGCCGCCAGCTCAGCGCGAGGCCGGGCACCAGCTTGTTGTTGAGGTCCTGCTCCACCAGCCGGTCGAAGATGTGCAGCGCCAGGGCCTTCGTCGGCGTGCCGTTGAAGAAATGGGGGTCGACGGTGGTCGCCGGCGCGGCGAGGCCGATGGTGATCGTCTGCGCGGCGAGCGGCATCGGCGCCATCAGGACGGCGAGGCCGAGCCCCGTCAGCGCATGCCGTGAACGGCCGGCTTTTCGTTCTGTCGTCATGATCCCAGCGTCCCTGTTGCGGATGGTTGTCAGCTCATGCGTGTTGCGCCACGAGCCTCCCTTCGACCGCCGGCCGGCTGAGCCCGCTCGAATTGGTGTTCACGCTGCGGTCCAGCACGACGCGGTCGCCGTCGAAGCGGCAGGTCACCGTGTCGCAGAACGCCGTCTCCACGAAGCGCCACGTCATCAGGAAGGTGTGCGCATCGGTCCACACGCCCCGCGCCACGACGCGCATGCGCTCGGGCTGGTAGGCGTGATGAAGCATGTGCCCCGTCATCGTCGTCTCGCCGTCCACGCCGTGGCCCAGGCCGAAGGAGACGGTGTGGGTGCCGCGGTCGTCGCGGAGCGTGAAGCGGCCGGCATCGGATGCGAACTCGAAGCTCACGCTCTCGATCCCGTCCGCGTTGGGGGCGATGGCGAAGCTGCGGCCGCCGATCCGCGCGGCGAGAGTCCCGCGCGCGGACCCTGCCGGATCGGGCAGGCGAAGCTGCGCGATGCGGGCCTGCAGCGCCTCCTCCTCCGAGGTCGCGACAGGTGCGGCGCCCAGTGCCGGGAACACGTGCCGCCAGAGATGGTCCGTCAGCCGCCGGTCGCGCGGGGCCAGCGCCGCGGTGAAGGCGATGACGGCATCCTGCCCCGGCAGGACGAGGCATTGCTGGCCGAACAGGCCGGAGGCGAAGTAGCCGCCGTTGGGCGCCATCCACCAGTGATAGCCGTAGCCTTCCCGCCGTTCCTCCGCGCGCGGGCCGGCGGGGTCGCGTGCGCCGTAGCGGCGGCCGTCGAAGCTGCCCATCCAGACCTCGGCCACCTGCCCGCGCGTCGCCTCCCGCACCAAGCTCTCGGACAGGATGCGCTGCCCGTTCCATTCGCCGTCCCGGAGATGCAGCACGCCGAACTTCAGGAAATCCTCGGTGGTGCAGGACAGGCCGTTGCCGCCGGTGCTGACCCCTTCGGGCGACACGTCCCACTGGATCGGCCCCATGCCCAGCGGCCGGCAGATCCTCTCTTCGAGAAGCTCGCTCATCCTGTGGCCGGTGATCCGGCTGACGATGGCGGAGAGGATGTAGGAGGAGCCGCTGCTGTACATGAAGTGGCGGCCGGGAACGTCCTCCACCGGCTCGCGGAAGAAGGCGCGGATCCAGCTTTCCCGCATGCCGCGCCATTCGCCGCCCGAGAGTCCGGTGCTGTGGCCGGACTGCATGGTCAGCAGGTCGCGCACCGTCATCGCGGCGAGGTTGTCGCTGACGGTTTCGGGCAGGTGCTCCGGGAAGAAGGAGACGACGCGGTCGGTGAGCTTCAGCCGTCCTTCGTCGATGAGCAGGCCGATGGCGGTCGCCGTCCAGCTCTTGGTGGCCGAATGCAGCATGTGCGGGATGTCGGGCGCATACGGCTTCCAGAACGCCTCCACCGCCACCGCGCCGCCACGGAACAGCATGAAGCTGTGCAGCTCGATCCCGTCCGCCGCCACGGCATCGAGAAAGGCCGAGATGCCGCGCGGATCGACGTTGCGCGAGGCGAGGGAGGCGCGGGGAAGCGGCGTGCTCACGTGCGCGGTGTCTCCATTGTCATGTCACCAGCAGGGCCATCCCGTCGCGCTGCGGGTCCGCACCGCCATCGAGGCGCCCGTCCACGATGCGGATCCCGTGCAGCCCGGCGAAGGCATAGGTCATCCAGGACCGCTTCACGTCGTAGCCGTCGGCGGTGAGCGCATCCGTCACCTCGTGCGTGATCCGGTTGGACACGTCGATGGCGTCGGACACGGCCATCACGCGCGGCGCGGCCACCGCCTCAAGCATCGTCATGCCGAAATCGATCACGTTCATGATGCCCTGCGCGACCGCGGGCGCGATGTAGCTGCCGCCCGGCGCGCCGAGCACGATGAAGGGCTTGTCGTCCCTGAACACGATGGTCGGCGCGGCGGAGCTCGCCCGCCGCTGGCCCGGCGCGATGGAGGCGGCGTGGCCGGGGCGCGGATCGAAGCGGCTCATCGTGCCGTTGTAGATGAAGCCGAGTCCTTCGGTGATCGCGCCGGACGGGCTGCCCAGCGTGTGGGTGATCGCGACCGCGTTGCCCTCGCCGTCGACCACGGAGATGTGCGTGGTGTCGCGGTCGGAGCGGTCGAGCCGCTTCACCTGCGCCCGCTCGCCGCATCGGATCGAGGCCGCGAGCTCCGCCGCATAGGCAGGCGAGATCAGGCGCTCGACGGGGACGTCGACATAGGCCGGGTCGCCCATGTGCCGGTCCTTGTCGATGGTCATGCGCTTCATCGCCTCGGCGAGCAGGCGCACATGCTCCGTGCTGCTGTGGCCGAGGGCTGCGAGGTCGAAATGCTCCAGCATGTGCAGCACCTGCAGCATGGACATGCCGGAAGCGGGCGGCGGGCTGGTGGAGATGCGGTGCCCCCGGTAGGAGCCCCAGATCGGCTGCACGACCGAGAGCTTGTAGGCGGCGAAATCGTCCTTCGCGATCAGCCCGCCATTGGCGGCGAAGTCGGCGGCCATCTCGTCCGCGAGCGCGCCGGTGTAGAACAGCTCCGGCCCGCCCTTGGCCAGCCGCTCCAGCGTGCGGGCCATGTCCGGATTCACCAGCATGTCGCCGGGCCGCTTCACGCTGCCGTCGGCGCGGAAATACAGCTCCCGCCCGGTGCGCGTCAGGCGCAGCTTGTCGATGGTGTTGACCTGGCCGCTGCCCTTCTGGTCCTGCGACCAGAACCAGTGCATGTGCGGCCGCACCATCACCCCGCGATGGGCGAGCGCGATCGCGGGCGCCATCGCATCCGCCCAGTCGAAGGTGCCGTAGCGCGACAACGCCTCGGCATAGCCCTTCACGCTGCCCGGCGTGCAGACGGCGAGGTAGCCCTGCTCGCTGATCCCGCCTTCGAGCAGGAAGGCGAAGCCGTCGCGCGACTGGCCGCGCAGCTTGTCCAGCCACATGTCCGGCCGGGCGGCGAGGGGCGCGCGGGCGTAGAACTCCAGCACCTCGTGCACGCCGCGCTTCGGCAGGTAGACCTGCATGGAGCCGAAGCCGCCGATGCCGGCCATCAGCGGATCGGCCACGCCCTGCACGAAGGCGGCGGCGATGGCGGCATCCACCGCGTTGCCGCCGCGCCGCAGGACTAGCGCCCCGGCCTCGGCCGCTTCGGGCTGCGGGGCGACGATCATGCCGGGCATCGTCTCAGCCCTTCCGCCGCTGCGCGAGCACGTCGGCCAGGAAGTCCTTCACGCGATTCATCACCCGCGCACGGTCATGCGACACGCCGGGGACGACGTCGAAGCGGACCTTCACGCCCGCCTTCTCGAAGGAGTCCGCCAGCGCGCGGGAGCGTTCGGGCCGGGTGCGGCCGGCATCGTTCGCGCCGTCCATCCAGTAGGTGCTGCCCGGCTGGTGCGTGATCTCCCACGTCTCGAGGTCCGCTTCGCCGACGATGCACTGCACCGGCACCTTCGCCAGCGCCGCCTTGTCGAAGGCGATGCCGAATCTCGCGTTGATGTCGCGGATGCCCACCCACCAGTCGCGGTCGGGGTCGAGCAGCGTCACCGATCCCGGCGCGCCGATCGAGGCCGCCCACAGGCGCCGCGGGTGCAGGATGGCGAAGCGGTGGGTGAAATGCCCGCCGCCCGAATAGCCGAGCATCGCGAACCGCGACCAGTCCTGCCCGTACTTCTCCGCCACCTCGGCGACGATATCCAGCAGCACCCTGTCGTAGCGGATGTCGCCCTCCTGGATGTACTTGTAGCCGCTGCGCGCGCCGTCGCCGCGCACGCCCACCGGGAAGATCGGGCACAGGATGGCGGCGTTGTTCCAGCGGCCGAACTCGGCGAGGTCGTCGCGGTAGTCGAGGAACGAGGTCCGGCCGGTGCCGTGCACGGCGACGATCAGATCCACCTTCGCGCCGGTGCCGACGACCGGCGGCACGTACATCGCGTAGTGGAAGCGCGGGTCCGCCTTGGCGGCGAACATCGCGGTGGGACCGAGATCGTAGAGCGCGCGGGCGCGCGCGGTGGCTTCGGCGTTCGGCGGTGCGTCGGTCATGTCCGGTTCAGCCCTTCTGCCCGACGCCCATCGCGAGCGTGTACTGGTCGGCGCGCGTCTCGTAGGTGATGGCCTTGCGCGCGGCCCAGGTCGCGACCTCGTGGTGCAGCGGGATGATCGCCACATCCTCGAAGGCGATGCGGCTGGCCTGCCCGAGCAGCGCGCCGCGCTTCTCGTCGTCCATGGTCTGCAGCGCCTCGGCCAGCAGCCGGTCCAGCTCCGGGTTGGAGTAGCGGCCGGCATTGCTCGCCCCCATCCCCGCCGCGCGGTCGTAGGTGGCGAGGATCGCCTTCAGCGGGTTCGAGGTCTCGCCCGTGTTCACGCCCCAGGAGGAGAGGTAGAAGCTGAAATCCCCCTGCGGATTGCGCTTGGAGTAGACCGACCAGGGCATGACCTCGGCCTGCGCCTGGATGCCCGCGCGGGTCAGCATCTGCGCGACCGCCTGCACCAGCTTGGCGTCGTTGATGAAGCGGTCGTTGGGGCCGTGCACGGTCAGCCGGAACCCGTCCGGATAGCCCGCTTCCTTCAGCAGCGCGCGGGCGCGGGCCGGATCGTAGGGCGTGGGCTTCAGCGCGTCGGACGTGCCGAAGCGCCCGTTCGGCAGGAACTGGGTGGCGGTGGCGGAACTGCCCTCCATCACCCGCTCGTGCAGCGCCTGCTGGTTGATCGCGAGCGCGAGCGCCTGCCGCACGCGCCGGTCCTTCAGCGGATTGCGGTCGAGCGGCTTGCCGTCCGGCCCCGCGACGAAGGGCGAGGCATCGCGGTGGTGATCGAAGCCGAGATAGACGACGCGGCCGGAGATGCCGCTGATGATGTGGAAACGCTGGTCGGCACGCACCCGCTCCGCGCCCTGGGAGGGCAGGGATTCGATGATGTCGAACTCGCCCGCAAGCAGTCCGGCGAGCCGCGCGCCGTCATCGGTGGCGATCAGCAACTGCACCTCCGACCATGGCAGCTTCGGGCCCCACCAGTTCTCGTTGCGCGTGAGCACGATGCGGTTGCCGGGCATGTGCTGCTTCAGCACGAAGGCGCCGGTACCGATGGCGGCGTTGCCGTTGTTGAACTCGGGCGTGGGCGCGTCCTTGAAGCGCGCGCTGATGATGCGGATGCGGCTGAGCGAGTTGAGCAGCAGCGGATCAGGTCCGTCGGTCTCGATCAGCAGCGTGCGCGGCGCGGGGGCGGACATCGCCTTGATGCTGCGCGTGTAGGTACGGAAGCTCGCCACGCTCGGCAGGTCGTTGGCGCGGCGCAGGGACACGATCGCGTCCTCGGCGGTCAGCGGCGTCCCATCGGTGAACGCCGCGTCGGGGCGCAGCGTGAATTCCCAGTGCGTGTCGTCGATCCGCCGCCACGATGCGGCGAGGCCCGGCGTGGAGTCCGATTGCGCGTCGTTGGTGACCAGCGCGTCGAAGATGTGGCTGGCGACGGCGTTGTTCGGCGCGTTGCTCTGGAAGTGCGGGTCGAGCGTGGTGTTCGGCGCGGCCATGCCGACGCGCAGCAGCCCGCCCCGCCCGGCGCCTTGGGCGAGCGCCGCGTCCAGCCATCCCGTCGCGGGCGCGAGCGCGGCGGCGGCCGAGCCGAGGGCGGCGCGGGTCAGCCAGCGGCGGGTGATGGGGCGGTTGGACATAAGGGGGCCTCCTGCATCGGCATGCGGGGGCCGGAGAATGGCGCGGGCCGGGGCCGACGCCGCGGCCACGCCCCCTCTATCGCCGCGGGGCTACGATTGCACTCTCGCGGATCAAAGTTCAATGCCCGGGCGGACGGATTCCGGCCGCCACGGCAGCGCGGCGGTGCCGGCCAGGTGCCGGTACATGCGTTCGGCGGCCTCGGTCCGGTTGCCGGCTTCGAGCGCGCCGAGGATGCCGAGATGGTCGGCGACGGAGACGCGCACGCGATCCAGCCCGCGCTGCCAGCCGTAATTGTAGAAGCGGCGGAGCTGGTTCTGCTGGTCGATGGCCTGGGCGAGGTAGCGGTTGCCGGAAGCCTGCGCGAGTTCCAGGTGGAAGGCGGCGTTGGTCTCGAAGAAGGCGACCGAATCGAACTCGCGCCAGGTCCGGTCGAGGAAGCGTTCGTGCGCCGCCCGGGTGCGCGCGATCCAGCCTTCCGGCAGCGCGAAGCCCGGTTCGAGGATGCCGGCCGGCTCGATCATCATGCGGAAGCGGTAGGCGGCGGCGCGGTCCTCCGGCCGGCCGTAGCCCGCCTGGAAGCGCCAGCGATGGCCGCGGTTGCGGGCGACCGCCCCCACCTCCGCGAGGCGGCGCAGCGTGACCGCGACCTCCGCGCGGCTCGCGCCGTAGCGGGTCTGGAGAAGCCGTTCCGAGACCTCGGACGGCAGGTGCCCGCCCCGCCAGTCATAGGCGATGCGCACCATCAGCGCGGCGGACGCATCCGTGGGCGCTTCCGCGGCGAGCGGGGCGGGATCCACATCCGGGTCGGCCAGCCGCACGCGGCGGCCGTCGACGCGGACCGCGCCCATCGCGTTCAGCAGCGCGATGGCCCCGATCACCGGCGTGCGCGACACGCCGAGCGACCGGGCGAGCGCGAGCCGCGACAGCTCCTCCCCCGGCGCGGCGCCGCGGGCGCGCAGCCCGGCGAGGATATCGCGCGCCAGGCTTCGGTGCAGGGCAGGGGCGGTCGCGACGGTGTCGATATCCGGTGCCTTGGTCATGAATGACTTGTGTGTCAGCATAGTGCATCAGCGGAGGTGCCGGTGAAGATATTCTCGCTGTTCCGCAGGGCGCACCCGGTCTCCGCCATGTTCGGACATCCGGGGTGCATCCCATGACGTCGCTGCCGCGCGATCCCGCTGCCTGTGGCATCCAGCCCGCGCGCCTGCACGGCGATGTCGCGCGCCTCGCCGCGCTGGGCCGGAAGCTGCCCGGTTCGCCGGAGGAAGAGGCCGCCTGCGGCATCATCACCGAGGCGCTGCGCGCGGCCGGCGTGGCGCACGAGGTGCACCAGCTCGACGCCTTCATCGGCTGGCCGGAGCGGACGGAGGTCACCGCGGCGGGGCGGACGATCCGCGCGACCGGCGTCGGCGGCGGCGCGGGCACGGGGCCCGCGGGGATCACCGCGCCGCTCGCGGCGCTCGATGGCGGCGACCTCGCCGGCCGTCTCGCGTTGACCGATGGCTTGCCGCGCTACGACGCCTGCCTGCGGGCGATGCGTGCCGGCGCGGTGGGCGTGATCGCGGTCTCCAGCGGTGCGGACCGGCACTATGTCCAGGTCTCGCCGCTATGGGGTTCGCCTTCCAGCGATGCCGATCTCGCGCTGCTGCCGACGATCCCGGCCGCGCAGGTCTCCGCCGAGGACGGCGCGGCGCTGCGTGCGTTGGTCGGCAGCGGAACGCCGGTCACGCTGGTCGCGGAAGCGCGGCGCGAATGGCGCCGGGCGCGCATGCCGGTGGCCGACATCCCCGGCGAGGAAGCGCCCTTCGTGCTGCTCGGCGCGCATTACTGCACCTGGCAGGACGGGGCGACCGACAACCTCGCCGGCGTGGCGCTGCTGCTGGAACTCGCGCGCCTCTTCGCCGCAGGCCCCCGCCCGCGCTACGGGCTGCGCTTCGCGTGGTGGACCGGCCATGAGCAGGGCGTCTACGCGGGATCGTCCTGGTACGCGGAC
>JBBCJT010000233.1:0-12600 GCA_037190665.1 Rhodovastum atsumiense | reverse complement strand
CCGACGTGGTGCTCGACATCACCGACGTCACGCTGGCGCAGGAAGGCCCCGACCGCGTCGCGGTGCGCGGCACGTAGGGGCGGCCGGCGCCGGAGATGCTGAAGGTGACCGCCTGCTTCGAGGGAAGCTGGCTGGGCGAGGGCGAGGTCTCGGTCGCCGGGCCCAACGCGCTCGCCCGCGCCCGCGCAACGGCGGACGTGCTGTTGCGCCGGCTGCAGATGCGCGGGCTGCGCGTGCGCCCCCGCGTGGACCTGATCGGCGTGGCCTCGGTGCATGACAGCGACGCGGGCGCGCTGTGGCGCGGTTATGACGGACCGGAGCCGCCGGAGGTGCGCATCCGCCTCGCCGTCGAGGGCGAACACCGCGACGATTGCGACCAAGCGGCGCGCGAGGTGCTGGCACTGCTCTGCTGCGGTCCGGCCGGGACCGGCGGCGCGCGCTGGCGCGTCACGCCGCGCATCCTGACCCGCAGCTACCTCGTGCCGCGCGACCGCGTGCCGGTGGAGGTGTCGCTGCGCCGCGCGCGGGAGATCCACTGATGAAGAAGGTTCCGCTGCACGCCATCGCGCACAGCCGTGCGGGCGACAAGGGCAACCGCGTGAACATGTCGCTGATCCCGTACGATCCGGCGCATTACGCGCTGATCGGCGAGCAGGTGACGGAGGCGCGCGTGCTGGCGCTGTTCGCCCATCGCGGTGCCGCGCGCTGCACGCGCTACGACCTGCCGCTGCTGCACGCGTACAATTTCGTCGTGGATGATGCGCTGGAGGGCGGCGTGAACGGCAGCCTCAATCTCGACGGGCACGGCAAGACGAGCTCGTTCCGGCTGCTGTCGCTGGAGGTGGAGATCCCCTGAGCGGGGAGTCCGCGGCAACTCAGCGCAGCAGCGCCACCAGGATCGGCAGGCTGACGATGGCGGCCAGGTGCTGGCTGGTGGTGATCGCCGCCATCAGCGGCGCGTCGCCGCCCATCTGCCGCGCCATCACGTAGCTGGTCGACGCGGTGGGCAGGCCCATGAACAGGACCGCGAGCACGGCGACCGCCGGGTCGATGCCGAGCAGCCGGGCGACCCCGAACACGCAGGCCGGCACCGCCACCAGCTTGATCGCCCAGGCCGCGGCCTGGACGTCGAGCCGGGCGCGCAGGCTGCCGAGCGTCAGCGCCGCGCCCACCGCCATCAGCCCCAGCGCGACCGATGCCCCGCCCAGCGCGCGCAGCAGCGGCGCGGCCCCCGGCGGCACGCCGCCGGCGACGTTCATCGCGAATCCCGCGACGCATCCGAGCACCAGCGGATTGGTGGCGAGCGCGCGCGCGACGCCGAGCGGCGTGGGACGCGCCGACCCGCCGGCGGCGAACAGCGCCACCAGCACGATGTTCACCATCGGCACGATCAGCCCGGTCAGCACCGCGCCGACCGCGAGCCCCGTCTGCCCGAACAACGGTGCGGCGAGTGCGAAGCCGAGGAAGTTGTTGAACCGGATGCCCGCCTGCACCAGCGAGGTGAAGGCCGGGAAATCCAGCCCCAGCGGCCGGCGCAGCGCGAGGCACAGGGCGAAGCCCACCGCGATGCCGGCGACGATCGCCGCCAGCAGCCGCAGCAGCGGCATCGCCGCCAGATCGGCCTGCCCGATGGACACGGCCAGCAGCGCGGGCAGCAGGATGAAGAACACCAGCCGCTCGATCCCCGACCACATCGCCTGTTCCGCGAACGGGCCGCGCTTCAGCAGGTGGCCGAGCAGGATCAGCCCGAAGGCCGGCGCGAAGGCGTCGATATACGGAATCATGCGGGGCGTATGCTGCGCCTACCGCACCCCGCCCGGCCAGAGCACCACGCGCAGCGTCTGCAGGATGATCAGCATGTCGAGGACGAGGCTGAAATTCTTCACGTAGTACAGGTCGTAGCTGAGCTTGGACCGCGCGTCGTCGAGCGAGGCGCCGTAGGGGTAGTTGATCTGCGCCCAGCCGGTCAGCCCGGCCTTCACCAGATGCCGCTCCTCGAACAGCGGCAGTTGCGCGGCGAGTTCGCGGGTGAACTCGGGGCGCTCCGGCCGCGGGCCGACGAAGGACATGTCGCCGCGCAGCACGTTGATGAGCTGCGGCAGCTCGTCGAGCCGGGTGCGGCGCAGGAAGCGGCCGATGCGGGTGATGCGCGGGTCCTTCTCCGCCGCCCAGACCGCGCCGAACTTCTCGGCATCCACGCGCATCGTCCGCAGCTTCAGGATGCTGAAGACCCGCCCGCCCTGCGTCACGCGCCGCTGGCGGTAGAAGACCGGCCCGCCATCGTCGATCTTCACCGCGAGCATGGCGAGCAGCAGCGGAATGCCCGCGAGCAGCAGCACCAGCGCGCTGGCGGCGAGGTCGAGCGCGCGCTTCAGCACCCGCGTGATGGGGCTGAAGGTGAAGCCGTCCGCATGCAGCAGCCAGCCCAGCTCCAGCCGCTTGATGTCGATGCGCCCGATCTCGTGTTCGAGGAAGCGCATGTACTCGGTGACCGGAAAGCCCGAGGTCTTGCAGGCGAGCAGGGCGAGCATCGGCAGCCCGCGCCGGTCGTCCGGGGCGATGACGATCTCGTCCGCCGCGGTCGCGATCGCGAGGCCGAGGAAGTCGTTGTCCTTCGCCCTGACGATGCGGGCGGCATCGTCCTCCATCAGCCGCGGGTCGCGCACCGAGATCTCGACGAAGGTCAGGTCGTAGGCGACCGACCGGCCCTCCCGCCGCAGCAGCAGCGCGAGGTCCCAGGCGCGCTGTCCCGCGCCGACGATCAGCACCCGCCGCCGCAGCGCCCCGTGCTGCCGCAGCGCGAAGATCGCGGTGCGGCTCAGCGTGCCGAAGGCGATGAAACTCGCCAGCGCCAGGCAGAAGGCCGGCGCCGCGCTGTCCACCGGCGCGGCCACCGCATTGGGCAGCACCAGCGCCGTCAGCGCGCCCGACAGGCTGCCCAGCAGGGCGGCGAGGGCCGCGCGGTTCAGCGACTTGCGCGTCTCGACCAGCGCCTCCCGGCGGTAGAGGCCGAGCGCGAGCAGGAAGGTGAGCCACCCCACCGGGTAGAGCACGAAGCCGAGCACGTCCGGCCGGTCGTCGAGCGCGAGGACGAGCAGGGCCAGCGCCGGCCACAGGATGGCGGCCGAGAACAGGTCGAACAGGAACAGCGCGCGGCCGGCGGCGATGACGGGCGGCGCGGTGGCGGGCACGCGGGGGCCGCCGGGCGCGCAGCCCGCCGGGTCCGCGGATGTCTCCGCGGGCGGCGCGTTCTTCTTGCCGGGCTCCTGGACCCGTTCGCTCATTCGGACACCGGACATCCTGCCCGCCTCAGGATTCGCCGCCGGGGGCCTGGCTGAGCCGCGGACCGGCCGGCGGTGCCGCGGCGGTGCCGCCGGCGATCTCCCGCAGGCAGGCGCTCTCGCCCATGCGCACGAGCCCGGTCGCGCGGGCCGCCGCGAAGGCGACATGCGGTTCACCGCCGGCCGGGTCGCGGTACACCATCACGTCCAGATGGCAGGTCCGGCTGCTGTAGAGCCAGACCTCCGCCGGGCCGTCGCTGCGGATCAGGTCGGGATCGCCGAAGGCGTCGCGCAGCACGCGCGCCGGCTGGCCGTTCATCGCCGCCGCCCGGGCGGGCACGGCGGCACCGGGCCGGGGCGGTCGGCGGGGAGATGCGCGCTCGCTCAGCCCGTCGCGCGTCGCACTCGCGGCGAGGGTGGAGCCGGCCGCATCGCCGGGGGCATCGCGCGCGTCATCGTCCCGCGCCGAAGCGCAGGCGACCACCAGCAGCGGCAGCAGGAGCAGGCTGGTATGCGCCCGCACGACGCTCCATCAACTCAAGGTTGTCGCAGGCGACCATAAGCGCCGTTTCGCGCCGAGGCCAGAGGGGTTTTGGCCTGCCGGTCGGGAATTGCGGCCCCGGCGCGTGGCCGGGGCTGGCAGCTCATTCGGCGGCGGAGTCCTGGACCAGCGTCGGCGAGGCGCGGCCGCCGGCCGGCGTGCTGGAGGCGGCCGGCGTGTCCGGCAGCATCTGCATCTGGCCGGAGATCTGGCCGCCTTCCTCCACCTGCAGCCGGCGGCACTTGGCGGTGCCCATCAGCTTGCCGGTGGCGCGCAGGATCAGCGTGCCGCGCGCGGTCAGCGTGCCGTCCAGCGTGCCGGCGATCTCGGCGTCGTCCACCTCGACCTCGCCCTTGAACACGCCGCCCTGGGCGATGGCGAGCTCGGTCGCGTGGATCATGGACGCCTCGACGGTGCCTTCCACGACCAGCCGCTCGGCATCCTGCACGGTGCCCTGCAGGCTGATGCCGCGGCCGACGACGAGGGTGCGACGCTCCGCCGGGGTGGCGGCGCGGCCGGGGCCGGCCATCGCCGCGCGGGCGGTGCCGAGGCTCGTGGAGGGTTGCGGCTGGGTCGGGGCGTTGAACGATTTGCCCATTGCAGGCGACTCCTTGGCGGCGGGGCGGAACGGGGGAACGCCGAGGCCGCTGTCGGCGGCCGGCGCGGTGGGGGTCGGTGCCGGCGACGACGCGGCGTTGCCGCCGGGTTCGTCTGGTTTGCGGCGTCGGAACACTGTTTCAGGCCCTCCCGGGCCGCGCACCGTATTGGGCTGCGGCCTCTCTGCTCGATCGTTCGCGGGGGCGACGTGGCAGCCGGCGCGCGAGGGTCCTCGCCCCGCGCCCCACGCATCCTGCGATAACGCCTCGGGCTAACATCCGCGGCCCTCGCCGCCAACCCGATGGCTGCGCAATATCCTCAGCTTTTCCGCGATCCGTGAAGAACATGCACCATCGCGGCCGTTCCCAGCGGCGGGACCAGCAGGTTGAGGAACGGCACGCTCGCCAGCAGCGCGAGAAACCCCCCGGTCACGAACACCTGCACGCGCAACGCCCGGCGCAGTCGCACCGCCTCGCCCTGCGACATGCGCCGCGCCGCGACCTGCTCGAACAGCTCGCGCCCCAGCACGTAGGCGGCGACCGCCCACAGCGCGATCACGCCCACGCCCGGCACCAGCAGCAGCGGCAGGGCGAACAGGTTCAGCAGCAGCGCCTGCAGGAAGATCGCCGCCGCCCCGCCCGCCTGCGCCAGCACCGAGGCGCCGCGCGCCGGCGGCAGGCCGGGATAGCGCCGCCGCTCCACCGCCTCGGCCACCCGGTCCACGAACAGCGCCGAGATCGCGACCGCGACCGGGATGAACAGCCACACCGCGAGCAGCAGCGCGGCGAGGCCGGAGGCGGCTTCCAGCGCCCAGGCGATCCAGCCGGTGCCCTGCGCGAGCCAGCCGACGAGCCAGACCGTGCCCGCCAGCAGGGCGACGAAGGCCACCGCCGCGCCGGCGAGGCCGCGCAGCACGGTGCCGCGGATGGAGGGATCGGGAAGGTCCCGCAGGGCGAGCAGCAGCGGCATCATGGATTGTCGCACTCCGTGGCCGGTGTTACGCGCGGCGCTTCCTTCCGTTCCGGAGACCGCATGGCGAACGCGCGCTACGACATCCTCGGCATCGGCAACGCGATCGTGGACGTTCTCGCCCGCATCGACGACGCTTTCCTCGACCGGCACGACATGCGCAAGGGCGCGATGACGCTGATCGACACGGAGCAGGCCGAGCGCATCTACGCGGCGATGCCGCCGGCGCAGGAAGCCTCCGGCGGGTCGGCGGCGAACACCTGCGCGGTCGCGGCGATGCTGGGCGCGCGCGTGGCCTATGTCGGCAAGGTCGCGAACGACCAGCTCGGCACGGTGTTCGCGCACGACATCCGCGCCGGCGGCGTCGCGTTCGACACGCCCCGGCTGGACAACGGCGCGCCGACCGCGCGCTGCCTGATCCTGGTGACGGAGGACGGGCAGCGGACGATGAACACCTTCCTCGGCGCCTGCGTCGCGCTCGGCGAGGTCGACGTGGACCCGGCGCTGGTGGGCGATGCGGCGGTGACTTACCTCGAGGGCTACCTGTTCGATCCGCCGGCAGCGCAGGCCGCGTTCCGCAAGGCAGCCGCCGCCGCCCGCGCGGCCGGGCGCAAGGTGGCGCTGTCGCTGTCCGACCCGTTCTGCGTGCACCGCCACCGCGCCGCCTTCCGCGCGCTGGTGCGGGACGACGTGGACATCCTGTTCGCGAACGAGGCCGAGATCGCCGCGCTGTACGAGGCGGAGTTCGACGCGGCGGCGGAGGCGGTGCGTGCGGAGGTGGCGGTCGCGGCGCTGACGCGGAGCGAGCAGGGCAGCGTGGTGGTCGCGGGCGCCGAGACGGTGCGCGTGGCCGCGGCACCTACGAAGGTGGTGGACACGACCGGGGCGGGCGATGCCTACGCGGCCGGGTTCCTCACCGCCTGGGCGCGCGGCGAAGGGCTCGCCGCATGCGGGGCGCTGGGCAGCAGGGCGGCGGCGGTGGCGATCTCGCAGATGGGCGCGCGGCCGGCGCGGGCGCTGCTGGCGGGCGCGGCGTAGAGCGCGCGATAGGCGTCCCGCTCCTGCTGCGCGGAATACAGCTGCGCGCGGGGCGGGCCGTTGTCGGAGAGTTGCGCGCGCAGTGCGGGCGTTCCGAGCACGGCGAGGATCGCGGCCGCGAGCGCGGCGCTGTCGCCCACCGGCACGGCGAGTCCCGAAGCGGTCGCGGTGTCCGTGCCCAGCAGGTGCGGAATGTCCCCGACCGGTGTCGCGATGCACGGGCAGGCGCAGGCAAGTGCTTCAAGAAGCGCCTGCGGTGCGGCTTCATCTGCGGAGGCCAGCAGGCACGCGCTTGCCGCGCGCAACAGAGGCGCAGGATCGGCGACGTTGCCGACGAAACGCAGGTAGGGCCGGTGCCCGAAGAGCTGCCGCAACGGCCCGAGACGCGGCCCGTCACCCGCGAAGACGAAGACCGCGTCGGGCCGTTCGGCATGGACGCGATGTGCCGCATCGATCACATCCTCATGCCGCTTCACCGGATCGAACCGCGCCACATGGACCAGTAGCGGCGCGGTTTCCGCAACGCCGAGGCGCCGGTGCCAGCCGCCATCGTCCGGGCCCGGCGCGAAGTGCTGCAGGTCGATGCCGTTCGGGATCACAATGTGGTCCCCGATCCAGCCGGCCTGCGACAGGCGCCGGCCAAGATCGTGCGAGACGACGGCGATCGCGGATGCGGTGGATGCGAGCAGCCGCGTCAGGCGCCGCGCACGCTTCGTCGGATGCGAGGGCCAGGTGTGGATCGTGCCGATCAGTGCCGGGCGGCGGGCCGGCAGGCAGAGGCGCGCGAGCGCGGCGTAGCAGAACGCCGTCTCGTTATAGGCATGGACGACAGACGGGCGTTCCGCCGCGAAGGCACGTGCGAGCCGCAGTATCAGGGCCGAGTCGAATCCCGGGCGGCGGTACAGGAACCGCGTCGGCAACGACCCGGGGTCGAGGTCCAGCGTGGCGTTGCGGAACGGCGTATCGTACAGCCACAACGCATGGTCCTCGCCATCGGCTGTGCCGGCGCGCGCCAGCCGCAGCGCCGACCGCTCAAGACCGCCGATCGTGAGACCCCACAGCAGATGGATGACGGGTCCGCCGGGGGCTGACATGGCGATATCAGCCTGCCGCCGGTGATGCCGCATAGCGCAGCCGGCTGGGCAGGTCTTTCATGATGCGGCTGTCGCGCTCGCAATGGCAGTTCGGGCAGTTGAGCCGGAACGCGTCGCGCGCGGCCTGGTGATGCTGATCGGTGAACAGCATCTGCCCGAGGCGTCGCTGCCGGATGTTGCCCAGCGGGAAGGTGACGTAGCAGAGCTGCACATCGCCGTTCGCGCCGACCCAGATCAGCTTGCGGGCATCGCACGGCACCCGCATGTCCGGTCCCTTCAGCAGCCAGTCGGGGATCGAGTGGATGCTTTCGAGGTTTTCGCGAACCCGCGCCGGATGCTCGCGCTTCAATGCGGCGAGGGCATGCACGAACGCGATGAGCGCGGGACGATCGGACTCACGGAACTGCAGATCGCCCTCCGTGCCATCGGTGAAGTACGGCAGCGAGTAGTGGACGAGGTCGGTGTGGAAGCTCATGTCGTAGCGGCAGGCGAGATCCCAGCCCGCACGCAATGCTTCCAGCGAGTGGCTGCGTCGGCTGATCAGGTAATTGAGCTGCAGCGAGAGATCCGACGGATACCGGCTGCGCAGATAATCCAGCCCCTCGATGAGGCGTCGGTAGCGATCATGCCGCTGGACGTACTCGTCATACGAAACGCCCGTGCCGTAGAAACCGATCGTGATGTTGCGCAGGCCGGCATCGTAGAGCGCGTCGATCTTCTGCTTCAGCAGCGTCCCGTTGGTCGTCACGTAGGTCGCAAGGCCAAGGCCCACGGAATGGCGCACCATCGCCGGCAGGTCGCGGTGCAGCAACGGTTCGCCGCCATAGAGCCGCACCAGCTCGATGCCGCCCGCGCGGGCATCGTCCAGCATGTCCGTCACCTCGCGCAGCGTGAGCTGCTCGCCGGTCATGAAGTCGCGGCCATAACGGCAGCCGATGCAACGCAGGTTGCAGTGCGCGGTGATCGCGATGGTGATGCGTCGCGGGCGTGCGGTGATGAGAGATGGCGCGAGGCGCGCGGCACTCTGGCCGGCAAGGCTCGCGCCCAGCTCCACCCGCTTCAGCAGGCGCTTGGCGATGGGCCTGTCGTGGACGTTCAGCCGGATGGCATTGCGCACCGCATCCGCGACGCGGCGAAGCGAAGGGGGCGTGGCGACGATGGAATGATCAGACATGGCCGCCGCTCTCTCCCGCCAGCCTGTGGGAGTAGCGGCGATAGGACGCGCCGTGCTTCGCGATGCGGGTTTCGGCGCAGCACGTGCAGTTCGGACAGTTGAGCCGGAACGCATCGCGCGCGGCCTGCGCATGGGCTTCGGAGAACAGGATATCGCGCAGCCGCTGCGTCCTGACATTGCCGAGAGGCAGCGCGGTGTCGCAGAGCTGGAGGCTGCCGTCCGCGCCGATCCAGAGCAGCTCATAGGCATCGCAGGGCACGCGCATGGACGTTCCCTCGATGACCCAGTCCGGAACGGAGCGGATGAACTGTTCCGAATGCAGGAAGCGGCCCGGATCGCTGTGCTTGAGCTGCAGCATGCGGCACGCCAGCGCCTCGGCGGCCTGCCGGTCCTCCTCCCGCAGCGACACGCCGGCCTGCGGCCCCGCATCGAAGAACGGGATGTTCGGCCCCGCGAGATCGAGGTGGAAATACATGTCGAACCGCTGCGCGAATGCCCATGCGGCATCGAGGGCCTCGGCGCTGCAGCTTGCGCGCATGACCACGAAGTTGAGCTGCAGTGCGAAGTCGCGGCCGTATGTCTCACGCACCGTCTGCAGGCTTCGTTCGAGACGCTGGAAGTGTCCCCTGCGTTGCGTGTGCGCCTCGTAGGCATCGTCGATGCCGTAGAAGCCGATCGTCGCCAGCCTGAGCCCGGCTTCATAGAGCGGCCGGATCTTCGGCCCGAGATGCGTGCCGTTGGTCGTGATGTAGGTGCCGAGCTCGCGACGGGTCGCGTGTGCGACCATGGCGGGCAGGTCCGGATGCAGCAGCGGCTCGCCGCCGTAGAAGCGCACCTTGCCGACCCCGCCGGCCGCCGCGTCGTCGATCACGTCGCGGACGGTCGATAGCGACAGGCGTTCGCCCGCCATGAAGTCACGCCCGTAGCGGCACCCCTGGCAGCGGAGGTTGCAGTCGGCGGTGATGGCGATGGTGATCTGGCGCGGGTGGGGGCGGATCACGCCGGGCCAGATATCGGCGATCGCGTGATGTGCCCGGCGGGCTTCGTAGTAGGCGTGCTTCACAAGTCGGCGAACGGCAGGCGGGCGTGGCGCCTGCGCGATCTGCGGTGCGTGGGTTGTCATTGAGCCTCCCGACGCATTCAGCCTCGCGCGTGACAATATTGTTGCGCAACATATACAAACACCAGCAGGGCTAGTAATCGGCGGCGGTATTCAACCGAAAGTAGTCGATTCCTCGCCTCCACCCGCACACGCGGAGGGAACTGGACCTGTGCAGCATCGTTTGTCCCCGAGGATCGCGAGAGGAGAATGCCGATGCGCACACCCGTCCTGCTGACTGCCATCTTGCTCGGCGCTGCCCCGGCCATGGCGCAGACGCTCGCGCCCAACCCGCCGGCCCCGGTCGCGCCCGCCCCGCGGCCGAACCCCGACACGCAGCGGATGATCCAGCAATCCCGGCAGGAGAACGCCCGCGGTGCGATGGATGCGCTCTCCCTGCTGCGCCGCGCGGACAGCGAGCTCGCCGCCGGGCGCCTGCTCCGCGGCCGCGACGCGATCGAGGAGGCGGAGACCCGTGCACTCACCCGCACCGTGCTCGCCACCCAGGCCGGCAGCGCGGCGTCCGACCCGGTGCTGACGGAAACCTCCGCCGCACGGGCCGCGCTGGTCAGCCGCAACGTGCCCCAGGCGCGCGCGCATATCGCCTCGGCGATCCGCCTGATCGAGGCGGGGGTGGAACCGGCGACCAGCGGCACCCCGGGCACCCAGCCGATGCCGTCCGGGCCGCCCGCGGCCCCGCCGCTGCCGCCCAGCGTCAGGCAGATCAACTAGGGGAGCAGGAGCGGGGCCGGCGAGCCCCGCTTCACAAGCAGGGGACGGTCCGGCCTCACGCGTCGGTCCGTCCTCGCTTTTTGCGCCCCGCATCCGTATGTGTGCACCGCAGCAACGACCCGCACATACGCATGGACATCCGCAACGTCGCCATCATCGCGCACGTCGATCATGGCAAGACCACCCTTGTTGACCAGCTTCTCCGCCAGTCCGGCGCCTTCCGCGAGCACCAGGCGGTGGCGGAGCGCGCCATGGACCGGAACGACCTGGAGCGCGAGCGGGGCATCACCATCCTCGCCAAGTGCACCTCCGTGGTCTGGAAGGACACGCGGATCAACATCATCGACACGCCCGGCCACGCCGATTTCGGCGGCGAGGTGGAGCGCATCCTCGGCATGGTCGACGGCGCGGTGGTGCTGGTCGACGCGGCCGAGAGCGTGCTGCCGCAGACCAAGTTCGTGGTCGGCAAGGCGCTCGCGCGCGGGCTGCGGCCGATCGTGGTGGTCAACAAGGTCGACCGCGGCGACGCGCGGCCGGACGAGGTCCACAACGAGGTCTTCGACCTGTTCGCCGCCCTGGGCGCGAACGACGACCAGCTCGATTTCCCGATGCTCTACGCATCCGGCCGGCAGGGCTGGGCGGATACGTCGCTGGAAGGCCCCCGCAAGGACCTCTCGGCGCTGTTCGACCTGATCCTGCGCCACGTCCCGCCGCCGAACCTGGATGCGGAGGCGCCGTTCGCGATGGTCGCCTCCATCCTCGACTACGACAACTACCTCGGCCGCGTGCTGACCGGGCGGGTCGAGCAGGGGCGCGCGAAGGTGAACATGCCGCTAAAGGTCCTGCGCCCCGACGGGTCGGTGGTGGAGACCGGGCGGCTGACCAAGCTGCTGTCCTTCCGCGGGCTGGACCGCGTGCCGGTGGAGGAGGCCGAGGCCGGCGACATCGTCGCCATCGCGGGCCTGTCCGAAGGCACGGTGCCGGAAACCGTCTGCGCGACCGAGGTGACGGCGGCGCTGCCGGCGATCCCGGTCGATCCGCCGACGCTCGCGATGACCTTCCGCATCAACGACGGCCCTTTGGGTGGCCGCGAGGGCAAGAAGGTCACGTCCCGGCAGATCCGCGACCGCCTGTTCCGCGAGGCCGAGGGCAACGTCGCCATCCGCGTGTCCGACAGCGCCGAGGCGGACGCCTTCGAGGTGGCCGGCCGCGGCGAACTGCAGCTCGGCGTGCTGATCGAGACGATGCGCCGCGAGGGCTTCGAGCTGACCATCGGCCGCCCGCGCGTGCTGACCCGCGAGAACGCCGAGACCGGCGCCCGCGAGGAGCCGTTCGAGGAAGCGCTGGTCGACGTGGACGAGCCCTACTCGGGCGTGGTGGTCGAGAAGATGTCGCAGCGCAAGGGCGTGCTGCAGGACATGCGGCCCTCCGGCGGCGGCAAGGTGCGGCTCACCTTCCTGATCCCGAGCCGCGGGCTGATCGGTTACCACGGCGAGTTCCTGACCGACACGCGCGGCACCGGCATCATGAACCGGCTATTCCACGGCTACGCGCCCTGGGCCGGGGCCATCGAGGGCCGCCGCAACGGCTCGCTGATCTCGTCCGCCGACGGGGAGGCGGTGCACTATGCGCTGTTCTACCTGCAGGACCGCGGCGCGATGTTCGTCAGCCCCGGCGAGAAGGTCTACGTGGGCATGATCCTGGGCGAGCACGCCAAGCAGTCGGACCTCGAGATCAATCCGATCAAGGAGAAGAAGCTCAGCAACGTGCGTGCCGCCGGCAAGGAGGACGCGATGCTGCTGGTGCCGCCGCGGCGGATGAGCCTGGAGCAGGCGATCGCCTATATCGAGGACGACGAGCTGGTGGAGGTGACGCCGGGCGCGGTGCGTCTGCGCAAGCGTCACCTCGACCCGCATGCGCGCAAGCGGGCGGAGCGGTCGTCGGAGAGCGAGGCGGCGTAAGGCAAGCGCGGGGCGCTGCCCCGAGCCCCGGAAGGGGCTTTGCCCCTTCACCCCACCAGGGGGCACGGCCCCCTGGACCCGCGATTCCTTAGGAAGGCTTGAGCAGGTCGGTCG
>JBBCJT010000232.1:0-5201 GCA_037190665.1 Rhodovastum atsumiense | reverse complement strand
ACGTTCGAGGTTGTCGCCTCCGACCGCGCCACCGGCCGCACGCGCCGGATCGGGCCGCTGCGGCTGCCGATGCTCGGCCACCACAACGTGCAGAACGCGCTCGCCGCCATCGCCGTGGGCCTCGAGATGGAGGTGCCGGAGCAGACGCTCCGCGCCGCGCTGGCCGGCTTCAAGGGCGTGAAGCGCCGCTTCACCAAGACCGGCGAGGCCGGCGGCATCACCATCATCGACGATTACGGCCACCACCCGGTGGAGATCGCTGCCGTGCTGAAGGCCGCGCGGCAGGCCGGCGCGCGCGACGTGGTCGCGGTGATGCAGCCGCACCGCTACTCGCGCCTGCAGTCGCTGTTCGAGGATTTCTGCACCTGCATGAACGATGCCGGCACGGTGATCGTGGCCGACGTCTATGCCGCCGGCGAGCAGCCGATCCCGGGTGTGGACCGCGACGCGCTGGTGGAAGGGCTGCGTGCGCGCGGCCATCGCCGCGTGGTGCCGCTCGCCGATCCGAAGCACCTCGCGGAGATGGTCGCCTCCATCGCGGCGTCGGGCGACTTCGTGGTCTGCCTCGGCGCCGGCTCGATCACCACCTGGGCGCAGGCGCTGCCGAACGAGCTCGCCGCGATCCTCGCCGCCCAGCCGCGCCGCGTGGCGGGAGGCAGCAAATGATGGCCGCGGCACTGACCCCGCCGATGCTCGCCGAGACGCTGCCGGCGCTGCGCGGCCGCGTGGCCGCGCTCGCGCCGCTCGCGCCGTTCACCTGGTTCCGGGTGGGCGGCGCGGCCGAGGCGCTGGTGCGGCCGGCGGATGCCGAGGACCTCGCGACGCTGATGCGCGGCCTGCCGCTGGAAACGCCGCTGGTCGCGATCGGCGCGGCCTCCAACCTGATCGTGCGCGACGGGGGCGTGCCCGGCGTGGTGGTCCGTCTCGCGCGCGGCTTCGCCGAGGTCGAGGTGCAGCCGGACGGGATCGTCGTCGGTGCGGCCGCGCTCGACGCCACCGTGGCCGAGCATGCCGCCGCCGCCGGCCTCGCGGGACTTGAGTTCCTCTCCGGCATCCCGGGCAGCATCGGCGGCGCGGTGGCGATGAATGCCGGTGCCTATGGCAGCGAGATCGTGGACGTTCTCGACTGGGCCGAGATCGTCACCCGCGACGGGGAACTGCGCCGGCTGCCGGTGACCGCGCTCGGGATGTCCTATCGCCGCGCGACGCTGCCGCCGGGTGCGGTGGTGGTACGCGCGCGGCTGCGCGCCGCCCCGGGCGACAAGGCGGTGATCGCCGCGCGCATGGCGGAGATCCGCAGCCGCCGCGAGGGCACGCAGCCCGTCCGCGCGCGCACCGGCGGTTCCACCTTCGCCAACCCGCCGGGAATGAAGGCGTGGGAGCTGATCGACGCCGCCGGCTGCCGCGGGCTGGTCCGTGGCGCCGCGCAGGTCAGCGAACTGCACTGCAACTTCCTGATCAATCGCGGCGGAGCGACCGCCGCCGATCTGGAAGGTCTCGGCGAGGAAGTGCGCCGCCGCGTGCATGCAGCGAGCGGCGTGACGCTGGAATGGGAGATCCGTCGCCTCGGCCTGCCCGCCCCGCGTGTGGAGGTGGTGGCATGACGCGCGTGGCGGTTCTGCATGGCGGTATCTCCGCCGAGCGCGAGGTCAGCCTGAACAGCGGCCGGCAGGTCATCGCCGCACTGCGCGAGGCCGGCTACGACGTGGTGCCGGTCGAGGTCACGCACGACCTCTCCGCGCTGCTCGCCGCGCTGACGCCGAAGCCCGACGCCGTGTTCAACGCGCTGCACGGCCGCTTCGGCGAGGACGGTGCGATCCAGGGCGTGCTGGAATGGCTCGGCATCCCCTACACGCACTCCGGCGTGCGCGCCTCCGCGCTCGCGATGGACAAATCCGCCGCCAAGGCCGTGTTCACCGCCGCCGGCCTGCCGGTGATCCCGGGCCGCGTGATCGAGATCGACGAGCTGGAGGCCGAGGACCCGCTGCCGCGCCCCTACGTGGTCAAGCCGGTGAACGAAGGCTCCTCGGTCGGCGTGCACATCCTGCGCAACGGCGACAACCGCCGTGCGGAGATCGCGCGTTCCTGGCGCTTCGGCCGCACCGCGCTGGTGGAGCAGTACATCGCCGGGCGCGAGCTGACCGTGGGCGTGATGGAGGACCGCGCGCTCGCGGTCACGGACATCATCGCCGATGCGGGCGACTTCTACGATTACGAATCCAAGTACGGAGACGGCGGATCGCGACATGTCGTGCCGGCGCGAATCCATCCGGACATTTATGAACGTGCAATGGACCTCGCGCTCGCCGCCCATCGTGCGCTCGGCTGCCGCGGTGCCTCGCGCGCCGACTTCCGTTACGACGACACGGCCGGCGAGCCGGGGCGGCTGTACCTGCTCGAGGTCAACACCCAGCCCGGCCTGACGCCGACTTCGCTGCTGCCCGAACAGGCAGCGCATCGCGGCATGAGCTTCCCGGCGCTGTGCGCCTGGATGGTGGAGCGCGCGCGATGCGACGGGTGAGCAATCCCACCGACCGTCCGGGCCGGCTGCGGCTGTTCCTGCGCCGCCAGCGCCGGTTCACCCGGCCGGGCCTGCTGCTGCTGGGCATCGGCGCCGTCGTGCTCGGTGGCGTGCTCGGCGTGCGCGCGCTCGATCCCGCCGGGCGGGTGGCCCGCATGGCCGGCGAGGCCGCGCTCGCCGCCGGGCTGCGCGTGAGCGAGGTGCGGTTCGAGGGACGCCACCTGACGCCGGAGCCGCTGCTCCGTGCCGCCGTGGGCGCGCCGAAGGGCACGCCGATCCTCTCCGTCTCGCCGTCGGCGGTCCGCCAGCGCGTGCTGGAACTGTCCTGGGTCGAGGCCGCGTCGGTGGAACGGCGGCTGCCGTCCACGCTGATCGTGCGCATCGAGGAGCGGCAGCCCTTCGCGCTGTGGCAGAACGGCGGCCGCTTCGCGGTGATCGACCGCGACGGGCGCTCCATCGCCACCGATGGGCTGCACGCATTCTCTTCCCTGCCGCTGATCGTCGGCGCCGGCGCGCCGCAGCACGCGGCGGTGCTGATCGACGCGCTGGGCGATCACCCCGAGCTGAAGGAGCGGGTGAAGGCCGCCGTGCGCGTGGGCGAACGCCGCTGGAACCTGCGTCTGCACAACGGCGCGGACGTGATGCTGCCGGAAGGCCACGAGGCGGCGGCGATCGCGCGGCTGATGGAATTCCACGAGCGCGACGCGCTGCTCGACCGCCCGCTGGCCGCCGTGGACATGCGGCTGCCCGACCGGATGGTGGTGCGGCCGAAGGAAACCCCAGTGCCGGTGACCCCGGCGCGGAGGCCGACATGAACGAGATGTCGCGCCGCCCCCTGCCGCCCGCGCTGGAACCGCCCGAGGCGCCGCGCCGCAAGCCGCTGCGCAGCGGCCCGTTCGGCGTTCTGGACATCGGCACCACCAAGGTCGCCTGCCTGATCGGCCGTGCCGAGGCGGATGGCGCGATCCGCGTGCTCGGCTTCGGCTGGCAGCGCGGCCGCGGCGTGCGCGCCGGCGGCATCGCCGACATCGTGGAGGCGGAGAAGGCGATCCGCGCGGCGGTGGCGCAGGCCGAGGACATGGCCGACACCTCGCTGCGCAGCGTGACGGTCAACCTCTCCTGCGGCCTGCCGGAAAGCCGGCTGTTCAACGTGCAGTGGCCCGTCGGCGGCCGCCCCGTCACGGACGACGACATCCGCCGCATCGTCTACGAGGGCAGGGCGCGCGCCGCTGCCGAGGGGCGCGCGACCATCCATGCGATCCCGCTCGCCTTCTCGGTCGACGAGACCGAGGGCGTGGCCGATCCGCGCGGCCTGTCGGCCGAGATCCTGACGGCGCGGCTGCATGTCGTGGACGCGGCGGTGACCGCGCTGCGCAACCTCACCGCCTGCATCGCCCGCTGCGACCTCGACATCGCCGAGCTGGTCTCCACGCCGATGGCGTCGGGCCTGTCCACGCTGGTGGAGGACGAGCGGGAGCTGGGCACCGCGGTGGTCGACATGGGCGGCGGCACGACCGGGCTCGCGGTCTTCGCCGAGGGCCAGTTGCTGCACACCGCGCAGCTTCCGGTCGGCGGCGTGCACGTCACCAACGATCTGGCCCGCGTGCTGTCCACCCCCGTCGCGCATGCGGAGCGGATGAAGACGCTCTATGGCGGCGTGCAGGAAAGCCCCGACGACGCGCGCGAGATGCTGCCCGTGCCGATGATCGGCGAGGAAGAGCATCACATCGCCAAGGTGCCGCGCACCATGCTCGTCAGCGTCATCCGCCCGCGGATGGAGGAGACGTTCGAGCTTCTGAAGGATCGGCTGGAGTCCACCGGCATGGGCCGCGCCGCCGCGCGTGTCGTGCTGACCGGGGGCGCCAGCCAGCTGACCGGCGTGCGCGAGATGGCCTCGCGGCTGCTGGCCCGGCCGGTGCGGCTGGGCCGCCCGCTCGGCCTGCGGGGCATGCCGGACAGCGCGTCCGGCCCCGCCTTCGCGGGCGCGGCCGGGTTGCTGCAATGGGCGGCCGGCGAGGGCCGCGCCATGACCGATCTCGACCTTGAAACCACCCAACCGCCGGGCGCGCTGCGCCGCTTCGTCAACTGGCTACGCGAACGCGTCTGACCCACCCCTGACCGCCGAGAGCAGGACATGACCCTCAACCTCACTATCCCGCCCCAGATGCACACGGACTTCACGCCGCGGATTACCGTGATCGGCGTGGGCGGCGGCGGCACCAACGCAGTCAACAACATGATCGCGATGGGGCTCGACGGCGTCGATTTCGTCGTCGCCAACACCGATGCGCAGTCGCTGGTCCGTGCCCGCGCCGAACGGCGCATCCAGCTCGGCCCGCACCTCACGCAGGGGCTGGGGGCGGGCGGCAAGCCGGAGATCGGGCGCGGTGCGGCCGAGGAAGCGGCCGAGGAGCTGACGCGCCACATGGAAGGCACGCACATGGTCTTCGTGACCGCCGGCATGGGCGGCGGCACGGGCACCGGGGCGGCGCCGATCATCGCGCGCACGGCGCGCGAGAAGGGCATCCTGACCGTCGGCGTGGTGACCCGGCCCTTCGACTTCGAGGGCATGAAGCGCCGCCGCGCGGCCGATGCGGGCATCGAGGACCTGCAGCAGTACGTCGATACGCTGATCGTGATCCCGAACCAGAACCTGTTCAGGCTCGCCAACGAGAAGACC
>JBBCJT010000231.1:0-11714 GCA_037190665.1 Rhodovastum atsumiense | reverse complement strand
AAGGAGAATCGCGCGGCGCCCGTGCTCGGCGTCATGCAGCCGGAGCGCGCCCGGCAGGTCACGGCGGAACTCGCGCAGAAGCGGCAGCGCGCCGCGCGCGGCGAATGAGCGTGCTGATCCGTGCCGCCGGCATGATGCTGGTGCTGGCCGCCATGCCCGCCTTCGCGCAGGTGTCGCCACAGGTGCGCGTGGGCAACCATGCCACCCACGGGCGCGTCGTGTTCGACTGGCCGCAATCCGTGCCCTATCGCGTGGCGCAGGACGGCAATCGGGTCACGCTGCATTTCGAAGACGCGGGCGCCGTTCCAGGTGCCGCGCGCCCGCCGCGCAATATCCGCGAGGTGCGCGGCGGAACGGGTGAGGCGGTGCTGACGATCGCGCCGGGCGCGACGGTCAGGCACATGCGGCTGGGCAATCGCGTCGTCGTGGACGTGATGAACCCGGTGGCCCGGGACGTAGTCGGGGCCGCGGCGCGCCCAGCCGCTGCATCGGACCCCGCGACGGCGTCGCCGGTGGCCGAGACACCTGCAACCTCCCTGCCGCTTTCGCCGGCAGCGAATGCGCCCGCAGCCGCCCGCCCTGCCGCCCCATCTGCGCGGGCAATCGCTCTCCAACCTGAGCCGCCGATCGCGGAGACGCCTGCCACCGTCCCGTCGCCTCCGCCGGCAACGACTGCGCTCGAAGCCACCCGCTCTGCCGCTCCGTCCGCGCGGGCAACTTCCCCGCGCTCCACGGCCGCGCCGGTCGCCGTTGCGCCTGCAACGATTCCACCGCCCTGGGCGACAACTGGCGCGCCCGCAACCACGCGCGCTGCGGCTTCATCAGTACGGACAATCGCCCCCCACCTTGCGGCCGTGCCGCCGGTTGCCGATGCACCTGCAACCGCCCCGCCGCCTCGGGCGGCAGCGGACGCCCCCGCTGCCGCCACTCCATCGGCGCAGGCACCTGCGCCGCAATCTGCGGTCACGCCGCCGATTGCCGGGGCGCGTGCAGTCGCTCCTGCGACCCGACTGGCAACAGGGGTCCCCACTGCCGTCCGCTCTGCCGCGCCATCGGCGCGGGCTAGCGCCTCGCAACCGGCAGCCTCGCCGCCGGTTGCCGAGGCGTCTGCAACCGTTCCGTCGACGCGGGTGGCAGCGGACGCGCCTATTGCCGCCCGCTCTGCCGCTCCATCGGCGCAGGCAACTGCTCCACGCCTTGCGGCCACATCGCCGGCTGGCCAGGTGCCTGCATCCGTCCCGCCGAGCCGGGTCATAACGACTGCGCCGACAGCCGTCCGCCCCGCCGTGCCATCAGCGCAGGGAACTGCTCCGCAATCTGCGGCCACGCCGCCGGTCGCCGAGGCGTCCGCAACCGTCCCGCCGGCCCGGGCAGTAACGGATGCGCCCGCAGTCGCAGTCCCATCGGAGGTATCGCCGGTCCCGGAGCAGCGCCATGCCGAGGGGTTCGTGGTCGCCCCGTCCGTCATCGAGCGAGCGGAAGTCATTGCTCGCGCCATGGCAGCCGACGAGGAGGCCGCGGTCGAGGCCGTGCCGCTCTCCGCCACCGTGGACCCGGTGATCCTCGCTCCGGATGACGCCGGCGCCGCGCTTTTCCGGCATGCCGGCCGGCTCATCGTGGTCGTGGAGCGCGGCGTGCTTCCGCCGGATGCTGTGCTGCCGGAAGGCGCCGAGAGTGCGGCCCTGCCGGGCGGGCTCGTGCTGACCATGGCACCACCGCCGGCCGGCAAGTGGCCCGCGCTGGAGCGCACCCGGGGCGGCTGGCGCGTCGTGACCGACCATACGGACAGCGCGGCGCCGATCGCGATCGTTACCGCGGCCGATCCGGCGCGGCTGCGGCTGGAGGTTCCGCTGCCCGGCGGCGTCCTCGCCATTCCCGATCCCGAGACCGGTGGCACGCTGCTCGTCGGCACCCAGCGCGGCCCGGCCGCCGCCCTCGAGCAGGGGCGCGTCTTCGCCGAGTTCCGGCTGCTGCCCAGCCTGCGCGGCGTTGTCGTCGCACCTGTCTCCGACCGCATCGCGTTGCGCGCCGGCGGGCAGGCCTTCGATGTCCTGTACTCCGGCCCGGCCGATGGCAGCCTCGCCCTGACCGACGCGCTGCCCGCCGGCAACGGCGCGGCGGCACGCATCTTCGACTTTCCGGCCGGCGATACGGCCGCGCTTCACGAACGCCTCAAACGCCAGATGATGGAGGCCGGCGCGGCGCCGCTGCTGTCGCGCGGGCGTCTGCGGGCCGACCTCGCCGAGACGATGCTCGCGCTGGGGCTGGGCCCCGAGGCGCAGGCGGCGCTGCGCGTGCTGGCCAGCGACGATCAGCGGGTCGGCCGCAGCGCGCGCGTGCGCGCCCTCTCGGCCGCCGCGGCACTGGTCGCGGGCCGGCTGGAGGAGGCGCGGGGTCTTGACGATGCGACCCTTGGCGACAGCGACGAGATCGCGCTGTGGCGGGCCGCGCTGGCAGCGGGCGAGGAGCGCACGTTCGCGGCCGGGCGGGTGGCGCATGCGGCCGCGCGGCTGCTGCCCGCCTATCCCGCCGCGCTGCGTGCGCGGCTGGCCGCACCCATCGCCGAGGCGCTGGTGGGGCAGGGGGCGCGTCAGAAGGCGCTGGCCGTGCTGGCCGCGTTGCCGGACGAACCGTCTCTGGTTCTCGCCCGCGTCATGGCGCAGGAGGGCGCCGGTAGTCCGGGGCGGGTGCTGGCGCTCTACGCGCCGCTCACGGAAAGCCGGGACCAGCGTGTGCGCGCCCTCGCCCTGCGCCGGACCGTGGAGGTGCGGCGCGCATCGGGCGCGCTCTCCGCCGCGGACGCGGCGGATGCGCTGGAGCGGCAGATCCTGGCGTGGCGCGGCGATGCGTTGGAACGCTCGCTCCGCGTCCGGATCGCCGGGCTGCGGCAGGAAGCGGGCGACACGCGCGGCGCCATCACGGCCCTGCGGGACACGATCCACCTGTTCCCCGAACATGCGCCGCAGCTTCGCCCGCAGATCGCCCCGCTGTTGGCGGCGCTGGTTGCCGACGGCAGCGGGATCGCTCCGGCCGATTTCGTGCTTCTCATCGAGGAGAATGCGGACGCGATGCCGCAGGGCGCGGCCGGCATCGCGCTGGCGCGGCTGCTCGCCGGGCATCTGAGGGCGCTGGATCTGCCCGACCGCGCCGCCGGCATCTATGAGCGCCTGCTGCCCACGCTGGAGCCCGGAGACGGCCGCACCGAAGTCGGGCTCGCGCTTGCGGAACTGCGCGTCGAAGCGGGCGATGGCAATGCGGCGCTGGCGGCGCTCGCGGCCTCGGCGCCGGATGCGGCGCCCGCCGAATCCGTCGTCATCGCCCGTGGCCTCGCGGCTGCGCGGGCCGAGCTCGCGCGCGGCCACGCCGATGCGGCCAACCGCATCCTCGAGGCGCTGCCCGGCACGGAAGCGGCCGTGCTTCGTGCGGAGCAGGCGTTGCGGGCCGGCGCATGGGAGGAGGCAAAGCAGCGCCTGATCGCCCTGCTCGCCCGTGTGGCGCCCGAAGGCGGGCCGATCGACGCCGTTGCGCGCCGTGTCATCCTGCATTGCGCGATGGCAGCGGTGCGCAGCGGGGACAAGGCGCTGCTGGGCGAGCTCGCCAGCCGTTACGCCACGACCATGGATGGTTCGGAATCGGAGGCGGCTTTCCGCGCGCTTACGGGCGCTGCGGCGCAGGATCTGGAAGCCGTGCCGGATCTGGCGCGCGAGATCGCCGCGATGCGCAACATTCTCGCCTCCGGTGGCGCGTTGCGTTGAGCCGCGCACAGGCGCCATGCGCCCACGCGTGGGCCTCATGCGGAATTGAGCTTGCGTTAGTGGGCCTACGACATCATGTTCCGCGCCCGTTGGCCGAGGGGCGTCATGCCCGTGGCCATCTTCTGGCCTGACAGGGGGACGCAATGAACGCTCTCGCCAAGCTGGGGATGGTCTCGGATTTTCCGAGCAAGAACCAGAGCACCACCACCGTCGCCGCGAACGACGCGGAGACACGGAAGGACTACTTCGTCGAACGGGATGGCGTCCGCTTCGCGGGCACGCATCTGCTGATCGACGTGCGGGGTGCCAGTCGCCTCGACGATGCCGCGCATATCGACCGCGCCCTGCGTGAGGGCGCGCTCGCGGCTGGCGCGACCATCCTGCACAGCCATTTCCACACGTTCGAGCCGAATGGCGGCGTGTCGGGCGTGGTGGTGCTGGCGGAGAGTCATATCTCCATCCACACATGGCCGGAGCGGTCCTTCGCCGCGATCGACGTGTTCATGTGCGGCGCCTGCAACCCGTACGACGCGCTGCCGGCGATCCGCGCCGCCTTCGGTCCCGACAGCGTGCAGGTGATCGAAAGCCGCCGCGGCCTGGACGTCTGAGGCCGTTCGGCACCGGATCATGGCCGAGCAATGGCTGAACGAGGCGCTGTACCCCGACTGGGGGCAGCGCTTTCGGGTCGTGCGCGAAATCGTCCGCACCAGCACGCCGTTCCAGGAGATCGCCATCCTGGAGACGGCGAGCCACGGGCGGGTGATGACGCTCGACGGGGTCGTCCAGGTCACCGAGGCGGACGAGTTCGTCTATCACGAGATGATTGCGCACGTGCCGCTGCTGGCCCACGGCGCGGCCCGCAACGTGCTGATCATCGGCGCGGGCGATGGCGGGGTGCTCCGGCGCGTGCTGGAGCACCGCGGCGTCGAACGCGTCGTGATGGTCGAGATCGACGGGGAGGTGGTCGACCTTGCCCGCAGGCACATGCCCGCCATCGCAGCGAATGCGTGGGATGATGCGCGCGCCGAGATCCTGATCGGCGACGGCATCGACTACGTGCGCCGCGCAGGGGCTGCGAGCTTCGACGTGATCATCGTCGACAGCACCGACCCCGTGGGCGTGGGAGAGGTGCTGTTCACCGACGCCTTCTATGCCGATTGCGCGCGCATCCTGACGCCGCGGGGCGTGCTGGTGAACCAGTGCGGCGTGCCTTCGATGCAGGCCGACGAGCTGCGGACGACGAGCCTGCGCCGTGCGGCCGTGTTCGCGGATGTCTCGGCCTATGTCGTCGCCGTGCCGACCTATGTCGGCGGTTTCATGACGCTGGGCTGGTCGTGCAGGGATGTGGGACTGCGGGCGATCCCGGCGGCCGATCTTGCCGCGCGGGCCACGGCGGCGGGGATCGGGCCGCAGCGGTACTGGACCCCCGAGATCCAGGTCTCCGCCTTCGCGCTGCCACCCTACATCGCCGCGCTGCTGCCGGGGTCGATGAACGCGACGCCTCCGTCGGGTTAGGTAGCGCGACACAGTTGCTGTCCCGTTCGTCTAGGTGACGTGGACTCCTGAGGAGCCTCGAGCTGGACGATGCGTGATCCAACCCCGGAGGCGGCGGATGGGGTGCGGGATCGATCAATTCCGGATGGTGCCACGTGGCCGCGGATGGCACTGCGCGTCATCGGCGACGAGAGGACGCGCAGCAGTTCGGGCCGCGACAACCCTATGTCGTCTAAGCGGCAGCGCAAGGACTGCCTTTGCCGCTTCACCAATCGGCGCCGCCGCGACTGCGATGCCGATCTTTGCAGCCGGCCCGACCGTCAAGCTGCTGGCGCTGATGCGTTGACTGTGCCGTCTGGGCACGCTGGCTGACGGCCGCGTGCTCGCTCCTTTCGTCGGCAGTGGCAGTACACTTGCCGTTGCGCATCTGGGGGACTTCCACGCCTGACGTGGAGCGGGAGGCGAAGTATCTCGGCGATGCTGAGCTCCGCCTGTTTCGGTTCGACTTGTTCCCGGAGGCGGATCGCGAAGCCGCGGCGGCGTCCCCGGCGCGGTTACGCTGCAGCGGCACGAGGCGATGCAGGAGGCACTCTCCCGGTTCAGGAAACCGCGCCGCAAGCGCCGATCATGTCATGGGTTCCTTGCGGCACAGCTTGCCGGGGTGCGAGGCCGTGCAGTCACGCCCCAGGCGAAGAGGGAGAGAATTTTCGTCCGCAAACCCTCGCCCGCCCATATCGGCGTTGCCGGCAGATCAAGGCGCGCGACCGACAAGTCGGGGGCGCTGCTCCGCAAGCAATCCGCGTGGTCGAAAGAGAAGAACGACGAGCAGCCCGAGGCCGATCAGAAATTCGCGCAGCGCGGCAAGCTGTTCGGCAGAGAACCAGGGGATGACGCCGATCAGGAAGCGTGTCGATTCGAGGAAGAACACGACGACGAACGCCCCGATCACGGCACCCCAGTTGTTGCCGATCCCGCCGGCGGTCAGCGCGAGGAAAATGTAGATCGTCAGCAGCGGCACGTAGATCTCCGGCACGATATAGCTCGAATAGTGCGCGTAGAGTGCACCCGCGAGCCCGGCCACGGCGCCGCCGATCGCGAATGCCTTTACCTTGAACTTGAGCACATCCTTGCCGGCGAAGGCCGCGACCTGCGGGTCCTCGCGGATGGCACGCAGCACGCGGCCGAACGGCGAGGTCCGCACGCGCTCCAGCACGAACAGCACGATCGCCAGCACGACGAGGCAGAAGACCAGATAGGCGAGGTTGAAGTCCGGGCCGAGCGTGGATTTCAGCGGCTGAGGGATGCCGGAGATGCCGTC
This sequence comes from Rhodovastum atsumiense, assembly GCA_037190665.1. Lineage (GTDB taxonomy): Bacteria > Pseudomonadota > Alphaproteobacteria > Acetobacterales > Acetobacteraceae > JBBCJT01. The sequence continues at coordinate 5,147 of JBBCJT010000231.1, read as the reverse complement.
CGTTCCCTTTGTCAGCCAGATCTCGTTCTCGGCGATGATACGCACCGCCTCGGCGAAGCCCAGCGTGACGATCGCCAGATAGTCATCGCGCAATCGCGTGAGCCCGAGCGTCACCAGTGCCGACATGATCGCGGTGCCGACCATCGCGGCGAGGAAGCCCAACGCGATCGGCGTGTGGCCATTCACGGTGAGCAGCGCCGAGATGTAGGCGCCGAAGCCGTAGAACCCGACGATGCCGAGATTGACCATCCCGGCCATGCCCCACATGACGTTGAGGCCGAGCGCCAGGATCGCGTAGATCGCACCGAACGTCGCCATCGCGGTCAGGTAGCTCGTCATGCGGCTTTGCCCGTGCGCGTGAGACGTCCGCAAGCCAATCCGTCACTCATGTGCGTGCTCCGAGAAGTCCGCTCGGACGCAGCGTGAGGATCAGCACGATCGCGAGAAATCCGACCACGGATTTGTAGGTGGCGGGCAGCGCAAGCAGCGAGAGCTCCTCGGCAAGGCCGATCGCGAGGCCACCGACCACCGCGCCCGGAACGCTGCCGAGGCCGCCGACAACTGCTGCGGCGAACACAGAGAGGATCGCCCGGAAGCCGACCTGCGGATCGATGGACGTGTCGAGCCCGACGAGCATGCCGCCGACACCCGCAAGCCCCATGCCGATGCCGATCGCGAGCCGCGCCATGTGGTCGGGATCGATGCCCTTGCTGTCCGCCAGCATCGGATTGTCGGCGACCGCGCGCATCGCCTTGCCGGTGATCGTCAGCGACAGGAACAGGAAGAGGAACGCCATTGCGACGACCGCGATGACGACGTTCTCAAGCTGTTGCGGTCCGATCTTGAATGCGCCGATGACCCAGTCGCGTTGGAGGGGTATCGCGTAGTCGCGCGGAGAACTGCCGAAGAAGAACCGGATCGTGCTTTCGAGCATGATGTTGACGGCAATCGACGCGATCGCGAGCGTCAGCGCGCTCTGGCCGCGCAGCAGGCGCAGCCCCACGTGGTCGCTCGCCACCCCGACCGCCGCGGCGCCGATGAGCGCGCCGAAGATCGCGAGATACGCCGGCAGCCCGAGCCAGACATTGAGGATGTAGCCGGCGAACGCGCCGACCGCCATGTGCGACGCGACCGAGAAGTTCACGAAGCGCAGCACCGCGTAGATCATCGTCAAGCCGATGGCAGGTACCGCGAGCACGGTACCCGCCATCAGCCCGTTCAGCGCGAACTGGAGGGCTTTCTCAAGCATCAGCCGGCAGCGAGATGGCAATTGCTGCGCCCTCTCCCCTTATGGGAGGGGGCAACGCAAGGACGTATCGAGGCAGATCGCGTTCGCGACAGGACGGCGAACGCCACCTCACATCTGCACCTGGACGATCCTGCCGCCCTGCACCTGTGCGGTCCGGAACGCGACCTCGATGATGTTGCCGTTATCGGCGAACTTGCACGGGCCGGACGCGCCCGAGTACTTGATCTCCTTGCCCTCGGCGATGAGCTTAAGGCCGTCGGGCGCATTGTCGACCACGATGCCGCTGTCGTTGTTCGTGACCTTCCGGATGTTGTCCCTGATGCCGGTGCCGGTCGCGTCCCTGCCTTTGGCCATCGCGAGGATTGCCAGATTGGCGTGGTCGTAGGCCTGGCACATGAAGGTGTCGAGCGCGTCGCGTTTCACCAGCGCCTTGAGCTTCTGGTAGGCGCTCGAGTCGAACGCCGGGGAGGGGTCGGCGATGGAGTACATGCCTTCGGCAGCTTCCTTGCCGGCGCCGTCGATGAAGGCAGGCGTGATTCCGTAGGCAAAGCCCATGACCTTGCCCCTGTAGTTGGCGCGGAACAGGTCCTTCGCCATCACGATATTCTCGGCGAGGTAGCCACCCATCATGAAGACGTCCGGATTGGCGCGCACCATCTCGTCGATCTCGGATCGGAACGAGGTCTTTTTGTTGTCGATGATCCCGCTCGTGATCTTGACGCCCTTCGGCTCGACCTCTTCGCGGATCGCCTTGAACACAGAGTCGGTGAACGGCGTTTGCGGCATGATCAGGTAGGCGCTCTTGGCGTTCTGCGAGAGGATGAACTTCGCGAACTGCCCGGCCTGAAGCACCGTGTGCGGCTGCGTACGCACGAAATATCCCTGGTGCGGCAGATCGGCGATCGAGTCCGCTGCCGAGATGGCCAGCATCATCACCCTGTTTTCCCAGCACAGCGGCAGCACGGCGGTGCCGACCGCCGAGGCCCACACGCTCATGATCGCCGAGACCTTGTCGACGTCGATCAGCTTGCGCGCGGCGCGCACGCCAGCTTCCGCGTTGGTCTGGTCGTCCTCGGCTAGGTATTCGAGCTTGCGACCGAGAATGCCGCCCGCTGCGTTCACCTGTTCGATCACCGCCGAGTGTACCACCCGGTTGTTCGGGCCGAATGGCGAGCCGGACCCGGTGAGCGAGACGAGTCCTGCTATCTTGATCGGGCTGGTCTGGCCAAACCCCGACGTGGTGACGACGAATGGCGCAGCGGCGACGGATGCACCCGTGCGCAGCGCGGCGCGGCGTGTGATGAGACTTTTCAGCATTGGCTCTTCCCTTTCCCCTCTTCTGCGTGATGCGGTGATGGCAATGGATCAGCCGCCAAGGAAAGCCTGGCGTATCTCCGCGTCTGCGGCGAGTTCGCGCGCTGGCCCCTCGCGTGCATTGGCGCCGTCGACCAGCAGGTAGCCGCGATCCGCGATCTCCAGCGCGTCGAGCGCGTTCTGCTCGACCATGACGATGGTCATGCCGTCGGCGTGCAGCGTCTTGATCAGCGCGAACAGCTCCTGGGCGGCAACCGGCGACAGACCGGCCGAAGGTTCGTCGAGCAGCATCAGGCGAGGCGCCGCCATCAGCGCCATCGCGACCGCCAGCATCTGGCGCTGCCCGCCGGAGAGTACCCGCGCCTGCTGCTTGCGCCGCTCGGCGAGCGGAGGGAAGCGCGCATAAGCCGCCTCGATGCGTTGCTTGCTTGCGCCGCGATCGACGTAGCCACCCATTTCGAGGTTGGCCTCGATGCTGAGGGAAGGAAACACGTTCGCTTCCTGCGGCACGAATGCAATGCCGTGCCGCGTGATCTCGCGCGGCCTCATCCCGCCGATCGGGCTGCCCTCGAAGATGATCGAGCCCTCGCGCGGCCTGAGGAAGCCGGTGATCGACTTCAGCAGGGTCGATTTCCCCGCGCCGTTCGGGCCGATCAGCACGACCATCTCGCCCGCCGCTGCCGTGATGCCGACGCCCTTCAGCACCTCGTCATGCGCGCCGTAGCCCGCGACCACATTCTCGACCGAGAGCATCATTGCGTGCGGTGCCCCATATAGGCCTCCTGCACGCGATGATCGGTGCGCAGGTCTGCGAACCGGCCTTCGGTGAAGCGCCTGCCCTGGACCAGCACCACGACATGATCGCACAGCGCCGCGACGAGCCCCATGTTGTGCTCGATGATCAGGAACGTGATGCCGCGCGCCTTCAGCGCCAGGATGTGCTCACCGAGCTGCCGCGCGAGCGTCGGATTGATGCCGGCTGCGGGTTCGTCGAGCATGATGAGCTTCGGCTCGGCCATCAGGGCGCGACCGAGTTCGAGCAGCTTCTTCTGTCCGCCGGACAGATCGATCGCCCGGTTGTCGCCGACCCGCAGCAGATTGAGCTCGCGTGCGACGTCGATCGCGCGCGCGAGCAACTCCTCCTCGCGCAGCCGTGCCTTTTTCGGCCGCAGCAGCGCCGCGGTGAAGCTCTCTCCCGGCTGGTGCTTGCCGTAGAGCATCAGGTTCTCGATCACGGTCAGCCGGGCGAGCCCGCGTGCGATCTGAAAGGTGCGCGACAGGCCGATGCCGGCAAGCTTGTCCGGACGCCAGCCGGTGACATGCTGGCCGTCGAAGATCACCGCGCCATCGTTCGGCTTCACCGCGCCGGTGACGGCGTTGAACAGCGTGGTCTTGCCGGCGCCATTCGGTCCGATGAGGCCGGTGATGCGGCCCTGCTCGACCGTGAGGTCTGCGCCGTCGAGGGCGACGACGCCCCCGAACCTGTGCCGCAGCCCTTTCACTTCGAGCAGTGTCATCGTGACTCTCTAGGTCAACCCCGGTTCCCCCCGAAGGATTGCACGAACAGGTTGTTCGTTGCGATACGATCGTAGCTCAACTGCCGGAAATCGTCGGCGGCCGTGCCGTTGAGCAGCCAGTCGGCAAGCTCCCGGCCGATCGCCGGCGCGATCTTGAAGCCATGCCCGGATCCGCCTGAAAAATCAGCATAACCCGCAAGCCCGGCGCGCGGGCCGACGAATGGATACCAGTCCGGCGTGACGTCATAGAGTGCCGCGTAGGCGTCGATCTGCTCCATCCCGGCGAAGGCCGGGAAGCGCCGCTCGACCCGGGTCTGCACGTCGCGAACGAAGTCGTCGTCCGCCGTCGTCTTGTAGTTGTAGGGATCGACGTCGAAGTACTCTTTCGGGAATCCGCGCCCGATGATGAAGCGACCCTGCCCGAGCGGGCGATAGTAACAGGCATCGACGGCCATCGACACCGAGGATTTCGGCACCGGACGGCCGGAGGGCACCTGCCACACCGTGTCCTGCTCGCGCACGGAGCGCAGTTCCAGATCGATCCCGGCACTTGCCGCGAGCTGGCGCGCCCAGGGCCCGGCGGCATTCACCACGTGGCTGGCGCTCACCGCTCCGGAGTCGAGCTCGACGCCGGTGATGCGGTCGCCGCCGCGCAGCAGGCGCCGTACCGGCGTGCGCGCGCGGAATTCACCACCGAGCCGCTGAAACCCATGAATGAAGGCCTCGGTCGCCTGGACCGGGTCGGCGTAACCGCCATCCGGCTCGTAGACGATGCCGGCGATCCCCTCCGGATTGATCTCAGGCAGGCGTTCCGGAAATCCCGGCCCCTCCGACCATTCGTTCACGATGCCCAGGTCTTTCTGCATCGCGACGTTCTTCCTGGCGCCGTCCAGCATCTCGGCCGAGACGACGAAGCAGTAGCCGTCCTGGACAAAGCCGGCACTCTTGCCGAGCGTGCCCTGCGCGCTCTCGAGGATCGTGATGCTCGTACGCGCAAGGCGCACCAGCAGCGGCGTCGAGTAGCTCTGGCGAATGATCGCCGCGCTTTTGCCCGTGCCGCCGCTCGC
>JBBCJT010000230.1:0-6776 GCA_037190665.1 Rhodovastum atsumiense | reverse complement strand
CCAGTAAGGCGCCGCACGGAAGTCCGCCGCGAACAGACCGTTCAAGATCCCTCAGCCTTCGCTGCCCAGATAAAGCCGCTGAAGCTCGGTCATGTCGACATCGCCCGCGACCGGCCTGTCGAGCACGATGCGGCCTCCGCGGATGACATAGAGATGGTCGGCAAGGTCGAGCGCCATGGCGACGTTCTGCTCCACGAGCAGGATCGTCAGCCCCTCGTCACGCAGGGCTGCGATGCAGTCGGAGATCTCGTCCACGACCTTCGGTGCCAGCGCGGCGGACGGTTCGTCCATGAGCAGCATGGAAGGGCGCGCCATCAGCGCACGCGCGATGGCGAGCATCTGTCGTTCGCCGCCGGACAGGGATGCCGCCGCATTGCGCCGCCGCTCCTTCAGGTGCGGGAAGCGTTGGTAGGCGGCTTCGAGATCGGCCACGACCTCCGCCCGGAGGCGCCGGCGATGATACGCCCCCATCAGGAGGTTCTCCTCCACTGCCATGGTGGCGAACACTTCCTTGCCCTGCGGGACGAGAACCAGCCCGCGTGCCGGCAGGGTTTCCGCCGGAACGCCCTGGATCGGCGTGCCGTCGAGCACGACGCGACCGCCGTCGGGCACCAGCAGTCCCGCTATGGCCTTGAGCGTGGTGGACTTGCCGGTGCCGTTGCCCCCCAGCAACGCGACCAGCTTGCCGCGCGGGACGTGGAGCGTGACGCCCTGAAGGATGCGGGTGCGGCCATAGCCGGCCGTCAGCGCCTCAACCCGCAGCACGACGGCGCCGCCCTGTGCCGATATACGCCGCGACGACCGCCGGGTCCTGCATCACCACGTCAGGCTGACCCGACGCGATGACCTCGCCGTGGTCGAGCACCACCACGCGATCGCAGATCCCGCGCACGACATCCATCACATGTTCGACCAGCAGCACGGAGATGCCGAACGTGTCGCGCATGTTCCGTATCTGCTCGATCAGCCGCGCGACATTGGGCGGCGAAAGTCCGGCCGCAGGCTCATCCAGAAGGAACAGGGTCGGCTCGGCGAACATGCCCCTCGCGAGCTCCACCATCCGCTGCTGGCCGATGGAAAGGGCGGAGGCCGGGCGGGTTGCGAACTCGGCCAGATCGAACAGCGCCAGTATCTCGCGCGCGCGCGCCCGTGCCGCCTGCTCCTCCTCGATCGCGCTTCGCCGGCCGATCAGGCTGTCGAGGAGGCTGGTACGCATGAACGGATGGCGGGCCAGCAGCAGGTTGTCCTCCACGCTGTGCGTGGGGAACAGGCGCAAGAGCTGGAAGCTGCGGGCAAGGCCCAGCCGCGCGCGCTTGTGCGCAGGCAGGCCGGTGATGTCGCGGCCGTGCAGCGTGAGCTTTCCGGCGGTGACCGGCAGGGTGCCCGCAATGAGGTTCACGAGGGTGGACTTGCCGGATCCGTTCGGACCGATGAGGCCGAGGACTTCCCCCTTGCGGACCTGAAGATCGACCGAGGAAACCGCCACCAGTCCGCCGAACCGGCGCGTCACGCCCGCGACGTCGAGCAGAGCCGTCATCAGGCCCGCCTGCGGGCCAGACGGCCCACCACGCCTTCCGGCATCAGGGTGACCATCACGATCATCAGCATGCCGTAGATGATGAGCTTGAAGTCCGCGGCGCCGCGCAGCAGTTCCGGCAAGGCGGTCAGCACGGCGGCGCCGAGTATCGGCCCCACCAGCGTGCCCCGTCCTCCGACGATCACCATCGCGACCACGGCCGCCGACGTGGCGATGGTGAAGTCGTCCGGGCTGACGCCCCGGATGTGATGTGCGACCAGCACGCCGGCGACGCCTGCGAGCGCCGCGGAGACCACGAACGCGATCAGCTTGCCGCGCGTCGCATCGAGGCCGAGAGCGCGTGCCAGGGTTTCGTCGTCCCGGATCGCGATCCATTCGCGGCCCAGCCTCGACTGCGTCAGGCGCCATGCGATGAACAGGCACAGCAGGGTGACGGCCAGGGCCAGCCAGTAGAAGCTGCGGATGTCGCTGATCTCTGCCACTTCGTAGCCCAGCACGGAAACGCTGCCGACGACGGGGACCGAAAGCCCGTACTGGCCGCCGGTGAACGAGGTCCATTGCGACAGACCCAGAAAGACAAGCGTCTGGAACGCGATGGTCGTGATGGCGAGGAAGTGGCTTCGCAGCCGCAGCGAGGGAATGCCGAGCAGCAGCCCGGCGAAGCCGGCCACCAGCGCGCCGGCCGGCAGATTCAGCCAGAAGCCGGTATCGAAGTCCCGGTGGAGGATCGCGGCGGTGTAGGCGCCGATTCCCCAGAAGGCCCCCTGCGCGAAGGAGAACTGGCCGCAGTAGCCGGTCACCAGATCGAGCCCCGCCGCGAGCACGGCGAACAGCAGGATCATCACGAGAACCTGCAGGCCATACCCGCCCAGCATCAGCGGCGCCGCGGCCAGACTGGCGATCAGAACGATGGTCAGGGCGCGCTGGATCACGAGCGTTCCACCGAGCGGCCGAACAGCCCCTGAGGTCGCAGCAGCAGCACCACGATCACCAGCGCGAAGCCCACCACGTCGCGCAATCCGTTGCCGAGATAGGCCGCCGTCAGCGCCTCCGCGACGCCGAGAAGCAGGCCGGCGGCGACCGCTCCGTGGACATTGCCCATGCCGCCGAGGATCACGACCGTGAAAGCCTTGAGGCCGATCATGTTGCCAACGACGGGATGCACGAGGAAGACACCCGACATCAGCATCCCCGCCACGCAGGCGAGCACCGAGGCGATGATGAAGGTGACGATCGCGACACGCTCCACGCCGACACCGCAGAGCCGGGCGAGGCCGGCATGCTGCGCCATGGCCCGCAGCGACCGCCCGGTCCAAGTGTAGCGCAGGACCAGGTGAAAGCAGATGACGACGGCAGCCGTCGCGACCGGGATCACGGCGCGCTGCATGGGCAGGAAGACCGGACCGATCTCCACCGGCACGTTCGACCAGTCGGTCCGCAGCAGCTTGGGCTGCGGACCGAACACGAGCAGCGCCGCGTTCTGCAGCGCCACCGCCAGGCCGAAGGAGGAGATGATCGAGTTCACGGCATCATGGCCACGCAGCGGCCGATGCAGGACCAGCTCCGTTATCACGCCAAGCACCGCGGCCACGGCCAGAACGACGGCCAGCGCCCACCAGATCGAGAGCCCGAACGTCGAGACCGCGACGATGCCGGCATAGGCCCCGAGCATGTAGAACTCGCCATGGGCGAAGTTCACCACGCCCAGGATGCCGAAGATCAGCGTCAGCCCGATCGCCACCAGAACATAGACGCTGCCCGCGACGATCCCGTTCGCGACGTACTGGAGAAACAGCTCTAGTTCCGGTGACATCCTGTCCGTGCCGCCCGCTACTGCTGCCGCGGCGGATCCACGAACGCCCGCTTGCCGTTGCGCACCTGCGCCATGCCGATGCGGAAGTTGATGCTGCCCTTGGCATCGAACACCGCCACGGTCCCGGGCGGGCCGAGCACGAGCTTCACGTCCGGCATGCCTTGCTTCAGCACCGCCTGGATGGCGGTCCCGTCAGGCTTGCCCGCGCGCTTCAGCGCCGCGAGGGCGATCGTCATGGCATCGAAGCCGAGCGCCTGATGAACGCTCGGGTTGACGCCGCCGAAGCGCGCGCGGAATCGCGCGGCGAACTCGTTCCCGACCGGGTTTGGCCCCTCGGGTTCGAACATCGAGGACACCGCGAAGCCTTCCGACGCCGCCCCTGTGAGCGTGATGAACGAATCCGTCATCATCGAACCGGAGCCCACGAACTGGGTCCGCAATCCCACATCGGCCGCCTGACGGACGATGTTGGCGCCGTCGGAGACGAGGCCGCCGATGTAGACGGCATCCGGGCGCTGGGAGCGCAGGCGGGTCAGCAGCGGGCTGAAATCCTGCTCGCCCGCGTTGTAGCTCTCGCGCGAGATGACGGTGCCACCCGACTCGGTCACGACGCGGTTGATCTGGTCCGCCAGCGTCGTTCCGTAGTTGGAGTTATCGTGGATGATCGCGACGCGGCGCTTCTGCAGCGTCCGGACGATATCCTCGCCGGAGAACTGACCCTGCAGGTCGCTTCCGGGAAAACCCCGGAAGAACCATGGATTGCCGGGCGTATTGTCGTCCGTCACCGTCACGGCCGTAGACCCGGCCGAGACCATCGGGATGTTCTGCTCGCGCGCGATACGGGTCGCCGCCAGGGCGACGCCGCTGACGTAGGTTCCGACGACGACGGGCACCCGGTCACGCTCGATCAGCTTGCGGACCGCGGTGACGCCCTTGGTCGGGCTGCCCTCGTCGTCCTCGGTGATCATCTCCAGCTTTCGGCCGAGGGCACCGTCCTTGCTGCCTTCCTCGAAAGCGAGCTGGACTCCCTGGATGACCTCGCGTCCCGCGATGGCGGAGCCGCCGGAGAGCGGCAGCATCACGCCGATATTGATCGGATCGCCGCTCTGGGCGAGGGCGGGCAGGGGCAGGCCACTCGCGCCAAGCAGCGTGAGGGCCCCGCGACGTGTAAGCTTCGTCATCGGCTGTGGCCTCCATTGCGATAGTGCAGGGATGCGTAAGCGGGTGTGATGAAGTCGTTGGCGAGATCGAACTCGATCGACTCGGGCCGGCGCCTCGCAGGGTCTCCCCAGCCGCCGCCGCCGCCGACATTCAGCTCGATCAGGTCGCCGGCCCTGAGATCGAACGAGCTGGTCGACGTCAGCTCGATCACCTCATTGCCGCGATGGATGCGCAGGCTGCCGAGACCGCCATCACCGCCACCCGATCGGCCCTTCGGCGGCAGCTTGTAGTGGTCGGAGTATAGATTCAGGAACGCCCCGTCCTCCAGCACCCTGATAAGGCGGGTGAAGCCGAGGCCGCCGTTGAACTCGCCGGCGCCGCCGGTATCGGGGCGCAGGGAGAAGGCATCCATCAGCAGATGCTCGCTCACCTGCTCGATGGCCTCGATCGGCGTGATCCGGCATGAGGAGAGGATGTGATCCGTCGCATGGCAGCCGTCGTAGTTCTTGGCCGCGCCGTATCCGCCGTTCAGCACGTCCAGATAGATCTGCATGGTGCCGTCGCCGCGCGGCTTGGCGATGTAGAAGCCGGTGGTCGTGTTGTAGCCCTGCGCCGGCACCCGCTCCGGTATCGCCTTCGACAGCGCATCATGCACCGAATCGAGCGCGCGGCCGGCTGCCGGCATGCGCGCACGCACCGGCGCGCCGCGATGAGGATTCAGGATCGACCCCTCGGGGAAGATCAGGGTCAGCGGTCTGTTGCACCCGTCGTTGGCCGGGATGTCCTGATCCGCGATGACGCTGCGGATGCCGGTGAGGGCGCCGGCGGTCGCGCTGGCGACAGGCGCGTTGAACATGCCCTTCACCTGCGGGGCCGTGCCGGTGAAGTCGGCCACCAGCGTGTCGCCGCTGATCGTCACCTTGACGCAGACCCGGATCGGGTTGTCGTCGAACACGTCCCGGTCGAGGAACGCCTCGCCGGTCCAGCTTCCGTCCGGCAGCGCGGCAATGGCCGCGCGCATGCGCCGCTCGCTGTAGTCGAGCACTTCCGCCATCGCGGCCTTGACGGCCTCGATGCCGTCGCGCTTCACCATCTCCAGCATGCGCTCGCGCCCGACATGGTTCGCGGCGAACTGGGCGTTGAAGTCACCCAGCCCGATCTCGGCCGTGCGGATGTTGGCCGTGACGATCCGCTCCACCGTTCCGCCGTGCCAGTCCTCGGCCACGTTGATCAGAACGGGCGGGATGATGAGCCCTTCCTGGATAAGCTCCGTCGCGCGCGTGTTCACGCCCGCGCTGCCGCCACCGATATCCAGATGATGCGCGGTGTTCCCGCTCCAGCCGATCAGCTCCCCCTCGTGGATGATCGGGTGGAACAGGATGATATCGTTCAGATGCTGCCCCCCGCTGTAGGGGTCGTTCATCAGTATCGCGTGCTCCGGCCCCACCCGCGACAGATCGAGCTGCCGCGCAGCGGACTGGAAGGACAGGCCGAGCCCGGCGGTCTGCATCGGGATCATCTCGGCCTGCGCCACCACCTGGCCCTTGGCATCGAGCAGCGCCGCGGAGCAGTCGCGCGCCTCCCGCACCACGGTGGAGAAGGCGGACCGCACCAGGTTGAGCACCATCTCGTCCGCCGTCGCCTTGAGGCCGCGGGCCATGATGGCGAGCCTCGTCTGATCGACGCTCATGCCTCGCACTCCAGCAGCAGATCCCCGCTCGGCAGACAGGTGATCGCCCAGCCGGGAGGAACGAGCGTGGTGGCGGTGGCTTCCTCGACGACCGCGGGTCCCTGCTCCCGCACGCCGGGGCGCAGGCCATCTCTCGCCAGGAAGCGGGCCGCAACCGTCTTTCCGCCCACCATGATCTCGCCCGTTTCGGCCGATGCGGCCACGGCGCCGGATGCGTTGGGCTCCGGGGGGACGATCCGGCCTTCGATCCGGCGGATCACGCGGGCACGATAGTTGACGACCTCGACCGGGAGGCGGCTGCGGGCGTAGCCGTACCGCGTCCTGTGCTCCTTCTCGAAGGCGGCGCGCAGGTCGGCGGCCGCTTTGGGTTTGCCGTCCGTCCAGATCGGCAGCTCGAAGGCCTGACCGGCATATCGCAGTTCCAGCCCGATCTCCGTGGTGTACTCGCCGTCGCCCAGGCCGGCCGAATGCGCCGCACTGGCGCACATCTCCTGCAGCGACGCCAGATGCGCGGCATCCAGGGTGTGATCCGAGAGCAGATGCAGATCGGTCTTCGCGACGTCGAGGACGGTGTC
>JBBCJT010000229.1:0-8998 GCA_037190665.1 Rhodovastum atsumiense | reverse complement strand
CGGCCCCCGCCCCCGGACGGGGCTTTGCCCCTTCACCCCACCCGGGGGCACGGCCCCCTGGCCCTGCGAGTCCGTTTCGGGAGGAGCCTGCACAGCTCGCTCGCCAGACCCCACCCCCTCAAACCAATCGGGTTGCGGGGGTGGGGTCTGGCGAGCGAGCTGAGCAGGCTCCTCCCGAAAAGGAATCGCAGGTCCAGGGGGCCGTGCCCCCTGGTGGGGTGAAGGGGCAAAGCCCCTTCCGGGGTCGGGGGCAGCGCCCCGCCGCTCAGCCGGCCCCGCCGTCAGGCATCAGTCTGAAGCGGGTCGAAACGACGGGATCGTCGGCGATGGTCTGGCGTGCGGTCTCGCGCGCCGCCGCGTCGGCGCAGGCGATGGTCATGGCACGGAAAAACGGCAGTTCGCCGCGCACCCGCGCCAGGAACAGATGGTCCAGCGCGCGCGCCAGCGGGCCCCGCACCGCGCAGCAGGCGCAGCCGGCCGGGTGCGTCGTCTCCGCGTCCATGTCGAAGGCCGTCGCGCCGTCGGCCACGATGCGCAGCGCACGCGGCTGACCCGGCCCCGCCGGGGCCAGCGTCACCGCGATGCGCGCATCCAGCGTCCAGGCCATATGCTGGACATAAAGATATCCTTATGCCATTTGCAAGGCATGAAGACCCTGCTGCGCCAGTTGAGCGCGGCCGCCGAGCCCACGCGGCTGCGGCTGCTCGCGCTGGCCGCCGAGAACGAGCTGTGCGTGGCGGAGCTGACCCAGATCCTGCGCCAGTCCCAGCCGCGCCTGTCGCGGCACCTCAAGCTGCTCGCGGACGCCGACCTGCTGGAGCGTACCCGCGACGGCAGCCACGTCTTCTTTCACCTGCCCGACACGCCCGCCGGGCGGCTCGCGCGCACGCTGCTGGCCCGCATCCCCGACGACGACCCCACGCGGCTGGCCGACCGGCGGCAGGCGGCGCGGGTGGTCGCGGAGCGGGCGCGCCTCGCCTCCGAGAGTTTCCGCCGCGACAAGGCCGACTGGGACGAACTGCGCGCCCTGCGCCTGCCGGCCGCGGCGATCGAGACGGCGTTGCTTGCTGCCCTGCCGGACCGGCTCGGCCGCGTGCTCGATATCGGCACCGGCACCGGGCGGACGCTGGAGGTGCTGGCGCCGCGCGCGGAGGCGCTGGTCGGCGTGGACGCTTCCCGCGCCATGCTGGCGCTGGCCCGCGACCGCATCGCCCGGCGCAAGCTGCATGCCTCGGTCCGGCTGGGCGACATGTACCGGCTGCCGTTCCAGTCCGGCGCGTTCGACACGGTGACGGTGCAGATGGTCCTGCACTACGCCGACGATCCCGCCGCCGCGCTGGCCGAGGCCGCGCGGATGGTCGCGCCGGGCGGCACGCTCGCCGTGGTCGATCTCGCCCCGCACGAGCAGGCCGCGATGATGCGTGCCCGCGCGCATGTGCATCCGGGCTTCGGCGACGACAGCCTTGCCGGCTGGTGCGCCGCCGCCGGCCTGCGACCGCGCCCGGCCGTGCCGGTGCAGGGACCCCTTGAAGTGCGTGTGTGGTGCGCCGAGCGCGCGCCGGTGACGGAGACTGTACGATGACCCGCCCTCATCTTCTCGATGCGCTGCGTGACCGCGTGCTGCTGTGTGACGGCGGCATGGGCAGCCGCGTGCAGGCGCTGACGCTCGATATCGAGAAGGACTACTGGGGGCGCGAGAACTGCACCGACGTGCTGGTGCTGTCGCGGCCCGATCTCGTGCGCGAGATCCATCGCGGCTACTACGAGGCCGGCGCCGACATGGTGCTGACCAACACCTTCGGCGGATCGCCGGTCACGCTCGGCGAGTTCGACCTTGCCGAGCGTGCGTTCGAACTGAACAAGACCGCGGTCGGCATCGCGCGCGAGGCTGCGGAGAGTTTCTCGGACGGGCGGGATCGCTGGGTGATCGGCGATATCGGCCCGGGCACGAAGCTGCCCTCGCTCGGCCACATCGCCTACGACGAACTGGAAGCGGCGCTGACCGTGCAGTGCGCCGGGCTGATCGCGGGCGGGGCGGATGCGCTGCTGACCGAGACCAATCAGGACACGCTGTTCATCAAGGCCGCCGTCAACGCCGCGAAGGCGGCGAAGGCGGAGGCCGGGTCGGACATCCCCATCTTCGTGCAGGTGACGGTGGAGACCACCGGCACGCTGCTGGTCGGCCCCGACATCGCCGCCGCGGCGACCGTGATCGACGCGCTGGACGTGCCGCTGATCGGGCTGAACTGCGCGACCGGACCGCAGGAGATGGCGGAGCATGTCCGCTTCCTCTCGCAGACCTGGCGCGGGCTGATCTCCTGCCAGCCCAACGCGGGCCTGCCCGAACTGGTGGACGGGAAGACGCATTATCCGCTCGCGGCCGCCGACCTTGCGACTTGGATGGAGCGCTTCGTTACCGAGGACGGGCTGAACCTGATCGGTGGCTGCTGCGGCACGTCCATCCCGCATATCGCCGCGCTGGACGCGATGCTGCGCAAGCTCGGCGGCTTCCGCCCCGCGCCGGTGGTGCGCAAGCCGGTTTGGGTGCCGGGCGTTGCCTCTCTGTATGGCGCGACGCCGCTGCGGCAGGAGAACGCATATTTCTCCATCGGCGAGCGCTGCAACGCCAACGGTTCCAAGAAGTGGCGCGAGTTGCAGGAGAAGGGCGACTGGGACGGTTGCGTCGCCGTCGGCCGCGAGCAGGTGGGCGAGGGGTCGAACGCGCTCGACGTCTGCACCGCCTTCGTGGGGCGCGACGAGATCGCCGAGATGAACGAGGTGATCCGCCGCTTCACCTCTTCGGTGAACGCGCCGCTGGTGATCGACTCAACCGAGACGCCGGTGATCGCCTCCGCGCTGAAGCTGCATGGCGGCAAGCCGATCATCAACTCGATTAACTTCGAGGACGGCGAGGACCACGCGACCGACCGCATGGTGCTGGCGAAGAAGTTCGGCACCGCGGTGATCGCACTGACCATCGACGAGGTCGGCATGGCCAAGACGGCGGAGGACAAGCTGCGCGTCGCGCGCCGGCTGGTCGAATTCGCCTGCACCAGGCATGGGTTGCCGCAGTCGGATCTGATGATCGATCCGCTGACCTTCACCATCGCCACCGGCAACGAGGACGACCGCAAGCTCGGCGCCTGGACGCTGGAGGGCATCCGCATGATCCGGGAGGAATTCCCGGACATCCAGATCATACTCGGCCTGTCCAACATCTCCTTTGGGCTGAATCCGGCGGCGCGCGCGGTGCTGAATTCCGTCTTCCTCGATCACGCCGTGCGCGCCGGGATGACCGGGGCGATCGTGCACGTCTCCAAGATCCGCCCGCTGCACATGATCGCGCCGGAGGAGGTGAAGGTCGCCGAGGACCTGATCTTCGACCGCCGCGAGGAAGGCTACGACCCGCTGCAGCGGCTGCTGGAGATCTTCGCCGACCGCAAGGCATCGGAAGCGACGAAGAAGGCACGCGCGGAGACGGCCGAGGAGCGGCTGAAGGACCGGATCGTGGACGGCGACCGCAAGGGGCTGGAAGCCGATCTGGACGAGGCGCTGGCCAAGGGCATCGCACCGCTCGACATCATCAACACCATCCTGCTGGACGGGATGAAGGTGGTGGGCGAGCTGTTCGGCGCCGGCAAGATGCAGCTTCCCTTCGTGCTGCAATCCGCCGAGACGATGAAGGCGGCGGTGGCGTTCCTGGAACCGCACATGGAGCGGATCGAGGGGCAGGAGAAGGGCACGATCGTGCTCGCCACCGTCAAGGGCGACGTGCACGACATCGGCAAAAACCTCGTCGACATCATCCTGACCAACAACGGCTATCGCGTGGTCAATCTCGGCATCAAGGTGCCGATCGCGGACATGGTCACGGCGGCGAAGGAGCATCGTGCGCACGCGATCGGCATGTCCGGCCTGCTGGTGAAGTCCACCGTGGTGATGCGCGAGAACCTCGAGGAGATGTCGCGCATCGGCCTCGACGTGCCGGTGCTGCTTGGCGGTGCTGCGCTCACGCGCAACTACGTCGAGGAGGACTGCGTCAACGCCTATGCCTCCGGCCGCGTTGCCTATGCCCGCGATGCGTTCGACGGGCTGCACCTGATGGACAAGGTGATGGGCAACGGGTTCGATGATTATCTCGCCGCGGCCCGGGCCAAGCGGCAGGGCAAGGCGCGGAACACCACGCGCACGCTCGGTCAGGCCGACGCTCGCGCGTTCCAGCCTGTCGATGTCGGCTATGCGCAGGAGCGCCGCCGCCGCATCACCGGCGGTGTGAAGATGCCGGAGCCGCCCTTCTGGGGCGCGAGGATGATCGAGGCGGCACCGAAGGCGATCGTGCCGTTCATCAATGAGCGGTCGCTGTACCAGTTCCAGTGGGGCTTCCGGAAACAGGGCCGCTCGCTCGACGATTTCATCGGCTGGGCGAAGCAGGAGCTGCGGCCGGTGATGCGGCGCATGCTGACGCTGTGCGAGGCCGAAGACATCCTGCATCCAAGCGCCGCCTACGGCTACTGGAAGGCGGCCGGGCAGGGCAACGACCTGATCCTGTTCGACGAGAGCGGCGATCGCGAGCTGGCACGCTTCAACCTGCCCCGGCAGCCGAAGCAGGATGGCGAATGCATCGCCGATTTCGTCGTGGACGTGGAAGACGGCCGCGACGTGATCGGGCTGCAGGTGGTCACGATGGGCGAGCGTGCGTCCGAGTTCACCCGGCGCTGGTTCGAGGACAACCGCTACCAGGATTACCTCTACCTGCACGGCCTGTCGGTTGAGATGGCCGAGGCGATGGCCGAGTACGTGCACAAGCGCATCCGCGCTGAACTCGGCTTCGCCGCCGAGGATGATCGCGACATCGAGGCGATGCTGGCGCAGGGCTATCGGGGCTCGCGCTATTCCTTCGGCTATCCGGCCTGCCCGAAGCTGGAGGATCAGGCGCCGCTGCTGCGGCTGCTGGAGGCGGAGCGGGTGGGTGTGTCGCTGTCGGACGAATGGCAGCTTCACCCCGAGCAGAGCACCAGCGCGATCGTGCTCCTGAACCCGCGGGCGAAGTACTTCAGCGTGTAGGCACCGGGCGAAGACCGGGGGCGCGGCGGCTGCCCCCGGTCATCCGCGTTCGGTCAGCCGAAGACCAGGTCTCCGGTGGCCAGCTTCGTGACGCCCGCGAGGAACAGCGTGTCCCCATCCGTGCCGTAGGTGATCAGCAGGCCCGTCGTTCCCTCGATCGTCTTCGACACGGCCTTCAGGCTCGACGAGTCGATATCCGTGAAGATCACACGGTCGGTTCCGGACGCGAAGTCCAGGATCATGTCGAACCCGTCTCCAGCCCGGAGCAGGAAGGTGTCGGCCCCGTCCCCCCCGGTCATCACATCGGAACCCTTTCCGCCGCGGAAAAGGTCCGCGCCGGCGCCGCCCACGAGCGCATCGGCCCCGTCGGTTCCTTCCAGCAGCGCCGCATAGCTGGCTGAGGGAAGGTCTGCCGTCCTGGTGAGCAAGAAGCTCCTAGAGCCGGTCGTGCCGATCATGAGCGATTGCTGCATGTCGACGCCGTTGAGGCTGATCGATTCGACGTGCAGGTTGCGGTCCGCCGTGAGCGAGCCGCCCCAGGCATCATTCAGGAACTTCACCGTCACGTCGACCGTGTCGCCCCAGTTGCCGTGCAGCGTGACGGTATCTTCCGCATCGTAGACGCGGAGCGCGCCGGCGGTCAGCGTGCCGCCGATCTGCTTGCCGTTGACCGCGATCGTGTACTGGGCGCTCTCGCCCCAGAAATCCTGCGAGAGCTTCAGGACAAGCGTGTCCGCCCCGGTTCCGAGGTCGACCGTCCTGGCCTCGATCGGCTTCGTCACCGAGAAGGTCGTCGTGCCCTTTGTGAACAGATCGGCGGACATGCCGGCCAGTTCCGTGCCGTTGAGAGACATGCCCTCGACGTAAAGGTTGCGATCCTGGTCCGGGGTGCCGCCCCACGCATCGTTCAGGAACACGACCGCCAGCGAGTTGGCGACGCCCCAGTTGCCGCGAAGCGTGACCGTATCGTGCACGCCGGATCCGTGCAGCGCGGTGGCGCTGATGACGCCGCCGTACTGCTGGCCGTTGACCATCAGCATGTACTGCGCGGCGCCGTTCCACTGATCCTGCGAGATGCGCAGTGTCAGGACATCCGCGCCGGTGCCGAAGGCGAGCGACGAGGCGCCGTAGCGGCTGGGGATGCTTTCCGGGAGCGCGAGCAGAGAGGCCGTTCCCACATCCGCGGGCGACTCTGCCGTCGGCGGGGCGGAGAACACGAGATCGCCGTTCTTCAGGCTCTTGACGCCGGCCAGGAACACGCTGTCGCCGCCCGTACCGTAGGAGAGCAGCAGCCCCGACGATCCGCCGACCGTGGCGACGGCCAGCTTGAGAGATGCCGGATCGACACCGTGGAACAGGATGCGGTCAGTGCCCGAGGCGAAGTCGGCGATCCGGTCCTGCCCGTCGCCGTTGGTGAGGACGAAGGTATCGCGCCCGGCGCCCCCCGTCATGACATCGGCGCCACTGTTGCCGCGCAGGATGTCGTTCCCGGTGCCGCCGGTCAGTGTGTCGGTGCCGGAGGAGCCTTCGAGTACGCGCGCCGAGGTCTCCGGGGGGAGTTCGATGGAGGGGACCGGGTTGGTGAAAGAGAAGTGCTTCGACTCGGTGTGGTAGAGCGCCGCCGTCTTCTTCTGATCCACGCCGTTCAGCGTGATCTGATGAACATAGAGATTGCGGTCACCGGCGGACGAGGCGCTGTCGTTGAGGAACTTGACGGTCACATCGACCGTCTCTCCCCAGGACCCTTTGAGGGTCAGCGTATCGAAGTCTCCTGACTTGCGGATTGCTCCGGCGAAAAGTGTGCCGCCGATCTGGATTCCGTTGACTAGGACGGCGTACTTCGCACTCACGGTCAGGAAGTCTTGGCTGAGCTTGAGGACGAGCGTGTCCTCGCCAGTGCCGAGCGTGATCGTCTGCGCCGTCGTGATCGCGGGATCCGATGGAGTGACCGGAGGTGAAGGCTTCGGGTCGTTTGGCACTCCATTGCCACCGGAGCCCGAGGAGCCAGACGAGCCACTGCCAGGGGCCAGAAGGTCGATCAAGTCGGGAATCGTAATCGCGAAGCCCGGAGAATTGCCCAGTGAGGTGATGTCAACGGAGCGGGCCTTCGCGATCAACAGGGCCTCGTAGGCGTCGCGCGCCTCACTCGAACCCGTCAGCAGATAAATGGCTGCTACGGTCGCCGCAGCATACTGCGTATAGTTGCTGCCCGTGCTCCAGCTATCTCCTCTAGAGTAGCCACCCAACTCCATCTGAGCAGCAATTTCGGCCCATGTCTGATAGACGTTCCCATCGAGCGGCTGTGATTTTGTCGTATCGGAGACGGTTAACTGGTAGGCAACTCCATCAGACAGATTGAATCCTACGTCCTGATGGAAGAAACGCCCGACAAGAAAGTTGGCCTGCCACTCTAGGAAAGCCAGCGCATCTGTATTGCCCCGCGCGGCCGCCGATATAGTCGTTGTGGCGAAGTAATCTTGCTGCCAAGGAGCAATCAGTCCTGCTCCCGCATTGGTTCCAGGAACCCAGCCATAGGCTTCGCCCTGCTTGGCTGTCCACTCAGGGATCTTCGACACCAACCAACTCCAGTTGGTGTCGGATATTTTCTGGAAGTACGCCTGTTCCGGGGTTCCGTCGGGGCTGAGATAAGCGGCATTGTCCACATCACGCAGCGACCATGCGGATCCCCGCACCTGGCCGCCGTTGACTACAAGCCCCGTATCGTTCTGGCGGCTGTTTGGGGACGCGCCCGCGATCACGGCCGCCGCCTGCGCCTGGAGATTGTCGAGGATCCAGCGCTCGCCGGTCAGGATGTAAGGTACGGACGACAGATTGGGTTGATGCGCCAGCTCTGCGGTCCAGCCCGTGTCCTTGGCGACGGCCTGGGTCAGCGACCCTGACTTCGCATCGCCGGGTGTGCCGCTGCCCCCCCGTGGGTCGGTCCACAATCTCGGATAGTCCTCCAGGCTCAACCAGCTATCGTTGGCGCTGTCCCAGAAGTTCCAGGGAATGGCGCCGGACGCTTCCGCCTGCCCCAGCGAGTATGCGGCCGCGCGTGCGTCCTGCGACATCAGCCACGCCGTGTTCGACAGGGTTGTCTGGCCGATATCACCCCGCCCGCCGGTCGTGGGCATATACTGGGTTACGCCATTCGCTGCGAGCGGATCGCCCCAGTCCGGATTGCTGATCGCGCTGCCATACGTCGCCAGCAGCTTGCTATCCACCGGGATCGACAGGTCGTACTCCGCGACCGCGCCCGTCTCCTGCAGATACGCCACGTCGTGGCGGACGTTCAGCCAGCCCGCGGAGGGATCGCCGCTTCCCTGGCTCCCGTTCGCCGCGTCGGACGCGAACTCGGCGTGCCAGTTCTGGTACTGCGCCTGGCTGACCGTCTCGTTGACGACGGTCTTGCCGTCCATCTTGACGACGACGCCGTAGTCGACCCGCCCGCCGGTGGCCCCCATGGCGCCATCGTTGTTGAACATGGCGTCGACGGAGATCTCGCCGTCCTTGAAGGCGGTCACGTCGAACTTCAGCCGTTGCGATCCGGGCAGGTCGATCTCTATCCGGGCCTGGGTCGCCAGCGCGCCCTTTTGCCAGAACGATGCGGTGCCGTCCGCCAGCGCGTCGCGCAGCGCGTCCATGACATCGACGTTGATCTTCTTGCCGTCGGCCATCGTCATCTCGACGGTGACCGAGTGCCCGGCGGAGATTTTCGCAAGGTCGACGGCCGGACCCGTGGTCGCGGCGCCCTTCAGCAGCGTCACGTCGACCGAGGCGCCCGCGGACAGCGCCGGCCGTTCCACCGACAGGACCGCCATCTTGACCGACCCGTCCTCATACCGGGTCTTCACGTCCATCTGGACGGCGACGGTCTGCCCGTTGATGACCGCGGTCAGGGGTTGGTTGGACGGCAGGTCACCCTGTTTGAATG
>JBBCJT010000228.1:0-12172 GCA_037190665.1 Rhodovastum atsumiense | reverse complement strand
ACACGGCGGTGGCCTTGGGCATGAGCGGTGTGCTGGTCATCGGCGCGGATCCCTGTCAATGCGGGCAGGCCCGCGGCAGGCGGGCCGTATGTCGGGGCCGCCGCGGGGGGTCAAGCCCCGTTCCGGGCCTGATATAGGAAGGCAGCCCGGCGCGTTACCACCCAGGGAAGGCGACAGCCATGCATGACGAGGACGAATTGCCCGCCCGGAAGAAGCGGCGCGTAGAACCGCTGGTGCTGGACCGGTTCGATGTGGCCGAGCTGCGCGAGTACATCGCCGAGCTGCAGTCCGAGATCGCCCGCGCCGAGGCCGCGATTGCCGCCAAATCCGACCACCGCAGCGCGGCGGAGTCCTTCTTCAGGAAGGCGGACTGAGCGCGGGCGGCGGCGCCAGCCGTGCCATGCTGTGGGCGTCCACCAGCATCCCGTCCCGCAGCGCGAAGCCCCTGTGGGTGCCTTCGAGCGTGAAACCGGCGGAACGATAGAGCGCGATCGCCGGGGCGTTGTCCGCGAACACGGTCAGCTCCAGCCGCCGCAGGCCGAGCCAGCGGTCCGCCGTGTCGACCAGCGCCGCGAGCAGGGCGCGGCCGATACCGCGGCCGGTCCAGCCATCGTGGACGCCCATGCCGATGTCGCCGACATGGTCGCGCCGCCCCTCCAGCCGCCGCAGCCCGGCCTCGCCCACCAGTTCGCCCTCCACGAAGGCGCCCAGGACCAGGCCGCGCCGGCCGCCCTGCTGCATCCAGGCGCGCACCTCGTCCGGCGTGTGGAAGGGCAGGCGCAGCGTGCCGGCGCGGAAGCCGGGCAGGTTGACCAGCGCCGCCACCGCCTCGGCATCCGCGGGCGTCAGCGCGCGGATCGCCACCCCGGCCGGTGGCGTCATGTCACCGACGCAGGCGTGAGCCGCCCGCCCTCCCGGAACGCGGCGATGCGCGTGGCGAGTCCGGTCGCGTCGTCGGTGTCCACCACCACGCCGCACAGCGTCGCCTCGCCTTCGGCCGGATGCAGCCGCTCGACCGGCAGCTTGCGCCAGAAGCGGACCGTCGCCGCCTCCTTCTGCATGCCGATGATGCTGTCGTAGTCGCCGCACATGCCCAGGTCGGTGATGTAGGCGGTGCCGCCCGGCAGCAGGCGATGATCGGCCGTCGGCACATGCGTGTGCGTGCCGACGACGAGGCTGAGTTGGCCGTCGAAACTGTGGGCGAAGGCCTGCTTCTCGCTGGACGCCTCGGCATGCACGTCCGCCACCGCGGCCGCGACGGTGCCGCCCAGCCGGTGCTGCGCCAGCTCGCGCGCCGCGTACTGGAAGGGATCGTCCAGCGGCTCCATGAACAGCCGCCCCATCACCTGCATCACCAGCGCCTTGCGCCCGCCCCGCGCCTCCACGACCACGACCCCCGCGCCCGGCGTGCCGGGCGGGTAGTTGCCCGGGCGGATCAGCCGCGGATGGCCGGAGATGTAGGGAATGATCTCCTTGCGGTCCCAGGCGTGGTTGCCGAGCGTGATGACATCCGCGCCGGCCGCGAACAGCGCGTCCGCCATCTCGGGGGCGAGGCCGAAACCGTGCGAGGCGTTCTCGCCGTTCACCACCACGAGGTCGAGGTCGAGCCGGCCGCGCAGCCCGGGCAGGGCAGCAACCACCGCATCGCGGCCGGTGCGGCCGACGAGATCGCCAAGGAACAGGATCCGCATCCCCCGTGCATCGGCAGGCCGCCCCGGCCTGTCAATACGGAGGGCCGGCGTTGACGCCCGGCGCGGCACGGCGCAACGGCGCGCGATGCGCATCCTGCTGCTGAACGCCAACACCACCGAGGCGATGACCGACCGCATGACCGGGATCGCCCGCGGCCTCGCGCCCGCGGTCGAGTGGGTGCCGGCGACCGCCCGCTTCGGCGCCGCCTACATCGCCACCCGCTCGGCGGCGGCCATCGCCGCGCATGCCGCGCTCGACGCCGCCGCGCCCTTCCACGGGCGCGTGGACCGCATCCTGCTCGCCTGCTTCGGCGATCCGGGGCTGGATGCGCTGCGCGAGGCGACGGGGCTGCCCGTCTTCGGCATGGCCGATGCCTCGATCCGCCGGGCGGCGGCGGACGGACGGCGCGTGGCGGTGCTGACAGGCGGCCTCGCGTGGGAGGCGATGCTGGCCGAGTTCGCGGCCGCGCGCGGCCTGCCGGTGGCGACCGTGCGCGCGGTGCCGATGACGGGCGCGGAGATCGCCGCCGATCCCGCCGCGGCCGTGGCGCCGATCGCCGCGCTGGCGCAGGAGGCGGCCACGGCGAGCGGGGCCGGCGCGGTGCTGCTCGGGGGCGCGGGACTGGTCGGCCTCGCGCCCGCTGTCGCGGCGGCGTGCGGCCTGCCGGTGCTGGACAGCCTGACCGAGGCGGTGGCCGCCTGCGTCGGCGACGTCGCCGCCCCGGCCGTCGCCCCCACCGTCCAGGCGCCGATGCTGGGGCTTTCGCCGGCGCTGGCGGCCATGCTGCACCGCATTTAGCGGCACCTTAAGCATTCTTCGCCACGTTGCGCCGGCAAGGGCGTGACGATGGCAAAGGGCAGCAGCGGCAAGATCGGCAAGGGAGGCAGGACCGTGATCTTCCTCCGCAGGGAGGAGGTGGTCGAAGCCGTCCACCGCGGCGGCGCGTGGAAGGTCGCCTACGCGGATTTCGTCACCGCGATGATGGCGTTCTTCCTGCTGATGTGGCTGCTCAACGCCACCACGGAGGACCAGCGCCGCGGCCTCGCCGACTATTTCAGCCCGATGAACATCTTCGGCCGCACCGTCTCCGGCAACGGCCAGCCCTTCGGCGGGCAGACGCCGAACGAGCAGGGCAACGCCGTGAGCGTGCTGGGGCAGGTCGACATCGTCACCGGCCCGCAGCAGGTGCAGCTCGACATCGAGGCCGACGATTCCGACACGCGCGCCGAACCGCAACTCTTCCGCGAGGGCGGCGAGCACGCCCGGCCGCACGCCGAGGGCGGCCCACGCGCCCGGCCGCGGCCGGCGACCGGGGCCTCCGACGCGGCGGAGGCCGAGGGCGGCGACTATGCGCGGCAGGCGGTGATCCCGCCCTCGCCCGCACCGCCGCAGCAACAGCACGAACAGCACCCGCCGCAGGCCCGCGCCGCGCGGGAGAGGCAGTCCTTCGCCGAGGCGGCGGAGACGATCCGGGAGTCGCTGCGCGCCGATCCCCGCATCGCGGACATGGCCGACCAGCTCGCGATCGACACCACGCCGGAGGGGTTGCGCGTGCAGCTCATCGATGCCGAACGCCAGCCGATGTTCGCCCTCGGCTCATCCGCGCCCAACGAGCGGGCGAAGCTGCTGATGGCCAAGATCGGCCCGGCGCTGGCGAAGCTGCCCAACCCGGTGTCGATCGCCGGGCATACCGATGCCGCGCCGTTCCGCGGTTCGGACCGCAGCAACTGGGAGCTGTCGGCCGAACGCGCCAATGCCACGCGCCGCGTGCTGGTCGATGCCGGGCTGCCGGAAAGCCGCATCCGCAGCGTCACCGGCAACGCGGACCGCGACCTGCTGGTGCCGCAGGATCCGCTGGCCGCGGCCAACCGGCGCATCGCCATCGTCGTGCTGCGCCAGGAGCCGGACACGCCATGATCTCGCTGGCCGGTTTCGGCTTCCTTCTCCTCTGCGTCTTCGGCGGCTTCGTCGCCGCCGGCGGCTCGCTCGCGCCCATCCTCACCGCGCTGCCGTTCGAGCTGATCATCATCGGCGGTGCGGCGATCGGCATCTTCGTGATGGCCAACTCGCTGCAGGTCATCAAGGACACGCTCGTCGGCTTCGGCCGGATCGCCAGGGGCGCCAGGCACCGCAAGCAGGATTATCTGGACCTGCTGAGCCTGCTGTACTTCCTCGTCCGCCTCGCCAACACCAAGGGCGCGATGGCGCTCGATCCGCATATCGAGAAGCCGTCGGAAAGCCCGGCCTTCGCCCGGTTTCCGAAGATCCTCGCCGACGAGAACGCCGTGCACATGATCTGCGACTACCTGCGCATGGTCGGCATGAACGCCGACGATCCGCACCAGATCGAGGACGTGATGGCGCGCGAACTGAAGAAGACGCTGAACGAGGACCTGCACCCCGCGCATGCGCTGCAGACCATCGCGGACGGCTTGCCGGCGCTGGGGATCATCGCCGCGGTGATGGGCGTGATCAAGACGATGACGCATATCAACGAGCCGCCGGCGATCCTCGGCAAGATGATCGGCGGCGCGCTGGTCGGCACCTTCCTCGGCGTGCTGCTCGCCTACGGCCTCGTCGGCCCGCTCGCCGCGCGGATGAAGGGCGTGGTCGAGGAGGAGTCGAAATACTACGAAGTGATCCGCGCCGTGCTCGTCGCGCATCTGCACGGCAACGCCCCGCAGGTCGCGGTCGAGACCGGCCGCAAGATGGCGCCGAACGAGCACATGCCGAGCTTCGACGAACTGGAGACGACGCTTCAGGGTCTCAAGCTCACCTGACCGCCGCCGCTTGACCTGCCGCCCGGGCGGCGGCAGGCGGGACGGATGGATAACGAAGAATTCGCCTCCGCCTCCTCGGCCTTCCATGAGCTGATGGGGCTGGACCTCCTCGAATGGCGCGACGGGTTCGCGCGCGTGGTCTGCGCGACCGGGCCGCAGCACCTCAACCGCTCCGGCATCGTCCATGGCGGCGTGATCCTCAGCCTGATCGATCAGGCGGGCGCCTTCGCGGGGCTGTGGTGCAGCGTGAAGGGCAATGTGCGCCGCGCCATCACCATCGACCTCGACTGCCGCTTCACCGGGCAGGTCACGGAGGGGCGGCTGGTGGCGGAAGGGAAGTTGGCCACGCGCGGGCGCAACATCTTCTTCGCGCGGACCGAGGTGTTCGACGGTGCGGGCAAGCTCGTCGCCTTCGGCGCCAGCACGCACCGCTGGCGCGCCGGCAGCGAGACGGTCGAGGGCCAGCCGGCGGAGGATTGAGCGGGCTGGTGCGGGATCCGAAGCAGAGAGCGGTACGGACGGACATCGCGCACTGATCAGGAGACCGCGCCCGACCCTCTCCCGCCAACGGGAGAGAGAATAGGAGGAAGACCCTCGATCTAAGGGAGCGGATGCTCCGGAGAAGGGGCCGTCGGCATGATCTGCCGCCGACCCGGAAGCGGCAGGTTCAGCGGAACTCCGCGTCGATCAGGCAGCCCGCCGCAGCGGACAGGACCTCCGCCGTGCGGGGACCGCCAAGGAAAGGCAACGCCTCCCAGGCCCCGTCGATGACCATCGCGAGCGCATCGGCGAGCTTGCCGGGATCGCGCGTTCCCTGCGCCGCCTCGGCGACCAGCGCGCGATGCCGCAGCTTGTGGCGGCGTACCTCCGCATGCGTCGGATGGCCGGGTTCGCGGAACTCGGCCTGCGCCAGCAGCAGCGGGCAGCCGCAGCGGTCGGTCTGGCGGAATTCGTCGGCGAAGGCGGCGACCACGGCGCGAAGCCGCTCCTCGGGGTCGTCCTTGCCGGCCAGCATCCCGCGGAACCAGGCCTCGAACTCCTCCTGGTCGCGGTCCAGGATCGCGGCGACGAGCGCGTCCTTGCTGGGAAAGGCACGATAGAGGCTCATCTTGGTGGTGCCGGCGGCGCGGACCACCTCCTCGATGCCGGTGGCCCGGATGCCCTGGCGGTGGAACAGCCCCTTCGCGGCGCAAAGGATCCGCTCGGCCGCCGGAAGGCGCGCGGTATCGGGCTCCGTCTCGGCCCGGACAGCCACTGCCGTGTTCACCATTTCACTCGTCGCATCCCCCTCGCCGGGGCATCGGTCACAGAGATGCCCCTTGATGTTACTGACCGGTCACTCTATCTGGCGATACCGACCGGTCACTCACCCAAGGTACATAAGCAGTGGCTCCCAGTTTCTTCAAGGCTTTCCGCGCATATCTCCCTCTCGCGCTGCTCGCCGCGGCCCCCGCCCTCGCCCAGCCGGGCGGCCCCGCCGCCCCGCCGGTGACGGTGGCGACCCCGCTCGCCCGCCCCGTGGCGGAATGGGTGGAGCACACCGCGCGGGTCGAGGCCTCCGCACGGGTGGAGATCCGCCCGCGCGTCTCGGGCCAGGTGGTCGCGGTGCACTTCCGCGACGGCGCGCTGGTTCAGGCCGGCGACAAGCTGTTCACCATCGACCAGCGCCCCTTCAGCATCGCCGCCGAGGCCGCCGCCGCCGAGCTGGCGCGGGCCGAGGCGCGGCAGACGCTCGCCGACCAGCAGGTCGCCCGCGTCACGCCGCTGGTGCGCAACCGCGTCTCCTCCGAAGCCGAGCTGGACACGCGCGTCTCCGCCCAGCAGGAGGCGCGTGCCGCGGTCGCCGCCGCCCAGGCCGCGCTGCGGCAGGCGCAGCTCGAACTCGAATTCACCGAGATCCGCGCCCCGCGCGCCGGCCGCATCAGCGACCGCCGCGTCGATGCCGGCAACCTCGTGCAGTCCGGCGAGACGCTGATGACGACGCTGGTCGCGCTCGACCCGATCTACGTGACCTTCGACGCGAGCGAGGCGGAATACCTCCGCTACGCCCGCCTCTCGGGCGCCACCACCGCCACCGGATCGCGCGTGCAGCTCCGGCTGCTGGACGAGGCCGACTTCACCCGCGAGGGCACGGTCGACTTCATGGACAGCGCCTTCGATGCGCGCAGCGGCACGATCCGCGCCCGCGCGGTGGTCGCCAACGCGGACCTGTTCCTCACCCCCGGCAGCCTGACCCGGCTGCGCGTGTCGACCGGGGAGAAGGACGCCCTGCTGGTCCCGGACACCGCGGTGATGGCCGACCAGTCCGGCCGCGTGGTGCTGACGGTCGCGCCCGACGGCACGGTCGCGCCGCGCCCCGTGCAGCTCGGCCCGCTGGTCGAAGGGATGCGCGTGATCCGCACCGGGCTCGGCGCGGAGGACCGCGTGATTATCGCCGGCCTGCACCGCGCACGGCCCGGCACGCGGGTCACGCCGCAGGAAGCCCCGCTCGCCCAGATCCCGTCCACGACGCTGACCCGCTGATCGCCCGCGCGAAAGTCCTGCCGCCATGCGCTTCGCCCGCTTCTTCATCGACCGTCCGGTCTTCGCGGCCGTGATCTCGATCGTCATCACCATGGTCGGCGGGCTCGCGCTGCTGCGCCTGCCCATCGCGGAGTTCCCGGACATCGCGCCGCCCACGGTCACCGTGGCGGCGCAGTATCCGGGCGCCTCGGCCGCCACCATCGCCGAGACCGTCGCCGGACCGATCGAGCAGGAGGTCAACGGCGTGGACGGCATGCTGTACCTGACCTCGCAATCCACCGGCGACGGGCGGGTCACGGTCAGCGTCGTGTTCCGTCAGGGCGTGGATGTCGATCAGGCGCAGGTGCTGGTGCAGAACCGCGTCGCGGTCGCCGAACCACGCCTGCCGGAGGAGGTGCGCCGCCTCGGGCTCGTGGTGCGCAAGGCGAGCCCGGACATGCTGATGGTCGTGCACCTGTCCTCGCCCGACGGCAGCCGCAGCCCCGAATACGTCTCCAACTACGCCACGCTGGCGATCAAGGACCGGCTCGCGCGGCTGGAGGGGATCGGCAATGTCGAGGTGTTCGGCGCGCGCGACTACGCGATGCGCGTCTGGCTCGACCCCGACCGCGTCGCCGCCCGCGGGCTGACCGCGGGCGAGGTGGTCGAGGCGCTGCGCCGCGCCAACTCGCAGGTCGCGGCCGGCGCGCTGGGGCAGGCTCCGCGCAGCGACGCCGCCGGCGCGTTCGAGCTGAGCATCCAGACCCAGGGCCGCCTCGTCTCGCCGGAGGAATTCGGCGCGCAGGTGATCGCGACCGGCGCATCCGGCGCGCCGGTGCGGCTGCAGGATATCGCGCGGGTGGAGATCGGCGCGGCCGATTACGGCGTGAACGCGCTGCTGGACAACAAGATCGCCACCGCCATCGGCATCTTCCAGCGCCCCGGATCGAATGCGCTCGATACCGCGAACGCGGTGCGCAGGACGATGGCGGAGGCGGAGCAGTCCTTCCCGCCCGGCATCGCCTACAGCGTCGTCTACGACCCCACCCGCTTCATCGCCCAGAGCATGGAGGCGGTGCTGGAGACGGTGGCGGAGGCGGTGATCCTCGTCGTGCTGGTGGTGATCCTGTTCCTGCAGAACTGGCGCGCCGCGCTGATCCCGCTGCTCGCCATTCCGGTCTCCATCATCGGCACCTTCGCGGTGCTGCTGATGCTCGGCTTCTCGCTCAACGTGCTGACCATGTTCGGCTTCATCCTCGCGATCGGCATCGTCGTGGACGACGCCATCGTGGTGGTCGAGAACGCCGAACGGCACATCGCCGAGGGTATGACGCCGCTGGAAGCGGCGCGGCACACGATGGACGAGGTCGGCTTCGCCCTGATCGCCATCGCACTGGTGCTGGTGGCGGTGTTCGCGCCGACCGCCTTCATCAGCGGCATCTCCGGCGCGTTCTACAGCCAGTTCGCGGCGACGATCTCGGTCGCCACGCTGTTCTCGGCGCTGGTGTCGCTGACCCTGTCGCCCGCGCTCGCCGCCCGGCTGCTCAAGCCGCATTCGCATCACGCGAAGCCCAATCCGCTGTTCGCGCCGGTGCGCGCCTTCTTCCGCGGCTTCAACTGGCTGTTCGACCGGCTGTCCTCCGGCTACGGCGCGCTCACACGGCGACTGGTCCGCTTCGCGGTGCTGCTGCTCGTGCTGTACGCGGGGCTGCTCGGCGCGACCGGCTGGGCCGTGATGACCACGCCCACCGGGCTGATCCCGCCGCTCGACCGCGGCTACTTCATCGCGGCGGTGCAGTTGCCGCCCGGGGCGAGCCTGTCGCGCACCGATGCGGTGATCCGCCGCGCGTCGGACCAGATCCTCGCCACGCCGGGTGTCGAGAGCGCGGTCGCCTTCGTCGGCTTCGACGGCGCGACCTTCACCAACGCGCCGAACACCGGCGTGGTGTTCGCGACGCTGCGTCCGTTCGAGGAACGCAAGGCCGCCGGCATCGAGGCATCCGCGGTCCTGCAGGAACTGCAGGCCAAGCTGATGGGTGACCCGGATGCGCTGGTGCTGGTCCTGCCGCCCCCGCCCGTCCCCGGCATCGGCACCGGCGGCGGCTTCAAGCTGATGGTGCAGGACCGCGGCGGCCGCGGCTCGGCCGAGCTGGAGAAGGCGGTGCAGCAGGTGCTGGGCGCGGCCAACCAGGCGCCGGGCGTGTCCTTCGCGTTCAGCCTGTTCAACACCGCCACGCCGCAGATCCGCGCCGATATCGACCGCGAGCGCGCGGAGATGCTGGGCGTGCCCGTCTCCCGCGTGCACGAGGCGATGAGCATCTATCTCGGCTCCGCCTTCGTGAACGACTTCAACCTGCTCGGCCGCACCTGGCGGGTGACCGCGCAGGCGGACATGCAGCACCGTTCGACGGTGGAGGATATCGGGCGGCTGCGCACCGCATCGAATGACGGGCGGATGGTGCCGCTCGGCAGCGTGGCGACGTTCCACGAGACCTCCGGTCCCTACCGCGTGCCGCGCTACAACCTGTTCCCCGCCGCCGAGGTGCAGGGCGACACCGCGCCCGGCGCGTCGACCGGCCAGGCCATCGCGGCGATGGAACAGGTGCTGCGCACCGCGCTGCCGGAAGGCTTCGGCTTCGAATGGACGGAGCTTGCGCTGCAGGAGACCACGCAGGGCAACACCGCACCCATCGCCTTCGGGCTCGCGGTGGTGTTCGTCTTCCTGCTGCTCGCCGCGCTGTACGAAAGCTGGCTGCTGCCGCTCGCGGTGGTGCTGATCGCGCCGATGTCGGTGCTCTCGGCGCTGGCCGGCGTGCGCTGGGCCGGGCTCGACAACAACATCCTCGTGCAGGTGGGCCTCGTCGTGCTGGTCGGGCTGGCGGCGAAGAACGCGATCCTGATCGTGGAGTTCGCCCGCTCCGCCGAGGCGGAGGGCATGTCGCGCCGGGATGCGGCGGTCGCGGCGGCGCGTACGCGGCTGCGGCCGATCCTGATGACGAGCCTCGCCTTCATCCTCGGCGTGCTGCCGCTGACGGTGGCGACCGGCGCGGGGGCGGAGATGCGCCAGAGCCTCGGCACCGCCGTGTTCTACGGCATGCTGGGCGTGACGGTGTTCGGCCTGATCTTCACCCCGGCCTTCTACGTGCTGGCGCGCTGGCTCTCCGGCCGGCGCAGGACGGTGGAGACGCCTGCCGCGGCGCCTATCCCGGCGGACGCTGTGCGATGACGTGCACCAGCGCGTCCGTCACGCCGGTCAGCACGATCTGCACGCCGACGCACAGCAGCAGGAAGGCGGCGAGCTTGGTGGCGATCAGCGTGCCCTGCGGGCCGAGCCGGCGCGCGATCGCATCGGCGTAGCGGTAGGACAGCCAGATCGAGACGGCCACCGCCGAGGCGACGAGGATGGCGGAGGTCATACCGAGCAGGAGCTGTCCGCCGCCGAGGCTGCGCCGGTCGGCCCCCAGCGCGATCGCCGCGGAGATCGCGCCCGGCCCCGTGGTCAGCGGCACGGTCAGCGGGAAGAAGGCCATCGCCTGGATCGGCGCGGTGTCCATCGCCTTGGGGGCGGCGTCGGCATCCACCGGCGCGCGCAGCATCTGCCAACCTGAGACGGCGACCGCGAGCCCGCCGCCGATGCGCAGCGCCTCCAGCGAGATGCCGAAGAAGGCAAGCACGCGCGCGCCGAGGAACAGCGAGGCGAGGATCACCACGAAGCTGTTGACGCCGATGGTGCGCGCGAGCGTCGCGCGCTCCTGCGGGGTCGTCCACCGCGTCATGTCGCGGAAGACGAAGGCGATGCCGAACGGGTTGATGATGCTGATCAGCGTCGAGAAGCCGAACAGGAAGTCGGCGAGGAGCCGCGCGATCAGGAAGCCGTCCATGGTGCCGCCCCTTGCTGACGCCGGTTCACGGCGTGTCCTCGCGGAAGGCGACGGTCAGGCCGGCATCGGCGATGCGGAGCTGCCCGCCGCCGCGCACCGCGCGCAGCCGCATCTGGACGCCGTTCTCGTTGCGCATCCATATGGTCGTCGGCCCGCCCTCGCCGCCGGGCGGCGTGGGGGCGACGTCCCTGCGGTAGGAGCCCGGGAAATCGTCCCGCCGCC
This sequence comes from Rhodovastum atsumiense, assembly GCA_037190665.1. Classification (GTDB taxonomy): domain Bacteria; phylum Pseudomonadota; class Alphaproteobacteria; order Acetobacterales; family Acetobacteraceae; genus JBBCJT01. The sequence goes on along the minus strand of JBBCJT010000228.1, from coordinate 1,095 downwards.
GCAGGCCGAACACCTCCCCGGTGGCGCGGATGGTCGAGATGCCGACGGCGCCGAACTCCAGCCCCTGCACGGAGAAGGAGTACTCCTTCCCCTGGAAGTGCAGCCGTCCGCCGCCGATGCTGCCGCCGAAGATGAAGATGCCGGCGCGGACCTCCTCGATCTCCACGGACGCGTCGGGGTTCGGGTCGCGGATGCCGGGGGCCGCGCCGCGCGTCTGGGCCCAGGCGGCGACCGGCGCGAAGGCGCAGCACGCCAGCAGCAGCCGGCGGCCGGAGCCGGGCACGTCCTCGCTGCCGTGGCGCCCGCGCCCCGACCGGACGGCCTTCAAACGCATGGCGCCTCGCATGCGGCCCCGATGCCCCGGCGCGCCGAACGGCGTCAAGCCGGGGGAAGGCGTCCGCCCTCCCCGCGCGGGGAGGGCGGGGTCGGATCACCGCCCCTGGGAGCGGCGGTTGTAGTCGTACAGCAGCCCGCCGGCGGCACCGACGCCGGCGCCGATCAGCGCGCCCGTGCCGAAATTGCCGGACATCGACCCGATCAGCCCGCCGACCGCGGCACCGCCGCCCGCGCCGATCGCGGTGCGGTTGATGGTGGGGTCGTTGGTGCAGGCGCCGAGGCCGAGCGCGAGGGCCGCGATCGGCAGCAGGCGAAGCGTCTTCGTCATGATGGCGCTCTCCTCAGCGCGGGCAGGGGAAGGTCGTGGACAGGAAGCGGAACAGCCCTTCCACCGGGCGCTGCGCCGCGTTGCGGGCATCCGCCTTCGTCCACGCGAGGAAGCGGGCGCGCAGGTCCGCATCCGCCGGCAGCGGCGAGGGCGGGCAGACGATCCGCTGCGCGTTCGCCGGCGTGATCTCGCGATGATACTCCCATGCGCCACGCCCCATGCCGCGACAGAAGCCCATCGCCTCGGCGTAGCTGGGGTCGGTTGCCGCCGTGTTGCACAGCGCGGCGAACTCGCCGGCCGTCGCGGGTTCGAACGAGCGGGTCGAAACCTGCGCCATCGCGGGCAGGCTCAGCAGGGCCGCGGCGGCCGCGACCGTCAGGACTCGCATTCATTACCTCCGTGTATCTGGCGCTGAATCTGTAGGCTGCCTT
>JBBCJT010000227.1:0-29456 GCA_037190665.1 Rhodovastum atsumiense | reverse complement strand
CTCGGTGGCCGAGCCGGGCGCGCCCGTGGACAGGCGCTTGCCCTTGAGGTCGGCCATCGACTTGATGCCGGTGGAGGCGACGGTCACCACCTGCATGCGGTTGGTGTAGAGCACCATCAGCGCGCGCACCGGCACCTTCTGGCGGAACGGCGGCCGGCCTTCGATGGCATCCACCGACGCGTCGACCTGGGTCAGCACCATGCCCACGCGGTTCGCGCCGAGAAGCTGGAGGTTCGCCGCCGACCCGCCGGTCACTTCCACCGTCGCGGACATGCCCGGGATGGTACGGCTGAAGATGTTCGCCATGCCCCCGCCCAGCGGGTAGTACACACCGCCCGTCGTCCCGGTGGCGATGGCGAGCTGGGTGGACTGCGCGCGCACGATGGCGGGCGCGGCAAGTGCGGCGGCTGAGAAGCTCAGCACGCGGCGGCGTGTTATCGGCATATCGGCATTCCCCCTTGCGTGTCGTTGATCTTGGTTGGCGGGCAAGCTAGCGATCGAATTCGGCGGGGGAAAGCGCCACGTTACATGACGCGCCTCAATTCGTCCCGGACAGGCGCATCGGATATTGGTGTTGAAGGAGCAACGGAGAACGCCATGAACGCCCACGACCTGATGACCCCAGACGTCGTCACCATCCTGCCGGACATGCCGGTCGTGGCGATCGCGCGGCTGATGTCCGAGCGCAGCATCTCCGCCGTGCCGGTGGCCGATGCGCAGCGGCGCGTGGTCGGCCTGGTCAGCGAAGGCGACCTGATCCGCCACGTCGCGGGCGAGAACCAGAAGAGCATGGGGCTGTTCTCCGTGCTGTTCTCGGATCCGCACCGGCTGGCGAGCGAATACGCCAAGACGCACGGCCAGACGGCGCGCGACGTGATGACCACCAAGCTCGTCAGCGTCCCCCCCACCGCCTCGGCGGAGGAGGTCGCGCGCCTGATGGCGCAGAAGAACGTCCGCCGCGTGCTGGTGATGGACGGCGACAGGCTGGCCGGCGTCGTCTCCCGCGCCGACCTGCTGCGGGCGATTCTCACCCCGCCCACGCCGCAGAGCCAGTCCGACGACGCGATCCGCCGCCAGATCCTCGACGAGATGCGCCGGCTGCCCTGGGTCAGCTCGCATCTGGTCACGGTCATGGTCCGCGACGGGGTGGTCACCCTGCACGGGCTGGTCGGCAGCGCCGAGATCGGCCGCGGGCTGGAGACGCTGGCGGCCAATGTCGGCGGCGTGAAGAAGGTTGACAACCGGACCGAAGTGGGCCCGGCGATGCTCTACTCGCTCGCCTGAAACCTGCGCCGCAGGACATGACGTTTCCGTAATCTGTCTCGAGGCGATGGATGCTTGCGTCCATCGCCTCCGCTGCGCAGTATCAGGACAACCCGGGGGGGCGGGACCTAAAATGGCGGAGTTCTGGGGCGAATGGGGCAATATTGCCTACGTCATCGCTGCGTTCTGGGCGTTCTTTGAGGGCGAGACCTTCGTCCTGTTTGCCGCGGCCGCGGGCCGTGCGACCGGCATCATCGACCCCTGGGTTCTGATGATCTCGGTGTGGATCGGCTCCTTCCTGGGCGATCAGCTCTGGTTCTCGCTGGGCCGCCGGCTCGGCGGCAAGGCACTGACGCGCTGGCCGCGGGCGGAGCGGCGGATCGCCCATGCGCTGAGCATGATCGAGCGGTACGGCACCCTGTTCATCCTGAGCTTCCGGTTCATCTACGGCGTGCGCAACGTGGCCTCGGTCGCCTGCGGCATGTCGGGCATCCACCGCGCCCGATTCGCGGCGCTGAACTTCGTGGCCGCCGGCGTCTGGGCTTCCTCCTTCGTCGCGGCGGGCTGGTTCATCGGGGCCGCGATCGCCGAACACGGGTTCATGATCGTCGGCATCGTCATCGTGGCGCTGGTGGGCCTGTTCTTCGCAGGCCGCGCGCTGTGGCAGCGGCGCCGGGCAGCGCCCGTCTTCTGATACGCGTCTTCTGACAAGCGCCCTCTGACGCGCTGAATGCGGGCGGCCCCGTTCTCCGGGCCGCCCGCGCGGGTCTGAGGGCATGCCAACCGCGCTCCATAGAGTACGTTCCGCGTCCTCTATGTGGCTTTCACGCAACAGTCGATCCTGCGTTCCCCCGGACATGTAACGGGGTGTTGCAATGCGGCAACCATTCTGTAAGTGCGACTTACTCGCAAACGCATTCCCAGGGACCGACGACAATGCAGAAGCGCGTACAGTTGTGGGCAACTCTCGCACAGGGTGGACTGACCGGTCTGGCCGCCACCCTGCCGGGGCAGGCCGACGCCCAAACCACGGGCGCGGCCGAGCCTCAGGCGACGGGGGCGGCGCCAACCGTACTGCCACCCGTCACCGCCGAGGCCGATCCACCCAACGTGCTGCGCGCGCCGACCGGCATCGGCCGGCTGCCCGGCACGGTGCAGGACACGCCGCAGACGGTGAACATCATCCCGCGCGAAGTGCTGCGCCAGCAGAACGTGACCACGCTGGAGCAGGCGCTGCGCAACGTGCCGGGCATCACCGTCTCGATCGGTGAGGGCAACGGCGGCGTGAACGGCGACCAGTTCCGCATCCGCGGCTTCAACGCGCAGAACGACGTGCTGTCGGACGGCCTGCGCGAGATCGGCGCCTTCCAGCGCGACATGTTCAACGTGGACAGCGTCGCCGTGCTGCAGGGCCCGTCGGGCTTCGCGATCGGCGGTGCGGGCAGCGTCGGCGGCGCGATCAACTCCACCACGCGCACGCCGCATCTGGGCAACAGCTACGGCGGCGTGGCCACCGGCGGCATGGGTCCGACCATGCGCGTCACCGGCGATGTGAACATCCAGCTCTCCGACACGATCGCGATGCGCGTCAACGCGATGGTGGAGAACAGCAACCTCGTCGATCGCGACGGGCAGGACAACGAGAAGTGGGGCATCGCCCCCTCGATCGCCTTCGGCCTGGGCACGAACACCACCGGGTCGATCGAGTACATGCACTACCACTACGACCGGGCCACCGATGGCGGCGTGCCGGTCATCGCCGACAGCAGCGGCCGCGGCCAGCCCATTACGGAATTCGGCGTCCGCCGCGCGAACTGGTATGGCATCCAGAACGACCGCGACAACGTCACGGTGGATCGCGTCACCGGCCGGATCTCGCATCAGGTGAACAGCTGGCTGACGTTGACCAACGACACGCGCGTCGCCTGGGTGGACCGCAGCTTCGCCTTCACCCCCGCCTCTCTTTCCGCGCAGGGCATCACCCAGTTCTTTGCCGGCGGCAATCCGGCGATCACCGCCGGCGGCGGCGGCTCGCCCTACAAGCAGGAGACCTGGGGCATCCAGAACATCGCGCAGGGGATCGCGCGCTTCAGCACCGGTTCGCTCCGGCACGAGGCGGTCTTCGGCATCGATGCCAGCTATGAGGACGCCGACCGCAAGGGCTACGGCTTCGTGCCCGCGCGCGGTTCGGTTACGCAGCTGGTTCGCAACCCGGCCAACGGCTACTCGCTGGGCGTGACGTCCTCGCCGACCAACCAGCGCGAGACGGACACGACGCAGGTGGCGCTGTTCGCGAGCGAGCGGCTGTGGATCGTGCCCGAGTTCTCGATCATCGCCGGGCTGCGCTGGACCTACTACGAGCTGAACCACACGAGCGGCACGCCGGGTTCCGCGCCGACGGTGGATGTCAGCACCGACGACAGCTACGTCGATCCGCGCGTCAGCCTGGTGTTCGAGCCGACCCAGTCGCAGACCTACTACGCCACGTGGTCGCGCTCCACGACGCCGCCGGGCGTGAACTTCACGACGATCCCGGCCGGCCAGTCGAGCCAGACGAACGCGCAGAACAACGCGAACATCAACGAGACCAACACGCTGTGGGAGGTCGGGGCGAAGGTCAGTCTGATCTCCAACCGTCTCGGCATCGCGGCGGCGCTGTTCCGCATCGACAAGGACAACGCGCACGAGACCGACCCGACCACCGGCACGGTGTTCACCTCCAGCGACAAGCAGCGCAACCAGGGGATCGAGATCGGCATCTCGGGCAACCCGCTGCCGAACTGGAACATCAACCTGAACTACATCTACATCGACTCGGAGACGCGGGATTCGGCCAATGCCGCGGCGAAGGGCAAGCGCGTGGCGTATGTGCCCGAGAACGCGGTGTCGCTGTGGACCACGTATGAGATCAACCCCGGCGAGGCCTGGAACCTGCTCATCGGCGGCGGCATCACCTGGCGCGACTCGGTGTTCCTCAACAACACCAACACCAGCGAGGCGCCGGAGAATTTCTCGCTCGACGCCGTGGTCTCGCACCGGCTGAACCGCAACCTCACGCTGCAGCTCAACGGCTACAACCTGACCGACGAGCTGAACTATTCGACGCTGTGGGCGAACCGGGCGGTCCCCGCGCCGGGCCGGACCGTGCTCCTGTCGCTGGCCGCCGACTTCTAGGCCGCGGCACCACCCTCAATCCCGGCCGGGGCCTGCCTGCGGGCAGGACCCCGGCCGCATTCCTTTGAAGAGTGAGCCGCGCATGCTCATCGCCATTCCCGACGTGCTGACGCCTGAGGAAGTCGCCCATTGCCGCCGGCGGCTGGAGGAGGCGCAGTGGATCGACGGCAAGGCGACGGCGGGCGAGCAATCCGCGCAGGCCAAGGTGAACCTGCAGATCCAGCAGGATTCGGAGATCGGGCGCGAACTCGGCGACATCGTGCTGCGCGGCCTCGGCCGCAACCCGACCTTCATCAGCGCCGCGCTGCCGCACCGGATCGTCCCGCCGCTGTTCAACCGCTACGACGTCGGCATGACGTTCAAGGCGCATGTGGACAATTCCATCCGCCCCATGCCGGGGGGCGGACGCATCCGCACCGATGTCTCCTCCACGCTGTTCCTCACCGGGCCCGACGAATACGAGGGCGGCGAGCTGGTGGTGCAGGACACCTATGGCGTGCAGCAGGTGAAGCTGCCGGCGGGTCACATGGTGGTCTATCCCGCGACCAGCCTGCACAGCGTCAACCCGGTGACGCGCGGCAGCCGCTGGGCATCCTTCTTCTGGACGCAGTCGATGATCCGCGACGATGGCCGCCGCGGGCTGCTCTACGAGATGGACATGGGCATCATCGCGCTGCGGAGCAGCCTGCCGGACGATCACCCCGGCATCCTCGCGATGACGGCGACCTACCACAACCTGCTGCGCCAGTGGGCGGAGATGTAGCCGCCCCGGCGCTGGAGCTTTTCTCGATCGGGCCGGTGCCGACTCCGCGTCAGCGGAAAATGCGCTAGTTGCGTGCCGGCGTCTCCTTGCCGGGCTCGTTGCAGACGCGGTCGAAGCTTCGCTTCAGTTCCAGCAGCTCTTCCTCGGCGTGGTCTTCCAAGTTGATGAAGCGGTTCTCGGCATGGCTGGTGACGCGGATCAGCTCGTCCAGCTTCAGATGCAGGGCGCGCGTGTCGCGATTCTGCGAGTTCTGGATCAGGAACACCATCAGGAAGGTGACGATGGTGGTGCCGGTGTTGATGACGAGCTGCCACGTGTCGGAATAGTGGAAGATCGGGCCCGAAACGGCCCAGATGACGACCACCCCGACGGCGGCGATGAAGGCGTAGGGGCGGCCGGCATGGTCCGCCACCGCCTGCGCGACCCGGCCGAAGATCCCGTTCATGTGTGCAACTCCCGCCCGGGCGCTTGCTGCCCGGCTCGCGCTGCCTCAACGCGCGAGTGCGGGGAGGTTTCCCGCCCCGCGCGGAGAGGCAGGGCTGCCGGGCATCCGCCCGCCGGTCTATGACGGTGCGCGATGGCACAGAACATCTACGACAGCGCGGAGTTCTTCGCAGGCTACAGCCGGCTCGACCGGTCCGTGCGCGGGCTCGACGGCGCGCCCGAATGGCCCGCCATCCGCGCGATGCTGCCGGAGCTGCGCGGCCGGCGGGTGGTCGATCTCGGCTGCGGCTTCGGCTGGTTCGCGCGCTGGGCGCGCACGCAGGGTGCGGCGCATGTGCTGGGGTTGGACCTGTCCGCGAACATGCTCGCCCGGGCGCGGTCGCTGACCGACGATGCGGGCGTGCGCTACGAGCAGGCCGACCTGGAAACCCTGGAACTGCCGGAAGCCGCGTTCGACCTCGCCTACAGCGCGCTCGCCTTCCACTACATCGAGGATTTCGACCGGCTGGCGCGCATGGTGTTCCGCGCGCTGACGCCCGGCGCGAATTTCGTCTTCACCATCGAACACCCGATCTACATGGCCCCGACGCGGCCGGGCTGGATGGTGCGGGACGACGGGCGGAAGGTCTGGCCCGTGGACGGCTACGCGGTGGAAGGCGCGCGCGTCACGGACTGGCTTGCGCCGGGCGTGGTGAAGCATCATCGCATGCTGGGCACGACGCTGAACGCGCTGCTCGCCGCGGGCTTCACCCTCAACCGCGTGGAGGAATGGCGCCCCGCCGCGGCGCAGGTCGCGGCACAGCCGACGCTGGCGGAGGAGATGGAGCGGCCGATGATGGTGCTGATCTCCGCGCGGCGATAGGCCGCCGCTTCACCCCTGACGGATGGCGAGCACCACGAGCGACAGCGCGAGTGCGAACATCAGCGCGCCGATGAGCGTGTCGAGCACGCGCCATGCGGCGGGCCGGGTGAAGACGGGTGCCAGCAGCCGCGCGCCATAGCCGAGGGCCGCGAACCAGAGGAAGCTCGCCGCGATCGCGCCGGCCACGAACAGCGGCCGCACCGGGGCGGGCTGCGCCGCACCGGCCGCGCCCACCAGCAGCACGGTGTCCAGGTAGACATGCGGGTTGAGGAAGGTGAACCCCGCCACGGCGGCAAGCGCGCGGCCGAGGGGCAGGGCGGGCTGGTTCGAAAGGGTCATGGCTTCCGGCCGCGCCGCGCGCCGGAAGGACATCACGCCATAGCCGAACAGGAACGCCGCCCCGCCCAGCGCGACCAGCGTGGTCAGGCGCGGCATCGCGGCCAGAAGCGCCCCGAGCCCCGCCACGCCGGCGCAGATCAGCGCCGCGTCCGCCATCGCGCAGAACAGCACGACCGGGCCGACATGCTCGCGCTTCAGGCCCTGTCGCAGGACGAAGGCGTTCTGTGCGCCGATCGCCATGATCAGGCTCGCCGACAGCGCGAAGCCGGAGAGCAAGGCGGAGAGGGCGGATGTCATGGCTGCGCTTCTGTCGTGCGGGGCGTGGCCGGAGCGATGCGCTTCATGTCAGCGGTGCCCTCTCCCGCACGCGGGAGAGGGAGACAGGCGCGGCCGTTTCGCAAGGGACGCCCGCCGCAACGATCAGTGCAGTTGCGGCCGCTTCAGGAAGCTCGTCCGGTCCTGCGTGGCGATGCGCACCTGCCGCTCGTGCCCGCCGCGCGCCAGTGTGAGCGTGATCTCCACACCCGCATCGCCGCGCGACCAGATCGCGCGCCAGAGCGTCGCCAGCTCGCTGATCTCCGTGTCTTCCACCGCGCGGATCACCTCGCCCGCGCGCACGCCGGCCTGATCGGCGGGGCCGCCGTCGGCGATGCCGGCGATCACCAGCGCCCCGTCCTGCTCCGCCGCGAACAGGCCGAGCCAGGGCCGCGCGGGACCCGGGTTGCGGCCGGTGGTAAGGATCGCGTCCAGCACCGGCGGCAGCAGCATCGCGGGCACCACCATGTTCATGTCCCGCGCCGCCGGTCCGCCGCCTTCCTGCAACACCAGCGAGCCGATGCCGGCCAGCGCGCCGTCGCTGTCCAGCAGCGCGGCGCCGCCCCAGAACGGATGCGCGGGTGCGGTGAACAGCGCCTCGTCCAGCACGTATTCCCAGTAGCCGGCGAACTCCTGCCGCGCGACGAGCTTGGTCGCCACCGCCCGGTTCGCGCCGCCGCCCGCGGCCAGCACGCAGGCCGCGCCGGTTTCCGGCGGCGGTGCGATCTTCAGCCCTTCGGTCCGCAGCCGGCCGAGCGGCTGCAGCACGGCGATGCCGCTGCGCTGGTCGATCCCGGCCACATGCGCCGCGACGACCGACCCGTCGGAGGCGGTCAGCCAGATCGCCTCGGCTTCCGTCACCAGATAGCCGATCGTCGCCAGCAGCCGCCCGCCTTCGAGGGCGACGGCGCTGCCTTCGCGTTCGGTCCCGAGCGTACGCGCGGTGAAGGCGTCGTCAGGCACGGTCGCCTTCAGCGCGAAAACGGCCCGCTGGGCGAGGTCGAGGTCGAAGCGGTAATCCGTGGGCACCGGCCGGAAGGCCGGCGGTATCGCCCAATCGGCGTCAGGCATAAAAGTTCTCCTGCCCCGATGATGGGGATTCGAGGGCCGCGCGTCACCCCTCCGGCAAAGCGCATCGTCAAGCCCGTGGCCATAAAGGTCCGGGCGTTACCGGCACATCCACCAGCCGCCGGTATCGACATGGAAGTGGTCGCGATGCGCCGCGTTGTAGTCGGGGCCGAGCACGGATCCGAACCACCGGCATGCGCTGTCGCGCGCGGCGCGCAGGAAGCGGGCCCCGGGTTCGGGACCGTTCCAGGCGGTCACCGGGATGCGCCGCCCGTCCGCCAGCCGGAACGCCGAGATGTCGAGCGCGCGGGCGGTCGCGTGCTGGCTGCGCCGCCCCTCCCGCCCGCGGATGTCGCGGCAGGCATAGGTGCCGAGGTGTTCGAGCTGCACGACCTTCGTCCCGAGCGTTGCCTCCGCCGCCCGGTCCAGCGCGTGCATGCGCCATGCGGCGACGGCCAGCGCCAGCGGGCAGTCCGCGACCGGTCGGGCGGGGGAGGTGTCCGGCAGCGTCACCGGCGTCTCGATCCCGCAGTCGCCCGGCCCGCTGACCGGCGGCAGGGACAGGCCCGGCTGTCCGGCCGTCCTCAGCGCCGCGAGGCAACGCGCCGGATCGCGCTGTGCATGGGCCAGACGCCAGCCGGTCAGCAGGTTGGGCGGCTGCCGCAGATCCAGCGGCGCGAGCGGGTTCCAGGCCGGCGGGAGGTAGATCAGACCCAGCGCGGCCGCACCGGCCAGAAGCGCCAGAACAAGAAGAAGTCGCATGCCGTGATCTTACCCGTGCCGCCTGTATCGATGATCGTACACGATTTATTCAACAGGTATCCCCGCGCGCCGCGCCCGCGCATCCTGCCCTCCGCCGCGAGGGCGTGACCGCCACCGTCCTGCGCGCTACACGCGGCGGCTGGAGGACGCCTGTGAACGCACCGCTGCCCAATTCCCTTCGTGCCGGCCCCGACGGCCGTGGCCGCTTCGGCGGCTTCGGCGGCCGCTACGTGGCCGAGACGCTGATGCCGCTGATCCTGGAGGTCGAGCAGGCCTACGCCGCCGCCAAGGCCGACCCCGCCTTCGATGTCGAATGGCGTCTGCTGCTGAAGGACTATGTGGGCCGGCCCTCGCCGCTGTGGTTCGCCGCGCGGCTGACGGAGCATCTCGGCGGTGCGAAGGTCTACTTCAAGCGCGAGGAACTGAACCACACCGGCGCGCACAAGATCAACGCGGTGCTGGGGCAGATCCTGCTCGCCCGCCGCATGGGCCGCCGGCGCATCATCGCCGAGACCGGCGCCGGCCAGCACGGTGTCGCCACCGCCACCGCCTGCGCGCTGTTCGGGCTGGAATGCACCGTGTTCATGGGCGCGACGGACGTCGCCCGCCAGCAGCCGAACGTGTTCCGCATGAAGCTGCTCGGCGCGGAGGTGATCCCCGTGACCTCCGGTGCCGCGACGCTGAAGGATGCGATGAACGAGGCGCTGCGCTACTGGGTCGCGAACGTCGCGGACACGTATTACTGCATCGGTACGGTCGCCGGCCCGCATCCCTATCCGGCCATGGTGCGCGACTTCCAGTGCGTGATCGGCGACGAGACGCGCGAGCAGATCCTCGCCGCCGAAGGCCGCCTGCCCGATGCGCTGGTCTGCGCCGTGGGCGGCGGGTCTTCCGCGATGGGTCTGTTCCATCCCTTCCTCGATGACGAGGGGGTCGCGATGTACGGCGTGGAGGCCGCGGGGCGCGGGCTCGACACGCAGGAGCACGCGGCCTCGATCAACCGCGGCCGGCCGGGCGTGCTGCACGGGAACATGACCTACCTGCTGCAGAACGACGACGGGCAGATCCAGGAGGCGCATTCGATCTCCGCCGGGCTCGACTATCCGGGCATCGGGCCGGAGCACTCCTGGCTGCACGAGACCGGGCGCGTGAACTATGTCGGCGTCACCGATGACGAGGCGCTGGAGGCGTTCCAGCTCTGCTCGAAGCTGGAGGGGATCATCCCCGCGCTCGAATCCGCGCACGGGCTCGCGCAGGTGATCAAGCTCGCGCCCGACATGGCGAAAGACAGCATCATCGTGCTCAACCTCTCCGGCCGCGGGGACAAGGACATCTTCACCGTCGCGCATCATCTGGGCGTGAAGCTGTGAGCCGCATCGCCGAGCGCTTCGCCGCGCTGCACGGCCAGAACCGGCCCGGCCTCGTCACCTTCATCGAGGCCTACGATCCCGATCCCGCCACCAGCCTCGCCCTGCTGCGCGGCATGCCGCGGGCGGGCGCCGACCTGATCGAGATCGGCATGCCCTTCACCGACCCGATGGCGGACGGGCCCACCATCCAGCGCGCCGGCCAGCGCGCGCTGGCGGCGGGTGCGACGCTCGCGGGCACGCTCGCCATGGTGCGCGACTTCCGCAAGGACGATGCGGTCACGCCGATCGTGCTGATGGGCTACTTCAATCCGATCCTGTCCTACGGCATCGACGCGTTCTGCCGCGATGCCGCGCGGTCGGGCGTGGACGGGCTGATCGTGGTGGACCTGCCGCCCGAGGAAGCCGACGTGCTCGCCGCGCCGGCTGCCGCGCGGGGGCTCGACCTGATCCGGCTGATCGCGCCCACCACCGATGAGGTGCGGTTGCCGCAGGTGCTGCAGGGCACGTCCGGCTTCGTCTACTACGTGTCCATCGCCGGCATCACCGGCACGCGCACGGCAAGCGAGGCGCATCTGGCCGAGGCGATCCCCCGCGTGCGCCGCTTCACCGACCTGCCCATCGCGGTCGGCTTCGGCGTGCGTACGCCGGAGCAGGCGGCGACCGTCGGGCGCGTCGCCGATGCCGCCGTGGTGGCTTCCGCGCTGATCGACACGCTGTCGGCCAATCTCGACGAAGCCGGGCGCGCGAAGCCCGATGCGGTGCGCAAGGTGCTCGATCAGGTACGCGGCCTTGCGGACGCGCTGCGCGGCGCGCGGCTCGCCCGCGCCGGCTGATGGTCCGCATCGACCGCATCGTCACGCGCGGTGGCGATGGCGGCGAAACCTCCCTCGGCGACGGCACGCGGCTGCGCAAGGACGAGCCGCGCATCGAAGCGATCGGCGCGGTGGACGAGGTCAACGCCGCGATCGGCGTGCTGCGCGCGGAGCTTGGGGCCGAGGAATGGGCCGACGCGATGCTGGCGCGCATCCAGAACGACCTGTTCGACCTCGGTGCCGATCTCTGCGTGCCCGGGGTGGAGGCGGATCGCCTGCGCATCGCCGACACGCAGTGCGCGCGGCTGGAAGCCGAGGTGGCGGAGATGAACGCCAAGATCCCGCCGCTGCGCTCCTTCGTGCTGCCGGGCGGCAGCCGGGCGGCGGCGTTCGCCCATGTCGCTCGCACGGTCGCGCGTCGCGCGGAACGCGAGACGGTGCGGCTCGCCGGCGCCGAGGCGGTGAACGGTGCTGCGATCCGCTACCTCAACCGCCTGTCGGACCACCTGTTCGTGCTGGCGCGCGCCCTGAACGACTGGGGCGCGGCGGACGTGACCTGGGTGCCGGGCGCGACGCGGTGAGGCGGTGGGGCTCTGCCCCACACCCCGGCAGGGCGCTGCCCTGCACCCGCAAGGGGCCACCGGCCCCTTGGCCCGGGATTCCTTCAGGAAGGCTTTGATCAGCTCGATCGTCTGACCCCACCCCCTCGATAATCATCGAGGGGGTGGGGTCAGACGATCGATTTGGCCGAAGGCCCTCTTGAGGGGATCGCGGGTCCAGGGGGCCGTGCCCCCTGGTGGGGTGAAGGGCCGCGCGCGCAGCGCGCTGCTTCTCATTCAAGCAGCCGGGCCAAAGGCCCGGCGGGCCCCTTCCGGGGCCTGGGGCAGCGCCCCGCACTTCTACCCCCGCACCACGCTCTCCGCCCGCAGTCGCGCGAGTTCCGCCTCGCCCAGCAGTGGGGCGAGGATGTCCGTGTTGTGTTCGCCGAGGCGGGGCGCGGGGCGGGCGAGGATGCCGGGCGTGGCGGACAGTCTGGGCACCGCGCCGTGCATCGGCAGCATGCCGCCGGGCATCTCCGCGTCCGGCACCTCGACCAGCGATTCGCGCTCGGCGATGTAGGCGTCGTCCAGCAGGCCCGGCGCGTCCTTGATCGGGCCGATGGTCACCCCCGCCGCGTCGAAATGGGCGAGGTTCTCCGCCAGCGATCGCGCGGCGACGAAGTCGGCGATGATCCCGTCCAGCACCTGCCAGTTGCGCAGCCGGTCGGGGTTGGTGCGGAAGCGCGGGTCCTCGATCAGGTCCGGCCGGCCGATGGAGCGGAACAGCTTCTCCGTCATTCCCTGCGTGGAGGAGGACAGGCACACCCACCCGCCATCCGCGGTGCGATAGGCGTTGCGCGGCGCGGTGTTGGTGGAGCGGCTGCCGGTGCGCTGCTTGACCTTGCCGGTGATGCGGTAGTTCGCGGTCTGCGGTTCCAGCACCGCCAGCATCGGATCGAGCAGCGACACGTCGATCACCTGTCCCTGTCCTGTCGCCTCCGCATGGCGCAGCGCGATCATCGCCGCCGCCGCGCCGTAGAGCCCGGCATAGGCATCGCCCATGAACATCGGCGGCAGCACCGGCTCGCGATCCGCGAAGCCGTTGATGGCGGCGAAGCCGGAATACCCCTCGACCAGCGTGCCGAAGCCGGGCTTGTGCCGGTACGGGCCGGTCTGGCCCCAGCCGGAGACGCGCACGATCACCAGCGCGGGGTTGGCGGCGAGCAGGAGGTCGGGGCCGAGGCCCATCTGCTCCAGCACGCCGGGGCGGAAACTCTCGATCAGCATCGCCGCACCGGCGGCGAGCTGCCGGACGATCTGCTGCGCGGCGGCGTTGCGCAGGTCGAGGCAGATCGACTTCTTGTTGCGGCACCACGTCTTCCACGCGGTCTCCACGCCCTGCACCTTCCAGGCGCGCAGGGTGTCGCCGTCCGGCGGTTCGACCTTGATGACCTCGGCGCCGTGATCGGCCAGCACCTTGGTCAGCATGTTCCCCGCCACCAGCCGGGACAGGTCGACGACGCGCACGCCATCGAGCGCGCCGCGCGCGGCTGGGTCGAAATTCTTCCTATGCAGCGGCGAGGACGTTTCCATGCCGGTTCCCTATAGCGGCCCGGGCACGATGCCGACAAAGCTGCGGCCGGAGAAGGAGAGGCGGGGCATGTACGAGATCGAGCGTGGCGACGAGCGCAGGCGCCAGCGCGTGGCCGGCTGGCTGGAAGGGCTGGAGCGCGTGTCGGACGCGACGCGCGACGCCATCGTCACCGCCTGGGTGACGGTGTGGAAGTCCAGCACGCACGAGACGCTGGAGGATATGCCCTACTCGCTGAACGCGCCTGCGTACCGGTTGATGGATCATGTGAACGAGGTGACGCGCGCGGGGATCGATCTCGCGGCGCGGGCCGCGCGCGACTGGGGGCGTGCGACGGACCCGGAGACGATGGTGCCGATCCTGATCCTGCACGACATCGACAAGCCGCTGCTGATGGCGCGGGAGGATGGCAAGGTGAAGGGCACGCCGCTCTATACCGAGCTGCCGCATGGCGTGCCGGGCGCGATGCTGCTGCGGGAATTGGGATTTCCGCACCATGTCGTCAGCACGGTCGCCACGCACGCGACCAACGCGCCGTTCCACGGCAGCAGCAACGAGGCGTGGATCCTGCATTACGCGGACCTTTTCGCCACCGACCACGCGATGATGCTCACCGGCGGCCAGCCCTACTACCAGAAGCACTGGCGCTGACGCGGAACGAATACGCCACGGAGTTGACAGGCCGGCCCATCGGCAAGCTGTCTGGGGCATGCAGATGCTTTCCTCCGCCACGGCCGCGCCGGTGACGACCGGCGTCGCGATGCCGATGCAGCCCATGATCACCGGCCGCCGCTGGATGGTCTCCGCGGGCCACTGGCTGGCAGCGGAGGCCGGAGCCGCGATGCTGGAAGCGGGTGGCAACGCGGTGGATGCGGCGGTGGCGGCCGGCATATCGCTGGGCGTGCTGCATGCGGATCAGGTGCAGGTTTCCGGCGTCGCGCCGATGCTGATCTACCTGCGCGAACGCAATCAGGTCGTCAGCATCGCCGGGCTCGGACCCTGGCCGAAGGCGACGCGGCCGGAGGTGTTCATCCGCGAGCATGGCGGCAGGCTGCCGCTGGGCATCCTGCGCACGGTCGTCCCGGCCGCGCCGGATGCGTGGATCACCGCGCTCGACCGCTTCGGCACGATGCCGTTTCACGAGGTGGTGCAGCCGGCGCTGCGCTACGCGCGCGAAGGCTTCACCGTGCATGCGCTGATGGCGCAGTTCCTCGCGCAGTTCGCGAACCAGTACCGGATGTGGCCGCAGAATGCGGCGATCTTCCTGCCGGACGACCGCCCGCCCGTGGAGGGCGAGCTGTTCGTGCAGTCCGATCTGGCGGGCGTGCTCGCGCACATGGCCGACGAGAGCCGGCGCGGCGGCAACGTGGCCGCGCATGGGGCTTTCTATCGCGGCGATATCGCGCAGGCGATGGTGCGCTTCCATCGCGAGAATGGCGGCTGGCTCGCGGCCGAGGACCTTGCCGACTACCGCTCCGAGGTCGAAACGCCGGTCAGCATCGAGATCGAGGGCACGCGCGTCTACAGTTGCGGCGCGTGGTGCCAGGGGCCGTCGCTGCTGCAGATGCTGAAGCTGGCCGGCGGGCTCGACCTGCGCGGCATGGGGCACAACAGCACCGCCTATGTCCACGCGCTGGCGGAGATCATCAAGCTGTGCTTCGCCGACCGCCACCGCTACTTCGGCGATCCGCGCTTCATCGACGTGCCGCTCGCGAAGCTGCTGTCGGACGCCTACGCCGCCGAGCGCCGCCGCCTGATCGACCCGAGCCGGGCCAGCCCCGACATGCCGGAACCCGGCAGCGTCGCGGCGATCCCGGAACCGGACGGCGATACGTCCTATGTCTGCGTCGTGGACAGATGGGGCAACGCGGTGTCCGCGACGCCGTCCGACACGTCGTATGAAAGCCCGGTCGTGCCGGGGCTGGGCTTCTGCCCGTCCTCGCGCGGGTCGCAATCCTGGGCCGATCCGGCGCACCCGTCCTGCGTGCAGCCGGGCAAGCGGCCGCGGCTGACGCCCAATCCTTCCATTGCCATAAGCGGCGGCCGCTTCGTGATGCCGTTCGGCGGGCCGGGCGGCGATCTGCAGCCGCAGGCGATGATGCAGGTGTTCCTCAACCACGTGATCTTCGGCATGCCGATGCAGCAGGCGGTCGAGGCGCCGCGCTTCGTCTCGCATTCCTTCCCGCACAGCTTCGAGCCGCACGCGCATGAGCCGGGCCGGCTGGACCTGGAAGCGTCCATCGGCGCGGAGGTCGGCGCGGCGCTGGCGGCGAAGGGGCACGTGATCCACTGGCGGCCGGCGGTGTCCACGAATGTCGCCGGCGTGTGCGCGATCCGCGCCGATCTCGGCAGCGGAACGCTGTTCGGAGGTGCCGATCCGCGCCGCGCGGCGCGCGCCATCGGCTGGTGACGATGCTTCATACCGGGGGGTAGGCATGTTCCGTTTTCATCTTCTGGCCTGTTCGATCCTGCTGAGTGCCGCGGCATTCGCGCAGGAGGGGCCGCGTCTCGCCGTCGGCGTCGCGGCGCCGGTCACGAGCCTCGATCCGCATTTCCAGGATGCGGCGCCGAACAAGGGGCTCGCGTCCCATATCTTCGACGGCCTGACCGATCTGGACGAGAAGTCGCGCGTGATCCCGTCGCTCGCGGAATCGTGGGAGCGGGTGAACGACACGACATGGCGCTTCCGCCTGCGCGAGGGCGTGCGCTTCCATGACGGCAGCGCGCTGACGGCCGATGACGTCGTGTTCAGCCTCGCGCGCACGCGCAACGTGCCGAACGCGCAGTCGCAGTTCTCCACCTACACGCGCAGCATCGCGGAGGTGCGCGTGGTCGATCCGCGCACCATCGAGCTCGTCACCAGCGTCATCGAGCCGCTGACGCCGGGCAACATGGCGCAGGTGAAGATCGTCAGCCGCGCGGTGGTGGGCGATTCCGCGCCGGATGCGTTCAACAGCGGCAAGGCGACCATCGGCACCGGCCCGTTCCGCCTCGTCTCCTACGCGCCCGGCACGGTCACGGAATTCGCCCGCAACGACACCTACTGGGGCACGGCCCCGGCCTGGGAGCGGGTCAGCTACCGCACCATCTCCAACGCCGGCGCGCGCATGGCGGCGCTGCTGGCGGGCGACGTGCAGCTCGCCGATGCCGTCCCGGCGGGCGATCTGGAGAAGCTGCGCGCCACGCCGGACGTGCAGATTGCCGAAGCCGTCAGCCTGCGGCTGATCTATCTGTGGCTGGACCAGCGCAACGCCGACAGCACGCCCGCCGTCACCGGCCCGAACGGGGAGGCACTGACGACCAACCCGCTGCGTGACGTGCGCGTGCGGCAGGCGCTGTCCATCGCGATCAACCGCCCGGCCATCGTGGAGCGCATCCTTCAGGGCGCGGCCATTCCCACCGGCCAGTTCATGCCGCCCGGCGGCGTCAGCTTCGATCCGGGCATCCCGGTCACGGCCTTCGATCCGGCACGGGCGAAGGCGCTGCTGACGGAGGCCGGCTATCCGAACGGCCTGCGCATCACGCTGAACGGCCCGTCCGACCGCTATCTGAACGGCGCGCAGGTGATGCAGGCGATCGGCCAGATGTGGGAACGCATCGGCGTGCGCACGAACGTGGAGCCGCAGCCGTGGAACGTGTTCTCGGGCCGCGTGAACTCCGGTGCGTATTCGGCCGCGCTGGGCGGCGTGGGCAATGCGAGCGGCGATGCCTCACTCGCGCTGCGGATCGTGGTCGCTACCCGCGCGCCGGAGAAGGGGCTCGGCACGTTGAACTACAGCCACTACAGCAACCCGGCGACCGACGCGCTGATCCAGCGCGCGGTGTCGGAACCGGACGATGCGAAGCGGGAGGACCTGCTGCGTCAGGCCGTGCGCGCGGCGATGAGCGATGCGGCGCTGATCCCGCTGCATGTGCAGAAGAACATCTGGGCCACCCGCCGCGGCGTCGCCTACACCGCGCGGGCGGATGAGCAGACCCGCGCCTGGCTGGCGCGTCCGGCGGACTGAGCGGCGCGGGCGGGCGGGGCGTCTTCGCGCACCCGCCCGCCGCGTCCGGTCAGTAGCCCATCGCGCAGCCGTCCTTGCGCGGGTCCGACCCCGCCGCCAGCACGCCGCGCTCATGGTCGATGAAGATCGCCTGGCCGCCGCCATGCGGCTTGTCCACCGTCACGCAATCATGCCCCAGCTTCGTCAGGCCGGAGACGATCTCGGCCGGGATGCCGTGCTCCACCTCGACCTTGCCGCCATAGGGCAGCAGGCGGGGGAAATCGATCGCCTCCTGGATGTCCATGCCGAACTCCAGCATGTTGGACAGGAACAGCGTGTGGCCCATCGGCTGGAAGTGGCCGCCCATCACGCCATAGGGCATCACGCAGCGGCCGTCCTTCATCACCATGCCGGGGATGATCGTGTGCATCGGCCGCTTGTCGGGCGCGATGCAGTTCGGGTGCCCGCGTTCCAGCCGGAAGCCGAAGCCGCGGTTCTGCAGCATCACGCCCGAGCCTTGCGCGAGGATGCCGGAGCCGAAGCCCTGGAACAGCGAGTTGATGAAGCTGCACGCGTTGCCGTCGCGATCGACGACGGTGAGGTAGATCGTGTCGGCATGCGCGGGCAGCGCGGCCTCACCCGCGCGCGGCAGGTCCGCCATCGCGCGGTCGTCGCGGATCAGCTCGCGCAGTGCCGAGAGGTACTCGGGCGAGGTCAAGTGCTTGACCGGCACCTCGCTCTGCCACGGATCGGCGAGGAAGGCGTTGCGGTCGCGGTAGCACAGGCGCGCCGCCTCGATATGCCGCTGCCAGCGCGTCAGCGACCCCGCGCCGCCGGCAGGCGTGTCGAACCCGCCGAGGATGCCGAGCAGCATCAGCACCACGATGCCCGACCCGTTCGGCGGGCACTGGAACACCTCGTGCCCGCGCCAGCCGGTGCTGATCGGATCGACGAACACGGCGGCTTCCCGCCCGCGCGCGAAATCGGCCTCGGTGTGCTTGGCCCCGCGCGCGTTCAGCGTGGCGATCATGTCGCGCGCGACCTCGCCCTCGTAGAAGCCGCGCGCGCCCTTGCTTGCGATGGTGCGCAGCGTGGCGGCGAGCTGGGGCTGGCGGAAGACGTCGCCCACCTTCGGCGCCTTGCCGCCGGGCAGGAACAGGTCCGCACCGCCCTTGCGCAGCTTGTCCACCGATCCGGCCCAGTCGCTCGCGACCTTGGAATGGACGGGGTGGCCGTCCTCGGCGAAGCGGATGGCGGGCTGCAGCAGCTCGTCCAGCCCCTTGCGGCCGTGCGCGGCGAGCAGCGTCTCCCACGCGCCGACCGCGCCGGGCACCGTCACCGTGTGCGGGGAGGTGTTCTCCAGCGCCTTGACGCCGTTCGCCTCGAACCAGTCCATCGACGCATAGGCCGCCGCCCGGCCCGACCCGTTGATGGCGATCGGCCGCGAGGCGCCCTTGGGCGCGTAGAGGCAGAAGCAGTCGCCGCCGATGCCGGTCGATTGCGGCTCGATCACGCCCAGCACCGCGCAGGCCGCCACCGCCGCGTCGAGCGCGTTGCCCCCGCCGCGCAGCACGTCCAGCGCCGTCAGCGTCGCCGCCGGCATGGAGGTCGCCGCCATTCCGTTGGCGGCATAGACGGGGCTGCGTCCGGGCAGGTGGAAGTCGCGCATGGCTGGTCGCTCGCTGGCAGTTTCGCGCCACTTGAGGCGCCGGGCGCCCGGCGGGCAAGCCCCCGGCCGGCGATCGTGCCATGATCGTTACGCTGGCCGGGAAATCGCGATGCGCAATCCGCTCCGCAAGATCGTGCTGTACCTGCTCTGCCTCGTCGTGGGCGGGGCGCTGATCTGGGCCTCCGTGCTGAAGATGCTCCCCGGGGGCGAGGTCACCGCCATCCTGGCCATGATCGCGGGCATCACCCTGGTCGCGTTTCCCTCCGTGTTCCTCGTCATGGCGCTGTTCGCCGCGGTCGGCGAGGCGCGGCTGCGGGCCGGGCGCGACGTGATCGCGCGCTGGCATGTCGGCGCGGCCGAGTGGGACCGGTTCCGCGCCGTGGACAGCGCGCGGTCGGCGCAGGACCCGCAACTCGGGAACGATCTGTGGGTCCGCCGGCGCACCCCGGTCTCCGGCGTGGAGGTGATCGTCGGGCGGCGGCAGCTCATGGTGGACGGGTCCTATCATGTGCTGCGCCGGGGCGGGCTGCCGGAAATGCGCGCCGTGGGCTGGTTCGCGCCGCCGGGCGGGCCGGAATGCCTGGAATTCCGCCTCGCCTACCCCCGGAGCCGGTACGGCGGAACGGTGTTCACCACGCTGCGCGTGCCGGTGCCCCCCATGGCGCGAGGCGAGGGGCTGCGCGTGTACACGCATTTCCGCGACCTCATTCCGCCCCCGCGCCCGAGCATCGCCGAGCGTCATCCGAAGGCCGTCCTGCTCGGCGGCCTCGGCGTGGGCGCGCTGGCGCTGGCCGTGGCCGGCGTCGGCTACGTGATGGACAAGGCGGGGAGCAGGGGCGAACTGCCCCCTATCCTGATGGTCACCGGGATCGCGAGCGCGATCGGGGCGGCGATCGTCACGATCGTCGTCGCGCTGGTGGTGCAGCCCTGGCGGAAGCGGTGAGGCAGCCGGCGGGGAAAGCGCTGCTGTGGACCGTGCTCGGCCTGGGTGCGCTGGCGGTGCAGGCCGCGGTGTTCGGCGGGCGGATCGACCTGGGACCCGTGCTCACGCTCGCCATCGGCTTCCCGGTCTGGGTGCTGATGTGGGCGGCCGCCTTGCTCGCCCTGCGTGCGTTGCTCGCGACGATCGGCGCGGCACGGCTGCACGCGGGGCGGGACGTGATCGCGCGCTGGCATGTGAGCGCCGACGACTGGGACCGCTTCCGCGCCTTCGATGCCGCGCGGTCGGCGGAGGCGTCGGGGCTCGCCAACATCCTCGCCGCACCGCGTAAGATGCCGGCGGGCGGCGTGGACGTGATCGCGGGCCGGCGGCAGGTGCTGGTCGGATCCGCCTATCATGCGCTGCGCCCGCGCGGCATTCCGGCGCTGCGCGGCGTGGCGCTGCATCCGATGAAGGACGGGCCGGACTGCCTGGAGTTCGCCGTCGTCTACCCGGCCGGGCGGTTCGGCGGCATCGTGCCGCGCATGCTGCGCGTGCCCGTGCCGCGGGCGGCGCGGGCGGAGGGCGAGCGCGTGTTCGATCATTTCCGCGCGCTGATCCCGCCGCCCGATCCGGGCATCGCGTATCGCCGGCCGTATCTGGCGATCGGGATCGGTCTTGCGGTTGCGGTGCTCTGCGGCGTTGTGGCGCTGGCGAGTTATCTGTGGGGCGCGGCGGTGTTCGATCCGTTTGACCGGCTCGCGGTGATGCTGGGCGGGCTGGTTGTCGGCGGGATCGCGTTGGTTGGCACTGCTGTCGTTGCCGTGATGGTGTTGCCGCGGCGGTAGCGCAGCCGGCAGGGTCTTGTGCAGGCGGTCCTGTTGATGCCGCTGCACCATTGCCGTTGCGTCGTGCCGGCGCTGCCGATCAAGGCGGGAGTTTTGCGAAGTCGGCCGCGACCTTCCTCCCTCTCCCGCCTGCGGGAGAGGGCCGGGGTGAGGGTCGCGAGCACCAGCACCACGCCGGGGCTTCTCCTCGGCGCAAGTCTCCTCACCTGTCCCTCTTCGACCTTGCGGGACGCGCCTTGCCTTCCCGCAGATGATGCGCCCGATCATCTGCCGCTTCGCCAGCCCTTCCGCAGGCTGGAGAGCAGGGAGAAACGCGCTGTCCCCCGGATCGGGGTGAAGTTGCATCCACCAGCGCCACCGCGAGGTTTCGACTCCGCGCGGGCCCTCACCCTCCCACGCAAGCGCGGGCCCCTCCCTCTCCCGCCGGGCGGGAGAGGGGACCTTGCGTGACGCATCTTGCCCTCGGCCGGATGATGCGCCGGATCATCTCACGCTCCCCGTCCATCCATTCCGTAGAGAATGAGGGGCAGGGGCGTCCCGGCACACAGCGTTATCGAACCTACCGCTGCAGCAGCGGCCAGCCCGACTCCTTGCCGATACGCTCCGCAGCCGCGCGGTTGGCGCCGACCGCGGCGAGTGGCGTGCTGTCCCAGCGCGGCGCGCCGAGCGCGGCAGGGGCGGCCGGCACGGCACTGCCCGGCACGGTCGGGAAGAAGATGCCGCCCGAGACTTCCTGCTGGCCCTGCGACGTCAGCAGGTATTCGATGAACCGCACGGCATTGTCGCGGTTCGGCGCGCCCTGCAGCAGCGCGACGGCGGTGACGTTGATCATCGCCCCGATCCCCTCGGGTCCCTGATCCGGCCAAACCAGCCGCACCTTCCCGGTGACCGCGCGCTGCTCGGCCGGCGCGTCCGCCCCGCTCATGCGCAGGTAGTAGTAGTGGTTGCCGATCGCGACACCGCAGCGCCCGTCCGCGACGGCGGCGATCTGCTGCGAATCCGACACCGGGCGCGAATTGAGCGACAGGTTCGCCACCACGCCCTTTGCCCAGCTCAGCGCCCCGGCCTCGCCCAGATGCGCGACCATCCGGCCGATCATCGACAGGTTGTAGGCCACGTTGGCCGGCCCCACGCAGACCTCGCCACGGAAACGGGGATCGGCGAGGTCGGCGAAGCCCCGCGGCGCGTCCGCGCGGTCCTTTGCCACGTACAGCACGCGGGCGCGCGCGGTCACGCCCGTCCACAGCCCCTGCGGATGGCGCAGATGCGCGGGCACCGTCTCCGTCGCGGGCGAGGTGTAGGGTGCCATCAGCCGCTCGAAGCCGACGAAGCCCGCGACATCGGTCGGCAGGAAGACGTCGCCCGGCCCGCGCGGCGTGGCGGACAGCGCGGCGATGGCGGCGTTGCCCTGGTTGGGCAGGATGTTGACCTTGATGCCGGTCTGCCTCGCGAAGCTCGCGAAGGGCGGCTGGTCGGCGGAACTCGGCCGCTGGGTGATGATGTTGAGCTCGCCCTGCGCGAAGGCGGGGGCGGCGAGCAGGCAGGCAAGCGCGCCGATCTGCGCCGCACGCCGGAACAGGGGGAAGGCCATCGCGACTCTCCGAGAGGAAGCCCCGATAATGCGGCGCATTCGCAGTTCAGGGAAGCCGGCCCGGCCGGGCCGGTGTCACTGCGCCGTCCAGCCCCCGTCCACCAGCAGCGAGGACCCCGTCACCAGCCGCGCAGCGGGGGAGACGAGGTAGAGCAGCGCACCCGTCACGTCCGGCGGCGCGCCCAGCGTGTCGAGCGGGATGCGGGCGCGCACGTCGGCGAGGAAGGCGGGTTCGGCGAACATCGTCCGCGTCATCTCCGTCTCGATGAAGGTGGGCGCGATCGCGGCCACGCGGATGCCGTGCGGCGCGAGTTCCAGCGCCATCGCCTTCGTCATCCCCTCCACCGCGTGCTTGGACGCGCAGTAGGGCACCCGCCGCGGACCGCCGACATGGCCCATCTGGGAGGAGGTGTTGACGATCACCCCCTGCAGCCCGGCCGCGACCATGCCGCGCGCGACCGCCTGCGCGACCATGAAGGCGGCGCGGACGTTCACGTTCATGATCAGGTCGAACGTTTCCTCCTCCACCTCCAGGAAGGGGCGGGGGCGGTTCACGCCGGCGTTGTTGAACAGGATGTCGAACGGGCCGGTCGCCTCCACCGCCTGGCGCATCGCCACCGTGTCGGTCACGTCGCAGACGATGCTTTCGGCCTGATACCCCGCCGCGCGGATCTCGGCGACCGCGGTCGCGAGCAATCCGCCGTCGCGCGCCAGCAGCGTGACGCGCGCGCCCGCGGCGGCGAGCGCCTTCGCTGCCTCCCGCCCGATGCCCTTGGACGCGCCCGTCACCAGCGCGCGCTTGCCGTCCAGCCGGAATGCCGCGAACGGATCGGCCATGTCTGTCCTCGTGAATGCCGGGGCAGAGCATACCAACGGCACGGGTCCTTGGCTTGTACCCAGGCCGCGCCCGGCCCTCGCCTTGGCAACCGCGGGCGGGGGCTGTCATCCTGCAGCCATGACAGAGACGATCGCCTTTGCGGATTTCGAGCGCGTGGACATCCGCGTGGGAACGGTGGTGGACGCGAAGCCATATCCGGAGGCGCGCAAGCCGTCGATCAAGCTGTGGGTCGATTTCGGCGGCGAGATCGGGGTGAAGCAGTCCTCCGCCCAGCTCACCGTGCACTACACGCCGGACCGGCTGATCGGCCGGCAGGTCTGCGCGGTGGTGAACTTCCCGCCGCGCCAGATCGGCAAGTTCGTCAGCGAGGTGCTGTGCCTCGGCATGCCCGATGCCGAGGGCGCGGTGGTGCTGATCCGCCCCGACCTGAAGGTGCCGGACGGCGGCAAACTGTTCTGATGGCGCAGCACTACTACACGGTCACCTGGGACCAGCTTCATCGCGACGCGCGCGCGCTGGCCTGGCGGCTGCTGGATCGCGCGCCGTGGCGCGGCATCGTCGCAATCACGCGCGGCGGGCTGATCCCGGCGGCCATCGTCGCGCGCGAACTGGACTGCCGGCTGATCGAGAGCGTGTCGGTGGCGACCTACGACGAGGAAGAGTTGCTCGGCCCGCGCGTCATCAAGCCGCCGGAAGCCGCCGGCGACGGGACGGGTTGGCTGGTGGTGGACGATCTGGTGGACACCGGCACCACCGCGCGCGTGGTGCGCGGGCTGCTGCCGCATGCGCATTTCGCGACGATCTACGCCAAGCCGAAGGGGCGGCCGCTGGTGGACTCGTTCATCACGGAAGTGTCCCAGGACACGTGGATCCTGTTCCCCTGGGACACCGAGCCGCAGTTCGTCATTCCTATAGCGAAATCAAGCCCAAAAACCTCTTGAGAACTTTGCTGGGCACCCACGAGCGGAGGCTCAACGCCAAGCCGGTTACTGCGTTTAAGGTAGCAACCTGATCGTGCGCAGAAGAGTTGCGAGAGCCACCTCAACGGTGGCGACGCGCCGGACCTCGACGAGGCCAAGACGGCGCGCGAGCAGAAGCTTTGTCATCGGCTTTGCGTACTCGGGCCACGCAGCCTGCAGAGCAGTCTGTGCACTCGGCGTAGTCGGCGGCCTGCGCTGGCTACAGCCATCAAGGTGGCGCAATAACAACGCCTCATGGCAAGGTTCTTGCCAGATGATATTTATCCCGAGTTGGCGCGCGAGTTGTTCTGCTGCTTGTCGATAGGCAGCATCGACAATTTGATCCGAATCAAGAAGGACGGCCTTGTGCTTGAATTCTGAGCGCCGGTTCCTGCGGCGTTCGATCTCCACCCCAGCGCGCTGAATACGGGTGATTGGGTCACCAGCTCCGCGACCTAGATTGACTACTTCCAGATGGAAAGGCAGGCGCGCCGCATGCAACAGCTCATTGAGGAGTTGTCCGTAGCCCTGTTCGGACTCGCCCTCGCAGCCGAGGAAGACGGGCGCCCGTTGGCGGATACTCGCACGCCTTCTGCTCATCCGACTTGTGGAACCGCGCCGTAAGCACCACCGAGGTACTTCTTGTAGAGATTGTCAGTCCGGCGCACTGCCCCAACGTCCATCAAACTGTACACCGACGTTCGGCCGAAGTTGTCCTTATCGCAGAAGACCACCTCTTCCTTCGTCAGATCGTCAAGTAGTGAGGCTGAATGGCACGACATCCAGAGTTGCGCGTTGTGTGGATTTCGCTCCGGATCATAAAACCAGCGTATAATCTCAGGTAAAATTAGCGGATGAATTGACTGGTCAAGCTCATCAATGATCGCAACACCGCCTTGTTGGAGCGCGAGAAGAACCAGCGGAAAGATGCGAATGAAAGATCGCGTGCCTTGACTCTCTAAGAACCAGGGCATGTCGAGATGAAGTCCTTGATGTTTAAAAAGCGCGATTGGGCCGCTAGCCGCCTGTTCGATACGCATCTCCTCAATGCCAAGATCGATGCGCTGGAGTTCACGATTGAGCACGGCTACAGTCTGTGGATTCCGCGCAAGATACTGAATGACATCTTGGTCGTTAAAGTCGGTCCGATCGGTCAGAATATTTCGGAAAACAGTGGCTGCCACATCGGAAATCGTCTTCGAGGCTCGATGCTCAAAGAGTGCAAGAGTCGCGACGACGCTTGCGTCCTCTCGAATTTTGTCCACGACCTGTGAAAAGCCGGCCAAGGAAAAGGTCTTCGATCCAGCGACAGAGCGATCCAAACCTCTCTCAAACACGCGTTGCCACTTGCCTTGACCTTGGCGCCTCATGCGGAGCGCCTCATGGCTCACGCTTCGAATGAGACCCTCTTTCGACTGAAGCTCAAGTTCGTAGCGAAACGTGCCAAAGTCCCCTTCCGCCGCAGCATCGTCAAAGGCCTCGGCGGAGATGGAAAGATCAAGCCGGCCACCCAGTTCGATCGCAAGGCGGATCGGCCGATTGGCTGAATCTTTGTCGGCAAATCGCTCTAGCGGAAGGGTTCCTCGATGCTGAAAGCTGTTACCCAAAAACCAACTCACAAAGGCGAGTGCTCGAAGCACGGTCGACTTCCCTGAGCCGTTTGGCCCGAATAGGGCAATGGTCTTAGCCACTCGTTCTTCGGAGTTCGGAAAGATCTGAGCAAAGCGTTCGGGAAAGTCGGGCACGCTTTTCGACACTCGGAGATCAAGCACCTGCTGATCGCGAATGGAGTAAAAGTTCTCAATCTCGATCCGGTAGATCATGCATTGCTATATGTGTTTCTCCTGTCAAATTCAACGGAATTCTGTCGAATTTCCCCGAAGGGAGTCATATGTGGCATGCTAATTCGGCCTTGCTGAAGCCGGAATGGCCTGTGCACCCTCATTGGATTCTGCTTCGCTTGTCCCTTTTTCCCCTGGGACACCGAGCCGCAATTCGTCGCGCCGATCGTCAAGAGCGGCGCGTAGGCGGACCTATTCCGCCCGCGCGAGCGGGGTCGCCACCTCCTCCAGCGGCCGGCGTTCGGCATCCAGCCCGAAGCGCCACGCGATGAAGGCCGCGGCCGCCATCAGCGCGGCGCCGAGCAGGTAGCCCATGAAGATGCCGATGCGCGATCCCTCGGCGATCAGCACGCCGAACACCGCCGGCCCCGCGATGCCGCCGAGCGCGGTGCCGAAGGCGTAGAACACCGCGATGGCCAGCGCCCGCATCTCCAGCGGGAAGCTCTCGCCCGCGGTCAGGTAGGCCGACGAGGCGGCGGCCGAGGCGAAGAAGAAGATCACCGTCCACGCCGCCGTCTGCTGCCACGGGCCGATGGCCTCGATGCTGAACGCGTAGCCGGTCGCCGCGAGCAGCACGGCGGAGATGGCGTAGGTGGTGGAGATCATCCGCCGCCGCCCCACCGTGTCGAACAGCCGCCCGAGCAGCAGCGGCCCGAGGAAGTTGCCGACCGCGAAGGGCAGCAGGAACAGCCCGACCGTGTCGCTCGGGATGCCGTAGAACCGCGTGAGGATCAGCGCGTAGGTGAAGAAGATCGCGTTGTAGCAGAAGGCCTGCGCCGTCATCAGCGCGAGGATCACGGCCGAGCGGCGCGGATAGACGTGGACCAGCACGCCGATCACCTCGGCGAGCGCGGTGGACCGGCGCGGGTGCAGCCGGATCGCGTGCGTGGGCCAGGTGCGGAAGGCGTGGCCATGCTGGGCGGCGACCCGGTCCTCGATCTCCGTCACGACGCGCGCGGCCTCGTCGGCGCGGCCGTGCGTCATCAGCCAGCGCGGGCTTTCCGGCAGAAAGCGGCGCAGCGGCAGCACCACCAGCGCGATCAGCCCGCCCGCGACGAACGCGAAGCGCCAGCCCCAGTCGCCGGGGAACAGCGCCTTGTCGAGCACGACCAGCGAGGCGAGCGCGCCGATCGCCGCCCCCACCCAGAAGGACCCGTTGATCGCGAGATCGGTGTGGCCGCGCCGCCGGGCGGGGATCAGCTCCTGGATCGCGGAGTTGATGGCCGAGTACTCGCCGCCGATGCCCGCCCCGGTGAGGAAGCGGAACAGCGCGAAGGACCACGGGTCCCAGGCGAGGCCGGTCGCGACCGTGGCGGCCACGTACACCAGCAGGGTGATGATGAAGAGCCGCTTGCGCCCGTAGCGGTCGGCGAGCCAGCCGAACAGCAGCGCGCCGCTGACCGCGCCTGCGAGATAGGCGGAGGCGGCGAAGCCCACGGACGCCTCGTTCATGCCCAGCCCCGGGCTTTCCGCGATGGCCGCGCCGAGCGCGCCCACCAGCGTGACCTCCAGCCCGTCGAGGATCCACGTGATCCCCAGCGCGGCGATCACGTGCCAATGGAAGCGGGACCAGGGCAGGCGGTCGAGGCGGGAGGGGACGTCGGTCTCGATCGCGGCAGGCTTGAGGGCGACAGGCGGGGAGGACATTCGGCCTTGAACGCGGCAGCGCGGCAGGCGTTGCATGCCCGCATGCAGCGACGTTCCCTCCTCGCCGCCGGCCTCGCCGCGCCCGCCCTTGCCGCCGACCCCTGGGCGGGGCTCGCGGAGCTGTGCCACGCCGCGATGCGGGCCCGGCTCACGCCCGACGACGCCCCCTGCCTGCTGCTGTCCTGGGAGGCGGGGATGGAAGGCGATTTCGCCCGTACCCACCGCCAGACCGCCTATGTGTACGACAACGCGCTGGCGGGCCTCGCCTTCCTGGCGATGGGGGATGCAGCCTCCGCGCGCCGCATCGGCCTCGCCCTCGCGCTCAACCAGGACACCGACCGCCATTTCCGCGACGGGCGGCTGCGTAACGCCTACGTCGCCGGCCCGCCGACGGCGCGGCTGCCGGGCTGGTGGGACGCGGCGGCGGCGCGGTGGGTGGAGGATGGCTATCAGGTCGGCACCGCCACCGGCGTGGTCGCCTGGGCGATGCTGCTCTGGCTCGCGCTGGACGAGACGCTGCGGGAGCCGCCGTTCCGCGCGGCGGCGCGGCGCGCGGCGGACTGGGTGGCGGCGACGCAGCGGGTCAAGCAGGGCTTCCGCGGCGGCTTCATCGGCCACGAGCCGAACCCCGCGCCGCTCGCCTGGGTCTCCACCGAGCACAACATCGACCTCGTCGCCGCCTTCGGCCGGCTCGGCCGGCGGGAGGAGGCGGCGCACGCCGCCGCCTTCGTGGAGTCGATGTGGGATGCGGGGGAGCGGCGCTACCTCGCCGGCCTCACGCCCGACGGCGCGCTCAACCGGTTCTCCGCGCTCGACGCCAATCTCTGGCCGCTGATCGCACGCGACATGCCGCCGGCCCGGCGCGGCGCGCTCGACTGGGTGCGCGCGTATCACGCGGCGGGCGACGGGTTCGACTTCAACGACGACCGGGACGGCGCGTGGACCGAGGGCACGGCCATCGCCGCGCTGGCGCTGCGCATGGCGGGGCAGGACGAGGCGGCAGCGCGCGCGGGCGGCTTTCTGCGCCGGCAGGTCTCGGCCTCGGGCCTGCTCTACGCGACGGACGTGCCGAGCCTCAGCACCGGCCTGTCCACCGGCATCGACCCGACCAAGCCGGATTTCCGCTACCCGCGCCTCCCGCATCTCGCGCCCACCGCCTGGGCGGTGCTGGCGGCGCGGCTGGCCAATCCCTTCGCGCGGATGGCGTGACGAAGCCGCCGGCCCGGCTCTAGTCTGTGCCGATGACCCCGCTCGCGCTCGATGACCTCGCCGCCCTGGTTCCCGATGGCGCCGTGCTGGCGCTGCCGCCGGACAACTCGCTCTCCCCCGGCGCCTTCGCGCGTGCCCTGGTGCGCCGCGGCGTGCGCGACCTGCGGCTGGTCGGCGTGCCGGTCGCGGGCTACGCGGCCGACCTGCTGATCGGCGCCGGCTGCGTGGCGGAGATCCAGACCTCCGCCGTGTCACTGGGCGAGGCCGGCTTCGCGCCGCGCTTCACCGCCGCGGTGAAGGCCGGCACGCTGAAGGTGACGGACGCGACCTGCCCTGCCATCCACACCATGCTGCAGGCGGCGGAGAAGGGCGTGCCCTTCATGCCGCTGCGGGGCGTGATCGGCAGCGACATACTCGCGCACCGGCCGGACTGGCGCGTGATCGACAATCCCTTCGCCGGTGGCGGCGATCCGATCGTGCTGCTGCCCGCGCTCGCGCCCGATGCCGGCGCCTTCCATGCCGCGATGGCGGACGAGGCGGGCAATGTCTGGGTGGGGCGGCGGCGGGAACTCGCCACGCTCGCCCATGCCTCGAAGCGCGTGTTCGTCACCGTCGAGCGGATGGTGCCCGGCGACATGCTGGAGGAC
>JBBCJT010000226.1:0-6700 GCA_037190665.1 Rhodovastum atsumiense | reverse complement strand
AGTCGAAGGCGTGGCAGATCGCCTTGCGGAAGTTCACGTCACTCGTGGGATGCCGACCATAGTGCATGGAGGCATAGAACAGCCGGGTCGACTCCGCATCCATCATGTTCATGTTGGGATCGGCCTGCAGCCGCTTGATCTGGTCCATCGGCATGTAGGGATCGCTGCCCTGGAAGTCGCCGCGGATCAGGCCCAGTACGCGGCTGTTCACCTCGGCGACGTAGCGGAAGTCGATCTCTGCCAGCTTCGCCGGCCCAAGGAAGTGCTGCTCGTACCGCCGGGCCAGGAAGCCCCGCGCGGGGTCGAAGCGGCTCAGGATGAACGAGCCGGACCCTGCATCGTTGGTGGCGAGCCAGGCTTCGCCCCAGTCGCCCGATTTCTCGTTCTTCTTCACCAGCGCGCTGTTCACGACGTAAAGGTCGTGCAGGCAGGCGGCGAAGATGGCCGAGGCGGCCTTCAGGTTAAACTCGACGGTGAGCTTGTCGGGCGCCTTGGTGCTGCCGGGATCGATCAACGGCGCGAACAGGCCGTACGCACCCTGCTTCAGCGCGAGGATGCGCTCCATGGAGTATACCACATCGGCCGAGGTAAGCTCTGCGCCGTCGTGGAACTTGATGTTGGGGCGAAGCTTGAAGGTGTAGCGCAGCCCGTCGTCGCTGGCGGTGAAACTCTCGGCCAGCCAGGGTTCCAGCTTGGGCGGATTGTCGAGCCAGCGCATCAGACCGTCGTACAAGTTCAGACGATAGGCCACCCGGCCCACGTCGAAGGTCTTGTGTGGATCCATGGTGTCGAAGGGGCTGCCATTGGCGAACACCATGCGCCCGCCGCCGCGCTGGGCGCTGGCCGGCTGCGGCAGACCCAGCGCGCTGGCGGCCGCGCCAGCAACACCCGCCTTCAGCAGCGTACGACGATCCGGCGTGACCGATGCCATCGGAATGTCTTCCTTGTCCATTGCTGAGGCCCCCCGCTTCGTGTGCGGCATCCCCGCACAAGAGAAACGATGCTGTAGACCCCAATGGGGGCCCGTCAAGCGCCGTCGTGCAATTGCCGCAGGGTGCGACGGCGTGCGGCGTTTCGTTCAGATTGGCGATCAGCAGTCGCTGCATGGGCATGCCGATGCGGCTGCCGCTTCTGTGCCACCCACTGCCCGGTATACCCCAGCGGCTCGGCAAGCCTCCGACTGCGCTGGTCGGTCCACACGATCATGAGTGGCCCCGGTGATCGCGCAGACCGCTTCGGCGGCGGGCCGTCAACAATCCCGCTGATCACCCTATGCGCCGGAACGTTCCCGGCTGCCTCCGTTCCGCGGAGAGTATTCACCCATCAGGGGAACGACGCCCGGAAGCCGTACGGAACCGCCTCCCGAGCGTCTGCATTCGCTGCGGCGTCGGCCCATCCTCGGGCCGACCCGTATTCATTCTCCGCATCCCGGCGGCCATCTTGGGCCGCCGGGTTAGTGGGTGAAGACGCGCGCGGTCGCGATCAGGATACGCTGACCCAGCGCATCTCCTGCCCGTCCCCGATCGGACAGAAGCGGACGCCCGAGACGTTCTTGCGGAACGGCCCGAACCACTTGGTGTTGTGCACGTAGAGGCCGGCCGCATCCTCGCTGGAGAGTTTCGCCACTTGCTCATACAGCGGCGTCCGCTTGGCTTGATCGGTGGTGGCCAGCGCCTCATCCAGCAGCTTGTCCACCGCCGGGTTGGAGTAGAAGCCGCCATTGCCGCGGCCGCGGCGGTTGGTGGCCAGCAGCTCGCCCGCCCAGTTATGCGGATCGGCGTAGTACGTGCTGCGCCACAGAAACAGTACGTCGTACATCTGCTCGGCGTCGGCCATACGCTGGCTGGTGACCGGGAAGGGTTCGTTCACCAGACGGCTCTGCACGCCGATACGGTTCAGGCCGTTCTGCAGCAATGCGGCCGCCTGCATCGACTGCTCGTATCCGATCATGCCCGCGATCACGATCTCACGCATCTGGCCCTGCACCTTGGAGAGGTACATCTTCGCCTTCTCCAGGTCGTAGTCGTAGCCGGCCCAGTTCTTCGGCGCGCCCCACATCGGGTTCGGGATCACTTGCGTATTCCGCACCACCGAACCGCCAAGGACGTTGTTGATCCAGCCATCGTAGTCGAAGGCGTGGCAGATCGCCTTGCGGAAGTTCACGTCGCTGGTGGGGTGCCGGCCATAGTGCATGAAGGCGTGGAACAACCGGGTCGACTCCGCCTCCATCATGTTCATGTTGGGGTCGGATTGCAGCCGCTTGATCTGGTCGATGGGCATGTAAGGGTCGGTGCCCTGGAAGTCGCCGCGGATCAGACCCAGCACCCGGCTGTTCACCTCGGCCACGTAGCGGAAGTCGATCTCGCTGAGCTTCGCCGGCCCCAGGAAGTGCTGATCGTTCCGGCTCGCCAGGAAGCCGCGCGCAGGGTCGAACCGGCGGAGGACGAATGAACCCGAGCCGGCATCGTTGGTCGCAAGCCAGGCTTCGCCCCAGTCGCCTGACTTCTCGTTCTTCTTCACCAGCGCACTGTTCACGACGTAAAGGTCGTGCAGGCAGGCGGCGAAGATGGCCGAGGCGACCTTCAGGTTGAACTCGACGGTGAGCTTGTCGACTGCCTTGGTCGTGCCTGGGTCGACCAGGGGCGCGAACAGGCCATAAGCCCCCAGCTTTAGCGCAAGGATGCGCTCCATCGAGTATACGACATCGGCGGACGTAAGCTCTGCGCCGTCGTGGAACTTCACGTTGGGACGAAGCTTGAAGGTATACCGCAGGCCATCGTCGCTGACGGTGAAGCTCTCGGCCAGCCACGGTTCCAGCTTGGGTGGATTGTCGAGCCAGCGCATCAGGCTGTCGTAGATATTCAATCTGTAGGCCACCCGGCCCACATCGAAGGTCTTGTGCGGATCCATGGTGTCGAAGGCGCTGCCGTTGGCGAACACCATGCGCCCGCCGCCACGCTGTGCGCTGGCCGGTTGCGGCAGGCCCAGCGCGCCGGCAGCCGCTCCCGCAACACCCGCCTTCAGCAGCGTCCGGCGATCCGGAACGGCCGATGCCATCGGAATGTCCTGCTTGTCCATCGCTGAGGCCCCCTTGCCCACGTGCGGCACGCCCGCACCGGGGCTGCGATGCTGCAAACAGCATGCCACCCCCGTCAAGCGCTACCGTGCGCGGTTGCCGCGGGGCGTGGTGACGCCTAGCGTCCTGCTCAAATCGACTACGGACAGGTTCCTTGATGGCAGGTTCGGCAAAGGTAGCGCTGGTCACGGGCGGCGCGCGTGGGATCGGTCGCGGCTGCGCGCATGCGCTGGCCACACGGGGTTTCGACATCGTGCTGGTGGACATGCTGCGCCCTGAAATGGAGCGCACCGCCGGTGAACTCGGCGAACTCGGCCGCGCCACGATGATCGAGGAAGCCGACGTCTCCGATCATGGTCGCGCGAAGGAAATCGCCGCCGCGGTGAAGGCGCGGTTCGGCCGACTGGATGTGCTCGTGAACAACGCGGGTCGCGGCAACCCCACCGGGATTCTGGAGATTACCGAGGAGGCGTTCGACCGCACCATCGCGGTGAATCTGAAATCCTGCTTCAACTACATCCAGGCCTGCGTGCCGCTGATGATGGAAGTCGGCGGCGGGCGCATCGTCTCGATGTCCTCGCTGAATGCGCATACGGGCGGCGTCACCAGCGCGGTCTCGAAGTTCTCTTACGCCGCGGCCAAGGCCGGCATCGTCGGCATGACCCGTGCGCTGGCGAAGGAGCTGGGACCTGCCATCGCCATCAACTGCGTCTGCCCCGGCATCATCGAAACCGAACTCGGCAACTCGCTCACGCGTTCGCGCGGCGCCGAGCTCGCGCAGAAGATCGCGCTGAAGCGCGTCGGCAAGCCGACCGATGTCGGCGAGCTCGTCGCTTTCCTGGCCACGGTGGAGCCCTGCTTCATCACCGGCCAGGACATCACCATCGACGGCTTCCAGTGGGAGATCTGACGGGCATGGGCTTTCGCGTGGGCGTGGATATCGGCGGCACCTTCGCCGATTTCGCGGTGCTGGATGAAGCGACGGGCGCGGTATCCACCCTGAAGGTCCTGACCACCCCCGATACCCCGGGCGAGGAGGTCCTGTCGGGCCTCACGGGCGTACAGCAGCGTTTCGGCGTGCATCCCGGCAGCATCACCTGGTTCACCCACGGCACCACGGTCGGCGTGAACGCGGTGATCCAGCGCAAGGGTATCCGGCTGGCGCTGTTCACCACCCGCAACTTCCGCGACGTGCTGGAACTGGCACGGCTGAAGACGCCCGATCCCTACGACCTGCTCTCGCGACGGCCCGCGCCGCTCGTGCCGCGTGCCCTGGTGTTCGAGGTCGATGGCCGCCTGCTGGCTGACGGGTCGGAGGCTGAGCCGCTCAATCCCGCCAGCGTCGAGACGGCGGTCGCGGACGCGAAGGCGCGCGGCGTGGAAGGCATCCTGGTGGCGCTGCTGCACAGCTACCGCAACCCGGCGCACGAGCACGCGGCCAAGGCGATCATCGCGCGTATCGCTCCCGGGCTGCCGGTCTACTGCTCGGCCGACGTGTGGCCGATCATCCGCGAATACGAGCGTACCGTCACCGCCAGCGTGCATGGCCATGCCCAGCCGAAGGTCGCGCACTATCTCGGCTCGCTGCAGGCGGCGCTGACCAAAGCCGGGGTGGCGGCGGAGCCGATGGTGACGAAGTCCAACGGCGGCGTGATGCGCGCCGAGCTGGGCAAGACCCGTTGCGTGGAGATGCTGCTGTCGGGTACAGCGGCCGGCGCGATCGGCGCGGCCTTCGTCGCCCGGCAGGCCGGCATTCCCCGGGCCATGAGCCTGGATATCGGCGGCACCAGCGCGGACGTGGCGGTGATCGAAGGCGGCGCGCCGGGCTACGGCACCGGCGAGCGGGTCGGTGACTTCCCCGTCTATATCCCGACCGTCGCGGTCACCTCGGTCGGCGGCGGTGGTGGTTCGCTGGCCGCCGTCGATGCGCTGGGGCGGTTGTCGGTCGGGCCGGAGAGCGCCGGCTCGGCACCCGGCCCCGCCTGCTACGGCCGTGGCGGCACGCGGGCCACGGTCACGGACGCGATGTGCGTGCTGGGCTGCATCGGGCACGCCGCCCTCGGCTACGACAGCGTCTCGGTGAACCGGGAACTGGCGGAGAAGGCTGTCGATGCGATCGCCGCCACGCTGGGGCGCAGTCGCGAGAGTGCGGCCGAGGCGATCGTGCAGGTGGCGATCAGTGGCATGTATCGCGAAGTATCGAAGCTCGCCGCGCGGCAGGGTGTTGATGCCCGTGACTTCTGCCTGCTGCCGTTCGGGGGCGCGGGTCCCATGCTGGGGGCGCTGCTGGCCCGCGAACTGGGCATGCGCCAGGTGCTGATCCCGGCCACGCCGGGGGTGCTTTCCGCCCTGGGCGGGCTGATCGCGGATATCCGCAACGACTTCCTCGAAACCACATACGCCGATCTCGATGACGCCTCGATGCCGGGCCTGCTGGC
This sequence comes from Rhodovastum atsumiense, assembly GCA_037190665.1. GTDB lineage: Bacteria > Pseudomonadota > Alphaproteobacteria > Acetobacterales > Acetobacteraceae > JBBCJT01. The sequence goes on along the minus strand of JBBCJT010000226.1, from coordinate 1,186 downwards.
CGCCTTCGGCCGGCTGGAGGCCGAGGCGACGCGCTGGATCCGCGAGGAGCAGCGGTTCTCCGGCCCCGTCACGCTGCAGCCCTCGGGCGAGATGCGCTATCGCGGCCAGTCCTACGAACTCACGGTGCCGTTCGACCCCGCCTGGGTGGCGGCCAGCGACATGGCCGCGATGGCGGAGGCGTTCCATGCCGCGCATGAGCGCATCTACGGCCACGCTGACCGCAACGCGCCCATCCAGGCGATCGCGCTGTCCATGACCGTCTCGGGTGCGGTGCCGCCGCCACAGTTCCCGGAGCAGGACCGCGCCACCGACACGCCCCGATCGCTGCGCAGCGTCGAGATCTATCTGGATGGTGCGCGGCGGATGGCGCCGCTGTATGCGCGCGGGTCCCTGCGCCACGGCCACGTACTGGCCGGGCCGGCCATCGTGCTGGCGGACGATTCCACCACGATCATCCCGCCCGGCATGCAGGGCAGCGTGGACAGTTTCGGTAACCTGATGCTGACCCCGACCGGAGAGTGACGATGCGCATCGATCCCGTCACGCTGCAGATCCTGGCGAACCACGTGCAGGCCGCGGCGGACAGCATGGCCTTCACGCTGTTCCGCACGGCGCACTCCACCTTCGTGAAGGAAACCGAGGACTTCACCTCCGGCCTCACCACGCTCGACGGCATGACCTTCGCCAGCCCCCGCGAGCTCGGCGCCACCTGGTTCGTCGGGCTGGATTACGGCCCGGTGATCCGTGCCATCAAGGAGTACCGCGAGGGCGACGTCTTCATCACCAACGATCCCTACAGCGGCTTCGTCTGCACGCACCCGCCCGATACGCATGTGTGGAAGCCGATCTTCTGGAAGGGCGAGCTGGTGTGCTTCGCGGTCGGGCACATCCACAACACCGATGTCGGCGGCGCGGTCCCGGCCTCGCTGTCCCGCCAGCTCACCGAAGTGCACCAGGAGGGTATCCGCTTCCCGCCCGTGAAGCTGGTGGACCAGGGCGTGATCGACCAGCGGCTGCTCGACATCTTCCTGCTGAACGTGCGGGCGCCGACGCAGAATTACGGCGACCTGAAGGCGCAGCTCGCCTCGCTGACCACCGGAGAGCGCAAGGTGCACGCCATGATCGAGAAGTTCGGCCTGCAGACCTTCAAGGATGGCGTGGCCGACCTGCTGGACATGGCGGAGC
>JBBCJT010000225.1:0-21222 GCA_037190665.1 Rhodovastum atsumiense | reverse complement strand
CGGCCGCACGCAGATCGCCGACGTCTATATCGATTCCTTCCGCGTGCCGGTGCGGCAGGTGGCCTACGTGAACTACGCCCGCCCGCCGCTGGCGCGCGCGACGGTGCGCGAGGTGCTGGCCACCATCCCCCGCATCATCGTTGCCCGCAGCCTGAAGCTCGGCCAGTCCACCAAGGTGGTGGTGGACGACATCGTCGCCTCCGAGGAGAGCCGCACACGGGTGATGCAGACGCTGCGCGGCGCCAACTACGACCCGTCGCCGGACGCGGCGATGCATCCGGACGACGCGCAGACCCGCGCCTTCCTCTACGAGGCCAGGAAGATCTCGCTGTACCGCGACGTGGTGGTGTTGTGGGGCCGGCGGGAGGGGGCGCGGGGCGGGATGTACCCGCTGCAGGACCACAACACCGGCTTCATGCGCCGCCTCGCCGGTGCCTGCCTCGAACAGGGATGGACGGTCATCGCCGCGGGCGACTTCGAGCCGGACGAGTTCGGCGAGCTGATGGCGCCCATGGGCGGCAACGCCCGGGCGGGAATCTTCTTCGGCCGGTTCTGGGAACAGGTGCCGATGCTGCACGACCCGGCGCGGCGGGTGCGGATGTTCTACATGCTGTCCAAGGAGCTGAAGATGATGCCCGCGCCGCGCGGGCTGGTGCATGTGGGCCCGCGCAGCTTCGCGCTCGACGCCTACGGCTTCTCGGGCCAGTCCACGGTCTATCTGGTGGGCGGCAATGACCCTGACCAGCGGCTGGACCAGAAGGTGGTGGGCCCGCTCGCCAACGCGCGGACCACACGCGGGCTGAACAGCTTCGCCTTCACCCGTGTGCGCCTGTCGGACACGCCGCGGCGGAAGAAGGGGGCGGGGTTCGAGGACAATCTGCTGACCCGCACCGACCTGAATACAGTCATGGAGCGTATCCGCGGCCTGCTCGTCTCGCCGCTCTGAACCGGCCGCTCAGCGCCCCGGCAGGGCTGCCTCCGCGGCGCGGACGGCCTTGAGCGGGACGGAAGCGCGCCCGACCACGCGCCCGCCGATATAGGCAAGCCAGTCCGCGCCATCGGGCGCCGTGGGTAGCAGGCGGACGACTCGGCCGTCCTCGTCCATCGCCATGGCACGGTACAGCCGCCAGCCGGACCAGAGGGGGCCCTGCAAACGAATGACGCGGGCGATGGTCTCGCCCGCGTCGTCGCATCCGATCCATTCGGCCGCCCGGCTGTCGCCGGCGCCGTCTTCCGCCCGCCCGCGCGTCCAGCGGAGGCGGGTCATGGTGGCTAGTCCGCCCCCATCAGGCGCTCTTGGCCATGATCTCGTCGGCGATGTTCCGCGGCACCGGATCGTAGTGGTGGAACTGCATGGTGAAGGAAGCCCGCCCCTTGGTCATGCTGCGCAGGTCGGAAATATAGCCGAACATTTCCTTCAGCGGCACATGCGCGCGCACGGTCACGGTGGTTCCCGCGCTCTCCTGGCTCTGGATCATGCCGCGGCGGCGGTTGAGGTCGCCCACCACGTCGCCGACATGGTCCTGCGGCGTGGTCACCTCCACGTCCATGATCGGCTCCAGGATCACCGGGCCGGCCGACTTCATGCCCTCGCGGAAGCACGCCTTGGCGGCGATCTCGAAGGCGAGCGCCGAGGAGTCGACGTCGTGGTACTTGCCGTCGATCAGCGTGTACTTGAAGTCCACGGTCGGGAAGCCCGCCAGCACGCCCGTCTCGGACTGCATGCGGATGCCCTTCTCGACGGCCGGGATGTACTCCTTCGGCACCGAGCCGCCGACGACCTTGTTGTCGAACTCGATGCCCTTGTTCCGCTCCAGCGGCTCGAAGACGATCTTCACCTCGGCGAACTGACCGGACCCGCCCGTCTGCTTCTTGTGGGTGTAGGTCTCGGTGTGGCTGCGGCTGATCGTCTCGCGGTAGGCGACCTGCGGGGCGCCGATATTCGCCTCCACGCCGTACTCGCGGCGCAGGCGGTCGATGATGATGTCCAGGTGCAGCTCGCCCATGCCGGACAGGATGGTCTGGCCGGTCTCCTGATCGGTGCGCAGCCGCAGCGACGGGTCCTCGCCGGCGAGCTTCTGCAGGCCCAGCGTCATCTTCTCGACGCCGTCCTTGGACTTGGGCTCGACGGAGATGTCGATCACCGGCACCGGGAAGGCCATCCGCTCCAGCACCACCGGGTCCTCGGGGGAGGCCAGGGTGTCGCCGGTGACGGTGTCCTTCAGCCCGACGATGGCGACTATGTCGCCGGCGTGGACTTCCTTGATCTCGTCGCGCTTGTCGGCGTGCATCTGGAACATCCGCCCGATGCGCTCGCGCGAGCCCTTGGTGGTGTTCAGCAGCGTGTCGCCCGACTTCGCCGTGCCGGAATAGGCGCGCACGAAGGTCAGGGTGCCGTACTTGTCGTTGATGGTCTTGAACGCGAGGCCGGCGAACGGCGCGTCGGGATCGACGGCGATGATCCGGCGGTCGGCGTCGTCCGCCTCCTCGGCGCCTTCCTCGGCCGCGACCTTGATGCCGGGCACGTCGACCGGGGAGGGGAGGTAATCCACCACCGCGTCCAGCAGCGGCTGCACGCCCTTGTTCTTGAACGAGGTGCCGCCCAGCACGGGGCGGAAGGCGCCGGAGACGGTGCCCTTCTTGATGCAGCGCTTCAGCGTCTCGACCGAGACGTCGCCCTTGTCGAAGTACTCCTCCATCGCCGCGTCATCGACCGACAGGGCGGTGTCGAGCAGCGTCTGGCGGTACTCGGCCGCCTTGTCCTTCAGGTCGGCCGGGATTTCCTCGTAGCGGAACTTCGCGCCGAGCTCGCCGCCTTCCCAGACGATGGCGCGCATCTCGACCAGGTCCACGAGGCCGATGAACTGGTCCTCGGCCCCGATCGGGAGCTGCAGGGCGACCCAGGTGATGCCGAGCTTCTCGGTCAGCGTCGCCGCCGCGCGATAGAAATCGGCGCCGGTGCGGTCGAGCTTGTTGATGTAGATGATGCGAGGGACGTTGTAGCGGTCGGCGAGGCGCCAGTTGGTCTCGGACTGCGGCTGCACGCCGGCCACGCCCTCGATCACGAAGATCGCGCCGTCCAGCACGCGCAGCGACCGGTTCACCTCGATGTTGAAGTCGATGTGGCCGGGCGTGTCGATGATGTTGATGCGGTGGCCGTTCCACTCGCAGGTGACGGCGGCGGAGGTGATCGTGATGCCGCGCTCACGCTCCTGGTCCATGTAGTCGGTCGTGGTGTTGCCGTCGTGCACCTCGCCTGCCCGGTGGGACACGCCGGTGTAATAGAGGATCCGCTCCGTCGTGGTGGTCTTGCCCGCGTCGATATGCGCGGTGATCCCGATGTTGCGGATCTTCTCAAGCGTGTTGGCGGCCACGGCCATCTCCTAAGTCGGACAGGCGCCGGCGGAGGCTCCGCGGGCGCCAAGCTCTTTCCCGGTCGGGATTCGGCGGGTAGATGCAGTGGGCGACGGCGTTTTGCAAGCGCCGCGCGCACGCATCTTCCCTGCTGGAACGGGGGCGGGCGCCCCCGCAGGCTCAGCCGAACAGCCGGACCGCGAGCCTGGCGACCGTCTCGCCCTGATAGCGGGCCAGCGTCAGTTCCAGCGGCAGCGGCTGGCGCTCCCCCTTGGGTCCCGCGATCGTGCCGGCGCCGTAGGGGCTGCCGCCATGGACCTGGGTCAGGTCGGTCAGCTCCGGCCGCGCGTAGCCGATCGGCACGTAGATCATGCCGTGGTGCAGCAGCGTCGGGATGAAGGTGGTGTGCGTCATCTCGTTGCCGCCGCCGGTGCCGGTGGAGACGAACACCGAGGTCAACTTGCCGATCAGCTTGCCGCCCGCCCAGAGCGCCCCGGTCTGGTCGAGGAAGTTGCGCATCTGGGCGGCCATGTTGCCGAAGCGGGTCGGGGTGCCGAAGATGATCGCATCGTAATCGGCCAGCTCGGCCGGAGTCGCGACCGGCGCCTTCTGGTCGGTCTTGGCGTGGATCTGCTTCGCGACCTCCTCGGGCATCAGCTCCGGGACGCGCTTGACCGTCACCTCGGTCCCCGCGACGCCGCGTGCGCCCTCGGCCACTGCCTCGGCCATCGTCTCCACGTGGCCCCAGGTCGAGTAGTAGAGGACCAGGATCTTCGCCATTGCCGAGCTCTCCTTTGGTTGCTGTCGGGTCTGAACGGGGAAGGAATGGCCTGCGCCGGGCGGCCGGGCAATGCAAATCGTTCGATATCGAACATTCGCGGGGCGGATGCACGCATTCGGTGCCGGCGACTTGACACGGCCCGATCTGGCAGCGTCTTTACGCCGCCCGCCCGAGGGGTGTAGCTCAATTGGCTAGAGCGCCGGTCTCCAAAACCGGAGGTTGGGGGTTCGAGACCCTCCACCCCTGCCAGCGGGCCGGCGCGGTTCTCCACACGGGAACGGTTTTTTCCGGCGGGATGTTCCCGCCGGGCGGGCTTTTGGGGACGAGGATGGCAGTGGCGGTCAACCCGGCGAAATTCCTGCGCGAGGTGCGTTCGGAGGTGGCGAAGGTCACCTGGCCGAGCCGCAAGGAGACGCTGATCACCACCGGTCTGGTGTTCGCGCTTTCCGCGCTTGCCGCGATCTTCTTCTTCGTCGTGGATCACCTGGTCGCCTTCGGCGTCCGCGCCCTGTTCGGATTCGGAGCATAAGCGATGGCCAAGCGCTGGTACGTCGTTCACGTCTATTCGGGTTTCGAGAAGAAGATCGCCCAGCAGATCAAGGAGCAGGCCGCCCAGAAGGGGCTTGCCGACCAGATCGATGAGGTGATGGTCCCGGCCGAGCAGGTCGTCGAGGTGCGGCGCGGCCAGAAGGTCAACGCCGAGCGCAAGTTCTTCCCCGGCTACGTGCTGGTGAAGATGGAGCTGACCGACGACGCCTGGCATCTCGTCAAGAACACGCCCAAGGTCACAGGATTCCTGGGTTCCAAGACCCGGCCCTCGCCGATCACCGATGCCGAGGCCGACCGCATCCTGAAGGCCGAGGCTGAGGGTGTGGAGCATCCGCGCCCGTCCGTGGTGTTCGAGGTGGGCGAGCAGGTGCGCGTCGCCGACGGGCCCTTCACCTCCTTCAACGGCGTGGTCGAGGAAGTGGACGAGGAGAAGGGCCGCGTGAAGGTCTCGGTCTCCATCTTCGGCCGCGCGACCCCGGTCGAGCTGGAATACGCGCAGGTCGAGAAGGTCTGACCCGGCCGGGGGCGCCGGGCTGGCCGCATGGCCGGCCCGCCTCCGTCGCATGGCCGCCCCTCGCGCCGGATGCTTGAGAAGCGGGCCGTTCACCTGATTTGATGCGCACCGACAAACGCGGGAGCGCGCGCATGACCACGCCCAAGGTGTTCATCGACGGAGAGGCCGGCACCACGGGGCTGCTGATCCGCGAGCGCCTGGAGCGCGAGGCCGTGGCCCTGATCTCGCTGCCCGACGACCGTCGCAAGGACCCCGCCGCACGGCGTGAGGCAATGCGGGAGGCCGACCTCGTCGTCCTCTGCCTGCCCGACGCGGCGGCCAAGGAGGCTGTCGCACTGGCCGATGCGATGCAGGGCGGCGGTCCCCGCATTCTCGACGCCTCGACTGCACATCGCGTCGCAGATGGTTGGGTTTACGGCTTTCCCGAGCTGGCGCCGGGCCAGGCGGACGCCATTCGCAACGCCCGGCGCGTGTCCAATCCGGGCTGCTACCCGACCGGCGCGATCGCGCTGTTGCGGCCGCTGATCGATGCCGGCTTTCTCGCGCCGGACCATCCGGTGACGGTGAACGCCGTCAGCGGCTACTCAGGCGGCGGCAAGGCGATGATCGCCGATTACGAGGCCGGCACAGCGCCTGCCTTCGAGCTGTACGGGCTCGGCCTCGCCCACAAGCACCTGCCGGAACTGCAGCGTTATGCCGGCCTGACGCGGCGGCCCATCTTCGTGCCCAGCGTCGGCAATTTCCGGCAGGGCATGCTGGTGAGCGTGCCGCTGCATCTGGACACGCTCGCGGGCACGCCGAGTGCGGCGCAGCTCGAGCAGACGCTGACCGAGCGGTATGCCGGCAGCGAGTGGGTGCATGTGGCGCGCGCCGCGGAATTTGACGGCAAGCTGGAACCGCAGCGACTGAATGGCAGCAACCGGCTGGAATTGTTCGTCTTTGCCAGCACCGATCACCGGCAGGCGGTGCTGGTCGCCCGGCTGGACAACCTCGGCAAGGGCGCGTCGGGCGCGGCGGTGCAGAATATCGGCCTCATGCTCGGGCTGAAGCCGGCGCTGCGACAGGCGGCCTGACGGCCATGGCCAAGGAGCCGCCGCCAAAGGACAACGAGGATCCGATCACGCCGCTGCCGGATTTCATCACCTCCGACCCGCCGCCCAGCCGTTTGCCCTGGCCCTTGCCCAAGCCGGTGCCGTCGGAAGGCTAGAAGGGCAACCAGCCGAGCAGCCGGCCCGGCAGGCGCGGCCACGTCATGGCGATGCCGGCGAGCAGGATCCCGCCCAGCAGCGCGACATAGGCCGCGCGCAGCCACCACGCGGCGCGCGCCAGCCGCTGCGTGTTGTCGTCCATGGCCATCCCGTAGCCGCGCGCGAGGCGGCGCAGCAGCGCAAGCTCGTTCGGCCCGTCGAGGCCCAGGATGGTCTGCGGATGCTGGCCCGGCAGGTAGAAGCGCTGCGGCCAGATCGACCACAAGGCGCAGCAGATGCAGCCGAGAGCGCCCGCCACCAGGAGCCATGCCGCGCCGACCCGCCCCGTGAGGTCCTGCGTCACCGGCGAGACGCTTGCGGCCGGGGCCGTGCCGAGCAGGGTGTTCCATCCGCCGGTGGCGAAAGCCACCGCGGCCGAGGCGAGGACCGACGCCCAGCCGATCAGCGAGGTGGCGCGCGTCTCGGCGGCCCGCAGCGAACCGGCCTGCGCGCCGAGGCGGAGCTCGGCCTGCCGGATCGCCTCCTTCGCCTTCCAGTAATCGAGATCGTCCGCCCCCGCGCCGACTTCGATCAGGCGCTGCTTCGGGGCCGGCTGGCCCGAGATGCCGGGTGGATAGTTCATGTGCGGTCGGTCCGTCGGGGCCGGTCAATCTGCGCGCCCGCGTTGCGACCGTGCAACCATCCCGCGGCAACACATGGCATGCTGCGGCGTTATCGCCCATTGCCCCGGTGGCGGAGAGAACGAGATGGCTGCACGTCCGGTCTGGGAGGGGCATCTGCGCCTCTCCCTCGTGTCCTGTCCCGTGGCGCTGTACGGCGCCACCTCACGCGCCGGTGACGTGCGCTTCAACCTGATCAATCCGGAGACCGGCAACCGGGTGCGCATGGTCACCGTGGATGCGGAGACCGGCGAGGACCTGCAGCGCGGCGATCTCGTGAAGGGCTACGAGATCGAGAAGGGGCGATACGTGCTGCTGACCGACGAGGAAATCCGCGCGATCCGGCTGGAGAGCACGCGCACCATCGACATCGAGCGCTTCGTCGATGCGGCTACGATCGACCGCATCTGGTGGGACGAGCCCTACTACCTGATCCCCTCCGACAAGCCCGGCGCGCAGGCCTTCGCCGTGATCCGCGAGGCGATGGAGAAGGCCGGGCGCATCGGCCTAGGCCGGGTGGTCATGCACACGCGGGAGCGGATCGTGGCCATCGAGCCGCGCGGCGAGGGCCTGCTGGTCACCACGCTGCGCGCGGCCGACGAGGTGCGCGACGATGCCGCACTGTTCGACGAGATCCCGGCGGCGAAGGTGGACCGGCAGATGCTGCAGATCGCCGGGCAGATCATCGCGCAGCTCGATGGCAAGTTCGACCCGTCCGAGTTCCGCGACCGCTACGAGGATGCGTTGCGCGAGCTGATCCGCGCCAAGGACGATGGTGGCGACGGCGGCGTGCCGGCCGCGCCGCCCGCGCAGGACAACGTGATCGACCTGATGGATGCGCTCCGCCGCAGCCTCGGCCGCACGGAGGCCAAACCGTCCCGCGCGGCGGCCGCGAAGCAGCAGAGCGCGGCCAAGCGCAAGACCCCGTCGAAGAAGCGCGCGGCCAAGACCGCGACCAAACGCGCTGCCAAGTCCCCGCGTCGCCGCGCCGCCGGATGACCGCGTCGCCACGCGGCCGGCTTGCCACCTATCGCGCCAAACGGAATTTCGCGCGCACGGCCGAGCCTGCGGGCGGCGGACGGCGGGGGCAGGCGGCGCTGGCCTATGTGGTGCAGCGGCATGATGCGACGCGGCTGCACTACGACCTGCGGCTGGAGTGGGACGGGGTGATGAAGTCGTGGGCCGTCACCCGCGGCCCCTCGCTCGACCCCGCGGACAAGCGCCTCGCCGTCGAGGTCGAGGATCACCCGATCGCCTACAACGAGTTCGAGGGCATGATCCCGAAGGGCCAGTATGGTGGCGGCACGGTGCAGATCTGGGACCGGGGGACCTGGACGCCCGAGGACCCCGCCCGCGTCGCGGATGATCTCGCTGCCGGCAAGCTGAAGTTCACCCTGCACGGGGAGCGGCTGACCGGCGGCTTCACGCTGGTCCGCATGCGCCCGCGCCAGGCCGATCGCGGACGGAACAACTGGCTGCTGATCAAGGAGCAGGACGCGGAGGCGCGGCCCGGCGAGGGCGACGCCGTGCTGAAGGCCGAGACCTCGATCGTCAGCGGCCGCACGCTGGCGCAGATCGCGGGCGGGGACGCGCCCCGCGCTCGCAAGAAGCCCGCCGCCGCCCCGGCGGCCGCGAAACGCCCGGCCGCGCGGCACGCGAAGGGCGGGGCGATGCCGGACTTCATCCCGCCGATGCTCTGCAAGCCCGTGGATGCGCCGCCGACCGGGTCGGGCTGGCTGCACGAGATCAAGCTGGACGGCTACCGCTTGCAGCTTCGCGCTGAGGGCGGGACGGCGCGGTTGCGGACGCGCACCGGGCTCGACTGGTCCGAACGCTTTCCCGCGCTCGTCGCGGCCGGGAAGGGGCTGCCCGATTGCCTGATCGACGGCGAGGCGGTGGTGCTGGATGCGGACGGCATGCCCGATTTCGCCGCGTTGCAGGCGATGCTCGCGGGCGAGAGCCGGGCCGAGCCCGTCTTCTTCGGCTTCGACCTGCTGTTCGCGGGCGGCAAGGATCAGCGCGAACGGACGCTGGAGCAGCGCAAGGCTGCGCTCGCCAAGCTGCTGCCCGAGACATCCTCCGGCGCGCTTCGTTTCCTCACCCATTTCAATGCGCCGGGCGAGGCCGTGATGCGCTCCGCCTGCCGGATGGATCTGGAGGGGATCGTCTCCAAGCGCGCGGGGTCGCCCTATCGCAGCGGCCGGTCGGGCGACTGGACCAAGGCGAAGTGTCGCGGGCGGGAGGAATTCGTCGTCGGTGCATGGGAAGCCGACCGCAGCGGCAAGGGGATCGGTGCGCTGCTGGTCGGGACCTGGCGGGACGGGAAGCTCGTCTATGTCGGTCGCGTCGGCACGGGCTTCGGCGAACCTGCGCGTAAGCTGCTGCTGCCGAAGCTGGACGAACTGGCGCGCCGGACCTCGCCTTTCGTCGGTACCCAACCCGACCGACGCGCCGCCGTCTCCCGCTGGACCGAGCCGCGCCTGCTGGTCGAGGTCGCCTACGGCGGCTGGACCGGGCAGGGGATCCTGCGCCACGCGAGCTATCTCGGCGTGCGGGAGGACAAGCCGGCGCGGGAGGAGGACGAGGCGGCGCCTGCGAAACCCTCACCGCAGCGGACCGGGCGCGTGGTGGTGGCCGGTATCTCGCTGAGCACGCCGGACCGTGTGCTGTGGCCAGCGGTATCGGGCAGCCCCGAGATCACCAAGCGCGATCTCGCGCGCTACGTGGAAGACTATGCGGACCGGCTGCTGCCGCATCTCGCGCGCCGGCCGGTCTCCATCCTGCGTGCGCCGGATGGCATCGGCGGCCAGACCTTCTTCCAGCGTCACGCCATGAAAGGCATGTCGTCGCTGATCCAGCAGGTCGATCTGACGGACGATACGCGACAGCCATACATCTACATTGAGGATATCGGCGGGCTGGTGGCGCTGGTGCAGATGAACGTCGTCGAGTTCCACCCGTGGGGCGCGACGGTGGATGCGCTGGACACGCCGGATCGGCTGATCTTCGACCTCGACCCCGATGTGGGACTGGACTTCGCGCGGGTGATCGAGGCGGCGGCGGAGATGAAGCGGCGGCTGGAAGGCCTCGGCCTCGTGCCGTTCCTCAAATCCACCGGCGGCAAGGGGCTGCATGTAGCGGTGCCGCTGGATGCCAGGGCGCGCGGCGCGGTGGGCTGGCCGGAGGCGAAGACCTTCGCGCGCACTGTCTGCACGATGATGGCGCAGGATGCGCCGGACCGCTTCACCGTCACGCTGGCGAAGAAGGCGCGCGGCGGGCGCATCTTCCTCGACTATCTGCGGAACGACCGCACCTCCACGGCGGTCGCCGCCTGGTCGCCGCGCGGCCGCCCCGGCGCGCCGGTCGCGGTGCCGCTGCCCTGGTCGGCGCTGCGCGGCGATCTGAAGCCGGGCGGGCAGAAGCTGGCCGAACTGCTGGACGGCAAGAAGCCGACTGACCAGTGGAAGGACTTCGCGAAGGCGGGCGTTCCCCTGGCGAAGGCGATTCGCGCCCTGACCGGCGGCACGCCCGCACGCCGCGGGCGCCGGTAACGCCATTTCCCCTGTGACGGCCGTCACATCGGTGCCGCCGGAAGGCGCCGGTGTGAGATGGACACACATCTGAAACGTTTTGCATCCAATAGAAACGCCCGCACCGGGCACTTCGCTCGTCCCGCGCCCGGCGCGGCAGGCCGACGACGATCGGCGGACAGGGGAGACGGCGCATGGCGACGTACGGGGAGATTGTCCACGGCCTGATGCACAACGGCACGGAGGTCCGCGCCGCGGTCTTCGAGGAGAACCAGGTCCGCGCCGCCGCCGGGCTGATGATGGTGATTGGCGCGGCGGCTTTCGCCTACGCGTACTTCGCCAGGGTCTATACGCCGATCCAGATCGTCACGACGGTGTTCTTCGTCGACTTCCTGATCCGCGTGACGGCGGGAATCCGCCACAGCCCCACCGGCATCGTCGCGCGCTGGATGACGCGGCGACAGCCGCCGCACTGGGTCTCGGCAAAGCCGAAGCGCTTCGCCTGGACGCTGGGGCTGGTGATGACCTTCGCGATGATGGTGATCACCAACAGCGGCATCCGGGGTGGATTGCCGCTGACCGTCTGCGTGATCTGCCTCGCGCTGATGTGGATGGAGGCGGTGCTGGGCCTGTGCCTGGGCTGCGAGATCCACCGGCTGCTGGTCAAACGCGGCTGGGCGCAGGACCCCGATTACGAGATCTGTACCCACGGCGCCTGCACGCTTGAACCGCTGCGCGGCCCGGGAGGCGCACGATGAACGCCATTGGCGCCGTGCCGGCCGCGTTGGCGGATATGCGCAACTGCGTCGTCGGTCTCGAACGGGCCGTGCCGCTGCTGGACGGTTCGACGCGGCGTTACGTCAATCTCGACAACGCGGCCACCACGCCGCCGCTGCGCGCGGTGATGGAGACCGTCGCGCGCTTCATGGAGTGGTATGCCTCCGTGCATCGCGGCGCGGGGTTCAAGAGCCAGGTCGCGACCCGCGCCTATGAGGATGCGCGCGAGGCGGTGGCGGAGTTCGTGGGCGCGAACGCCCGCGAGCACGTGGTGATCTTCGGGAAGAACACGACGGAGGCGGTCAACAAGCTGTCCTACCGGCTGCAACTGGCGCCCGAGGACGTGGTGCTGGTCTCGCAGATGGAGCATCACAGCAACGACCTGCCGTGGCGGGTGCGCGCGCGGGTGGTCCATATCGGCGTCGATGCGCTCGGCCGGCTGGATGAGGACGATCTCGACCGGCTGCTGTGGCTGCACGCCGGGCGCGTGAAGCTCGTCGCCGTCTCCGGGGGATCCAATGTCACCGGCCATGTGCCCGATCTGCGCGGCCTCGCGACGAAGGCGCATGCGGCGGGGGCGCAGATCTTCGCCGATTGCGCCCAGCTCGCCCCGCACCGGCGCATCGCGATCGGCCGGCTGGAAGACCCCGGCCACCTCGACTACGTCGCCCTGTCCGCCCACAAGATGTACGCGCCTTTCGGCACCGGCGCCCTGATCGGCCGGCGCGATACGTTCATGCACGGCGAGCCCGAATGCCGCGGCGGTGGGACCATCGAATTCGTCTCGCTTGATGACGTTGCCTGGGCGGGCACGCCGGACCGTGACGAGGCCGGCACGCCCAACGCCGTGGGCGCCGTGGCGCTGGCCGCCGCCACGCGGGAGTTGCAGCGCATCGGGATGGAGGAAGTGGCGCATCACGAGGCGATGCTGACAGCCTACGCGCTGGAGAGGCTCGCCGGCCTCGCGGGACTGCGCATCTACGGCGATACCGATCCCCGGCATCTGTCGCGGCGGCTCGGCGTGATCTCCTTCAACCTCGGCCCGCTGCCGCACGGGCTGGTGGCGGCGATCCTGGGCACGGAGTTCGGGATCGGCGTGCGCAACGGCTGCTTCTGCGCGCATCCCTATCTCGTGCGGCTTCTCGGGCTGACGCACGGGGAGGCGCGCGCGGTGCGCGACCGTATCGCCGCCGGCGACCGCGCCGCGATCCCGGGCATGGTTCGTGCCAGCTTCGGTTGCTACAACACGATGGAAGATGTGGACGTGCTCACCGATGCGCTGGAGCGCATCTCGCGCGGCGCGTATCTGGGCGCGTACGAAGCCGATCCCGTGAGTGGCGAGTATGCGCCGCGCGGGTGGTCACCCGATCTCGCGGCGCATTTCTCGCTCTCTCACGCTGCGACGATGCACTAGCGTTTCTTTTCCCCTCCGCCGGCGATCGCCGGGGGTGGTGGCGTGTGCGGATTCTCCGGCGGCAGCTCGACCGGCGGGGGCGGAGGCTCCGGCCCCGGATCCGGTGGCGGCGTTTCGGGCGGCCGCCGGGGCGTCGGCGTTTCCTGGGGCCGTCCCGGTTCGTTCGGGGTCGGTGGCGGCCGCTCCCGCGCAGGATCGGACATCATCTGTCCTTCCGCATGCCTTTGTCCTTCTGCATGCCTTCGTCGGGATCCTCGGCATCGTCGGACGGCGGCGGCTTGTTCACCACCTCGTCGTCGCCGGTGATGCTGCGCGTGGGGCTGGTGACGGCGGGGGGATCGCTCGCCGGAAAGCTGTCGTCGAGTGCCTCCTCCAGCGCCTTCTCCTTCTTCTCCTTCGTGCGTTTCTCCCCGGGCGGGGGAGCGTTCTTCGGATCTCTGCCCATGCGTCGCCTCCCTCAGCCCGTGTTGTCGTCGTTGTCCGCCGCCGGCGTGGTGCGGGCGGCATTGCGGCTGTGACTCGCCTGTCCGCCCTTGCGGCCGGCCTGAGCGGCCAGTTCGCGGTTCTGCGAGAAGGGGCGGTCCTGCGGGGCGACGCTCTGTCCGCCCTTCCGACCTGCCTGCGCGGCAAGCGCGGGGTCTTGCGCGAAGCTGCGCTTTTCCGGCGGCACGCTCTGTCCGCCCTTCGAGGCGATCGCCCTCTGCTTCGCCTGATCCATTGCCGCAAACCCACGATGCGCAGGGTTACGAATCTCCTCGGCCATGCCCGTTTTTCCTCCGTGAGGAGCAGTGATGGGAGGAGAACCGACCAGACCGTGGTCGGGTTGCGTGCGCGCGGAAAAAACACAGCCCTTGCCGCATCGGGCTCGCGGCTTCGTGAGGCTATGAGGCGAAGAACACCACCACAAAAGCAACGATGACGAGGGCGAGCGAGATGGCCAGCACCCAGCGCACCACGCCGGGCGTGATGCCCTGCCGCGCTTCCGTGGGTGTCTTCGTCTCGCCGGAACCGTCCTGTGTGCTCATGTGGCCGAAACGTGGCCGGTTCGACCCGGTTGCCGATGCAACCGGGTGCCGCGCGAGTTGTTGTCACAACATGCGGCGTCGTGCCGTGACAACATAACCACAAGGGAGAATGCCCATGGCATCCGTCAACCCGCCGGCCTCTGCGATGAACAACGCCGACATCGAGCGGGAACGCGAAAGCACCGGCTCCTCCGTCATTGCCGCCGACAAGGTGGCGGGCACCGCCGTCTACAATCCGCGCGGCGACCGCCTCGGTACGATCGATGCAGTGATCCTGGAGAAGGTGAGCGGCAAGGCCGTCTACGCGGTCCTGTCCTTCGGCGGTTTCCTCGGCATCGGCGAAAGCCATTACCCGCTGCCGTGGAGCACGCTGAAATACGACACCCGCCAGGGCGGGTATGTCGTGAACCTCGACAAGGGGATGCTGGAGAAAGCGCCGTCCTACGACGATGTCGATCCCACCTGGGATGACCGCGACTGGGGCAAGCGCGTGCACGACTATTATCGCGCCACGCCTTACTGGATCTGACGCGGCGGAGGCGGGCTCGCGCCCGCCTCCTGCCTTTTCAGCCGGGTTTGCCGGGCGAGCGCAGGCGCAGGGTCAATGCCTCTGCGACGTGCGCCCGGCAGACAGGCCCGGAACCGGCGAGATCCGCGATCGTGCGCGCGACGCGCAGCGTGCGGACGAAGCCACGGGCCGATAATCGCAGCTTTTCCGCGGCCTGCTCCGCGAGTTCGCGAGCGGCCGGTTCTGCGTCGAGCCCGCGCTCCAGCGCGGCGCCATCGGCCTCCGCGTTGCAGCGCGGCCCATCCGCACCCCAGCGCCGGATCTGTCTCGCGCGCGCCTCCGCGACGCGGCCGGCCACAATTGCGCTCGCCTCGCCAGCGGGCGCGCGCGACAGCTCGGACGGCGCGACCGGCATCACCGCGATGGCGATGTCGATGCGGTCCAGCAGCGGGCCGGAGAGCCGCGCCTGATACTCCTCGCCGCAGCGCGGGGCGCGGCCGCATTCGCGCGATGCATCGCCGAGATGGCCGCATCGGCACGGGTTCATCGCGGCGACGAGCTGGAACCGCGCCGGATAGGTCACATGGGCGCTCGCGCGGCTCACCGTGGTCTGGCCGCTCTCCAGCGGCTGGCGCAGCGCCTCCAGCGCGGGGCGGGGGAATTCCGGCAGTTCGTCGAGGAACAGCACGCCGCGATGGGCGAGGCTGATCTCGCCCGGCCTCGCCCGGCCCCCGCCGCCGGCCAGCGCGGCCTGCGAGGCGGTGTGATGCGGCTCGCGAAAGGGCGGGCGCATCACCAGCCGCCCGTCCTGCAGCAGTCCGGCGACGGAATGGATCATCGAGACCTCCAGCGCCTCGGCGGGTGTGAGGTCCGGCAGCAGCGGCGGCAGGCGCGCGGCGAGCATCGACTTGCCCGCGCCGGGCGGGCCGACGAACATGATGTTGTGCCCGCCGGCCGCGGCGATCTCCACCGCCCGCTTCGCCGTCTCCATCCCTTTCACGTCGGCGAGGTCCGGTCCGCGCGCGCCGCGCTCCGGGACAGGGGGCACCGGCGGGGTCAGTACCTGCGTGCCGCGGAAATGGTTCACCAGTGCGATCAGGTCGGGCGCGGCGAGCACCTCGGCGGCCGCCGACCACGCCGCTTCCTCACCCTGATCGGCGGGGCAGATCAGCCCGAGTTCGCGCGATGCCGCGCCGATCGCGGCCGGCAGCACGCCCGCGACCCGGCTCAGGGCGCCGTCGAGTGACAGTTCCCCCAGCGCGGCGTAGCGGCACAGCTCATCGGCCGGCAGCACGTCCATCGCCGCCAGCACGGCGAGCGCGATGGGCAGGTCGAAGTGGCTGCCTTCCTTGGCGATGTCCGCGGGCGCGAGGTTCACCAGCACCCGGCGGGGCGGCATCGACAGTCCCAGCGCGGTCAGCGCCGCGCGCACCCGTTCGCGCGATTCGCCCACCGCCTTGTCCGGCAGGCCGACGACCAGGAAGGACGGCAGGCCCGACGCGATCTGCACCTGCACCTCCACCGGCACGGGCTCGATGCCGGCGAAGGCGAAGGAAGGGACGCGCGCGATCATGCATGATCGCTACACGCGAGAAGAAGCGGCGTCTATCAACCTTTGAGGGCGGCGAGGAAGCGCGTCAGCAGCGTGCCGATCACGTCGGTGTTGTAGCCGCCCTCCTGCACCACGGCGACGGGCCGGCCGAGCGTGCCGATCGCGGCACCCGCGCGGGCGAAACCGTCCTCGGTCACGCTCATCCAGTTCAGCGGCTCGTCCTTCGAGGCGTCCATGCCCAGCGAGACCACCAGCGCGTCGGCGCGGAAGCGGCGGATCGCATCGAGCCCGGTGCCGATTGCGCCGAGCCATGCGCCATCGTCCGCGCCTTTCGGCAGGGGCAGGTTGATGTTCGCCCCCGTCGCAGCCGGCCCGCCGCGTTCGGACGCATGGCCGACGAACCACGGATAGTAGCCGTTCGGGTCGCCGTGGACGGAAACGAACAGCACGTCCGGCCGGTCCCAGAAGATGCCCTGCGTGCCGTTGCCGTGATGGCTGTCGATGTCGAGCACGGCTACGCGCGCCGCCCCCTTGTCGCGCAGCCGCTGTGCGGCGACGGCGGCGTTGTTGAGGATGCAGTGCCCGCCGGTGCGCGCGGCATAGGCGTGATGCCCGGGCGGGCGGCACAGCGCGTAGGTGGTCTCGCCCTGCGCGGCCGCATCGGCGGCGGCGATGGCGCAGGCGGCTGCGGCGCGCGAGGCCTGCCACGTATGCTCGCCGATCGGTGTGCCGGTGTCCGCCGTGTACCAGCCGAGCCTGCCGACGATGGTGGCGCCCTGCTGCGCGCCGTTGTCGAACATCTCGGGCGTGGGGTGCAGGTTGCCGACCAGCTCGGGTCCGGCATCGGGCAGCGCCGTCCAGTCCTTCCAGGCATCGCGCAGGAAGGCGAGGAAGCCCGCATCGTGCACAGCGCCGATCGCGGCCTCGTCGGCCGATGGCGGGCCGAGGATATCGCAGCCCATCGCCTTCGCGGCTTCGAGCAGTGCCTCGGCGCGGCGCGGCACCTCGAAATTGGAGCGGACGTGGCCGCGTTGCAGGAAGAAGCGCGGCGCGTGCGTGAGGCAGGCCGGATCCCAGAACACCTTCATTGTCGTGCAGGCTAGCGCAGGCGCTGCGTACCGCAAGATGGGATGTTGCGATGCGTGGGGGGCGCAAGTAGCGTCGCTGCACAAGCAACGACTTGGGGGACGACAAAATGATCAAGGATCCGCGGGCGCTGTCCCGCCGCACACTGTTTGCCGCCTCGGCCGCCGGGGCCGTGCTGATGACGCTGGAGGAGGCGCGCGCGCAGGGCATCCAGCCGCGCAGGGGCGGCACGCTGACCACGATGATCACGCCGGAGCCGCCGGTGCTGGTGCTCGGCGTCAACAACCAGGGGCCGACGCTGATCGCGGCGAGCAAGATCTATCAGGGCCTGATCAAGGTCGGCCCGAAGCTGGAAATCGTCCCCGAACTCGCCGAGTCCTGGACGATCAGCGACGACAAGAGGACCTACACCTTCAAGCTGCGCTCGAACGCCAAGTGGCATGACGGGCGGGACTTCACGGCGGACGACGTCATCTTCTCGATCATGAAGTTCCACATGGAACTGGCGCCGCGCGCCCGGCAGATCTTCCAGCGCATCACGGATGCCAAGGCGATCGATGCGCACACCGCGCAGTTCACGCTGGACGCCCCGTTCGAGCCGCTGCTGCTGATGTTCGACGTCACGTCCTGCGCGATCGTGCCCAAGCACATCTATGACGGCACGGATTACCGCACCAACCCGGCGAACCAGAAGCCGATCGGCACCGGCCCCTTCCAGTTCACCGAGTGGCAGCGCGGCAACTTCATCCGCATGCGCCGCTTCGACCAGTACTGGAAGCCGGGCCAGCCCTATCTGGACGAGATCATCTACCGCATCATCCCGGACAGCCAGTCGCGGCGGCTGGCGATGCAGCAGGGGCAGGCGCAGCTCGCCGCTGCCAACGACCTCGAACCCTTCGACATCCCGCAGATGGAGGCCGCGCCGAACCTGGAGGTGCTGAAGACCGGGTTCGAGGTGTTCTCGCCGCTGTCCTGGATCGAGGTGAACCAGCGCCTCGACGTGCTGAAGGACGTGCGGTTCCGCCGGGCGATGGCGCACGCGATCGACCGCAACTTCATCGCCCAGCGCCTGTGGTTCGGCGCGGCGAAGCCCGCGACCAGCCCGATCGCGTCCGGCACGCGCTTCCACGACCCGAACGCGAAGCTGCCGGCCTTCGACATCCGTGCGGCGACCGCCCTGCTCGACGAGATGGGGCTGAGGCCGAACGCGCAGGGCATCCGCCATTCGGTGAAGCTGCTGACGCTGCCCTATGGTGAGGTGTGGACACGGCTGTCCGAGTACATCCGGCAGGCGCTGCGCCAGATCGGCGTGGAGGTGACGATCGAGAGCACGGATGCGGGCGGCTGGGTGCGCCGGCTGGGTGCGTGGGAATACGAGCTGACGGTGAACTTCGTCTATCAGTACGGCGATCCCACGCTCGGCGTCTCGCGGACCTACATCAGCAGCAACATCCAGAAGGTGCCGTTCGCCAACACCTCCGGCTACTCCAACCCGCGCGTGGACGAGCTGTTCGACGTCGCCGCGCGTGCGGCGGAGCCGGAAAAGCGCGCGGCGGCGTTCAAGGAGGTGCAGTCGCTGATCATCGCCGACCAGCCGCTGATCTGGATGATCGAGCTGCTGTTCCCCACCACGCGGGACCGCAAGCTGAACTTCCCGAGCTGGGGGTCGTCCGGCGTCCATACCTGCTTCGACGACGTGTTCCTCGCCGCCTGACCATGTCGGGCGCCGGGCTGATCGGCTTCCTCGCGCGGCGCGCGGGGAAGTCGGTGGTGGTGATCCTCGCCATCGTCGTGCTGAACTTCATGCTGATCCGGCTCGCGCCGGGCGACCCGGCGCTGGTGATCGCCGGGCAGTCCGGTGCGGCGGATGAGCAGTTCGTCGCGCAGCTCCGCGCCCAGTTCGGCCTCGACCGCCCCGTGCCCGAGCAACTCTGGATCTACGTCTCCGGCGTCCTGACCGGCGATCTGGGCATGTCGCACCGCCAGCAGCGCACGGTCGCCAGCCTCATCCTGGAGCGGCTGCCGGCCACGCTGCTGCTGACCGGCGCGGCGTTCCTGCTCGCCATCGTCGCCGGCGTGGCGATGGGGGCCTGGGCGGCGCGGCGGGTCGGCAGATGGGGCGACACCATCATCACCGTGCTCGCGCTCACCTTCTACGCGACGCCGCTGTTCTGGGTCGGCCTGATGCTGGTGCTGCTGTTCAGCGTCCAACTGGAATGGCTGCCGAGTTTCGGCATGGAGACGGTGGGGGCGAACCTCACCGGCTTCGCCGCGGTCGCCGACACGGCGAAGTACCTGCTGCTGCCGGCGGTGACGCTGGGCCTGTTCTACATGGCGATCTACGCGCGGCTCACCCGCGCCTCGATGCTGGAGGTCGCGGACCAGGATTTCGTCAAGACGGCGCGGGCGAAGGGGGTGCCGGAAGCGCGCGTGCAGCGGGCGCATGTGCTGCGCAACGCGCTGCTGCCGGTGATCACTTTCGCCGGCATCCAGGCCGGCCAGCTCATCGGCGGGTCGATCCTGGTTGAGACGGTGTTCGCCTGGCCGGGGATCGGCCGGCTCGCCTTCGATGCGCTGCTGCAGCGCGACTACCAGCTGCTGCTCGGCGTTTTCCTCTGCACCTCGATCATGGTGATCGTGTTCAACCTGATCACCGACCTGCTCTACGCGGCCGTCGATCCGCGTGTGGAGGTGGGCGGATGAAAGGGTTCTGGAGAGCCTTCGCGCGCAACCGCGGCGCGGTGCTGGGACTGCTGTTGTTGCTGCTGGTGATCGCGACCGGCCTGCTCGCGCCGGTGCTGTTCCCCTTCAGCCCGTGGGACATGCGCGGCGTGCCGTTCATGCCGCCCGGCGAGATGGGGTTCCTGCTGGGCTCCGACAGCCTCGGCCGAGACGTTGCCGCCGGCATCGCGCACGGGGCGACCGTCTCGCTGATGGTGGGTGCCGTCTCCACCGTCGCCGCACTCGCCATCGGCGTCAGCCTCGGCGCGCTTGCCGGCTACATGGGCGGGCGGGTGGATGACGCGGTGATGCGCTTCACCGAGTTCTTCCAGACCATCCCGTCCTTCGTGTTCGCCGTGGTGCTGGTGGCGATCTTCACCCCCAGCCTTGCCAGCATCGTGGTCGCCATCGCGGTGGTGTCCTGGCCGCCGGTCACCCGGGTGGTGCGCGCCGAGTTCCTGTCGCTGCGCACGCGCGAATTCGTACAGGCAGCGGAGGTGCTGGGCCGGTCCCGCACCGCCATCGTCTTCCGCGAGATCCTGCCCAATGCGCTGTCGCCGATCATCGTGCTCGCCTCGCTGATGGTGGCGACCGCGATCCTGCTGGAAAGCTCGCTGTCCTTCCTCGGCCTCGGCGATCCGAACATGATGTCGTGGGGCTTCCTGATCGGCAGCGGCCGCAGCGTGATCCGGCTCGCCTGGTGGATGAGCGTGTTCCCGGGCATCGCGATCTTCATCACCGTGCTGGCGTTGAACCTGGTGGGCGAGGGCCTGAACGACGCGCTGAACCCCCGTCTCGCGAGGCAGCGCTGATGAGCCTCCTCAGCGTCGAGAACCTGACCGTCGCTCTGCCTGAGGGAGGCGACCGGCCGCATGCCGTCTCGGACGTGTCCTTTACGCTCGATCCGGGCGAGATCCTGTGCATCGTGGGGGAAAGCGGATCCGGCAAGTCCGTCTCCGCCAACGCCATCATGGGGCTGCTGCCGCGCTTCCTGCCCGTGGCCGGCGGCGCGATCCGCTTCGAGGGCAGGGACCTGACGCGCGAGACGCCGGAGGCGATGCGCCAGCTTCGCGGCGCGCGTATCGGCATGATCTTTCAGGAGCCGATGACGGCGCTGAACCCGCTGATGCGCGTCGGCGAGCAGATCGCCGAGGTGCTGCAGGTCCATGGTCGCGGCGCGGAGGCGGAGGACCGTGTACAGGCGCTGCTGGAAGCGGTGAACCTGCCCGACCCGAAGGCGATGGCGCGCAGCTACCCGTTCCGCCTCTCGGGGGGACAGCGGCAGCGCGTGATGATCGCCATGGCGCTGGCGCTGGAACCGGCGGTGCTGATCGCCGACGAGCCGACCACCGCGCTCGATGTGACCACGCAGATGCAGATCCTGCGGCTGATCAAGGACATTCAGCAGCGGCGCGGCATGGGCGTGCTGTTCATCACCCACGATTTCGGCGTGGTGGCCGAGATCGCCGACCGGGTGGCGGTGATGCAGCACGGCCGGATCGTGGAGCAAGGGCCGGCGGCGGCCGTGCTCAATTCTCCGCAGC
>JBBCJT010000224.1:0-23542 GCA_037190665.1 Rhodovastum atsumiense | reverse complement strand
CCCGGGCCCCGGGGACCGGCGGCGCGCCGCCGCCCCCGCCGCTGCCCGCGCCCGCCGCCGCCGATGGCAGGCTGATCCCGGACACGGAGCTGCCGTTCGAGGCGCTGACGCTCGCCGACGGCGAGGCGCAGGTCACCGTCGCCGCACTGACCCTGCTCGGCCAGGTCTGGCAGGACGTGCGGCTGACCGGCTCATTGAAGGAGGGGCAGCTCGCCGTCGCCCCGCTCGCCTTCACCGGCCCCGGCGGCCGGGCGGAGCTGCGGCTGTCCGCCGACGCGCGGCAGCCTTCCCCGCCGGTGGCGGTGGCGGCGAAGGTGCCGTCGCTGGCGCTCGGCCCACTGCTCGCGGCCCTCGGCCAGGGCCGGTCGGTCAACGGCACCGCGGAGCTCGATCTCGACATGAAGGGCGCCGGCCGCACGCCGCGCGCCATCGCGGCCAGCGCCAGCGGCCATCTCGGCTTCGCGCTGCCGGGCGGCGACATCGACAACCGGCTGGTGGACGCGCTCGCCGGCGACATCCTCCGCGCGGTCGGCGCGTCGCTGAACCGCGACGGGCGCAGCAACATCCGCTGCGTCGCGCTGCGGCTGGAGGCCACCGACGGCGTGGCCGAGGCACGGGCCCTGCTCGCGGATACCAGCCTTGCCAAGCTTGACGGCGGCGGCGCGTTCAACCTGGGGCAGGAGACGATGGCGCTGCGCGTGCGGCCGACACTGAAGGTCGGCCAGATCCGCATCGCGGCGCCGGTGCTGGTCAGCGGCCCGTGGCGGCGGCCGGCCGTGGGCGTGGACCCGGCGAGCGCGGGGCAGATCGCGGGCCAGGTGCTGGGCGGGCTCGCCGCCGGGCGCAATCCGCTGCAGGCGCTGCGCGGCGCGGGCGAGACGACCGCCACGGACGACTGCCCGCGCCAGCTCACCATCGCCCGGGGCGGTGCCGCGGGCGCCGTTCCGCCCGCCGAGGCCCCGCCCGCCGCGGCCGCGCCGGAGCAGCCGCAGCGCCCGGCCCTGCCCAGCAACCCGCGCGACCTGCTGCGGGGCCTGATCCGGTGAAGCGCTTCTGGGATGTCGCCACCGCCGCCCCTGTGGACGGCGGCTTCACGGTGCTGCTGGACGGCAGATCCGTCCGCCTGCCGGGCGGAACGCCGCTGCGTGTGGACACGGCCGCGCTGGCCGAGGCGCTCGCCGCCGAATGGGCACAGGCCGGCGGCGCGAAGGACGGCGAGTTCCAGTTCGACGATCTGCCCCTCACCCGGATGGCCGCCACGGGGCAGGAACGCATCGCCCCCGCCCCCGCCGCGACCATCGCCGCGCTCGCGAAGTTCGGCGAGACCGACCTGCTCTGCTACCGCACGCCGGACCCGCCGGCGCTCGCGGCCCGCCAGCATGCCGCCTGGCAGCCCTGGCTCGACTGGGCGGCGCGCACGCTGGGGGCGGAGCTGAAGGTCACCAACAGCGTGGCCTATCTCGCCCAGGACCGCCGTACGCTGGATGCGCTGGCCGCGGCGCTCGCGGCGCAGAAGCCGATGGTGCTGGCGGGGCTGGGCGTGGCGGTGCCGGCGCTGGGGTCGCTGGTGCTCGGGCTCGCGGTTGCCCATGGCGCGCTCGGCGTGGATGCCGCTTATGATGCGGCCATCGTGGACGACCTGTTCCAGGAGGCGCTGTGGGGCGCCGATGACGAGGCGGTGGCGCGCCGCGCCCGGGTGCGGGCGGAGCTGCGGCAGGCCGCCCGGCTGGTGGCGCTGGCGTGATCGCCAAGCGCGTGGTCCTGCAAGGCCGCGTGCAAGGCGTGGGCTACCGCGACTGGATGGCGCGCACCGCGCGCAGCCTCGGCGTGGCCGGCTGGGTCCGCAACCGCCCCGACGGCACGGTGGAGGCTCTGGTCGCCGGCGAGGCCGCCGTCGTGGAGGAACTTCTCCGCCGCTGCCGCGCCGGCCCGCCGGGCGCGCGGGTGGACGCCGTGCGCGAGTCGCTGGCCGACCCGCCCGACGGGCCGGGTTTCCGGCGGCTGCCGACGGGCTGAACCCCGGCGCGAGCGACGACCACCGGATGCGGCTACGGTCCCGCTACGGCGGCGTCATCGCCTCGAACCTGACCCGGAAGTGAACTGATTCGCCGATCGGGCACACGAAGAACGGGCGCGCGGCAAGAGAGAGGGAGAACGCCCCTGGCGTTCGCGGATCGGGGTGGACGCCCTCGCCAGGCCGGCAGCCGATGGCGTACAGCCGGTCACCAGCCGGAATACGCGCGACAAAGACATCGCCCCTTCGTGGAGGCTCCGGCGGATCGGCGAAATCATCATCCGGTTCGACGCGACGCAGCGCACCGCGCCGTCCATCGAAGCTGAAATCGCCTTCGGCCGAATGCGACAGCAGATGCAGCCCCATGCCGAGCGACTGCACCTGTTCGGCCGTGAATGGCGCGACGCCGGGAACGCCTGCGGCATCGAACCCGGCCCTGCTCAATCAGGCCATGTTACTGGCCAGCGCGGCCCTGCCGCCCTCTATCGGCAGATAGTCCGTCCCTTCGTACTCATCGAGTGAAACGGTCTCGACATGCCCGATCAGGGACATTCGGCCGCCGCTCAGCATGTACACGCGCCGGCCGAACCGACGCTCACCGACAGGCGATCACCGGATGGGCTCGTAAGCTGGAGGCTTTGCGTGAGCCGCTCAGCCCGCAGCGGGCGTGAACGCCTCATGCAGCGAGGACTGGATGCCGCCGCCCACCACCGGGCCGCCACCCGCCACGTAGATCGTGCCCTCGATCGCCGCCGCGCCGAGACCGTGCCGCGGCGTCGGCATCGGCGCATGGGACTGCCACGTATCCGTGGCGGGCTCGTAGGATTCGACCTGCCCGTAGACACTGTCGGTCGCAGCACCGCCGCTGATCTCCCGCCCCTCGCCGCCCATCGCGTAGAAGCGCCCGCCGACGATCGCGAGCCCGTGGCCGGACCGCGCGGTCGGCATCGGCGCGCGGCGTTCCCACTGGTCGCGCGCGGCGTCGTAGACGTGGTGCAGGCTGGTGTTGTCCTGGAAGGTGTTGAAGCGCCCGCCGATCACGTGGATCGCGTCCTGCCATGGCACCGCGCCGGCATGATCGCGCCCCGCCGGGATCGGCCGCCGCCGCTCCCACTTGTCCACCGCGGGCAGGTAGACCTCGTGCCAGGCGACGGAGGCGCGCTCGTCGTCCGGATCGCCCGCCCCGCCGATCAGATGGATGCGCCCGCCCAGCGCCACCGCCGAGCCCGCACCGCGCGGCCGGGGCAGCGAGGCGATGGCGCGCCAGCGGTCGGTGCGGCTGTCCCAGACGAAGCAGGAATCGTCCGCACCCCGGTTCTGCAGGGTGAAGCCGCCGAGCGCGTAGAGCAGCGGCCCCTCGGCGACGACCGCAACGTGGTTGGCGCCACGCGGCAGCGGCGCGGCTGTGCTCCAGGCGTCGGCAGCGGGGTCGTAGACGTGGTGGTAGCTGCGGTCCACGCGGCCCTCGCCGTAGCCGGCGACGAGATGCATCCGCCCGCCGAGTGCCGTGGCCCAGGCCATCTCGCTGCGCGGGATCGGCAGCGGCGCCCGCGCCTGCCACTGCCCGGGCGGACCCGGCGGGGCCGGGCTGCCGGTGCGCCGCTGCGCGATCTGCGGCTCGCTGAGCGCGGGGACGGGCTCGCCGCGCAGGGTGGAGAAGCCGCCGCCATGATGCGGCTGGGCGCGAGCGACGAAGGGAAGCGCGAGGGCGGGCAGAAGCAGGCGGCGGGCGATCGGCATCTCGACCTCTCCGTGCGGTCCTGGCATCCGCTCTGTGGGGCGGCGGGTGGCGGACGGGCAAGACACGATGCCGCGCAAACGAAGAAGGCGGCCCGAAGGCCGCCTTCTTATTGTCCGTGTCGTAGGGTGGCGCTCAGGCCGCCTCGGCCTCGTCGGCCTTCGGCTCCGCCTTCGGGCCGCTGTCCTGGCCCTTGGCGGCCGGGTCGCGGTCCACCAGCTCGATCACCGCCATCGTGGCGGCGTCGCCGTAGCGCATGCCGGCCTTCAGGATGCGGCAGTAGCCGCCGGCGCGGCCCTTGTAGCGGTCGGCCAGCGCGCCGAAGAGCTTGGCGACGATCACATCGTCACGAAGCTGCGCGTAGGCGAGGCGCTTGCCGTGCAGCCCGCCCGCCTTGCCGCGGGTGATCAGCCGCTCCACCACCGGGCGAAGCTCCTTCGCCTTCGGCAGGGTGGTCGTGATCTGCTCGTGCTTCAGCAGCGCGACCGCCATGTTGCGGAACATCGCCTGGCGATGGGAGGAGGTGACGCCGAGCTTCCGGCCGGCAACAGCGTGGCGCATCAGAACGGCTCCTCGATCTTCTTGGCCAGGTCTTCGATGTTCTCCGGCGGCCAGCCGGTGACGGTCATGCCGAGGCTGAGACCCATGGAGGTGAGCACCTCCTTGATCTCATTGAGCGACTTGCGGCCGAAGTTCGGCGTGCGCAGCATCTCCTGCTCGGTCTTCTGAACGAGGTCGCCGATGTAGACGATGTTGTCGTTCTTCAGGCAGTTCGCGCTGCGGACCGACAGCTCAAGCTCGTCCACCTTGCGCAGCAGGTTGCGGTTGAACGGCAGGTCGTCCTGCGGGTCCTCCGCACGGATCTGCTGCGGTTCCTCGAAGTTGATGAAGTGCTGGAGCTGGTCCTGCAGGATCCGCGCGGCGCGCGCGACGGCATCCTCCGGCGTCAGCGTGCCGTTGGTTTCAACGGTCAGCAGCAGCTTGTCGTAGTCGGTGACCTGGCCCACGCGGGTCGGGTCGACCTTGAAGGACACGCGCCGCACCGGCGAGTAGATGGCATCGACCGGGATCAGCCCGATCGGCGCGTCTTCCGGCCGGTTGGCGGATGCCGGCACGTAGCCCTTGCCGGCATTGACCGTGAACTCCATGCCCAGCTTCACGCCGTCGTCCAGCGTGCAGATGACCAAGTCGGGGTTCATGATCTCGATCTCGTGGCCGGCCTGGATCTGGCCCGCCTTGACCTCGCCGGGGCCCGAGGCCGTCAGCGACATCCGGCGCGGACCATCGCCGCCCATGCGGATCGCGAGCTGCTTGATGTTCAGCACGATGTCCGTGACGTCCTCGCGGACGCCGGGGATCGAGCTGAATTCATGCAGCACGCCATCGATCTGCACGGCCGTGACCGCGGCGCCACGCAGCGACGAGAGCAGCACGCGGCGCAGCGCGTTGCCCAGGGTCATGCCGAAGCCGCGCTCCAGCGGCTCGATCACGCAGGTGGCGACCCGGTCAGGGTCGGCGCCGGCCTCGTAGACCGGCTTGTTCGGCTGGATCAGCGTCCGCCAGTTGCTTTCAAGACTCATTTCTTCGCCCTCGGAAACGAGGAAGCGCGGGCGGTTGCCCTGCCCGCGCGGAAACCGTCCGTGCGCTCAGACCCGCCGGCGCTTGCGCGGCCGGCAGCCGTTGTGCGGGATCGGCGTGGTGTCGCGGATCGCACTGATCGAGAAGCCGACCGACTGCAGCGCACGCAGCGCGCTCTCGCGGCCCGAGCCGGGGCCCGACACCTCGATCTCCAGCATCTCCATGCCGTGCTCGCGCGCCTTCTTGCCGGCGTCCTCGGCCGCGACCTGCGCGGCGTACGGGGTGGACTTGCGGCTGCCCTTGAAGCCCTGGCTGCCCGACGACGACCAGGCGATCGCGTTGCCCTGGGCATCGCTGATCGTGATGATCGTGTTGTTAAAGGAGGCGTTCACGTGGGCGACGCCCGACGTGATGTTCTTCCGCTCCTTCTTGCGGGGGCGGGCCGAGGCGGTGGCGGGACGGGCCATGTGTGCGGCGATCCTGGTCGGAGGTGATCGGTTGCGGCGGCGGGAATAAGGGGCCGGCGGCCCCTTACTTCGTCACCTTCTTCTTGCCGGCGATCGCCACAGCCTTGCCCTTGCGGGTACGGGCGTTGGTGTGGGTGCGCTGGCCACGGACCGGCAGGCCGCGGCGATGACGCAGGCCGCGATAGCAGCCGAGGTCCATCAGCCGCTTGATGTTCATCGCGACTTCGCGCCGCAGGTCGCCCTCGACGCGGAAGTCGCGGTCGATCAGCTCGCGGATCTTCAGGATCTCGTCGTCGGTGAGCTGGTTGACGCGGCGGTCATCGGGGATCGACAGCGTCTCGCAGATCTTCTGCGCCTTCGTCGGGCCGATGCCATAGATGTAGCGAAGGCTGATAGTGACCCGCTTGTTCGCGGGGATGTTCACGCCGGCAATGCGCGCCACGTCGTCTCGCTCCTGCGGGGGACGGCAGGCACCGCCCCCTGTGATGTCGCCCCGAAAGGCAGGAAATACGTTGGCGCGCCCGCTTCAGGCGGGTCGTGCCGAGGCGCGGAACATAGGGGGGCCGGCGAATGAGTCAAGCAAACCCGCTCAAATTCGCGTGATGCCCCGTGCAGACCAGAACCGCTCAGCCGGCGGGGCCGAGCACCGCCTCGATCGCGCCCGTCACCTCGTCCATCGGCGCCATGCCGTCCACCGTGCTCAGCCGCCCCTGGGCGGCGTAGTAGGGCAGGATCGGCGCGGTCTGGGCGTGGTAGACCTTCAGCCGCTCGGTCACCGTCTCGCGGTTGTCGTCCTTGCGGCGGACGAACTCGGTGCTGCCGCAGGCGTCGCAGATACCCGCCTGGCGCGGCTGCTTGAAGGTGTCGTGGTAGCCCGCGCCGCATTTCGCACAGGTGAAGCGGCCGGCGATGCGGTCGGTCAGCGCCGCGTCGTCCACCTGCAGCTCGATCACGTGGTCGAGCTTCAGCCCCTTGCCCGCCAGCAGCCCGTCCAGCGCCTCCGCCTGCGGGACGGTGCGCGGAAAGCCGTCGAGGATGAAGCCCTTCGCCGCGTCGGGCTTCTCCACCCGGTTGCCGAGCATGGCGATGATGATCTCGTCGGAGACGAGCTTGCCCGACTCCATGATCGCCTTCGCCTGCCGGCCGACCGGGGTGCCCACGGCCACCTCGGCGCGCAGCATGTCGCCGGTGGAGATCTGGGCGATCCCGTATTTCTCCTCCAGCCGCTTGGCCTGGGTTCCCTTTCCCGCCCCCGGGGGGCCGAGCAGGATCAGGTTCATCGACGCCCGCCTTTCAATCGCGACTTGCGAATCAGACCTTCATATTGATGCGCGAGTAGATGGGACTGGATCTGCGTCACCGTGTCCATGGTCACCGACACGATGATCAGCAGCGACGTGCCGCCGAAATAGAAGGGCACGCCGTAGCGGCTGATGAGGATTTCCGGCAGCAGGCAGACCAGGGCGAGGTACAGCGCACCGACCGTGGTCAGCCGCGTGAGCACGTGGTCGAGGTAGTCCGCCGTGTTCGCCCCGGGCCGGATGCCGGGGATGAAGCCGCCGTACTTCTTCAGGTTGTCCGCCGTCTCCTGCGGGTTGAACACCACCGCGGTGTAGAAGAACGAGAAGAAGATGATCATGCCGAGATACAGCGCCATGTAGAGCGGCTGCCCGTGGGCAAGCGCGTTCGCCACGTCCTGCAGCAGCCCCGGCTCGCCGCCCTGGCTGAAGCCCGCGATGGTCGCCGGGATCAGCAGGATGGAGGAGGCGAAGATCGGCGGGATCACGCCGGAGGTGTTGATCTTCAGCGGCAGGTGCGTCGAGTCGCCGCCGAACATGCGGTTGCCGACCTGGCGCTTCGGGTACTGCACGATGATGCGGCGCTGCGCCCGCTCGATGAAGACCACGAAGACAACGACCGCGATCGCGATCACCAGGAAGGCGATGATGAACGGGGTCGTCAGCGCGCCGGTACGGCCAAGCTCCAGCGTGCTGGCCAGCGCCGAGGGCAGGTTCGCGACGATGCCGGCGAAGATGATCAGGCTGATGCCGTTGCCGACGCCGCGCGCGGTGATCTGCTCGCCCAGCCACATCAGGAACATCGTGCCGCCGACCAGCGTGACCACGCAGGAGAAGCGGAAGAAGAATCCCGGATCGATCACCGCCGGGCCGAACGTGCCGCGCATCGCCTCGAGGCCGACCGCGATGCCGTAGGCCTGGAACATCGCGATGATCACGGTGAGGTAGCGGGTATACTGGTTGAGCTTCTTGCGCCCCGCCTCGCCCTCTTTCTTCAGCGCCTCCAGCGTCGGCACCGCGGCCGTCATCAACTGGATGATGATCGAGGCCGAGATGTACGGCATGATGTTGAGGGCAAAGACCGTCATGCGCCCCAGCGCGCCGCCCGAGAACATGTCGAACATGCCCAGGATGCCGCCGCCGGCGCTGCGGATCAGTTCCGCCATCACGGCGCTGTCCACGCCCGGCACCGGAATGTAGGTGCCGATGCGGTAGACGATCAGCGCACCCAGGGTGAACCAGATGCGCTGCTTGAGCTCGGTGGCCTTGGACAGGACGCCGAGGTTCAGGTTGGCTGCAAGTTGCTCGGCCGCCGAGGCCATCTAGTCTCTCCCGGACACGGAAACGGCGCCACGAAGGCGCCGCCCCCAGATCCCCATCAATGTGCCGCCCGGCCCATGCCGGTTCAAGCCTCAGGCCGAGGCCGAATCCGCCGGGGCCGTAGCCACGGTGGTGGTCACCTTGCCGCCGGCCTTCTCCACCGCCGCGATCGCGGCCGCGGAGGCTCCGGAAACCGTGATGTCGACCGCGCGCGTCAGCTCGCCCTTGGCCAGCAGGCGGATGCCCGCGACCTTCCCGGACTTCACCACACCCGCGGCGAACAGCGTCGCCTCGTCGATCGGCGCCCCGGCATCGACACGCCCGGCCTCGATCGCCGCGGCGAGCGCGCCCAGGTTCAGCGGCGCGTATTCCTTGCGGAACACGTTCGTGAAGCCCCGCTTCGGGATCCGGCGGTAGATCGGAAGCTGACCACCCTCGAACCCGTTCAGCGACACGCCCGTGCGCGCCTTCTGGCCCTTCACGCCCTTGCCGGACGTCTTGCCCTTGCCCGAGCCGATGCCGCGGCCGAGCCGCTTGGACTTGTAGCGCGCGCCCGGATTGTCGCGCAGCTCGTTCAGCTTGACCATCGTCCTGTCCTGTCCCGAGCTTGCCTCAGGACAGCTCCTCGACCTTCACCAGGTGCGCAACCTTGCGCACCATGCCCCGCGCCGACGGCGTGTCCGCGAGCTCGCGCGCGCGGCCGATCTTGTTCAGACCGAGACCGATCAGCGTCTCCTTCTGGCCCGGCTTCTGGCCGAAGCCGGACCGGACCTGCGTCACGCGGATGCGCTTGCCGCTCTGCTCAGGCATCTGCCGTCTCCTGCGCCGCGGGCTGGCCATGGTGGTCGCGGCGGCCGATCAGGTCGGACACCTTCTTGCCGCGCCGGGACGCCACCGCGCGGGGCGAGGTCGCCCGCTGCAGCGCCGCGAAGGCGGCCTTGACCATGTTGTGCGGGTTGCGGCTGCCGAGGTTCTTGGCAACCACGTCGCCCATGCCCAGCGTCTCGAACACCGCGCGCAGCGGGCCGCCGGCGATGATGCCGGTACCGGCCGGGGCGGCGCGCAGCACCACCTGCCCGGCGCCGAAGATGCCGACCACGTCGTGGTGCAGCGTGCGGCCTTCGCGCATCGGCACGCGGATCATGCCGCGCTTGGCACGCTCGGTCGCCTTGCGGATCGCCTCGGGCACCTCGCGGGCCTTGCCGGCGCCGTAGCCGACGCGGCCCTTCTGGTCGCCCACCACCACCAGGGCGGCGAAGGCGAACCGACGGCCGCCCTTCACCACCTTGGCCACGCGGTTGATCGTGACCAGCTTGTCGGTCAGGTCGTCCCCGGGCTCGCGCTCCCGGTCGCGGTCGCGGCCGCCGCGGCCGCCGTCGCGTGTGTCACGCGCCATGCGTCATGCCCCCGATCAGAACGCCAGCCCGCCTTCGCGGGCGGCATCGGCCAGCGCCTTGACGCGGCCATGGTAGAGATAAGCCCCGCGATCGAAGACCACGGCAGTCACGCCGGCGGCCTTCGCGCGCTCGGCGATCAGCTTGCCGACCTTCGCGGCCGCATCGCGGTCCGCGCCGGTCTTCAGATCGGTGCGCAGGTCCTTGTCGAGCGTGCTCGCCGCGGCCAGCGTGCGGCCGGCGGCGTCGTCGATCACCTGGGCGTAGATGTTCTTGCCCGAGCGGAACACGGACAGGCGGGGACGCCCGCCGCCCTTGCGCCGGAGCTGGTAGCGCAGCCGTTCCTTCCGCCGCGCGCGGAGTTCGAGATTTCCGCTCATGACTACTTCTTCTTGCCTTCCTTGCGGCGGATCGCCTCGCCCTCGAACTTGATCCCCTTGCCCTTGTAGGGCTCGGGCGGACGCCAAGTGCGGATCTCGGCGCAGACCTGACCGACCAGGCGCTTGTCCACGCCCTCGACCTTGATCGAGGTCGGCTTCTCGCAGGTGATCTTGATCCCCTGCGGGATCGGGTACTTCACCTCGTGGCTCAGGCCAAGGTTCAGCACCAGATCCTTGCCCTGCACGGCGGCACGGTAGCCGGTGCCGGTGATCTCCATGGACTTGGAATAGCCCTGGGAGACGCCCTTGACCATGCCGGCGAGCAGGCTGCGGGTGGTGCCCCACATCATGCGCGCCTGCCGCTCGTTGCCGCGCGGCGTGACGGTGATCTTGTTGTCCTCGACGGTGGCGTCGACCCAATCGGTGAGATCGAGCTTCGCCTCGCCGAGCTTGCCCTTGGCCGTGATGGTGCGTCCGGAGAGCGCGACCTGCACGCCCTGCGGCACCTCGACGGGATACTTGCCGATGCGCGACATGATCAGAACACCCGGCAGAGGACTTCGCCGCCGACATTGGCGGCCCGCGCCTCGGCGTCGCTCAGGACGCCGCGCGGCGTGGACAGGATCGAGACGCCGAGCCCGGCATAGACCCGCGGCAGCTCCTTGATCTTGGAGTAGACGCGGCGGCCGGGCGTGGACACGCGGCTGATCTCCTTGATCGCCGGCTCGCCCTCGGAATACTTCAGCTCGATGCGGAGCTGCCGCACGCCGGGGCGCAGTTCCTCGGCCGCATAGCCGCGGATGAAGCCCTCGCGCTTCAGCACTTCCAGCACGTTCGCACGCAGCTTCGAGGCCGGCGCGATGCAGGCGGTCTGCCGCGCGCGCTGCGCGTTGCGGATGCGGGTGAGCATATCGCCCAGGGGATCGGACAGGGACATACCCTCGCCTCCCTTACCAGCTCGCCTTGGTCACGCCGGGGATCTGGCCGGTGGAGGCCAGGTCCCGCAGCGCGATGCGGCAGAGCTTGAACTTGCGGTAGTTGCCGCGCGCGCGACCAGTCACCTCGCAGCGCAGACGGACGCGGTTGAGCGCGCCGTTGCGCGGAAGCTGTGCGAGCTTCAGCGTCGCCTCGAACCGCTCCTCAATCGGCAGCGAGCGGTCCATGACGACGGCCTTGAGTGCCGCGCGCTTGGACTTGTGGTCCGCAGCCATCTTCTCGCGACGCTTGTTCTTGTTGACGGACGATAGCTTGGCCATGCCTTCGATCACCTCTCGGAACACACCGGGATGCCCCGGCGGTCTTCCAAAGAACCCTGTTGCCTCAGTTGCTGAACGGCAGGTCGAAGGCCTTCAGCAGCGCCTTCGCTTCCGCATCCGTCTTCGCCGTGGTGACGAACACGATGTCCATGCCGCGGATCGCGTCCACCTTGTCGTAGACGATCTCCGGGAAAACGATCTGTTCCTTCAGCCCCATGGCGAAGTTGCCGTTGCCGTCGAAGCCCTTGTTCGCCGGCAGCCCGCGGAAGTCGCGGACGCGCGGCAGGGCGATCGTCACCAGACGGTCAAGGAACTCGTACATCCGCCGCTTGCGCAGCGTGACCTTGCAGCCGATCGCCAGACCCTCGCGGATCTTGAAGCCCGCGATCGCCTTCTTGGCCAGCGTCTTGACCGGCTTCTGGCCCGCGATCAGCGTCAGCTCGGCCAGCGCGGCGTCGAGCTTCTTCTGGTCGCCGGCGGCCTCGCCGACGCCCATGTTGATGACGATCTTCTCCAGCCGCGGCACCTGCATCGGGTTCGTATAGTTGAACTCCTTCTGCAGCGCCGGGCGGACCTTCTCTGCGTAGACCTGCGCGAGGCGCGGGGCCTCGGCGGTTTCGGTCGCGTCGCTCATCTCAGCCCTCGATCACCTCGCCGCTGGCCTTGGCCACGCGGACCTTCTTGCCATCGGCAAGGATCTTGAATCCCACGCGCGTCGGCTTGCCCGTCTTCGGGTCGAGCAGCGCGAGGTTGGACAGGTTCACCGCCGCCTCACGCTCCTCGATGCCGCCGGGCTGGCCCATGCCGCGCGGCTTCGTGTGCCGCTTGGCGATCGCCACACCCTGCACCACCGCGCGGTTCTCCTTCGGGATCACCCGCAGCACCTCGCCCTGGCGGCCCTTCGACGCGCCGGTGATCACCTGCACCTTGTCGCCCTTGCGGATCTTCGCGGCCATGGCCTTACAGGACCTCCGGCGCGAGGCTGATGATCTTCATGAACTTCTTGCCACGCAGCTCGCGCGTCACGGGGCCGAAGATGCGCGTGCCGATCGGCTCGAGCTGCTTGTTGATCAGCACCGCCGCGTTGCGGTCGAAGCGGATCGCCGAGCCGTCGGGGCGGCGGATGGCGAACGCCGTGCGCACGATCACAGCCTGGTGCACGTCGCCCTTCTTCACCTTGCCGCGGGGGATCGCGTCCTTCACGGACACCACGATCACGTCGCCGATCGAGGCGGTCTTGCGCTTGGAACCGCCCAGCACCTTGATGCACTGGACGCGGCGCGCGCCGGAGTTGTCGGCGACCTCGAGGTT
Source organism: Rhodovastum atsumiense (assembly GCA_037190665.1). Taxonomy (GTDB): domain Bacteria; phylum Pseudomonadota; class Alphaproteobacteria; order Acetobacterales; family Acetobacteraceae; genus JBBCJT01. The sequence continues at coordinate 10,786 of JBBCJT010000224.1, read as the reverse complement.
GGATTCGACCTGGATCATCGCGCGCTACCTCAGCCCTGCGCCGGAGCGGCGGCTTCGGCGGCGGCAGCCTTCGGCGCGGGCGCGCTGAAGCCTTCCGGCCGGGCCACGCCCTCGCCGTTGCGCTCGATCACCAGCCAGGACTTGGTCTTGCTGATCGGGCGGCATTCCTCGATGCGCACCACGTCGTCCACCTTGCACAGGTTGGCCTCGTCGTGCGCCGCGTACCGCTTCGAGCGGCGGATGAACTTCTTGTAGAGCGGGTGCATCACGCGACGCTCGACAAGGACCGTCACGGTCTTGTCCGTCTTGTCGCTGACCACACGCCCGGTGAGCACGCGCCTGGGCATACTCCCCTCCTTACTTCGCAGCCGCGGCGGAGCGTGACTTCTCCGCCAGGATGGTCTTGATGCGCGCGATGTCGCGGCGCACGGCCTTCACGCGGCCCACAGCCTCAAGCTGGCCGGACGCACGCTGGAAACGCAGGTTGAACTGCTCCTTGCGCAGGTCCAGCAGCTGGGTCTCCAGCTCGTCCGACGTCTTGGCGCGGATATCGACAGGCTTCGTCATCGCGCTCACTCCGCACCCAGACGGGTGACCAGCTTGGTCTTGATCGGCAGCTTCGCCGCGCCGAGCGTCAGCGCCTCACGCGCCAGCTCCTGCGACACGCCGTCGATCTCGAACATGATCCGGCCGGGCTTCACGCGGCACACCCAGTACTCGGGCGCGCCCTTGCCGGAGCCCATGCGGACCTCGGCCGGCTTGGTCGAGACCGGCACGTCCGGGAAGATGCGGATCCACACGCGGCCGGCGCGCTTCATCGCGCGCGTGATGGCGCGACGGGCGGATTCGATCTGCCGCGCCGTCACCCGCTCGGGCTCCAGCGCCTTCAGGCCGAAGGCGCCGAAGTTCAGCGCGGTGCCGCCCTTCGCCAGCCCGTGGATGCGGCCCTTGTGGGCCTTGCGATATTTCGTGCGCTTGGGAGAAAGCATGACTTACCTCTGCGGCGCCTGCTCGGCCATGCGACGGTCCTGCGCCATCGGGTCGTGCGCCAGGATCTCACCCTTGAAGATCCAGACCTTCACGCCGCAGGTGCCGTAGGTCGTCTTGGCCGTGGCGGTGCCGAAATCGATGTCCGCGCGCAGCGTGTGCAGCGGCACGCGCGCTTCGCGGTACCACTCCACGCGGGCGATCTCCGCCCCACCCAGACGGCCGCCGCACTGGATGCGGATGCCGCCCGCGCCGAGGCGCATCGCCGACTGCACCGCGCGCTTCATCGCGCGGCGGAACGCCACGCGGCGCTCGAGCTGCTGGGCGATGTTCTCGGCCACCAGGGTCGCGTCGATCTCCGGCTTGCGGATCTCGACGATGTTCAGCGACACCTCGGCGCCGGCCTTGCGGGCCAGGTCCTTGCGGAGCGCCTCGATGTCCTGGCCCTTCTTGCCGATCACCACGCCGGGGCGCGCCGCGTAGATCGTCACGCGCGGCTTCTTGGCCGGGCGCTCGATCACGACGCGGGAGACGCCCGCGCCGGTCAGCTTCTCGCGCAGGTGGCGGCGCAGCGACAGGTCGTCGTGCAGCAGCTTGGAGTAGTCGCCGCCGGCGAACCAGCGGCTGTCCCAGGTGCGGTTGATGCCGAGCCGCAGCCCGACCGGATTGACTTTCTGACCCACGTTACGCGGCCTCCTGCGCCGGGGGTGCCACCGGCTCCTGCGCCCGCTCGGCGACGACGATCTTGAGGTGGCTGAACCACTTCTCCACCCGCGCCGACCGGCCACGGCCGCGCGCGTGGAAGCGCTTCATCACCACGGAACGGCCCACTTCGGCGCGCGACACCAGCAGCCGATCGACATCGAGCTGGTGGTTGTTCTCGGCATTCGCGATCGCCGAGTCGAGCGCCTTGAGCACGGACTGCGCGATGCGGCGCTTGCTGAACGCAAGGGCTGCGCGCGCCTGCCCGGCCGGCAGGTTGCGGATCATGCCGGCGACCACGTTCAGCTTGCGCGGGCTGACCCGCAGGTTGCTGACGATCGCCTGCGCCTCGGTCTCGGCGAGGGTGCGGGTATGCTTCGGCTTGCTCATCTCAGCCCCGCCTCGCCTTCTTGTCGGCCGCGTGACCGGTGAAGGTCCGCGTCGGCGAGAACTCGCCGAACTTGTGGCCGACCATGTTCTCCGTGACCTGCACGGGCAGGAACTTCTGGCCGTTGTAGACGCCGAAGGTCAGGCCCACGAACTGCGGCAGGATCGTGCTGCGGCGCGACCAGATCTTGATGATCTCGTTGCGGCCCGAAGCGCGCGACGCATCGGCCTTCTTGAGCAGGTAGCCGTCCACGAACGGCCCCTTCCATACGGAACGTGCCATGGCGCTACTTGCCCTTGTTCCGGCGACGGACGATCAGCCCGTCCGTCCGCTTGTTGCTGCGCGTCTTCGCGCCCTTGGTCGGCTTGCCCCACGGGGTGACCGGATGACGGCCGCCGGAGGTGCGGCCCTCGCCGCCGCCATGCGGATGGTCGATCGGGTTCATGGTCACGCCGCGGTTGTGCGGCTTGCGACCCAGCCAGCGGCTGCGCCCCGCCTTGCCGATCTGGACGTTCTGGTTGTCCGGGTTGGACACCGCGCCCACGGTCGCGAGGCATTCGGCGCGGACCAGCCGCAGTTCGCCCGACTTCAGCTTGATCTGCGCGTAGCCGGCGTCCTTGCCGACGAGCTGCGCGAAGGTCCCCGCCGAGCGCGCGACCTTGCCACCGGCACCGAGCTTCATCTCGATGTTGTGGATGATCGTGCCCACCGGGATCGCCGCCATCGGCATCGCGTTGCCCGGCTTGATGTCGGCGCGGTCACCGGAGGAGATCACGGTGTCGCCGGCCTTCAGCCGCTGCGGCGCGAGGATGTAGGCGAGCTCGCCGTCCTGGTACTTGATCAGCGCGATCCAGGCGGTGCGGTTCGGGTCGTATTCCAGCCGCTCGACAACGGCCGGCACGTCGAACTTGCGCCGCTTGAAATCGACGTAGCGATAGGCCTGCTTGTGCCCGCCGCCACGGAAGCGACTGGTGATGCGGCCGTGGTTGTTGCGGCCACCGGACGAATGCTTGCCTTCGGTCAGGCCCTTGACGGGCTTGCCCTTCCACAGCTCCGACCGGTCGACCAGCACCGTGCCGCGGAGGCTCGGCGTGACCGGATTGAAATGCTTCAGCGCCATCGTTCAGCCCCTCACGCCAAGCCCGTGGTCAGGTCGATCTGCTGACCCGCGGCCAGGCGCACGAACGCCTTCTTCACATCGCTTCGCCGGCCCGGCCGGCCGCGGAAGCGCTTGGTCTTGCCCTTCTGCACGAGCGTGTTCACGCCCAGCACCTTCACGCCGAACAGACCCTCGACCGCCGCCTTGATCTGCGGCTTGGTCGCGTCGATCGCGACGCGGAACACGACCTGGCCGCTCTCGCTCAGCGCCGTCGCCTTCTCGGTGACGACCGGGCTGCGGATGATCTCGTACATCGCCTCGCGCGACAGCTTCACGCGCGGGGCCTTGCTTGCGGGGGCGTCGCTCATGCCAGCCGCTCCTTCAGGGCCTCGACGCCGGCGCGCGTCACCGCGAGCACGTCGTGGTTCAGGATGTCGTAGACGTTCGCGCCGATGGTCGGCAGCACGTCCAGACCCGGGATGTTGCGCGCCGCGCGCAGGAAGCCGACATCGACCGCGCCGCCGTCCACCACCAGGGCGGAGGACCAGCCGAGCGCCTTCACCTTCTTCGCCAGCGCGCCGGTCTTCGCATCGCCCGCGGCCGTCTCGATCACCACGAGCTTGCCGTCGCGCGCCTTCTGCGAAAGGGCCGAGATCAGCCCGAGCTGGCGCACCTTCTTCGGCAGGCTGTAGCCGTGGTCGCGCACGACCGGGCCATGCACCACGCCGCCGCCGCGGAACTGCGGCGACCGCAGGCTGCCCTGGCGGGCGTTGCCGGTGCCCTTCTGCTTGTAGGGCTTCTTGGTCGTGCCGGACACGTCCTTGAGGCTCTTCACGCGATGGGTGCCGGCGCGGCGCTTGGCGAGCTGCCAGTGCACCACGCGCGCCATGATGTCCTCGCGCGGCTCCGCCCCGAACAGCGTGTCGGGCAGTTCCGCCTCACCGGCGCTGGTATTGTCCAGCGTGATGACGTTGATCTTCATCGCCGCCCCCTCAGCCCGCGACCGCGGCCGGATACGGCACGTCGGCATGGCGCGGCCGCTTGACCGCATCGCGCACGCGCACGAAGCCACCCTTCGGCCCCGGCACCGCGCCCTTCACCATCAGCAGGCCCTTCTCCACGTCCACCGCCGCCACCTCGAGGTTGAGGGTGGTGACGCGCTCGACGCCGAGATGACCCGCCATCTTCTTGTTCTTGAACGTCCGGCCCGGATCCTGCCGCTGGCCGGTCGAACCGTGGCTGCGGTGGCTGACGGATACGCCGTGCGTCGCCTCGAGGCCGCGGAAGTTCCACCGCTTCATCGGACCGGCGAAGCCCTTGCCGATCGTGGTGCCGGTGACGTCGACCTTCTGGCCGGGCACGAAATGCGCGGCCGTCAGCGTCGCGCCGACATCCACCGCCGCATCGGCGGCCACGCGGAACTCGACCAGCTTCGCCTTCGGCTCCACCTTCGCCTTGGCGAAGTGACCCTTGTTCGGCTTGCTGACGTTCTTCACCTTCGCCGCGCCCCAGCCGAGCTGGACCGCGTCGTAGCCGTCCTTCTCGGCGGTGCGCTGCGCCACCACCTGGACCTGGTCCAGATGCAGCACCGTGACCGGCACATGCGAGCCGTCGTCACGGAAGATGCGCGTCATGCCGAGCTTGCGGGCAATCAGACCCGTGCGCATGAGAGTGATCCCTCCCGCGCTCAGATCTTGATCTCGACGTCCACGCCGGCGGCGAGGTCGAGCTTCATCAGCGCGTCCACCGTCTGCGGCGTGGGGTCGACGATATCCAGCAGGCGCCGGTGCGTCCGCATCTCGAACTGCTCGCGGCTCTTCTTGTCCACGTGCGGCGAGCGGTTCACAGTGAAACGCTCGATGTTCGTGGGCAGCGGGATCGGGCCGCGCACGCGCGCGCCGGTCCGCTTGGCCGTGTTCACGATCTCCTTCGTGCTGTTGTCCAGCACGCGGTGATCGTACGCCTTCAGGCGAATGCGGATGTTCTGGCTGTCGACCATCTGAACTGTGCGCGCGCGCAGGGTGCCAAGTCCCGCCCTATCTGCGCGCGCGCTCCTTCTCTTCTAGTGTCTTACCGTCAGGCTCAGGCGGTGATCTTCGCCACCACGCCGGCGCCGACGGTGCGGCCACCCTCGCGGATCGCGAAGCGCAGGCCTTCATCCATCGCGATCGGGGCGATGAGCTCGACCTGCATGGTCACGTTGTCGCCCGGCATCACCATCTCGGTGCCTTCCGGCAGGGACACGACGCCGGTGACGTCGGTCGTGCGGAAGTAGAACTGCGGGCGATAGTTGGTGAAGAACGGCGTGTGGCGGCCGCCCTCTTCCTTCGTCAGGATGTACGCCTCGGCGGAGAACTTGGTGTGCGGGGTGATCGAGCCCGGGGCCGCGAGCACCTGGCCACGCTCCACATCCTCACGCTTCGTGCCGCGCAGCAGCGCGCCGATGTTGTCGCCCGCCTCGCCGCTGTCGAGCAGCTTGCGGAACATCTCCACGCCGGTGACGGTCGTCTTGGTCGTCGCGCGCAGGCCGACGATCTCGACGTCGTCGCCGACCTTGACGATGCCGCGCTCGACGCGGCCGGTCACCACGGTGCCGCGGCCGGAGATCGAGAACACGTCCTCGATCGGCATCAGGAACGGACGGTCCTTCGGGCGCTCCGGCTGCGGGATGTAGGCGTCGACCGCCTCCATGAGCTGCAGCACGGCCTGCTCGCCGATCTCGGGGGTCTTGTCCTCGAGCGCGGCCAGGGCGGAGCCCTTGATCACCGGGATGTCGTCGCCGGGGAACTGGTAGGACTTCAGCAGCTCGCGCACCTCAAGCTCCACGAGCTCGAGCAGCTCGGGGTCGTCGACCATGTCGACCTTGTTGAGGAACACGACCAGCGCCGGCACGCCGACCTGACGGGCGAGCAGGATGTGCTCGCGGGTCTGCGGCATCGGGCCGTCGGCCGCGGAGACCACCAGGATGGCGCCGTCCATCTGCGCCGCGCCGGTGATCATGTTCTTCACGTAGTCGGCGTGGCCGGGGCAGTCGACATGCGCGTAGTGGCGGTTCTTCGTCTCGTACTCGACATGCGAGGTGGAGATCGTGATGCCGCGCGCCTTCTCTTCCGGCGCCTTGTCGATCTGGTCGTACGCCGTGAACGTCGCACCGCCGGACTTGGCCAGGGTCTTGGTGATGGCAGCCGTCAGCGACGTCTTGCCATGATCCACGTGGCCGATCGTGCCGATGTTGCAGTGCGGCTTGTTACGTTCGAATTTGGCCTTCGCCATCGTCTTCTCCGTAGGCCCTGATCTGGGGTCTTGGGGTAGCTGCGGTTACCAGCGGTAGTGGCTGAAGGCCTTGTTGGCTTCGGCCATGCGATGCGTGTCCTCCCGCTTCTTCACGGCGGACCCGCGGTTGTTGACGGCGTCCATGAGCTCGTTGGACAGCCGATCCTCCATCGTGTGCTCGCCGCGCTTGCGGGCGGCGTCGATGATCCAGCGGATCGCCAGCGCCTGGCGCCGCTCTGCGCGCACCTCGACCGGCACCTGGTAGGTGGCGCCACCGACGCGGCGGCTGCGCACCTCGACCGCCGGCTTCACGTTGTCCAGCGCCTCGTGGAACAGGCGCACCGGGTCGGCACCCGAGCCGCCCTTCTTCTTCACCACGTCGAGCGCGCCGTAGACGATGCCTTCGGCGGCGGACTTCTTGCCGTCATACATCAGCACGTTCATGAAACGCGTGATGACGACGTCGCCATACTTGGCGTCGGGCAGGATCTCGCGCTTGACCGCGCGGCGACGACGGCTCATCGGCCTCTCCTCACTTCGGCCGCTTGGCGCCGTACAGCGAGCGGCGCTGACGGCGCTTGGCGATACCCTGGGTGTCGAGCACGCCGCGCAGGATGTGGTAGCGCACGCCCGGCAGGTCCTTCACGCGCCCGCCGCGGATCAGCACCACCGAGTGTTCCTGCAGGTTGTGCCCCTCGCCCGGGATGTAGCTGACGACTTCGTAGCCGTTGACGAGCCGCACCTTGGCGACCTTTCGCAGCGCCGAGTTCGGCTTCTTCGGCGTCGTCGTGTAGACGCGCGTGCAGACGCCGCGCTTCTGCGGGCAGCCCTGCAGCGCGGGCACCTTGTTGCGGTGCGACGCCGGCTTGCGGCCCTTGGCGATCAGCTGGTTGATGGTCGGCATCCGGCCTCGGCTCTCTCTTCCCAGTCACAATCCGGCACGGCCACCGCCACAGGCGATGCCCGCAGGTCGGGAGCATCCGCTCCGCGTCCGGCGGGTCTTCCTTGCTGCCCGCGGCCTTGGCCGTCCGGAAATCCGGCGACGGCGCCGCGCGCTTCAGGTCCTGCAACGACAGCGGCCCGGATGGGAGCCCGGGCCGGCCGAGGGGCGCGTTCTATGACCCGGCCCTTACTGAGTCAAGCCAAACGGCCGCTTCTGGCCCGACAAAGACGAAGGCCGGCGATGCGAACACCGCCGGCCTGATCTGTGCAGCCCTCAAACGCCGGGCGTGCCCCGGCCCGGGCCATCGCCCGGGCCGAAACCGGCATCATTCCGCCGCGGTGCGGTCCGGCAGGGCGGGGGTGCCGCCGTGCAGGCCCTTCGCGGCGTCGCGCCGGGCGGCGAGGCCCCGCAGGCGGTTCATCACCGCCCCGGTGCCCGCCGGGATCAGCCGGCCGACGATCACGTTCTCCTTCAGGCCGTTCAGCGAGTCGGTCTTGCCCGCCACCGCAGCCTCGGTCAGCACCCGGGTCGTCTCCTGGAAAGAGGCGGCCGAGATGAAGCTGTGGGTCTGCAGGCTCGCCTTGGTGATGCCCTGCAGCACCGGCGTCATCGTCGCCGGCCGCTCGCCGTCGGTCACCCGCTTGGCGTTCTCGGCCTCGAACTCGATCCGGTCCACCGTCTCGCCGATCAGGAACGTCGTGTCGCCGGGCTCGGTGATCTCGACCTTCTGCAGCATCTGGCGAACGATCACCTCGATGTGCTTGTCGTTGATCTTCACGCCCTGCAGTCGATAGACGTCCTGGATCTCGTTGACGAGGTAGTCGGACAGCGCCTCCACGCCGAGCACCTTGAGGATGTCGTGCGGAACGCGCGGCCCGTCCACGATCGGGTCGCCCTGGCGGACGTAGTCGCCCTCCTGCACCGAGACGTGCTTGCCCTTCGGGATCAGGTACTCGGTCGCCTCGCCGGTCTCGTCGTTCTTCACGATGACGCGGCGCTTCGCCTTGTAATCCTTGCCGAATTCCACCCGGCCATCGTTCTCGGCGATGATCGCGTGGTCCTTGGGCCGCCGCGCCTCGAACAGCTCCGCCACCCGCGGCAGACCGCCGGTGATGTCGCGGGTCTTGCTGCCCTCGCGCGGGATGCGGGCCAGTACGTCGCCGGCCGCGACCCGCGCGCCGTTCTCGACCGAGAGGATCGAGTCGGGGCTGAGGAAGTAGCGGGCGTCGGTGCCGTTGGACAGGCGGATCGTCTCGCCCTTCTCGTCCTTCAGCAGCAGGCGCGGGCGCAGGTCGGCCGACTTGGCGGACTGCTTGAAGTCCACCACGACCTTGGAGGTCAGGCCCGTCACCTCGTCCATCCGCTCGACCAGCGTCGCGCCCTCGATCAGGTCCTCGTAGGCGACGATGCCGGCCTGCTCGGTGATGATCGGCAGGGTGTACGGATCCCACTCGGCCAGCTTCTGGCCGCGCGCGACCTGCATACCGTCATCGGCCAGCAGCCGCGCGCCATAGGGCACGCGGAAGCGCGCACGCTCCTTCCTGGCGTTGTCGAGCAGCACGATCTCGCAGTTGCGCGACATGACCACCGGCACGCCCTGCGAGTTCATGACCACGTTGCGGTTGCGCACGGTGACGGTGCCGTCGCCGGTCGCTTCCACGGCCGACTGCTCGGCGCCACGCTGCGCCGCGCCGCCGATGTGGAAGGTCCGCATCGTGAGCTGCGTGCCCGGCTCGCCGATCGACTGGGCGGCGATCACGCCCACGGCCTCGCCGGGGTTCACCGGCGTGCCGCGCGCGAGGTCGCGGCCATAGCACTTGCCGCAGACGCCGACCTTGGTGTCGCAGGTGAGCACGGAGCGGATCTTCACCGCCTCCACGCCCGCCTTCTCGATCCGGCGCGCGGTCTCCTCGTCGATCAGCGTGTTGCGGGTGGCCAGCACCTCATTGCTCGCCGGGTCGAGCACGTCCTCCTGCGCCGTACGGCCCAGGATGCGCTCCTCCAGGCTGGCGACGATCTCGCCGCCATCGAGCACGGCGCGCACGGTCAGGCCGCGCTCGGTGCCGCAATCATCCTCGATGATGATGCAGTCCTGCGCGACGTCCACCAGGCGGCGGGTGAGGTAGCCCGAGTTCGCCGTCTTCAGCGCGGTATCCGCGAGGCCCTTGCGGGCGCCGTGCGTGGAGTTGAAGTACTCCAGAACGGTCAGCCCCTCCTTGAAGTTGGAGATGATGGGCTGCTCGATGATCTCGCCCGAGGGCTTGGCCATCAGGCCGCGCATGCCGGCGAGCTGGCGCATCTGCGCCGGCGACCCGCGCGCGCCGGAATGCGACATCATCCACACCGAGTTGGTGGGCTTGCCGGCTTCCTGCGCGGAGATGCGCTCCATCATGGCCTTCGCCACGGCGTCCGTGCAGCGCGACCAGGCGTCGACGACCTTGTTGTACCGCTCGCCGGCGGTGATCAGGCCGTCCTGGTACTGCTGCTCGAACTGCTTCACCTCCTCCTGCGTCTCGTGAATGAGGCGCTTCTTCTCGGTCGGGACGATCATGTCGTCCTTGCCGAAGGAGATGCCGGCCTTGAAGGCGTTGCCGAAGCCCAGCGTCATCATCCGGTCGGCGAAGATCACGCACTCCTTCTGGCCGCAGAAGCGGTAGACGGCGTCGATCACGTCCGAGACGTTCTTCTTCGTGAGCTGCTTGTTGATCAGCGCGAAGTCCACGTCCGGATGGCGCGGCAGGATCTGGGCGATCAGCATCCGGCCCGGGGTGGTGACCACCTTGGTGCGCGTCAGCTTGCCGTCGCGGCCGGTGATCTGCCAGCGTGCGACGATCTTGTCGTGCAGGCCGAGCGCCTTGGCCGCCAGCGCGTGCTCGATCTCGCCGATCGTGCCGAAGGCGGGCGCGTCCTTGTCGGCGGTCGCGCGGAACTCCGGCGTCTCGAGGCTGAGGTAGTACAGCCCGAGCACGATGTCCTGCGACGGCACGATGATCGGCTTGCCGTTGGCAGGGCTGAGGATGTTGTTGGTGGACATCATCAGCACGCGCGCCTCGAGCTGCGCTTCCAGCGACAGCGGCACGTGCACCGCCATCTGGTCGCCGTCGAAGTCCGCGTTGAAGGCGGTGCAGACCAGCGGGTGAAGCTGGATCGCCTTGCCTTCGATCAGCACCGGCTCGAACGCCTGGATGCCCAGGCGGTGCAGCGTCGGCGCGCGGTTCAGCATCACCGGATGCTCGCGGATCACCTCTTCCAGGATGTCCCAGACCTCGGGACGCTCCTTCTCCACCATGCGCTTCGCGGCCTTGATGGTGGTGGCGAGGTTGTACTTCTCGAGCTTGCTGTAGATGAACGGCTTGAACAGCTCGAGCGCCATCTTCTTCGGCAGGCCGCACTG
>JBBCJT010000223.1:0-31903 GCA_037190665.1 Rhodovastum atsumiense | reverse complement strand
TCGAAGGGCGAGATGCGCACCAGCCGGTGCACGCCGCTCTCGGTCTTCAGCCAGCCATAGGCGTTGGGGCCGGAGACCTGCAGCGTGGCGGACTTGATGCCGGCCTGCTCGCCCTCGGACTGCTCCAGCAGCGTCACCTTGTAGCCGCGCCGTTCCGCCCAGCGCGAATACATGCGCAGCAGCATCTCGGCCCAGTCCTGAGCCTCCACGCCGCCGGCGCCGGAATTGACCTCGAGGAAGCTGTCGTTGGCGTCGGCCTCGCCGGACAGCAGGCTTTCGATCTCGCGGCGGCGGGCGTCCTCGGACAGCCGCGTCAGCGCGGCCACCGCCTCATCGGCGGTCGCGGCGTCGCCTTCTTCCTCGGCCAGTTCCAGCAGGCCGATGGCGTCGTCCACCTCGGCCTCCAGCTTGCGCACGCCATCGACGCGATCGGCCAGCAGCGTGCGCTCGCGCATCAGTTTCTGGGCCTGCTCGGCATCGTTCCAGAGGGCGGGGTCTTCCGCCCTGGCGTTCAGTTCATCGAGACGGACGAGCGCGGCATCCCAGTCAAAGATGCCTCCTCAGCAGCGCGACGGACTGCTTGATCTGCTCGTTGAGGGCTTCGGCGTCAGCTCGCATGGCGGCGGTTCAATAGATGCCGCCGAGCCCGCTGTCCACGCCGCTGCCGCCGCCCGAACCGCTGCCGCCACCCTCGGACCCGCCGGTGGTGCTGATCGCCGATTGCGGCGACGGCGCCGGCCAGCCGGACCACGTCACGCCCGGCGGCGGCTTGAAGGGCACCGCGGGCTTGCCCGCCATCGCGGCGGCCATGAAGTCGCGGAAGATCGGCGCGGCGAGCGATCCGCCCGCCTCGTCGCCGCCCAGCGGCGTGGGCGTGTCGAAGCCCACCCACACGGCCACGACCAGATCGGGCGTGTAGCCGACGAACCAGGCGTCGAGGAAATCGTTCGTCGTGCCGGTCTTGCCGGCGATCTCCCGGTTCAGCCCCTGTGCTGCGCGCCCGCCAGTGCCGGCCGTGACCACGCCGCGCAGCAGCATGGTCATCGCATAGGCGTTGGCCGGATCGGTGAGCTGCGGGCGTTCGTCGGCGAGTTCAGGCGCGGTCTCGGGTGATCCGGTGCAGCCCTCGCACTCGCGGCCCGGGGCGCGCCAGATCACCTGGCCGTCGCGATCCTGCACGGAGTCGATCACGCTCGGGATCACCTGCTTGCCGCCGTTGGCGAAAGCGGCATAGCCGCCGGCCATGCGCATCACCGTGGTCTCCACCGCGCCAAGGGCGGCGGGGAAGACCTGCGGCATCGTCTCCACCACGCCGAAACGCTGCGCGGTGTCGGCGACTGCGGGCAGCCCGATGCGGTCGGCGAGCCGGATGGTGACGAGGTTGAGCGAGCGCGCGATCGCGGTGCTGAGCGGCACCATGCCGTTGAACGACATGTTGTAGTTGTTCGGCCGCCAGCGTCCGCCGCCGGGGCCGAGATCGATCACGAACGGCGCGTCCAGCATCTGCTCGGCCATCGACACGCCGTGCTCGATCGCGGCCATGTAGACGAACGGCTTGAAGGAGGAGCCGGGCTGCCGCTGCGCCTGCGTGGCGCGGTTGAACTGGCTGCGGTCGAACGACCAGCCGCCCGCGAGCGCCAGCACGCGGCCGGTGGCGGGATCGAGCGCGACCAGCGCGCCTTCCACCTGCGGCAACTGGCGCAGCACCAGCCGCTCGGGCCGGCCGCGCTGGTTGCCGCGCTGCTGCGCGCCCTGCTGCTGGGGGGCGGCCTGCTGCGCGGGCTGGAAATCAGCCATCACCACGTCGCCGACGGCGAGCACGTCGCCCATCCGGCGCGGCGCGGCGCCGGGGCGGCCGTTCTGCCGCGGCCGGGCCCAGCCCATGTCGGAGAGGTACATCGCCGCCGTGCGCGGCTGCGGCGCGGCGGCACTGCGGGCGGGACGCTCCAGCCAGCCGAGCTTCGCCTCGTCGTTGCCGACCTCCAGCACCACGGCGAGCTTCCAGTCCGGCAGCATGCCCGGCGGGCGCAGCACCTCGGCCAGCTTGGCCATCCAGTCGGTGCGCAGCGCGGGGCTCTCGATGCGGGTGACGGGGCCGCGCCAGCCGCCCTTGCGGCGGTCGTAGCCCATCAGCCCCTCGCGCAGCGCGGCTTCCGCCTGGCCCTGCATGGTCGGATCGAGGCTGGTGCGCACGAGCAGGCCGCCCTGGGTGGTGCGGTCGGGCCCGAAGCGTTCGATGAGCTGGCGGCGGACCTCCTCGGCGAAGTAGCCGGCATCGGCGACCATCTCGGGGCGGCGGAACGGCACCGCCTTCACGGGCTCGGCCTTCGCCGCCTCGGACTGCTCGCGCGTGATCACGCCGTCATCGGTCATGCGGTCCAGCACCCAGTCCCGCCGCGCCTTCGCGGCGTCGGGGTAGCGGAACGGATTGTAGTTGTTCGGCGCCTTGGGCAGCGCGGCGAGGAAGGCGATCTCCGGCAGCGTCAGCTCATCCAGCGCCTTGTTGAAGTACGCATGCCCGGCAGCCGCCACGCCATAGGCCTGCGCGCCGAGGTAGATCTCGTTGAGGTAGAGTTCGAGGATGCGCTCCTTCGGCAGCGCCTCCTCGATGCGCATGGCGAGGATCGCCTCCTTCGCCTTGCGCGACAGGCTGACCTCGTTGCCCAGCAGCATGTTCTTGGCCACCTGCTGCGTGATGGTGGAGGCGCCGATCGGCCGGCGGCCCTGTCCCCATTGCTGCAGGTTGGTGACCGCCGCGCGGGCGATCGCGATCGGGTCCACGCCGCGATGGATCCAGAAGTTCTGGTCCTCGGCGGAGACGAAGGCGCGCTTGACCAGATCGGGCATCGCCTCGAACGGCACGAAGATGCGCCGCTCGGTGGCGAGTTCGGCCAGCAGGCGCGAGTCGCCGGCATAGACGCGGCTCATCACCGCCGGCTGGTAGTCCTGCAGCCCCGCGTGATCCGGCAGGTCGGCGGAGAAATGCTTCCACGCCGCATAGCCGCCCACCCCCGCGGTGACCGACGCCATGACGAAGACGACGACGAGGAAGCGGATCAGCCGCACCAGCGTCGAACGGCGACGCGGGCGCTTTGCCTTCGGTGTCGCGCGCGCGGGCGTGTCCGCCGCCTGGGGGGCGGTCTCGCTCCGGCGCGCCATGGGTCCCTCGGCGCGTAGGTCATTCATGACGGCGGCTTACACTGCTGGAAGCACAACGGGAAACGACGAAACCGCGTGGCCGGTTTCACTTGTCCAGCAGCTAGAGCGCGGCTTGCGCGTTCCGGTTGTGGGTCGCAAACCACGCATCCACCGCACGCTGCATGGCAGCCGCCACCTTCCGCCGGTGCGCGGGCCGGCGCAGCGCCGCCTCATCCTGGCGGTTGGACATGAAGCCCATCTCCACCAGCACCGAGGGGATGTCGGGCGCCTTCAGCACGACGAACCCGGCATGGCGCGCCGGCTGCGGCAGCATCGGCAGGTCACGGTCGAGCTCGGTGACCATCGCCCGCTGCAGCCGCGCGGTGCCGACACGGGTCTCCCGCTGCACCAGGCTCGACAGGATGCGCGCGATCTCCGGCGGGTGCTCGCGGAAGCTGGGGCCGACGAAGCGGTCGGCCCGGTTCTCCCGCCGCGCGAGCGAGGCGGACTGCGCGTCCGACGCCTCCTCCGACAGCGTGTAGACCGAGGCGCCCCGCACGCCCGCATTGTCGAGCGCGTCGGCGTGGATGGACATGAACAGCGCCGCCTTGGCGCGCTGGGCGGCGGCGACCCGGCCGTCGAGCGGGACGAACACATCCCGCGTGCGCGTCATCGCCACCCGGTAGCGGCGCGTGGCGAGCAGCATCCGCCGCAGTTCCTGCGCCACCGCGAACACCACGTTCTTCTCGTAGGTGCCGGTGATCCCGATCGCCCCCGGATCCTTCCCGCCATGGCCCGGATCGAGCATCACCAGCGGCGCGGAGGCGGGCGCACGGGACGGTGCCGCGCGGCGCTGCCGTGCGTCGGCGGGGATGGCGTAGGTGACCGCAACGCCAGCGGCGATCAGGAAGCGTCGTGAGATCAAAGGCATGGGCGTCGGGGCTGATATGCCACATAAGCGGCCGGCGATGCGAGAGAAATCCGCCCGCGCCGCTTGCGGCTCCGGGGCCTTTCCGCCATCTTGCAGATCGCCCCGGCGATGCCCGGGGCGCGGGGCGCCCTGAAGGGAAGCCGCCGCGCCGGCATCGCTCCGCGCCGCGCATCCTGCGCGCCGGGCCGTGCGGGGCGGACCCACCACGGGCGGCGCTGGGCGTCCCCGCAGAGACCAGGACCGACGCACGCCGTGACGCCATTCGTCCCGCCGCGCGAGCATCACCCCACACCGCGCGCCGGCGGCTGTCCGCCCGCGCGCCGGAGTTCCCGACTACATGACCAAGCGCATGCTGATCGACGCCACGCACGCGGAAGAGACCCGCGTGGTGGTGCTGGACGGTAACCGCCTAGAAGATTTCGACGTCGAGACATCGACCAAGAAGCAGCTCAAGGGCAATATCTACCTTGCCAAGGTGATCCGCGTGGAGCCGTCCCTCCAGGCGGCCTTCGTGGAATACGGCGGCAACCGCCACGGCTTCCTGGCCTTCGGCGAGATCCACCCGGACTACTACCAGATCCCGATCGCCGACCGGCAGCGGCTGCTGGAGATGCAGGCCGAGGAGCTGCGCGAGCAGCAGGAGGCGGAGGACCGCGAGGTCGAGGCCGAGGAGCGCGGCGAGCCCCCGCCCCCGCCCGCCCCGGCGGAAGCCGCGGCCCTCGCGACCGACCTGCCCGTCGATGCCATCGCCGGCGAGCCCGTGGCGGAAACGCCCGCGGAACCGGGCGAGGCCGCCGCGCCGGACGACGCGTCCGCCGAGGCCGCGCCGGAGGCCGACGAGGCGCCGCCGCAGGACAACGTCCCCCCCGCCGATGTCGGCGTGCCGGCCACCCTGTCCGCAGGCATCGAGACCATCGCCTCCGACGCCCCGCCGCCCGAGACCGTCGGCGGCGAAGGCCCCGAGGACCGCGGCGACCGCCGCATCCCGCCGCGCTTCATGCGCCAGTACAAGATCCAGGAGGTGATCCGCCGCCGGCAGATCCTGCTGGTGCAGGTCGTCAAGGAGGAGCGCGGCAACAAGGGCGCGGCGCTGACCACCTACCTGTCGCTCGCCGGCCGCTACTGCGTGCTGATGCCGAACTCGCCGCGCGGCGGCGGGATCAGCCGCAAGATCACCTCCGCCGCCGACCGCAAGCGTCTGCGCGAGGTGATGGACGAGCTGGCCCTGCCCGACGGCATGGGCATGATCGTGCGCACCGCCGGCGCCGGCCGGCCGAAGCCCGAGATCAAGCGCGACTGCGAATACCTGCTGCGGCTGTGGGACAACATCCGCGAGACCACGCTGACCTCGACCGCGCCGGCGCTGATCTACGAGGAGGCGAGCCTCATCAAGCGCGCGATCCGCGACGTGTACGCGCGCGATGTGGACGAGATCCTGGTCGATGGCGACGACGCCTACCGCGCCGCCAAGGACTACATGCGCATGCTCATGCCGAGCCATGCGAAGAAGGTGCAGATCTACAAGGACGGCGGTACGCCGCTGTTCGCCAAGGCCGGCGTCGAGCAGCAGCTCGATGCGATGCACTCCGCCACGGTGCAGCTCCGCTCCGGCGGATATCTGGTGATCAACCAGACCGAGGCTCTGGTCTCCATCGACGTCAACTCGGGCCGGTCCACGCGCGAGCGCGGCATCGAGGAAACGGCGCTGCGCACGAACATGGAAGCGGCGGAGGAGCTGGGCCGCCAGCTTCGCCTGCGCGACCTCGCGGGCCTGATCGTCATCGACTTCATCGACATGGAGTCGAAGAAGCACAACGCGCAGGTCGAGCGGAAGCTGAAGGACGCGCTGAAGAACGACCGCGCGCGCATCCAGGTCGGCCACATCAGCCATTTCGGCCTGCTGGAGATGTCGCGCCAGCGGCTGCGGCCGAGCCTTGTCGAGTCCAACTTCATCTCCTGCCCGCACTGCAACGGCACGGGTCTCGTGCGCAGCGTGGAGAGCAGCGCGGTGCACGTGCTGCGCGCGATCGAGGAGGAAGGGGCCAAGCGCAAGGCCAGCGAGATCATGGTCCGCGTCGCCGGCCAGATCGCGCTGTATATCCTCAACCAGAAGCGCGACCGGCTGGGCGCGATCGAGGCGCGCTACGGCATGCGCGTGCTGTTCGATCCCGACCCGTCGCTGGTGCCGCCGCAGGTGAAGATCGAGCGGCTGAAGGCCGCGCTGGTCGCCGAGGCCGTGACGGTCCCCTCCACCACCATCACGCCCGAGAGCGCCGCCGAACCGGAGGAGGCCCAGACCGAGGCCGAAGCCGAGGCGGAGGCCGCGGCGGACACCGAAGCCGAGGCTGACAGCGAGGAGGGCGCGAGCGAATCCGGCGATGGCCGCCGCCGCCGCCGTCGCCGCCGGGGCAACGGTCGCCGCGAGGATGGCGAGGCAGCGGCCGCGCCCGCCGACGAGGCCGTCGCTGCCGAACCGGCTCCCGCCGCCACCGAGGGCGAGGCCACCGATGCGCCGCCCGCCGATGCACCCGCCGAGGATGCGCCGGCCGCCGCCGACGCGGCGACGGACGGCACGGCGGACGACGAGGATGCCGAGGGTGACGACCAGCCGCGCCGCCGCCGGCGCGGCCGTCGCGGCGGGCGTCGCCGGCGGCGCGATGGCGAAGCGGGTGCGCCGGAGGAGGGTGCGGCAGAGGCCACCGCCGAGGAAGCCACCGATGCGCCGGCGCCTGTCTATGCCGGCCCCACGCCGGCCGATCCCTTCGGCGGGCAGGTGGACATCTTCGACGTGATGGATGCCGCCGAGCGCGCCGCGGAAGCCGGACGTCCCGTCGCCGCCATGGTCGCCACCCCGGCGGCGGAAGCGGCAGCGCGTGACGCCGAGGTTTCCGAGGAAGCGGCGACCGCCGGGCAGGAACTCGCCCCGGTCGAGGCTGAGGTACAGGTCGCGGAAACCGCCGTGGCAGCCGAGCCGGTTGTCGCCGTGGAAGCGGCCCCGGAGCCGGTCCATGCCGTCGCCGCGGCGGAGCCCCCGACTGCAACGGATATGCCGCAGGCGGCCGTGGCGGAGGAGCCCGTGGCGGAAGCGCCGCGGACGCCCGCGACGGAGCCGGCGCTCGAGCCGGAAGCGGCGCAGGCAACCGCGACGGAGGAACCGGCGCCGGAAGCACCGCGGGTGATCGCGGCAGAGCCGTCACCTGCACCGGAGGCAGCCGCGGCGGAGCCCGCGCCTGCACCGGAAGCGCCGCATGTCGCGGTCGAACCGTCGCCCGGCGTCCAGCCGATCATGGTCGGCGATGCCAACGACAACGAGGCTGCGCCGAAGCGGCGTGGCTGGTGGCGACGCTGAGGCATTGAGGGGGCTGCGGCCCCCTCAACTTTTTCTGCCAGTACGGACGGCCTTGCAGAAGGGCCTGTGCCTTTGGCGTTGCGCTGTCCCTGCGCTCCCGATGCAGAAGGTTGGACGGAAGCGGAAACGAGCCTGCGCAATCATCCGGGAGAAGGGCGTCGCGTTCGGCTGAGCGCGTCACGCGGTCGGCGGAGAAGGCAAGGCCCGTTACGCAACGTCCCATCAGAGTGGAGACGCCTCGGAGCGAGGGACGTGTCACCGGATGGGGCCGTGCATAGCTTTCATCGCCAAGATAACCGCGCGCCGCGTTGATCGGACGACCGCGCGTGAAACAAGGCATCAGCCAAATTTATCCCCGCGCTATCGCCTCTCGCCCACTTTCCCAGGGCGCGTGCTTGCGGTCGTGCTGCGCAGAAGCGGGACATGATCGGGCGCATCATCCGTCGCCTTCCGCCGAGGGCGTCGCGCTACCGAGATGGAGAAGGCAAAGAGCATTGCGCAACGTCCCCTCTCCCGCCCGGCGGGAGAGGGAGGGGCCCGCGCTCGCGCGGGAGGGTGAGGGGGTTTGCGTTCAGACGAGACCTCGCCGGTGGTGCCGCCGGACGCGCCCTCACCCCGGCCCTCTCCCGCAAGTGGGAGAGGGAGGCAAGGTCACGACCGTTTCGCAAAGCTTCCAGAGGCAGGGCTGGAGTGGCGAGTGCGTCACCGCACGGATCGACGAACAGCGCCGTGCGTGTAACTCCGCTGAACTTGCTTCTGATCGGCAAGGCGAACGGCATTGACGCGGGGCTATTGTGGCGGCTTCCCACGAACAAAGCCTCACACCGGCCAGCCGAAACGTTAGCCCTTCAGACCGGCACCAGCCGCGTCACCCGGCTCGGGTTCATCTCCGCGCAATAGAGATTGCCCTCCGCATCACCCCACACCCCGTGCGACCCATTCAGCACCGGGCGGCAGCGGCCCGTCAGCTTCCCCGCGGCATCGTAGCGCGACAGGCGCGGCGTCTGGTCGGTGACATAGATCGCATCGCCCGCGCCCCAGATGTCCATCGGATGGTACTGGTCGCGCCACTCGCTCTCGAACGCGCCTTCGGCCGAGAAGAGCTGCACGCGGTTGTTCTCGCGATCCGCCACCGCGACCCGCCCGTCCGCCATCACCCAGACCGCATGCGGCGTGGTGAACTGGCCCGGCCCGTCGCCGGGTTCGCCCCAACTGCCGAGCAGCTTCCCGTTCGCGTCGAACCGATGCACCACCGACCCGCCATACCCATCGGCGACATAGATCGTCCCGTCGCGCGCCACCGCCACGTCGCAGGGATGGTTGAACGGCGCGCCCGGCCGGTGCCGCGTGCCGAGGCCGCCCTGCCGCTGGCCGCCGCGGTCGAAGACGATCACCTCATGCGCGTCGCGATCGACCACGAGGATGCGGTCCTGGCTGTCGCAGGCCAGCATGTGCCCGTCCATCACCTCCGCGCCCCATGCGGCCAGCCGCCGTCCGTCCGGCGCGAGTTCGATCACCGTCGGCAGGCCCGGATCGGTGATCGCGTCGCGCCGCAGCAGCACGAAGACATGGCCGCGTGAATCGCAGGCCACGTCGCTGACGAAGCCCGGCAGGTCGGCGGGGATGTCGCCCCATGGACGCTCCACGCGATAGCGATCCTCGCCGAGGGTCACGAACAATCCGCTCATTCATCCTCCATCACGGCAGCCTGCCGAGCCGCTCGGCGAGCAATGCGAAGAACCCGTCCGCGTCCAGCGTCTCCAGCAGGCGCACATTGGCCTCCATGCCGGTCCGTTGCCAGCGGTCGATCACCGTGCGCCCGCGCGAGGGGCCGTGGCCGCAATCGACATGCATGTGCGCGGGGCGCGAGGTGAACAGTTCCGGCGCGACCAGCCAGGCGATGGCGCACGGATCGTGCAGCGGGAACCCGCCCGGCAGGCGGCGCGACGGGCGCATCGCCGACAGGATCGCATGCGCCGCCCCGCGGCAGCGTCCCGGCCCCGCAAGTGCCGCGACGCGCGGCGAGGTCACATGCGCCTGCGCGGTGAGTTCCAGCGTCGCGAGCGTCAGCGGCCGGCCGGACGCGGCGAGCAGCGCCAGCGCCTCGGGGTCCGACCAAGCGTTGAACTCGGCCGAGGGGGTGATGTTGCCCTCGGCCCACGCGCCGGTCATCAGCACGATCTCCGCCACGTCGGCGGCGAGCGCGGGTTCGGTGGCGAGCGCGAGCGCGATGTTCGTCGCGGGCCCGATGCCGACCAGCGTGATGCCGGGCGATGCGCGGATCGCGGCACGGATCGCATCGGCGGCGATGCCGGGCCGCGCGGGCGGTCCTTCGGGCAGGGCGATGCCCTTCAGCCCGTCCTCGCCATGCACGTCCGTCTCGCTGCGGAAGGCGCCGAGCAGCGGCCGGTCGGCGCCCGCGACCACTGGCACGTCGCGCCCGCCCAGACCCACGATCGCGCGCGCGTTGGCGAGCGTGCGCGCAAGCCCGACATTGCCGCCCGCCACCGTCACCAGAAGCAGGTCGAGTTCCGGCGAGGCGAGCGAGAGCCACAGCGCCACCGCATCGTCGGTGCCGGGGTCGGTATCGATCAGGACGGCACGTTGCGACATGGGCGAGACCATGCCACGGAATCGGCGATGCGCCTGCTCGTCTGCAACGCCAACACCACCGTCGCCATCACGAAGCTCTGCGCCGACGCTGCCCGCGCCGCCGCATCGCCCGGCACCGAGATCATGGAGGCCACGCCGCGCTTCGGCCCGGCGGTGATCGCCACGCGCGCGGAGAACGCGATCGCCGCGCATGGCGTGCTCGACACGCTCGCGGACCATGCCGGGCGGGTGGACGCGGTGGTGCTCGCCGTGTCCTACGATACCGCACTGGAGGCCGCGCGCGCGGCGATGCCCTGCCCGGTGGTGGGCATGACGGAGGCGGCGGCGATGACAGCGTGCCTGCTGGGCGGGCGGTTCGGGCTCGTCACCTTCTCGGCGCCGGCGCTCTATCGCGAGCTTCTGGCCGCGTATGGACTGGCCGGGCGGCTGTCGGGCATCGCGATGATCGGGGCGACGGCCACCGATGCGCTCGATGATCCCGATGCGGTGGATGCGAAGGTGGCCGACGCGGCGGCGCGGCTCGCCGCCGAGGGCGCGGATGCGGTGTTGCTCGCCGGCGCGGCGATGGCGGGGATGGATCGCCGCATCACCACCACCGTGCCGCTGATCTGCGGCCTCGCGGCCGGCACGCGGATGGCGGAGATGCTGGTGCGCGCCGGCTACCGCAAGCCACAGGCGGGCAGCTATGCCGCGCCATCGGGCCGCGCCAGCACAGGTCTTTCCGGCCCGCTCGCCGCGCTGCTGCGCGGGAAAGGAGCATGACGCCGCCGAGGCTTGCCGGTGGTTTCATCGGCAAGGCCGTTCGCACGCCGGGGCGGCGTGTGGGCGCACCGGCATGCAGCGTCTCGCCGTCGCGCGGCTGTGGTTCGAGGCGAACAGCTTCTCCCCCCGCGCCGCGACACTGCGCGACCTGCAGGCGCGCGAGTGGGTCGCGGGCGAGGCCGCGCTCGCGCGCTACCGCGATGCGGGCACCGAACTCGGCGGCCTCGCGCGCTGGCTGGATGCACATCCGGACTGGCAGGGCCACGTGATCCGCGCCGCCTCCGCCCAGCCGGCGGGCCCGCTGGCGGATGACGCCTTCGCCCTGTGGATGGCCGAGGTGGAACGGCACCTCGCCGCCGGCGGGTTCGACGCGGTGTACCTGTCGCTGCACGGCGCCTGCCAGACGGCAAGCGACCACACGGCCGACCTGACCATCCTGCGCCGCGTGCGCACGATCATCGGCGCCACGCCGCTGGGGGCGAGCTTCGACCTGCACGGCGACATCGCGCCGGAGACGGCCGCGCTGCTCGACGTCGCCTCGGTCTATCGCACGCATCCGCATATCGACATGGCGGAGACGGCGATGCGGGTGCTGGACCTGCTCGACCGCGTCGTCGCCGGCACGCTGCGCCCGGTGATGGCGGCGGCGAAGGTGCCGCGCGTGCTGCACAGCCTGCACATGCGCACCGGGGCCGGGCCGATGGCGGAGATCGAGGCGCTGGCGCGGGAGGCGGAGACCGGGCCGGTCGCGGATGTCGCCGTGTTCGGCGGCTTCGCCTGGGGCGACACGCCGCATGCCGGCCCCACCGTGCTGGTCACGGCCGATGCCGACCGCGAGGCCGCGCAGGAGGCGGCCGACCGCATCGCCGCGGAGATCGCCGCCCGCGCGCCACGCTTCGACGTGGCGTTGCCGGGGCCGGCGGCGGCGCTGGAGCAGGCGCTGTCCGCGCCGCCGGGGCTGGTGGCCCTGCTGGACCCGGCGGACAACCCGTTCTCCGGCGGCGTGGCGGACACGCCGCTGCTGCTGCGCACGCTGCTCGACGCGCGGCTCGACGTGCCTGCCGTCTTCGCCTTCCTGCACGATCCGGACGCTGTGCAGGCGGCCGTCGCGGCTGGCATCGGCGGACGCTTCCGCCGCGCGGTCGGCGCGCGCCTGTCGGCCGATTTCGGCGCGGCGGTGATGCTTGATGCCGAGGTCGAGCGCGTGACGGACGGGCGTTACGTCAACGAGGGGCCGATGGAGCACGGCGCGCCCGTCGATTTCGGCCCGACGGTGGTGCTGCGTACTGGCGCGCTGCGCATCGTGCTGGCGAGCGAATGCCAGGCGCCGGTCGATCCGGCCTTCTTCGCGCTGCACGGCATCGACCTCGCCGCGACGCGGCTGCTGGCGGTGAAGGGCAAGAACCATTTCCGCGCCGCCTTCGCGTCGCGCTGCGTGCGCATCGTCGATTGCGAATGCCCGGGGCCGGCGGCGACGGATCTCACGGCGATGCCGTTCCGGCATGTGCCGATGGGGTGGCGGAGGCCGGCTTCGGGCTGAACGGTCCGCGCAGCGTCGCGGGTGGGGATGGGATCGTCGGCACGAAGGCTCGACTTGTGTCGTTGGCGCAGGGCTATCGCAATGCCTTCGGTCGTATGGCCGGATCGGGAAATTGAAGGCCAACATTCCTGGCATTCGGCAGATCGAGATCAGGTCGTTCCGGCCCCTCCTTCGATCGCAGAATTCCATACGCGAGAGCCCCTGCTCTTGCGGGAGCCTGGCGAAACGGTCGCGCTCCTTTTCCCTCTCCCGCGGGCGGGAGAGGGCCGGGGTGAGGGTGCGTGCGCCGGCGTGACGATGAGGTTTCGCCCTCGCGCAGACCCCCTCACCCTCCCGCGCAAGCGCGGGCCCCTCCCTCTCCCGCCGGGCGGGAGAGGGGACGTTGCGTGACGCTCCTTGCCTTCTCTCTGTACGTCGTCCGCCTCTCTGTACGTCGCCCGCGCTTCCGGGGGAGAGGTCGGGTTCATCGCGCAACGATCGCAAGGCGCACCGATCACCCGGAAATTGGTCTTCCCCAACACAACCCGATCGGCCTTTTTCCATGGACCGCTTGCACCCCATATTGCACGCGTCCGAAGGAGCCTGCCGCGATGTACGTTCCGCCCGCCTTCCGCGAAGACGACCCCGCCGTCCTGCGGACGATCATGCGCGAGGCGCGGCTCGCCACCCTCGTCACCGCCACCGCCGAAGGACTGATCGCCACCCCGCTGCCGCTGCTGCTCTCCCCGGAGGAGGGCCCGCACGGCACGCTCTACGGCCACGTCGCGCGCGCCAACCCGCAGTGGAAGCGCCCACCCCTCGGCGAGGCCATGGTGCTGTTCGCGGGGCCGGACGCCTATGTCTCGCCGTCCTGGTATCCGTCCAAGCAGGAGCACGGAAAGGCGGTGCCCACCTGGAACTACGTCGCCGTGCACGCCTACGGCCCGGCCGAGTTCTTCGAGGATTCCGACCGGCTGCTCGACATCGTCACGCGGCTGACCGACCGGCACGAGGCGTCGCGCGCCGACCGCTGGGCCGTGTCCGACGCGCCGGAGGCGTTCGTCCGTGCCCAGCTCCGCGGCATCGTCGGCCTGCGCCTGCCGATCACGCGCATCGAGGGCAAGCGCAAGATGAGCCAGAACCGCAGCGCCGAGGACCGCGCCGGCGTCGTCGCCGGCCTCGGCACCAGCGAGCACCCGTCCGACCGCGCCGTCGCCGCGCTGATCCCGGACTGCAACCCGTGACCGAGGCTGCCGCGATGTTCCACGGCCTGTCCGCCTTCCCGATCACCCCGGCCGACCCGCAGGGCACGGTCGATACCGGGGCCCTGTCGCGGCTGCTGCACCGCCTCGCGGCGGCGGAGGTGGATTCCGTCGGCCTGCTCGGCAGCACCGGCACCTACGCCTACCTCGCGCGGGGCGAGCGGCGGCGCGCCATCGCGGCGGCGGCGGAATGCCTCGGCGGGCGGGTGCCGCTGATCGTCGGGGTGGGTGCGCTGCGCACCGATCACGCGCAGGATCTGGCGCGGGATGCGGCGCAGGCGGGCGCGGACGGGCTGCTGCTCGCCCCGGTCTCCTACACGCCGCTGACCGAGGAGGAGGTGTTCCGGCACTTCGTCGCGGTCGCGGGGGCCACCGGGTTGCCGCTCTGTATCTACAACAACCCGTCCACGACCGGCTTCACCTTCAGCGACGCGCTGATCGCGCGGCTGGCGGCGGTGGAGACCATCGTCGCGGTGAAGAACCCGGCGCCGCCGCCGGCGGAGGCAGGCGCCCGCCACGCCGCGCTCGCCGCCCGCGTGCCGGACGGGTTCGCCATCGGCTACAGCGGCGACTGGAACGCCGCGCAGGCGGTGCTGGCGGGCGGACAGGCCTGGTACAGCGTGGTCGGCGGTCTGCTGCCGGTGCCCGTGCGCCGGCTGATGCGCGCGGCGCAGGCGGGCGACGCGGCGGAGGTGGCGCGGCTCGACGCCGGCTTCGCACCGCTGTGGGAGCTGTTCCGCGAACTCGGCAGCCTGCGCGTGGTTTACGCCGCTGCGGCCGAACTCGGTCTCTGCACCGCGGAACCGCCGCGGCCGATCCTGCCGCTGGCGGGCGAGCAGCGCCGTCGGATCGCGGTGGCCCTGGAGGCGCTTGCGACCGGCGTGCCCGAGCCGGTGGCGTAGCGGGGGCGTCCCCTCACCCGGCCCCTGCCCCTGCGGAGGTTTGCGGGAGAGCCGGGCGGACTACCCGATAGAAGGGTGCTGCCTTCGGCTGCGGACATCGCTGGCCGAGAGGGGCGAGGCAAGGAGCGGCCCGCAACGTCCCCTCTCCCGCCCGGCGGGAGAGGGGCAGGGTGAGGGGTTTGCGCTCGGACGAAACCTCGCCGTTGTGCCGCCGGCCCCACCCTCACCCCGGCCCTCTCCCGCAAGCGGGAGAGGGGGAAGAAGAAGCGCCCTCACACCGACTTCGGGTAGGGCGCGCGGCCCCTCAGACCAGATACGCCCCCGCCAGCCCCAGCACCGCGATCAGCAGCGTGCTCGCCACCCCGAGCAGCAGCGGCGCGAGACCCCGCGCGCGGATCGCCGAGATATCCGTGTTCAGCCCCAGCGCCGCCACCGAGGCGGCGAGCATGATCGGCACCGCGAACCGGGACGCCGCGCCGACCCAGCCCGGGATAAGCCCCGTGCTCGTCAGCCCCACCATGGCGAGGAAGCCGAAGGCGAACCACGGCACCGCCACCCGGGCATTGCCCTGCCCCCGCCCTGCCCACGCCCCCAGCGCGAGGATGGCCGGCGCGAGCAGCAGCACGCGGGCGAGCTTGGTCACGGTGCCGGTCTCCGTCGCCACCGGCCCGCCGGCGGCGGCGGCACCCACCGCCTGCACCACCTCGTGGATCGAAGCCCCTGCCCACACGCCGTAGGCCCGCGCGTCCAGCCCCAGCGGAACCGCGAGCGGCGGGTAGATCAGCAGCGCCGCCGTCCCGCACAGCGTGATGACGCCGAGCGCATAGGTCACGTCCTCCTGCCGGCCGCGCACCACCTGATTGGCGGCGACGATGGCGGACGCGCCGCAGATCGCGGTGCCGGTGCCGATCAGCAGCGACAGGTTGGGCGCGACGCCCAGCGCGCGGCCCATCAGCGCGGTCGCCGGCAGTGTGGCCGCGACCACGACCACGGCCAGCGCGATCACGCCCGGGCCCACGGCGGCGAGCTGCCAGACCGTCAGTTGCAGCCCCAGCAGCACGATCGCCGCGCGCAGCAGCGGCCGCACCGCGAACCCCACGCCCGGCCGCAGCACGGGCGGACTGCCGATGGCGCGGCGCAGCAGGATGCCGGCGACCAGCGCCACCACCACGGGATTGAGGGCGGCGATGCCGCTCGCATCGCGCACCAGGACCGAGACGACGGCGATGGCGAGGGACAGGGCGAGGCCGGGGGCGACGGCCCGCACGGTCTCGACGAGGGAGGCGGTGGAGGGCGGTGCGGGCGCGGCCATGCACGGCGACCCTTTGCCAGGTGGCGTCACCGCGTCAACCCGGCGTTGCCGAAGGCTCCGTATCGTCCCATGCTTTCAGGCGGGGACCACTAGTGCCGGAATACATGGGGATGCGCACGACGCGTCGTGCCTTGGGGGCGGGCCTTGCTCTCGCCGTGCCGTTCATCGGCCGGGCGGGCGCGCAGACGGTGCTGGAATGGGTGGCCGGCCCGCTGGGAGGCGGCTGGTACACGATGGCGACCGGGCTCGCCAACCTGGCGCAGGAGGAGAACACGGACCTGCGCATCCGCGTCATTCCGGGGGGTGCCGCGGCGAACCCGACGCGGATCCAGAACGGGCTGTCGCAGATCGGCTTCGGGCTCGATTTCCTGTCCCGCGCCGCGGCACAGGGGGACGAGCCCTTCACCTCCCGCCACGACAGGCTCGCCACGCTGGGCGGCGGATACTCGCCGACCGAGCACCATTTCATCCGTCGGACCGACGGGCCGGAGGACTTCCAGGCGATCGTGACCCGGCCGGGGGCGCGCTTCGGCGTGCCGCAGCGTTCGTCATCGGACGAACTCGCCTTCCAGCGCATCATGCGCTTCTACGGCACCAACCCGGAGAAGGTGCGCGCCGCCGGCGGCCGGTACATGAACGGCAGCTACAACGACCTGATCGCCGCCTGGAACGACAAGCAGATCGACTATGTCTACATGGCGCTCGCGCGCCCGGCCGGCCCGGTGATCGAGATCGCGCAGGGCCGCCGCCGCGCCGCGCTGGTGGCGTTCCCGCGCACGCTGATGGACCACATGAGCAGGACCTACGGCTTCAGCCAGGGCAGCATCCCGCTCGGCACCTATCCGGCGCTGCAGACGAAGGACGTCCCGGTGATCACGATGGACACGGTGATCCTCGTCACCGCGGCACTCCCGGACCCGGTCGCGCAGCAGATCACCGCGACCCTGGTGCGCAATGCGGGATCGCGGCTCGCGGCGATCCATCCCTCGCTCGCCGCCTTCGACCCGCGCACCGCCTGCAAGTTCGCGGGCGTGCCGCTGCACCCGGGCGCGGCCGCGGCCTTCGCCCCGCTCTGCACGCCCGCGTCTTGACGCAACCGGCGCACGGACGTGACGTGGCGGCCGCCCCGCCGGCGGGGGAATCGCAGCAGGATGATCGGAGCGACATGACCGATGCCATCGAGGCCGTTGAGGCGCGGCTGATCGAGAGCCCCATCAGGGCCGCGCGCAGCCAGGGGTCCGGCAGCGTGTCGAAATCGGTGAGGCGCATCATCGTGCGCGTCGCCACGCGCGACGGCGCCGAGGGATGGGGCGAGGCCGCGCCCTGGGCGCCGTTCGGCAACACGGCGGAAACCACGCTGGTCGCCATCGTCTCCGCGCTGCGCCCTGCCCTGCTGGGCGGCGATCCGGCGGGGATCGCCGCGCGCATGCAAGACTGCGCCAAGGCCATCGCCGGCCATCCGGAGGCGAAGGCAGCGGTCGAGATGGCGTTGTGGGACATCGCCGGCAAGCGCGCGGGCATGCCGCTGGTCGCGCTGCTGGGCGGGGCGGTCACGTCCGCGATCCCGCTCTCCTTCTCCATCGCCGATCCGGACTTCGCGGCCGATCTGGACCGCGCCAAGGCGATGTGGGCGGAAGGCCACCGCATCTTCAAGGTGAAGACCGGCTTCGCCGGCCATGCCGAGGACCTGCGCCGGCTGGAGGCGCTGCGCGCCGCGCTGCCGCGCGCCGATCTGCGCGTCGATTACAACCAGGGCCTCGCACCGCTCGATGCGATCCGCACGCTGCGCGATATCGAGGCGTTCCGGCCCACCTTCATCGAACAGCCGGTCCCGCGCGGGCAGGAAGCGGTGATGACGGCGATCGCGGCCGCGCTCGACACGCCGCTGATGGCCGACGAGAGCATCTTCAATCCCGCCGAGATGCTGGCCGGCGTGCACGCGCGCATCGCCGACTGCGTGTCGATCAAGCTGATGAAGTGCGGCGGCATCGGTCCGGCGCGCACCATCGACGCCATCGCGGGGACGGCCGGGTGGGCGACCTATGGCGGCACGCTGTGGGAGGGCGGCATCGCGCTCGCCGCCGCTTCGCATTTCATCGCCGCCTCGCCGCACGCCACGCTCGGCTGCGAGTTCTACATGCCCTCGCTGGCGCTGGTGGAGGATGTCGCCACCGGCATGACCGCCGGCGCGGGCACGATCAGGCTGCCGCCGGGGCCGGGCCTCGGCGTGACGTTGGACCAGGCGGTCATCCGCCGACAGACAGTAGCGGACGCATGAGCATGAATTTCGACGCCGAGACGATGCTGGCCGGGCTGCGGAGCTGGGTGGAGTGCGAGAGCCCCACCTGGGACGCGGCCGCCGTGGGCCGGATGATGGACCTCGCCGGACGCGAGCTGGCGCTGATGGGTGCGACGATCGAACGCATCCCGGGCCGCATGGGCTTCGGCGGCTGCGTGCGCGCGCGGCTGCCGCATCCAGAGGCCGGCGCGCCGGGCATCCTGATGCTCGCGCATCTGGACACGGTGCATCCCGTCGGCACGCTCGCGTCCCTGCCCTTCCGGCGCGAGGGCGATCATGCCTGGGGTCCGGGCATCCAGGACATGAAGGGTGGCACCTACACCGCCGTCGCCGCGATCCGCGAAACGCTCGGCAAGACGAAGCTGCCGGTGACCGTGCTGCTCACCTCCGACGAGGAGGTCGGCAGTCCGTCCACGCGCGACATCATCGAGGCGGAGGCGTCGCGCGCCCGCTACGTGCTGGTGCCGGAACCCGCGCGCCCGGATGGCGGGCTGGTCACCGGCCGCTATGCCATCGCGCGCTTCAACCTCAAGGCCGTGGGCCGGCCGAGCCATGCCGGGGCGCGGCTGTCGGAAGGCCGCTCGGCGGTGCGCGAGATGGCCAAGCAGATCCTCGCCATCGAGGCGATGACGACCGATGACGCGACCTGCTCGGTCGGCGTGGTGCATGCCGGCCAGTGGGTGAACTGCGTGCCGACCACGGCGGTCGCGGAGTCGCTGTCGATGGCGAAGCGGCAGGCGGATCTGGATGCGATGGTCGAGCGCATGCTGGCGATCAAGCCGACCGTTCCCGACGTGCGCTTCGAGGTGACGCGCGGCGTCACCCGCCCGGTGTGGGAGATGTCGGATGCCGACCGCGCGCTGTTCGAGCTGGCGAAATCCGTCGCCGGCGAGATCGGCTTCCCGGTCACGCCGCAATCGGCCGGCGGCGGATCGGACGGCAACTTCACCGGCGCGATGGGCATTCCCACGCTCGACGGACTCGGCGTGATGGGCCGCAACGCCCACACGCTGGACGAGCACATCGACGTGTCCTCGCTGGTGCCGCGCGCGCGGCTGTTCGCGGGGCTGCTGACGCGCCTGCCGCTGTAGCCGCCCCTCGTAACGTTGCGTCAACACCCCGCGTGGATGATGACGCAATGGACGAAGGCCCGCTGCATGCGCTGATGCGGCTGCGCAGGATCGAGCGTCGACAGGCCGAGCTCGATCTCGCTTCCGCCACGCGCGACGTGACCGAGGCGAAGCTCGCGCAGATCGCGTGGGCCAACCGCATCCGCCACCACGCCACCGCGAGCGACCCGCTGGCCCTGCTCGCCTGGCTGCCCACCGCCCGCGCCGCGGTCGCCTCCGCGCAGGACGAGGAACGCGCCGCGGAGCGCCGGCGCGATGCGGTCAGGCAGGCGCTGGCGAAGGCCAGGGCGGCGGAGGATGCGGTGGAGCGTGCGCTGGCCGACCGGCGCGTCGAAAGCAACCGCGAGGAGGCACGGCGCGAACTCCGCGAGCTGCCGCCGCCGGTGGTACGGGCGGTGATGTGAAATGGCGTGCCCTGCGCAGGCGCGCGCCCCTTCTCCCTCTCCCGCGAGGCGGGAGAGGGCGGGGGTGAGGGTGCGTCCGCCAGCGTGACGAGGAGGTTTCGCCTCCAGCCAGCCCCCCTCACTCTCCCGCGCGAGCGCGGGCCCCTCCCTCTCCCGCCGGGCGGGAGAGGGGGACTTGCGCGGCGGTCCTCGCCTTCAGCCGAAGGTCACGCCGTTATCCAACGGACAGCGCCGCCCGCATCGTTGCGGGCGGCGCCATGGTATCGGCCCTCACCTTCGCCCTCCCCGCTTTCGCGGAGACGGCGCGGTCGCTCAGACCGGCGCGGCCTTCTCGTGGCCCTCGCCGGCGGCGTCGGAATTGAGCTGGATGTAGTTCTGGATGCCGATCCGCTCGATCAGGTCGAACTGCGTCTCGACGAAGTCCACATGGTGCTCCTCGTCGCGCAGGATCTTCGCCAGCAGGTCGCGGGAGGGGAAGTCGCGGACCTGCTCGCAATGGGCAATGCCCTCGCGCAGGTCGGAGATCGCCTTCTCCTCGACCTTGATGTCGCAGCGGAGGATTTCCTCCACGCTCTCGCCGATCAGGATCTTGTTCAGCCGCTGAACGTTCGGCAGCCCTTCGAGGAACAGGATACGCTCGATCAGCCAGTCGGCGTGCTGCATCTCCTCGATGCTTTCCTGGTACTCGTTCTTGCCGAGCTTGGTCACGCCCCAGTGGTTCAGCATGCGGGCGTGCAGGAAGTACTGGTTGATCGCGGTCAACTCGTTGGTGAGGACCGTGTTCAGAATTTCGACAACCTTCGGGTCGCCCTTCATGGCCGGCATCTCCTGCTTGCTTGGCTGCAAGGGATGCGCGGTGCCTGCGGGCCCGTCAAGTCATTGTTTTTGCTGGAGAAATTGCGACGCGGTCGCAATCGCAACCAGGGACGGCCTACTCGCCGGCGAGCACCGCCGCAGTGCGGCCGACCGGGTAGGCGACCTCGTTGACGATGCGCCGCATCTCGCCCGCGCACAGCCCGCAATCGGGCCGGCAGCCGCACGCGCGATAGACCTCGGCGGGGGAATTCGCACCGTTCTCGGCCGCGCTGCGGACGTGGCGGTCGTTCAGGCCGTTGCAGACGCAGACGATCATGAGAAACCCGCGGATGCGAATAACTCGCACCTACCCGGGTTGCGATTGCCTCGCAAGTGCCAAAATCACAGCACCGCCATAGCGGGAGAGCTTGGAGGCCCCCACTCCCTTCACCTGGCCCAGCGCGGCGAGGTCGGCGGGGCGCAGGGCGGCGATCTCCCGCAGCGTGGCGTCGTGGAAGATCACGTAGGGCGGCACGCCCTGCGCCTTGGCCTCGGCCGCGCGCCAGGCGCGCAGCGCGTCGAAATCCGGGTCCTCGCCGGGCGGCGGGGCGGCCGCGCGGGGCGCCCCGGCGCCTCCGGCCGCCTGCGGCTCCGGGTCGTCGCGCAGCAGCACCTGCGCCTCGCCGCGCAGGATCGGCCGCGCGGCCGTCTCCACCGGCACCAGCGCGCCGTGGCCCTCGGTGTCCACGTCCAGCGCGCCGCGGGCGACGAGCTGGCGGATCACGCCGCGCCAGAAGCCCGGCCCCCGGTCGCGCCCGACGCCGAAGGTCGGCAGCGCATCGTGGCGGTGGCGGATCACCTGCTCGGTCTTCTCGCCGCGCAGCACGGAGACGATGTGCAGCGCGCCGAACATCCGCCCCGTCCGCAGCACCGCCGACAGCACCTTCTGCGCCGGCACGGTGCCGTCGAAGCGGCGCGGCGGGGCGGCGCAGAGGTCGCAATGGCCGCAGGGCTCCCGCATCTCCTCGCCGAAACAGGCGAGCAGCGAGCGTGTGCGGCACTCGGCGGTCTCGGTCAGCGCGATCATCGCCTCCAGCCGCGCGCGCTGCTCGCGCTTCTGGATCTCCGGCGCGCCCGACTGGGCGAGGAAGTGCCGCGAGCGGGCGATGTCGTCCATGCCGTAGAGCAGCAGCGCATCCGCCCGCTCCCCGTCGCGGCCGGCGCGGCCGATCTGCTGGTAATAGGCTTCCGGGCTGTCCGGCATGTCGAGATGGACGACGAAGCGCACGTCCGGCCGGTCGATGCCCATGCCGAAGGCGATCGTGGCGACCATCACCAGCGGCTCGCCGTCGCGGAACCGCCGCGCCGCGCGGCGCTTCTCGAGCGGATCGAGTCCGGCATGGAAGGCGACCGCCGGCACGCCGCGCGCGCCCAGCCGCTGTGTCATCCGCTCCGTCTTCGCGCGCGTGCCGCAGTAGACGATGCCGCACTGCCCGTCGCGCCCGCGCAGGAAGGTCGCGAGCTGCTGCGTCTCGCCCACCTTGGGTGCGGCGGCGATGTGCAGGTTGGGCCGGTGGAAGGATGCCGCGAAGACCTTCGCCTCGGGCATGTCGAGCCCGACCAGGATGTCGGCCCGCGTGCGCGGATCGGCGGTGGCCGTCAGCGCGATACGTGGCACGCCGGGTAGCCGTTCCTTCAGCACGGACAGGCTGCGGTATTCGGGGCGGAACTCGTGGCCCCACTGCGAGACGCAATGCGCCTCGTCCACCGCCACCAGCGCGAGGCGCCGGCGCGACAGCCGGTCCATCATGCCGTTGCCGAGCAGCTTCTCCGGGCTGAGATAGAGCAGGTCGAGCCGGCCTTCCGACAGTTCGCGCAGCACCGTGCGCGCCTCGCCGTCATCCAGTTCCGAATGGATCGCCGCCGCGGCCACGCCCGCCTGCCGCAGTGCGGCGACCTGATCGTCCATCAGCGCGATCAGCGGCGAGATCACCACCGCGGTGCCCGGCCGGCACAGCGCGGGGATCTGGTAGCAGAGCGACTTGCCGCCGCCGGTGGGCATCAGCACCAGCGCATCGCCGCCCGCCATCACATGCGCGATCGCCTCCGCCTGCAGGCCCCGGAAGGACGGAAAGCCGAAGACGCGGTGCAGCGCATCCTCGGGCGACGGCAGAGGCAGCAGCGACTCGATCACGCGGCGGAGTCTGCCCCAGCGGAGCCGTCACCTCCGCACGTTCTTTTGCCCGGCCTGCGCGGCGAAACAGGCACTGTCATACCGCCGGGCCGTGCCGATGGCCTTCCCGTCGGCACCCGCGCCGGTATCAGACGAAGCGCGAAGGCGAGTCCACGTCGCCGGTCCAGGTGTAGATCGTCAGCAGCGGCTCGCCCTGCGTGCGCGTCGCATGCGGCAGGCCGGAGGGATGCAGCACGAACGCGCCCGATGGTTGCCGCGTCTCCTCACTTCCCGCCGTCCACAGCGCCGCGCCGGAGATCACGTGGTACAGCTCGACCGCCGGATGCGCGTGCGGCGGATAGTACGTCTCCGGCGCGAACAGCACGAAGCCGAGACACAGCGCCGGATGCCGCAACGGCGCATCGGGGCCGACGATCTCCGCCCATGCCATGCGGTCTTCCAGCCCCGCGCGCGACGGATGCGGAGCATAGCCGTATCGCCAGGGCAGCGCCGGCCCCAGCCGCGCCAGCGTGGCGAAGCCATCGACGCCATCCAGCGCGGCGGCAAGATGGCCAAGCACCGGATGTCCCGTTGGCGCGGGCAACAGACCGGGCGCCGCCGCCCCGTCGATCAGGGCATCGACCCGGCGCAGTTCCGCGCCGACCGCATCGTCGCGGTCGAGGCCGATCCGCAGACGCGCCCGCGCTTCCGCGACCAGTGCCGACAGGTCCTTGCTCACACGGGCTCCGACAGCAGCGCCACGACCGTATGTCCGACCGGCGTGCCGGCACGATGCGCCGCCAGTGCCGCCGATGCCGACAGCCGCGATGGCGCGAGCGCGGCCTCGATCGCCAGCGCCTGCTCGCCTGCCTGTTCGGGGTCGCGGCCCGCGAAGGCCGCGCGCAGGTCGTCCACGCGATAGAAATGGAACGGTCCCAGCCCGTCCCGCTCCATCGCGATGTAGCCGGGGATGTAGTCCTCCGGGTCCACCTGCTTCTTCCAGCCATAGGTCAACAGCCGCCCGCGATAGCCGGCCGCCGCGGCGAGGTCGGTGAAGCTCGCCAGCGGAATGCGGCCGCCGATGGTGGACAGCACGACCCCGCCGGGATTGAGCATCGGGCGCGCCTGCACCAGGGCGAGGTAGTGCAGCACCAGCAGATGCGCGCTGACGAAATCCGGCATCGCCTCGCTGCGCGGGGCGAGGAAGCCGGCGACCGTCTGCCGCACGTTGAGCTGTTCGGCGTCCGCGATGGGCGTGTTGGGCAGATTCTCGTAGACCAGATCGAAACGCAGGTCGCGTCCCTGCAGGGGCGCCAGCAGGTCGCCCGTCTCGGCGGTCAGCGCGACATCGGTGCCGCTGGCGAGGTTCGTCCGGATGTTGGTGCGCGCCACCGCGATGATGTCGTCGAACACATCCGTGACGGCGACCTGCCGCGCGCCCAGGATCTCCACCGCCGCCAGCGCATCGAGGCCGCATCCGGTGCCGATCGACAGGAAGCTCTCGCGCCGCTCCGGCGGACGTGTCCGCGCGAGGATGTGGAAGGCGGGCGTGGCCACGCTGGCGAGCCAGTCCGCGTCGAGATCGTCCAGCACCGGCGCGAAGCAGTGTTCGGACAGGGCGATGCGCAGCCGGGGCGCGATGCGCCGTGGCGTGCCGATGCGGAAATAGCTGCCCGCATCGACATCGAGTTCCCGGACCGTCGTGGAAGGCATGCAGTCTCCTCTCTGGTCGCGCAGCCGCGACCGGAAGCGCCCGTCCCGATAGCGGGGCGGTCAGATGCCGCTGATGGTGATCTCGACGCGGCGGCTTTCCAGCGAGGACTGGGCGAAATCGGTAGGGCCGCGGCCGGACTGGCGGATACGGGCCTGCGGCACGCCGGCCTTCACCAGCTCATCGACGACGAGCTGCGCGCGCAGCCGCGACAGTTCGATGTTGGCGGCCGTGCTGCCTTCGGGATCGGCGAAGCCGACGACATGGATCGTGGACGACGGTGACTTCCGCGCCAGTTCCGCCGCGCCGTCGATCGCGGCGCGGCCCTGGGCGTCGAGCTTGACCGACCATGGTTCGAAGAAGACCAGGAAAGCCTGACTGGCGGGCGTGGTCGTGCAGGCGGCGATCAGGGCGATCAGCGGCAGGCTGAGCAGGGCACGGCGCATGCGGATTCGCTTTCGCTGGACTCCGGTATGGTTGCGTTCCTGCTTGCGGCGCGCAACAGCCTGTCGCGGGGTCGTCGCGCGGATCAGTGCGCGACGCGTACCTCGACCCGGCGGGCTTCCAGCGGCGAGTAGGTGACGCCGGTGGAGCCGCGGCCGACCACCGACAGCCGGTCGCGCGCCACGCCGCGCGCCACGAGCCCGTCCGCGACGGCCTGCGCACGGGCGCGGGACAGCGCCCGGTTCGCCTCGCTCGCGCCCTCGGGGTCGGCATAGCCCGCGACCACGAGCTTCACCGCCGCATAGCGCTTGGCGAGATCGGCGGCCTCGTCCATCCCCGCGTTGGCCTGGGCGTCGAGCGTGGCGGACCCGTCCTCGAAGAACACCACGAAGGCCTGTCGCGACCCCGGCGGCGGCTCGTTGCGGCTGGATGCGCACGCGGCCGCGAGGAGCGGCAGGGCGATCAGGAAATGGCGGCGCATTTCGGAGTCTCCATCACGGGGCATCTGCTGCTTGCCCGCGCCTTCGCCTCACGTCAACGCGATCAAGCGGTGTGTGCGATGAAGGCGGCCAGTGGGTCCGTGCGGCGGGGGCGATCAAACCGTCTCTACGGCCGACGCGATCAGGCTGCCTGCGCGACGGACGCGACCAGACCATCCGCGTGGCAGAGGCGATCAGGTCCGCCAGCGCACGGGGCGCGATCGAACCGCTTGCAGAGCGGATGCAGCCAAGCGGCGGGCGTGGCCACGCCACCTCCACGGGAAAGGCGATCAAGCCGCCCGTTCGCGGACGCGCTCAGGCCGCCGCCGGGACCGCGTGGCCGCCGGACAGCCGCCAGACGCGGTCCAGCGTTTCCGCGCCGGTCAGCCGGTGCGCGATCAGCAGCAGCGTGCGGCCCTCTGCGGCGGGTTCCAGCGCGGCGAAGAACTCGCGTTCCGTGGGCAGGTCGAGCCCCGCCGCCGGCTCGTCGAGGATCCAGATCCGCGCCGGCGCGAGCAGCGTGCGGGCGAGTGCGAGACGCCGCCCCTGCCCGCCCGACAGCCGCGCGCCGCCCTCGCCGATCCACGTGTCGAGTCCGTCCGGCAGCGCATGGACCACGTCGGCCAGCCGCGCGACCTCCAGCGCGTGCCACAGCGCCGCGTCCTCCGCCTCGGGGGCGGACAGACGCAGGTTGGCGCGGATCGTGTCGTCGAACAGATGCGTCTGCTGCGCGAGATAGGCGATGCGGGACCGCACCTCGGCGGCCGCCAGCGTCGCGATATCGGCACCGCCCAGCAGGATGCGCCCCGATTGCAGCTGAGCCAGCTTCAGCGCCAGCGCCGCGAGCGTGGACTTGCCCGCGCCCGAGGGGCCGAGCAGCGCGACGCGCGCGCCCTCGGGCACGTCCAGCGTCAGCCCGTCCAGCACCTTGCGCTCCGGCCGCCAGCCGAAATGCACGCCCTCGAAGCGCAGCGACGCGCGCGTGGGCATCGCGGCCGGCACCGGCGGATCGGCGACGGCCGCCGGAACGGACGCCGCCGCCACGATGCGCTCCGCCGCCGCGGCGGCCTGCCCTGCCTGAAGCCCGGCGCGCGGCAGCCCGCCCACCGCCTCGAACGCCGCGACCGCGAGGAAAGCGGCGATCAGCGCGGCGAGCGGGGTGGCCGAGGCGGAGACCAGGATCACCACCAGCGCCACCTGCCCGCACAGGAAGGCGGCCGCGCCCCACATCGCGCCGCGCCATGCGAGTTGCCGCTGCACGGCGAGCAGCGCGGCTTCCTCGGCCTGCACCTGGGCGATGGCGCGCCCCTCGCCGCCCACAGCGGCGATCTCGGTGCGCGCGAGCGTGACATCGACCACCGCGGTGCGCAGCCGCCCCGATGCCTCTGCCGCCGCGACCCCGGCCGCGCGTCCGTCGCGCGCCGCGTACCACGGCAGCACGAAGGCGGCGGCCGCGTAGAGCGCGACCAGCACGGCGGCGAGGCCGGCGGCGTAGTGGCCGATCGCGAAGGTCAGCACCGGCAGCAGCACCAGCGCGCCGACGAGCGGCACGGCGACGCGCAGGTACAGCCCGTCCAGCGCCTCGACATCCGCCACCAGCCGCCCCAGCACGTCGCCGGCGCGGCGGTAGCCGAGCCCGCCCGCGCCGGAGGCGGCGAGCCGGCGGAAGAACCAGACGCGGATGTCGGCCAGCACGCGGAAGGTCGCCGCGTGAGTCACCAGCCGTTCCAGGTAGCGCAGCACGACGCGCCCGGCGCCGACGCCACGCAGCCAGATCAGCGCGATCGCCCCGCCGGTGGTCCCGGCCGCGACCATCCCGCCGGCGAGACCCATCAGCGCGATGCCCGCGATCAGCGCCGCGATGGAGACGAAGATGCCGGCCAGCAGCAGTGGGGCGCGCGGACGGGCGAGCGCGAGGATCGGGGACAGCGCGTTCATGCGAGCGGCCTCGTTGGCAGCCTTGCGAAACAGCCCCGCCCGTTCCCCCTGCGGGAGAAGACCGGGATGAGGGTGCACCCGCCGCGGCGAAGTTTCGCCTCCGCGCAGCCCCCCTCACCCTGTCCCTCTTCCGCCAGGCGGGAGAGGGGACCCTGCGTGACGCGCCTTACCTCAGCCCGTCCGCAAGACGTCCGAAAACGGAAGATCTCCCTCTCCCGCGTGCGGGAGAGGGCTGGGGTGAGGGTGCGTCCACCAGCGCCACAGTGAGGTCTCGCATCCACGCAAACCCCCTCACGCTGCGTGACGCTCGTTGCGCCAGCCCGTCCGCAAAACCCCCGCATGCGGGAGAGAGGAGGCATCCCGGCGGACAGTCCGGAAACCGAAACCGTAGGCATCACGCCGCACTCGCCGCGGCGACGGCGCGGCCGGCGCGCAGGTCGAGCCGCGCGCCCGCCCAGGCATGCGCGGCGGTGGCGTGGCTCGCCACGATCACGGTGCGGCCGAGCGCGAGGCGGCGCAGGCTGTCGAGAAGATCGGCCTCCGTGGCCGGGTCCAGATGCGCGGTCGGCTCGTCGAGCAGCAGCAGCGGCGCGTCGCGCAGGAAGGCGCGCGCCACGGCCACGCGCTGCGCCTCGCCGCCCGACAGGCCGAACCCGCCCTCGCCCACCATCGTGTCGAGCCCCTGCGGCAGGGCGGCCGCGAAGACGGAGACATGGGCGGCAGCGGCGGCCGCCTCGATCTCGGGATCGGAGGCCTCGGGCCGGGCGAAGCGGATGTTGTCGCGGATCGAGGCGGCGAACAGGTGCGGCCGCTGCCCGACCCAGCCGATCAGCCGCCGCCGCGCCGCCGGCACCAGCGTTTCCAGCGGCACGCCGTTGATGGCCACGCGGCCGGATTCGGGCGTGGCGAAGCCGAGCAGCACGGCGAACACGGTGGACTTGCCCGCCCCGGACGGGCCGGCGAGCACCAGCGTCTGGCCCGGGGTCACGCGGAAGCTCAGCCCGTCCAGCGCCGGGCCGCGCGCCGGGTCGTAGACCACGCGCACGTCCTCGAACGTCACGGTCACGCCGCGCGCGGCCACCGCGCGCACCGGCTGGTCCGGTGCCGGCGCGGGGGCCGGCGGCAGCCCGGCCAGCCCCGGCGCGGCGCCGGCGGCGTGCAGCCGGTCCTGGTAGGCGGCGGAGAAAGCCCGCAGCGGGGCGAAGAATTCCGGCACCAGCAGCAGCACGAAGATCGCCGCGAAGGGGTCGGCGAGACTGCCCGCCACGAGCGCCCCGCCATAGCGGATGGCGAGCACGGTGAGCGCGACGACGGCGGCGAGATCGAGCGTGGCCGAGGACAGGAAGGCGATGCGCAGCACCCGCAGCGTGCGGCGGCCGAGTTCCGCAGCCGCGTCTTGCAGCGCCGCGGCCTCCGCCTCCGCGCGGCCGGCGAGCACGATGGTGGACAGGCCGCGCACCCGGTCGAGGAAGCGCGCCTGCAGCCGCGTCATCGCGAGGAACTGCCGCTTCGCCGCGGTCCCCGCGCCGATGCCGGCGAGCGCCATGCCGAAGGGCACGAACAGTCCCGCCGCCAGCAGCACCAGTCCCGCGACCGGATCGGCGATCAGCACGATGCAGCCGATCAGCACCGGCCCGATCGCGGCGAGCGTCGCGGCGGCGGCCCAGCGCGCGTGCAGCCCGTCGAACGCTTCCACCCCGTCGGTCAACGTGGCCGCAAGCTCGCCCGCCGACGCGCCGGACGCCGGCGCGCCGAGCGCGCGGGCCAGCCCCTCGGTCCGCAGCCGCCGGCGCGCGGCGGCGCCCGCGGCGAATCCCTTCAGTTCCACACCCATCCCGCAGCCGGCGCGCAGCAGTGCGGCGACCATGAAGACAGCGATCGCCGCAAGCGACCACGTGCCGGCGATGGCGGCGGCGAGCGCCCAGGCGACCGCACCGGCCTGCACGACGCCGAGCAGGATGCCCGCCAGACCGAAGGCCAGCGCGGGTCCCGCCTTGCGGCGCGCGCGCGCGACTTCCTGCTTGACCAGCGCGGTGGCGTCATCCCCTGGCGTCATGCGGCGACCCATACAGGCCCGCGCGCAGTCGCGTCATGGGTCTGCCGCAAATAGCGCATCACGCGCGCAACCATTCGCCGGACGTGCGCGCAGGTGGGTGCACAAACGGAATGATCGTCTCCTTTTTGTTCCCACACGTCATGGTTGCGGCGAAATGAGACAGGGCGCGGGCTGTCCGGGACAGTAACGCTGGCCGATGGGTGAGGTCATTGATCTGCATCGTGACCATTAGTTGCGGAGGTCGAAAATTGTCCCCGCAAGGCGTTCGGTGCCGGCCACGCTCATGGTTACAGCGTCGGCGGCGGGGGCTTCAATCGTCGGTAGAATCACGTGAGGGGCGAAGGAGAAGCGGCCAAGGTATCGTTCTGATAACTATACATAAGGCCGCGTTTCGTTCTCCGTGAGGAAAGCCGCCTCCCCTTCGCGGGATCAGGCGGCGGAGAGGCGCGCCACCGCGGTGCGGTAGGCCTGACGGATCGCCTCCTCGCGCATGTGCCGCCCGTCGCGCACCACCCAGCGGCCGCCGCACATCACGTCGCGGATCGGATTGTCCTGGCCGCTGAACACCCAGGAATCGAGCAACGCATCCTCCGCCCGCCCGACCAGCACGGGGTGATCGGGATCGAGCACTAGCAGGTCCGCCCGGTGGCCGGGCGCGAGTGCGCCGATCTTCCGCCCCGAAGCCTGCGCCCCGCCGGCCAGCGCCGCGTCGAACAGCGCGCGCGCCGGATGCGGGCTTTCCGCATCGCCCGCCAGCGCGCGGGCGAGGTCGCGCAGGCGCTGGCTGGTTTCGAGCTGGCGCAGTTCGTCGCGCACCGACACGCCGACATGGGAGTCGGTGCCCAGCCCGATCCGCCCGCCCGCCGCGCGATAGGCGAGCAGCGGGAAGGTGCCGTCGCCCAGCGAGGCCTCGGTGGAGGGGCACAGCCCGGCGACCGCGCCGGAGGCGGCGAGGCCCGCGACCTCCCCCTCGTCCAGATGCGTGCAGTGGATCAGGCACCAGCGCGCATCGACCGGCGCGTTGTCGAGCAGCCAGCGCACCGGCCGCGCACCCGTTTCGGCGACGCATTCGGCCACTTCCTTCACCTGCTCGGCGGCATGGATGTGGATCGGGCCGGGATCGCTCGCGATCTGCGCCAGCATCGCGGGCGTGACCGCGCGCAGGCTGTGCGGCGCGAGGCCGCGCGCGAATTGCGGGCCGGGCGGCGGCAGGCGGTCGCGGATCGCGAGCAGCGCTTCGGTGTCGTTGAGGAAGCGGCGCTGCCCGGCATGCGGCGCGCGGCCGAAGATGCCGCCGTAGCGGTACAGGCTCGGCAGCATGGTCAGCCCGAT
This sequence comes from Rhodovastum atsumiense, assembly GCA_037190665.1. Taxonomy (GTDB): domain Bacteria; phylum Pseudomonadota; class Alphaproteobacteria; order Acetobacterales; family Acetobacteraceae; genus JBBCJT01. Next base: position 1,354 of record JBBCJT010000223.1, on the reverse strand, counting down.
GCCGGCGCGCTCCGCGGCCGCGACGTGGCGCAGCGCCATCTCCGCCGGGTTGGCATAGGGCGTGCCGTCCGGCTGGTGGTGCAGGTAGTGGAACTCGCAGACCGCGGTGAAGCCCCAGCGCAGCAGTTCCGCATAGAGCTGCGCCGCCACCGCCTCCGCATCCTCCGGCGCGAAGCGGCCGACGAAGCCGTACATCGTCTCCCGCCACGTCCAGAAATCGTCCCGTCCGGCCGGCGAGCGGCGTTCCGCGAGCCCCGCCATCGCGCGCTGGAAGGCGTGCGAGTGCAGGTTCGGCATGCCCGGCAACACGACCGGCAGCGCCGCCCCGGCGCCCGCCGCGCCCGGCGTGACGGAAGCGATCCACCCGGCGGCATCGATCTCAATGCGGACATTCTTCGCCCAGCCGGCGGGCAGCAGCGCGGAACGCGCGAACAGCGTGGTCATGGCGAAGTTTGTGCCGCAGTCGGGGCCAGGCGGTCGAGGGAGACGCGACGCCGCGGGCGGGGCGCACCGGACTTGACATGACAGGTCATGGATGTACCTTTAGCCGCGATGCTCCCGGAGGTCCAGATGCTGGATGCCGCCAAGCCGCTGTACGAGGCGGTGAAGGACTACGTGCGCACGCGCATCGACGCCGGCGAGTGGGGACCGAACGCGCGCATCCCCAGCGAGAACGAGCTGGGGCCGATGCTGGGCGTCAGCCGCATCACCATCAACCGCGCGTTCAAGGAACTCGCCGACGAGGGCAGGCTGCGCAAGGTGCCCGGCGTCGGCACCTTCGTCGCGGAAGGCAAGCCGCGCTTCGGGCTGATGACGATCGACTCCATCGCCGACGAGATCGCCGCGCGCGGCATGGCATGGAGCTGCACGGTGCTGACGCTGGAGCGCATCCCCGCCACCGCCGAGACGGCCGTGCCGATGAACGTGCAGCCGGGCGCGCCGATCTTCCACAGCGTCATCCTGCATCGCGGCGACGGCACGCCGATCCAGATCGAGGAGCGGTTCGTGCGCCCCGATCACGCGCCCGCCTATCTGGATCAGGACTACGCGCGCGGCACCACGTCCGACTACCTGCGCCGCGCGGCTGACGTGCACGAGCTGGAGCAGGCGATCACCGCGATCGCCGCCAACCGCGCCACCGCGCGCATGCTCGCCGTCGCGCCGGGCGAGCCCTGCCTGCTGATCCGCCGCCGCACCTTCCGCGACGGGCTGACGACGACGTTCTCCCTGCTGACGCAGCCGGGCATCCGCTTCGAACTCGCGCAGCGCATGCGCATGAACCTGCCCGCGCGGGGCGCGGCATGAGCAGGCCCGGACACGAAGAAGGCCCCGGCTTCCGCGCGGGGCCTTCCCA
>JBBCJT010000222.1:0-10579 GCA_037190665.1 Rhodovastum atsumiense | reverse complement strand
GTTCTCGTAGCGCATGTCGATCACCGCGGTGCCCAGCTCGATGCGGCTGGTCCTCGCGCCCATCGCGGCGAGCAGCGGGAAGGGCGAGGCGAGCTGGCGCGCGAAGTGATGGACGCGGACATAGGCGCCGTCCGCCCCCAGTTCCTCCGCCGCGACGGCAAGGTCGATGGACTGGAGCAGCGCGTCTGCGGCCGAGCGCGTGCCGGACTGGGGCGAGGGCGTCCAGTGGCCGAACGACAGAAAGCCGATCTTCTTCATGGTGTACCGGATCCAGGTGGGTGCGGTGCCGCAGCCGCAGGAAGGTGAGTTCGCTCTTGGCGGAGGGGGATATGAGGATGGGGTCGCGCCGATCCCAATCACAGGCGCCGATAGTCGTTATGCGCGGGGCCGTTGGCTGCACGAGGCACACGTACCCGGATCGTCGGCGATTTCGGGATACTGCGATGGCTGTATGGTCGTGAGACGGCGGCTATGGGTTTTCGGGTTGGCAGCCATGGCCTCGGCGCGCGCAGGCGGATCGACGCGCGCTGACCATATGCACCGAGGAGTGACGAAGGCGGATTGAGGGACTACGGCGTCGCTGTCATCGAGAGCGCCTGGACGCCACGCCACGGCATGCCCCGATTATCGTTCCGTCCCGAAACCGGACGGATACAGCCTCGGCCGCCCGTCATAGACCGCGGCGATGTTGTCATGGCGGAGGCGTTCATCGCTAGGCACGGGCGGATGCTGTGCAGCGGGTCGCTGTCCGTGCCGGCCGGTGGCCGACTGATGCGGGGCGGGCTTCAGGCCACGTGGCCCGGTGTCGACGAAGCGGCGGCGAAACTCGGCCGAGGCCGCTCCGGATCGTCCGGCTCCTCGTTCTTGGGCTGAACCGGCCACGGGCTGATCGGCCACGTCACGCGACCGATCAGCCTGCCTCCCCCGAAAGCAGGCCAATCGCATATGGAATTTTGCGGGCAGAAGAGGGGGGTGAGAACGACCTGATCTCGATTTGCCGGGCGCGAAGAGTATTGGCCTGCGACTTCCTCATCCGTCCATACGACCGAAGGCAGGTGCGATTCCCTGCCCGAAAGCGGTGACCTTCCCTCCCTCTCCCGCAAGCGGGAGAGGGCCGGGGTGAGGGCCGATCCCGCCCGCGGAACCTATCGGATCAACCGAAGGGCCGGCCCGCTCCCTACGGCACCTCGATATCGAACAGCGGCGCGTATTGCTGCGCCCCGAAGACATCGTGCTCGCCCGGACTGCCGGAAGGACGAAGGCGGCGGATGGTGAACTTGATGGCGTTCGCCGGCTCGAAGACCACGAAGTCGGTCACCCGCTCGCGCGGGATGCCGTAGATCTCCGCGACGCGCGCCGGGGTCAGCACCCTGGCGTCGCGCACCCTCTCGAAATTGGCGCGCTCGCGGAAGATCAGGTCGAAGGTGATGTGATCGACCCCGGCGTTCTTGCTGCGGATCGTGCTGGCGAGGTCGCGCAGCGTGGGCATGTTGCGCATGATCAGGCGGCCTTCCGTGCGGTGCCATCCACGTTGCTGAACTCGGTGCGGAACAGCTCCGCCGCATCGCGCACCGGCATCACGTGGTTCAGCGTCCATTCGTAGCCGGGCTTGCCGACCAGGATCTCGTCCGACATCAGCGCCGCGGCGCCGGCGGTGCCCTTCACCTCCGCAAGGCGCGCGTAGAACAGGTTGCGCGCGGCCAGCGCGCAGATCTCCTCGGCGCGCTTCGGGTCCTGGCAGACCACCTCGGCGACGATGCCGAGCTCATGCGGCCGCCGTGGCGGGGTGGGTTCCAGGTCGCCCATGACGCCGTTGCGGCCATAGACATGGTAATGAACGGTCCAGCCCGACTGCTCGGGCGCGCCGAAGCGCTCCGCCAGACGCGCGCGCGCCCAGCCCATCGCCTTGTCGATGTTCTCGATCGTGTAGGGATCGCGGATGCCGACGATGGCAAGTCGCCGCTCGCCCACCTTGCCCGCGCCTTCCAGCTTCACCATGGGTGTGGCGGACGGCACGAAGCGCGCGCCGGTCGCACGCGCGGCCTTCTCATCCCACTCCTCGTAGCGGACGTTGGTCATGTCCACGTAGCCGCTCGCGACGTATTCGCGGAACGGGTCGCGCCGCTCGTACATCGCGTGGCTCGCGAGCGATGCGGGCGTGCAGCGCTGGCCGGGATGCATCGCGGTGACGCGGATGTCGTCCTCCCTGATCCGGCCGAAGATGCTCTCCTTGCCCATGAACGGCTCGCAGCAGAAGGACGCGCACTCCATCAGCTTGCCGGCATAGTAGGCGGTGGCGGGCGACATGCCGGCGTTCAGCAGCGGGGCCGCGAACAGCGCGCAGTCCGAGGCGCGGCCGGCGATGACCACGTCTGCCCCTTCCTTCAGCGCGGCGGCGATCGGCTCCGCGCCCATCACCGCGACGATGCGGTCGGTGCGGCCGATCAGCGCGGCATCGGCATCGGGGCGGCCATCCAGACCCTGCACCGTGGCGCCGGAGTCGATGCGGCCGATGACCTGCTCGCGCGTCAGCTCGGAGAAGATCGTCGCCATCCGGAACGGGGCCATGCCCTTCTCCGCCGCGATGTCGGCGACGATCTGGGCGAACTGCCGCACGCCGCGATCGGTGCCGGTGTCGCTGGCGGATCCGATGATCATCGGCACGCCCAGCCGGCGCGCCTCCGTCAGCATGATCTCCACATCGTGGCGCTGCCAGGCGGCGGGGCTCGCCTGCCCGTCCGCGCCGAGCGGATAGGGGCCGATATCGCAGCTTCCGCTGTCGGCGATGATGAAATCCGGCTTCAGCGCGCAGCCCGCGCGGAAGGACGCCGGTTCGAGCGGCGTGAAACCCAGATGTCCGGTGGGGCAGAGGATGCTGATCTCGGTCATGCAACGGGCATTGCATGCGGCGTGCCAGACGGTATGCGGCGGCTCACTCCGCCGGGTTCATCCCCAGCTTGAGCATCTGGTGCCGCAAGGCGTGGCGCGAGAGCTTCAGCCGCTGCGCCGCACGGCCATGGCGGTTGCGGGCATCCTTCAGCGCGGCGGCGATCAGCGCGCGCTGGAAATTCTCGGTGCCGGCGTGAAAGCCCAGATGCAGCGGCAGGTGGGCGGCGCCTTCGCCCATGCCGGCCGCCGGCGGTGGCGCGCGGCCCTCCACCTCCCGCACCAGCCGGTCCGGCAGGTGGCGCATCAGTACCTTGTCCTCGGTCTCCAGCAGGGCGATGCGCTCGATCAGGTTCTCCAGCTCGCGGACGTTGCCGGGCCAGGAGTAGCGGCGGAAGGCCTCGACCACGGCGGGCTCCAGCCCCTTGATGGCGCGGCCGTAGCGCGCGCCGTGATGCGCGAGGAAGCTGTCGGCGAGCAGCAGCACGTCATCGCCGCGGGCCCTGAGCGGCGGGATGTTCACCGGCACGACCTGGAGCCGCCAGTAGAGGTCGTCGCGGAAGCGGCCGGCGGTGACCTCGGCCAGCAGTATCCTGTTGGTGGCGGCGACGAAGCGCACGTCCACGCCGATGGACTTCACCGCCCCGACGCGGCGGAAGCGCTGGGTATCCAGCAGCGTCAGCAGCTTGGCCTGAAGCTGCGGGTCCATCTCCCGGATCTCGTCGAGGAACAGCGTGCCGCCATCGGCCGCCTCGATCAGCCCCGGCTTGGTGCCGGCCGCGCCGGTGAAGGCGCCGCGCTCATGGCCGAACAGCTCGCTTTCCATGAGGTTGGCGGGGATGGCCGCGCAGTTCACGTCCACGAAGGCGCGCGATGCGCGGGTGGAGAGGCGGTGGATCATCCGCGCGACCAGGCCCTTGCCGGTGCCCGTCTCGCCGTAGAGCAGGATCTGACGCACCGGGCTGGCGGCGATGCGCGCCACCAGCGCGCGGACCGCGCGGATGCTCTCGTGCTCGCCCAGCAGGTCGCCTTGGGCCATGGGGTCTCCGCGTATCCGCGCGGAGTTTACGCTTATGCGTGGGTTTCGCGCCATCCGTCGGGGGCCGGCTCGAAGCGGCGCCAGGGGGTGGAGCAGGGCGGGCCGAGCGCACACAGCGCGGTGCCGTCGCGTGCGTTCCACACCGCGCCGGCCAGCGTGGGCGAAGGGTCCGGCGCGTGGCGGCAGACGGCGGTGGGCGCGTGCAGCGCGAGCAGTTCGCGCGGATCGCGCGCCGGGTCCGCGGCCAGCGCGGCGCGCAGCGTTTCCAGCCGGCCGATGGAATGCGCCACGGGTGCCAGCGGATCGGGCGCGGCGAGGTAGTGGTTCGTGTGGACCACCGTGCCGCCTTCCTCGATATCGACGCGGCGGTGGCGCAGCTCGACCGCAGCACCGGCCCCGCCGGCATCGACCATCACGAGGCTGCCGCCGCCCGCATGCGGCAGCGCGCGGATCGCGCCGAGCGCGTCATCCACGCGCGCGCAGGTCGCGAGCAGCCGGTTCATCAGGAAGTAGCGCAGCAGGCCCGGCCCGTGGTCGGCGGTGGCGATCTGCGTGTCGGCGAGCGCGAAGCCATCCGAGTTCATGCCGGAGGACCACGCGCCCGGCGCGCCGAGCGAGCCGATGCAGAGGATACGCCGCCCGCCCCAGCCCGGATCCTCGTGCAGGAAGATGCGTTGCAGCGCGACATGTTCCGGCCGGAAGTCGCGGTTCTTGGCGACGATGCCGTCGCGCGCGAAGGCGGAACAGCCGTCCGTGTCGCCCGGCGCGGCGGCGATGTCGTTCAGGCAGCCGATATGCAGGAAGTCGAAGACCTCCGCCGGATCGAGGCCGAACCCCTCGGCGATGCCCGCGATCTCCTCCAGCGCCTCGGGCGCGAGGCGTGCGGTGGCTTCATGCTGCGCGGCGAGGAAGGATGCGGCGCGCGGGGCGGCGGCGTTGCGCGTGCGGATCGCATCGCGCACGGAAGGCGCCATGTCGGGGCAGGCGTGTGCCTGTCCGCGCCCGCGTTCGCGCGGCGAGCCCCGCAGGATGACCAGCGCGGTCATGCGACACCTCCGTCGTGCAGATGGCAGGCGGCCGCGTGGCCGGCTTCGGGCAGCGCGATCAGGCGCGGCGTCTCCCGCCGGCAGCGCGGCCCGGCATGGGGACAGCGGGGATGGAAGGCGCAGCCGGGGGGCGGGGCGAGGGGCGAGGGCAGCTCGCCCGGCGGCGCCTTCACCTGCTTCTCGTTGTGGCCGAGGCGCGGGACGGCGGCGAGCAGCGCGCGCGTGTAGGGATGCGCGGGGCGGCGCAGGATGGCGTCGCGCGGGCCCTCCTCCACCACGCGGCCGAGATACATCACCGCGATGCGCTCCGCGAGATGCGCGACCACCGCAAGGTCGTGCGAGATGAACAGCAGCGTCAGGCCCATCTCGTCGCGCAGCTCGCGCAGCAGGGCGAGCACCTGCGCCTGCACGGAGACGTCCAGCGCGGAGACCGGCTCGTCGCAGACCACGAAGTCCGGCTTCAGGATCAGCGCGCGGGCGATGCCGATGCGCTGGCGCTGGCCGCCGGAGAACTGGTGCGGGTAGCGATCCAGATGCGCGCGGGCGAGGCCGACGCGGTCCAGCATCGCGGTCACGCGCGCCTCCAGCCCGGCGCCGCGCAGCCGTTCGTGCAGCGCCAGCGGCAGGGCCACGATCTCGCGGACCGTGCGGCGCGGGTTCAGCGAGGCATAGGGGTCCTGGAAGATGATCTGCATGCGCCGCCGCAGCGGGCGCAGCGCGGCTTCGGGCCTTGTCGCGATCTCCTGCCCGTCGAAGCGGATGGAGCCGGCGGTGGGCGGATGCAGGCGCAGCAGCAGCCGGCCGAGCGTGGACTTGCCGCAGCCGCTCTCGCCGATCAGCCCCAGCGTCTCGCCGCGGCCGACGCTCAGGTCCACCTCCTGCACCGCGCGCACCAGACGCGGCGGCCGGCGCAGCAGCCGGTCGCCGAGGCCGCGGTTCAGCGCGTAGTGCTTGACGATGCCGCGCGCTTCCAGAAGCGGGGTCATGCGACCTCCATGGCGCGGATGCAGCGCGACAGCCGCGCCTCGCCGGCGGGCGCCAGCGCGACCGGATCGGCGCAGGCGGGGATCGCCATGGCGCAGCGGTTGCGGAAGCGGCAGCCGGCATCGACGGTGGCGAGATCGGGCACCTGCCCGGGGATCGGGTGCAGCGTGCGGTCCGGGTCCTCCAGCCGCGGCAGGCTTTCCATCAGTCCGCGCGTATAGGGATGGCGCGGGGCGGCGATGACCTCCGCGGTCGGTCCGGTCTCCACCACCTGCCCGGCATACATCACCATGACGCGCGGGCAGCGTTCGGCGACGACGGCGAGATCGTGCGTGATCATCGCGACCGCGAGGCCCTGTTCGGCCCGCAGCTCGTCCAGCAGGTCGAGCACCTGCGCGCGGATGGTGACATCGAGCGCGGTGGTCGGTTCGTCCGCCACCAGCAGCTTCGGCCGCGCGGCAAGCGAGATGGCGATCATCACGCGCTGGCGCATGCCGCCGGAGAACTGGTGCGGATAATCGGCAAGGCGGTTCGCTGCGTCGGGAATGCCGACGCGGGAGAGCAGCTTGGCGGCCTCCGTGCGATGATCGCCGGGCATGCCGTGCGCGCGCAGCGTCTCCACGAGCTGGGTGCCGACGGTGAGCGCGGGGTTCAGCGCGGAGAGGGCATCCTGCATCGCGAGTGCGATCATCCGCCCGCGCAGCGCCCGCAGCTCGTTCGCCGGAAGGTGGCGCAGGTCACGGCCGGCGAAATGGATCTCGCCGGAGTCGATGCGGCCGGGCGGGCGGACCAGCCCCAGCACCGACAGGAAGGTGACGGACTTGCCGCTGCCGCTCTCGCCCACCACGCCGAGCGCCTCGCCGGCCGCGATCGTGAAGCCCACGCCGTCGCAGGCCGCGAGCGGGCCGCGGCGCGTGGGGAAGACGGTGCGCAGGTCGCGCACTTCCAGAAGCGCGGTCATGAGGATTGGTGCAGCCGCGGGTCGAAGGCGTCGCGGAGTCCCTGACTCGCGAGGTTGATCGAGAGCACGAGTGCGAGGATGCAGAGGCCCGGCAGCGTCGAGACCCACCACGCATCCACGAGGAAGTCGCGGCCATCGGCGACCATCGAGCCCCAGCTCGGCGTCGGCGGCTGCACGCCGAGGCCGAGGAAGCTCAGCGACGCCTCCATGATGATGACGTAGGCCATGCGGAAGGTGGCGACGACCAGCACGGGAGACAGCACGTTGGGCAGGATTTCCCGCAGCATGATGTGGCGCGGCGTGCAGCCCAGCGCGCGGGCGGCCTCCACGTAGTCCTGCTCGCGCGCGGCCAGCGTCTCGCCGCGCACCACGCGGCAGGTGAAGACCCATTCCTTCAGCACCAGCGCGATGACGATGTTGTGCAGCCCCGGCCCCATCATGGCCATCAGCCCGATGGCGAAGACGAGGTAGGGGAAGCCGAGCAGCGTATCGACCAGCCGGGAGATGACCGTGTCCGTCCAGCCGCGCAGATAGCCGGCGGCGAGGCCGGCGAGCGTGCCGATCACCGCCGCGATGCCGACCACGAGGGCAGCGACCGAGAGCGACACGCGCGCGCCGTGGATCAGCCGCGAGAGGATGTCCCGGCCGAGCCCGTCGCACCCCAGCCAGTAGCCGGGCTCGGTGTTCTCGGCCGCCCAGGCCGGTGCGCAGAGGCGGCGGAACAGGTCGGCATCGGCCGGATCGTGCGGCGCGATCAGCGGTGCGAAGATCGCGAGCAGGGCGAAGACCACGATGATGGCCAGCGCCGCCAGCGCGGTCCGGTTGCCCGCGAGCCGGTGCAGCGCGAGCCGGGTGGGCGAGAGCGGGGCGTCGGCGACCGTCGCGCTCACAGCCGCACCTTCGGGTTCAGGGCCGCATAGAGCAGGTCGGCGCAGAAATTGAGCAGGACGTAGGTGACCGCGTAGAGCAGCACGGCCGCCTGCACGAGCGGGTAGTTGCGCGCGAAGATGCTCTCCACCACCAGCCGCCCGAGGCCGGGCCAGCCGAACACGGTCTCCACGATCATGTTGCCGCCGAGCAGCGATCCGGTCTCGATCGCGAGCACGGTGACAGCCGGGATCAGCGCGTTCTTGAGCGCGTGCAGGAACAGCACGCGGCGGCGGGACAGGCCCTTGGCCTCGGCGAAGAGCACGTAGTCGGCGGCCAGCACCTCCGTCATCGCGGTGCGGATCACGCGCGCCAGCAGCGCCGCGGTGGGCAGGCCGAGGGTGATCGCCGGCAGGGCGAGATGCGACAGCGTGCGCAGGAAGGCATCCGGCCGGCCGGCGACCACCGTGTCGATCAGCAGGAAGCCGGTCACCCGCGGCACCTCGGCGCCGAAGGGGATGCGCCCGCCCGCCGGGAACCAGCCGAGATTCACGGCGAACAGCAGGATCAGCAGGATGCCGAACCAGAATCCCGGCAAGGAGACGCCGAACAGGGAGACGGCCGACAGCGTGCGGTCCAGCCAGCTATCCCGCTTCACCGCCGCCGCGACGCCGAGCGGCACCGCGACCAGCACGGCCACCAGCAGCGCGACGAGGGTCAGTTCGATCGTCGCCGGCAGGCGTTCGGCGATCACGTCGAAGACCGGGCGGCGATGGAAGAAGGAGACGCCGAAATCGCCCGTCAGCGCGTTGCCCAGGAAGATGACGAACCGCGTGGCGATGGGCCGGTCCAGACCGAGGTCGTGGCGCAGCATCCGCGCCTGTTCCTCGGTGGCGCGCTGGTCGGACAGCATGATCTCCACCGGGTCGCCCGGCGTCAGCGTCATCATCAGGAAGGCGACGAGGCTGACGCCGAGCAGCACGACCGGAAGCTGCGCCAGCCGTTCGAGGATGCGCGAAAGGCTCACGTCAGCGACTCATACCGGCCGGCCCTCTCCGCAACGTCCCCTCTCCCGTCGGGCGGGAGAGGGACAGGGTGAGGGGGGCTGCGTCGGTGCGAAACCTCGCGGGAGGTGCTGGGGGACGCACCCACACCCCGGCCCTCACCCGCAGGCGGGCGAGGGGGCAGGAAGAACCGCCTCTCCCCCGCTTTCGGGGGTGACGGCCCGGCGGTACTGACCGTGCCACGCGCGGCGGTGTCGCGTCCGGTGATCGCGGAGGCGTCGCGGCGGCCGGCCTCACCCGGCCACGCGCGCCCGGTGCAGGTTGATGCGGCTGTCCGCCTGCGGCCGCCAGTTCTGCACGCGCCGCGACACGCCGTAGAGATCCTGCGGCAGCCACAGGAAGATCCACGGCGCCTGCTCGCTGACGATCTGCTGCGCGCGCAGATAGCCGGCGCGGCGCTTGTCCTGATCCACCTCCGTCTCCGCCGCGTCGAGCAGCGAATCCACCTCGGCGCTGGAGAAGCCCGCGGTGTTGCCGCGGCCGCCGGTCCGCAGCGTCGGCAGCATGATGTCGGACGGGTCGAGCGAGCCGTTGCCCCAGCTCGTCAGGTACATGTCACGCTCCCGCCGACGCTCGGGGTTCTGCCACATCGGACCGATCACGGCGCCTTCCCAGACCTGCGCGCGCACCCTGAGGCCGGTGCGCGACAGCAGGGCCGCGATCGCCTCGCCGATCTCGCGCAGCGCGCCGATGCAGTCGATCACCATCTCCGTCCCCGGCGCGACGCCCGCTTCGGCCAGCAGCGCCTTGGCGCGGTCTGGATCGAGCCGGTACTCGGGCAGGTCCGCGTTGAAGGCGAAGGCATCCGGGCTCATCACGCCGCGCAGCGACGTCGCGGTGCCGGCGAGGATGCGCTGGATGATCGCGTTCTTGTCGAGCGCGTGGTTCAGCGCCTGACGCACGCGGATGTCGCTGAACGGCGCCTTGGCGGTGTTCATCGCGACGAAGAAGGTGCGCGTGCCGTTCACCTTGGCGACCTGCGCGTTGCGGCTCGCTTCCACCTGGCGGATGGCCGAGGCCGGCAGCTCCGCGATGATGTCCACCTCGCCCGCCAGCAGCGCCGCGACGCGGGAGGCGTTCTCCGGCAGCACGCGGAAGATGGCGCGGTCGATCTGCGCGGGGCCGGCGTCGGGGATCTCGGTGGAGCCGCCGTAATACTCGGCGAAGCGTTCCATGATCACCGCCTCGCCGCGCCGCCAGTCGGCCAGCCGGAACGGGCCGCAGCCGTCGGGGCGGGTCTGCATGCCTTCCTGCCCGACGCGCTCCACCTGCCGGCGGTTGATCACCTCGTTGAAGGGCAGCATCGCCGGCATCAGCGCCCAGGGCTGGGAGAGCACCAGCCGCACCGTGCGCTCATCGACGACCACGGTGTCCTCCAGAGGGCCGAGCAGGTCGCGGCGCGGGCTGGTCTCGCCGCCCATGCCGTTCGGCTTGGTCAGGCGGTCCATGGTGAACTTGATGTCCTCGGCCGACAGCATATCGCCCGAATGGAAGCGGATGTTCGGCCGCAGCTTCACCTCATAGGTCTTTGCATCGACGGCGCGGAAGCTCTCGGCGATCTCCGGCTGGATCCGCATCTCCGCGTCGCGGGTCATCAGCCCGTCATGGATGTTGCGGATGATGGTCTGGGTGTCGCGGTTGCGATGGTTGGCCGGATCGAGGGTCAGCGCATCCTGGGTGATGCCGACGCGCAGTTCCCGCGAAGCCTGGGCACGGGCGCCACCGGGCAGGG
>JBBCJT010000221.1:0-18368 GCA_037190665.1 Rhodovastum atsumiense | reverse complement strand
CGCGGAGGCCGCATCGTGCTCGACAGGCCGGTCGCGGGCGATGTCGACATGACCGAGCTTCAGCGGCTTTATCTGGGCAGCGAAGGCTGAGGGATCTTGAACGGTCTGTTCGCGGCGGACTTCCGTGCGGCGCCTTACTGGTGGGATGAGGCCGAGCCGGACAGGGATACAGGCGAGCCGCCTGCGGACTCGGAAGTGGTCATCGTCGGCGGAGGCTACACCGGCCTCAATGCGGCGCTGACCCTGCGAAAGCTTGGCGTCGGCGTGACCGTCCTGGATGGCGAGCGCATTGGCTGGGGCGCCAGCTCGCGCAATGGCGGCGGTGTGGTCGGCGGCGCCAAGCTCGTTCCGCCGGCGATGGAGAAGAAGCTCGGCGCCGAGGCGGTGAAGCCGATCAAGGAAGCTGGCGCTGATTCGCTTCCCTTCATCGAGGCGTTGATCCGCGACGAGGGGATCGATTGCGACTACGCCCGCGTCGGCCGCTATGCCGCCGCGCACACGCGCCGGCACTACGAGTCCATGGAAGCGCACGTGCAATCGGTCGCAGAAACCAGCGGCGGGGCCGCCTGGATGGTGCCGAAGGCCAGGCAGCGGGAGGAACTGGGCTCGGATCTCTATCACGGTGGCATGGTCATGAGCGCGGCCGGCACCGTGCATCCGGGCAAGTACGCGCGCGGGCTGGCGGCCACCGCGGCGCGGGCCGGCGCGTCGCTCGCGGGCGCGACGCGCGTGTCCGCGATCCGGCCGCATGGGTCCGGCTTCGGTCTCCTCACGTCGAAGGGGGAGTTGCGCGCGGGGTCCGTCCTGGTCGCGACGAACGGCTATACGCTGGGGGAGGATCGCGGCAGTGCCATGCCCTGGCTGGCGAGGCGCCTCGTGCCGGTCGCAAGCTATATTCTGGCAACGGAGCCTGTCGGTGCCGATCGTGTCCGGGCGCTGTTCCCGAACCTCCGCATGTTCACGGAGACACGGCGCGTCCTGCACTACTTTCGTCCCAGCCCGGATGGTACCCGTGTTCTGTGGGGCGGGCGCGCCAGCTTCGGCCCCGTCACCCCCGAGCAGGCGGCGCCACGCCTGCATGCGGCCATGGTGGCCGCCATGCCGGAACTCCGGGGCACTCGCATCACGCACGCCTGGAAAGGCAATGTCGCCTTCACGTTCGACGGCCTGCCGCATCTGGGATGCCAGGACGGCATTCACTATGCCGCCGGCTATCAGGGCGCCGGCGTCGCGATGGCGACCTGGCTGGGACATCAGGCTGGCCTGAAGATTGCCGGCCGGACCAATCGACCGTTTGCCCTGGATGGCCGACCGTTTCCCACCGTGCCGACCTACCGCGGCAATCCCTGGTTCCTGCCCTTGGTCGGTGGCTGGTACCGATTACTCGATCGTTGGGAGAAGTGGCGGGACCGTTGAGGCTGGGGATTCAAGACTGGTCACCTGAATCCGGACAGGCGGTGCCGCCGGCCGCCCCCGCCCTGCATCCTAACCTCACGCCGGGCTGCGCCGCACCGCATGATGGAAGCGGTGGGGAGGTACTGGAGGCGGTCCGGGTGCTGATCGACACCGTCACCGCCTCCCGCCACGACCCGATTGACCGCCGGAGATCCGGGGCGCGGGGTAGGACCCCGCCCCTTACCCCGCCGCGTCGCGTGTGCCTTTGCCGTCCGCGGCGATGGTCACGCCGTAATCCCGCAGCGCCACTTCCTTGCTGACCAGCCCATCGCGCACATCGGCCGCCACCGCGGCCGGATCGCGCTGCTTCGGGTCGCCGTAGCCGCCACCGCCCGGCAGCAGCAGCAGCAGATGCTCGCCCTTCGGCACGATCTGGAAGCCCTTGGTGCGCAGCGTGCGGTTGTTGCCGCCGGCGAGGCCGACCCATCCCGCCGCCCCCTTCCCGCCCCCGTCACGACCCTTCGGCGGGTTGGCGACGCGGTCGAAGATCGCGTTAACCGCGAACTCGGCCTCGTTCTTCGCGCTGATCTCCATGATCTGCCCGAAGCCGCCGCGCGTGCGCCCCGGACCGCCGCTGTCCGGGCGCAGTTCCTTCCGCCAGAACACAACGGGGGCGAAGTTCTCCGTCGCCTCCACCGGCATGGTCCGCACGCCGGAGGGGAACGCCGTGCCGTCCAGCCCATCCATGGTGGGCCGCGCGCCGGTGCCGCCGGAGTTGAAGGTGATCACCTCGAAATCATCGACCTCGGCCGCCTGGCCGGAGACCTGCGAGCCGCCCCGCAGCGGCGGGTTCCACAGCGCGGACGATCCTTCCGCGTTCACCCGCTGCGGCACCGCCTGATGCAGGCAGCCCATCATCAGGTCGGGCAATAGCTGGCCGATGATGTGGCGCACGCTGACCGGATAGGGGCGCGGCGCGTTCAGGATGCAGCCCTCGGGGATTTCCATCCGGAACGGCTTGAGGCTCGCCCAGTTGTTCGGGATCTCGGGCGCGACCACGCACTTGATGCCGAAGCAGGAATAGGCGCGGCAGTAGGCGGCCGGCACGTTGATGCCGCGATTGGAGAAGCCGGACGTGCCGGCATAGTCCACCACGATCTCCTTCTCGTGCACCGTCAGCGCCGCCTTCAGCGTCACCGGCGCCTCGTAGCCGTCGGAGTTGATCTCGGCGCGATAGGTGCCGCGCGGCAGGGCGGCGATGGCTTCCTCGGTGGCGCGCAGGCTCGCCTCGAAGATCCAGGCGGCGAGCGGGTCGAGGCTGTCCATCCGGAACTCGGCCATCATCTCGTCCAGCCGCTTCGCACCGGCGTCGTTGCAGGCGCACAGCGAGTAGACGTCGCCCTCCAGTTCCACCGGCAGCCGCGATCCGGCGCGGATGAAGTCGAAGAACGTCTCGTTCGCCTTGCCGCGGTCGAAGCACTTCACGATCGGGATGTAGAGGCCTTCCTCGAACACCGAGCGACCCTCCGGGCCCATCCCCAGCCCGCCCACGTCGATCACGTGCGCGGTGTTGGCGAACAGGCCGACGATCTTGCCGGCGTGGAAGGCGGGCGTGACAACCGTCAGGTCGTGCAGGTGCCCGGTGCCGAGCCAGGGGTCGTTGGTGATGTAGTGATCGCCCGGCTGCATCGTCTCGACCGGGAACTTCTCGAGGAAGTGCCCCACGCTCTCGGCCATCGAGTTTACGTGGCCGGGCGTGCCGGTGACCGCCTGGGCGAGCATGCGGCCCTGCAGGTCGAACACACCGGCGGAGAGGTCGCCCGCCTCGCGCACCGTGGTGGAGAACGCGGTGCGGATCATCGTCTGCGCCTGCTCCTCGACCACCGCGATGAGCCGGTTCCACATGATCTGGCGCTGGATCTGGGCCAGCGCGCCGGTCTCGCGGTTCATGCGGCCTCCTTGTGTTCGAGTTCGAGGTATCGGCGGGCATCCACCCGGCAGGTCCAGCCCGGCGGTACCAGCGTGGAGGTCTCGTCCTCCGCCACGATGGCAGGGCCGGCGAGCATCGCGCCGGGGGCGAGCGTGGCGCGGTCATAGACCGCCCACTCGGTCGCCTCGCCGGTGCTGGTGTCGCGCACGATCTGCATGCGCACCGGCTCGGCCGCCGCTTCGTGCGGGGGCTGCGCGCCGTTGGAGATCTGCGGCACGACGGTGGTCACCGTCACCGCGAAGGACATGATCTCCACGTCCGATCCGGGGACGGGGCGGTCGTAGAAGCGCGTGTACTCCGCGTCGTACTCGGCGCGGATCGCGGCCACGTCCGCCTCGGTGAGCGCGCGGGCCGGCAGTGCCACCGCGATCTCGTGGCCCTGGCCGACATAGCGCATGTAGGCGAGGCGGTGCTCCTCGGTCGGCGCGCCGAACGCGCCTTCCGCCACCACGCCGGTGGCCTCCGCACTCATCTCCGACAGCAGCGCGTTCACCGCCGGGACGTCGAAGGTGGTGAAGCGCTGGTACAGGCTGCGCACGACCTCATAGGCGACGGGAGCACGCAGGAAGCCGATCGCCGAGCCCACGCCCGCGCCAGTCGGCACCAGCACGCGATGGACGCCGATCTTCTCCGCCACGCGCGTGCCATGCACCGGCCCGCCGCCGCCGAAGGCGATGATGGTGCGGCCGTCATAGGTCTTGCCGCTCTCGATGGCGTGCACGCGCGCGGCGTTCGCCATGTTCTCGTCCACCATCTCGATCACGCCGAGTGCGGCCATCTCCGCGGTCAGTCCCAGCCTGCCGCCGACATGATCGGTGACCGCCTGCTTCGCGGCCCTGGGGTCGAGCGGCATGGATCCGCCCGCGAAGCGTGCCGGGTCGTAGCGGCCGAGCGTCAGGTTCGCATCCGTCACCGCCGGGTGCGATCCGCCGCGCCCGTAGCAGGCCGGGCCGGGATCGGCGCCCGCGCTTTCCGGGCCCACCTGGATGCGGCCCAGCGCATCGACCTGCGCGAGCGAACCGCCGCCGGCACCGATCTCCACCATCTCGATCACCGGGATACGCAGCGGCAGGCCGGACCCCTTCTTGAAGCGGCCGACGCGCGCCACCTCGAAGCTGCGGGATGCCTGCGGGCGGAACTGGTCGATCAGGCAGACCTTCGCCGTGGTGCCGCCCATGTCGAAGGACAGCACCTCACCGAGCCCGCATTCGCGCGCAATGTGTGCGGAGAAGATCGCCCCGCCGGCGGGGCCGCTCTCCACCAGCCGGATCGGGAAGCGGCAGGCGGTGTCGATGGTGGTCAGCCCGCCGCCGGACAGCATCAGGAAGACCGGGCACTTCATGCCCATCTCGGCGAGCGCCGCTTCCAGCCGGCGCAGGTAGCTCGCCATCAGCGGCTGCACATAGGCGTTCGCGGCGGCGGTCGAGAAGCGCTCCCACTCGCGCATCTCGGGCGAGACCTCGGAGCTGAGCGTGATCGGCAGGTCGGGCAACGCCTCCGCCAGGATCTCGCGCGTGCGCCGCTCGTGCACCGGGTTCACGAAGGCATGCAGGAAGCCGACCGCGACGGAGGCGACCTTCTCCGCCTTCAGCACCGGCACCAGCGCGCGCACCGCCGCTTCCTCGAGCGGCTTGAGCACCTTGCCCTCGTTGTCGAGCCGCTCCGGCACTGGCAGGCGCAGGTGGCGCGGCACCAGCGGATCGGGCAGCGTGATGTTCAGGTCGTACTGGTCGTACCGCGCCTCGTTGCCGAGGCGCAGCACATCCCGGAAGCCCTCGGTGGTGACCAGAGCCGTCCGCGCACCCTTGCGCTCGATCAGCGCATTGGTGGCGAGCGTGGTGCCGTGGATCACGATCGTCACGTCGCCGGGGCCGATCCCGGCGTCGGCGAGGATGCGGCGGATGCCGGTCAGCACCCCCTGCTCGGGCGCCGCCGGCGTGGTCAGGACCTTGGTGGTATGGCGCCTGCTGCCATTCTCCAGCGCGAGGTCGGTGAAGGTGCCGCCGATGTCCACGGCGAGACGGATCGTTGCCATGGCCGGTCGGTTAGCCCGTCACCTCACAGGACGGCAAGGTGGCGTGTCGCAAGGACGATCTTCACATCGCCCGCGTGTTCGCTCCGTCCACCCGGAAGATCACGCCGGAAATGTAGGCCGCCCGCTCCGAGGCCAGGAACGCGGCCGCTGCGCCGAACTCCTCGGGCCGCCCGAACCGGCCCGCGGGCATCGCGGCCTCCTGCTGCGCCAGCATCGCGCCCGGCTCCACGCCCTGGCGCGCGGCCCGCGCGGAGGCCAGCTCCACCAGCCGGTCCGTCCGGATCGAGCCGGGGGCGATGATGTTGCAGGTCACGCCGTCGCCCGCGACCTCGGCCGACAGCGTCTTGTTCCAGCCGACGATGGACGCCCGCAGCATGTTGGACAGCACCATGGCGGGCAGAGGCTGCACCATGCCCGAGGAGCCCACGGTGATGATGCGCCCCCATTTGCGCTGGCGCATCGCCGGCAGCAGCCGCGTCGCCAGCCGCACGGGGGAGACCACCATCCTGGCGAACCAGGCCGGCAGGACGGCGGGATCGAGCTCGCTCGCCAGACCCGGCGGCGGTCCGCCATGGTTGAGCACCACGATATCCACCCCGCCCAGCGCGGCGATGGCCGCGTCGGCCAGCGCGTCCATCGACTCGGGCTCGCTCACATCCGCCGCGATCGCGTGGCCGGGCGCGCCCGCAAGGGCGGCGGTGGTGCGCGCCGTGACGGCGAGCTTCGCGCCCTCCGCCGCGAGCGCGTCGGCGATCGCACGGCCCAGTCCCTTCGATGCGCCCATCACCAGCGCGCGCTTGCCCGTCAGCCCGAGATCCATGTCCAGCCCCTTGTCATCTGCGGGCGACGCTGCCGCGCGCGGCCCTCTTTCGCAAGCCGCCCCGCCGGCCCATGATCCGCCCGCACCGATCGGGGAAGATGATGACAAGGCCACGGCTTGTGGTGGCGCGGCGGATGCCGCGCGACGTGGATGCCCGCATTCGCCGCGATTTCGAGGCGTGGTTCCCGGCAGGGCCCGGCATCGGCCCCTCGCCACTGGCGATGGTGGGCGCGGCGAAGGAACACAAGGCCGATGCCGTCCTGATCGCCACTAATCTCGCCCTCAGCGCCGATATCATCGCGGCATTGCCGAAATCGGTGAAGATCGTCGGTTCCTTCGGCGTCGGCTTCGATCATGTGGATGTGGCCGCAGCGAAGCGTGCCGGGCTGATCGTGACCAACACGCCGGAAGTGCTCACCGAGTGCACCGCCGACCTCGCCTTCCTGCTGCTGCTGGGCGCCTGCCGCCGCGCGGCGGAGTACGTGGGCATCATGCGCGAAGGCTGGCGGCGGCCGGTCAGTGACATGCTCGGCGTGAAGGTCAGCGGCAAGACGCTGGGCATCGTCGGCATGGGGCGCATCGGCCGCGCCGTCGCGCAGCGCGCCCGCGGCTTCGACATGAAGATCCTGTATACCGACGCCGCGCGCCTGCCGGACGAACTGGAACAGGGTGCGACCTTCGTGCCGGACCTGTACGAGATGCTGGGCCAGGCCGACATCGTCTCGATCCACGCGCCGCTGATGGCGGAAACGCGCAAGATGATGGACGCGAAGGCGTTCGCCGCGATGCAGGAGGGCGCGGTGTTCGTGAACGCGGCGCGCGGCGCGCTGGTGGATGAGGACGCGCTGCTGGCGGCGCTGACATCGGGGCATCTGTTCGCCGCGGGGCTCGACGTGTTCGCGTCCGAACCCGACTACGACCTACGCTTCCGCGACCTGCCGAACGTGTTCCTCACGCCGCACACCGGCAGCGCGACGGTGGAGACCCGCAACGCCATGGGGTTCCGCGTGCTCGACAACATCGACGCCGTGCTCGCCGGCGACGATCCGATCGACCCGCTGTGGAGGTGACCGCCGCATGACCAGGCCCGTCCTGTACATCACCCGCCGCCTGCCCGCCGCCCCCGAGGCCCGCGCCCGCCGCGACTACGAGGTACGGCAGAACGAGCAGGACGTTCCGGTGACGGCCGCCGACATCCTGCGCAACGCGGACGGCGCGGACGCGATCCTGTGCTCGCCGGCCGAGAAGCTGGACGCGGGGACGATCGCCGCGCTGCCGGGCAGCGTGAAGGCGATCGCGACCTTCTCCGTCGGCTTCGAGCATGTGGACATCGCGGCGGCGAAGAAGCGCGGCATCCCGGTCGGCAACACGCCCGATGTGCTGTCGGTGGCGACCGCGGAGATCGCGCTGCTGCTGATGCTTGCCGCCGCGCGCCGCGCGGGTGAGGCGGAGCGGATCGTGCGCGCCGGGCAGTGGGCAGGCTGGGCGCCGACGCAGCTCATCGGCACGCATGTCGCGGGCAAGCGGCTGGGCATCTTCGGCATGGGGCGCATCGGGCGGGAACTGGCGAAGATGGCGCGTGGCCTGGGGATGGAGGTCCACTACCGCAACCGCAGCCGCCTGCCCGACGATCTCGCCGCGGGCGCGATCTATCATGAGGACGAGGACAGCTTCCTTGCTGCGAGCGAGGTGCTGTCGCTGCACGCGCCCGGCGGTGAGGGCACACGCAAATGGCTGAATGCGGAACGCATCGCGAAGCTGCCGAAGGGCGTGGTGATCGTGAACACCGCGCGCGGCACTTCGGTGGATGACGAGGCGCTGATCGCAGCCCTCAAATCCGGCCAGGTCGCCGCTGCGGGGCTCGATGTGTACGACGGCGAGCCGAAGCTGAACCCGGGTTACCTCGCGCTGGAGAACGTGGTGCTGCTGCCGCATCTGGGCAGCGCGAACATGGTGACGCGCGACGCGATGGGGTTCCGTGCGCTCGATAACATCGACGCGGCGCTGGCGGGCAAGTCCATGCCGTACCCGGTCGCCTGATGCGCACGATCCGGCTTTCGGTCAACGTCGATCACGTCGCCACGCTGCGCAACGCGCGCGGTGGAACGCGGCCTGACCCGCTGGAGGCGGCACGCGCGGCGATCGCGGCCGGTGCGGACGGGATCACCGTGCATCTGCGCGAGGACCGCCGCCACATCCGCGACGAGGATGTCCGCCGTATCCGCGAGGGCGTGAGCGCACCGCTGAACTTCGAGATGGCGGCGACGGAGGAGATGGTCGCCATCGCCTGCGCGCTGCGTCCGCCGCAATGCTGTCTGGTGCCGGAGAAGCGGGCGGAACTGACCACGGAAGGCGGACTCGACGTGCGCGCTGCCGGCCCGGAACTGGCCGCCTATGTCGCGCGATTGCGCGATGCCGGAATAGCCGTGTCCATCTTCGTCGATCCCGATCCGGCGCAGGTCGCGGCGGCGGCGGCGATCGGCGCGGTGGCCGTGGAGCTGCACACCGGCACCTATGTCGATCACCCCGAACGGCAGGCGGCCGAGTATGCGCGGCTGGTCGCGGCGGCGGCAGAGACCGCGAGGCATGGCCTCGCCTGCCACGCCGGCCACGGCCTCGACTACGAGACGATGGAACAGGTCGCGCGCATCCCCGAGATCGTCGAGGTCAGCATCGGCCACTTCCTGATCGCGCAGGCGGTGTTCGACGGGCTGGGAGCGGCGGTGGCGCGGATGAAGGCGATCCTGTCCGCAGCACCGGGCTGAACCAAGGCACCTTCCCCTCACCCCTCTCCCGCCCTGCGGGAGAGGGCCGGGGTGAGGGTGATTCAACCCGCGCTACGATGAGGTTTCGCCTCCGCGTAAGCACCCTCACCCTCCCGCGCAGGCGCGGGCCCCTCCCTCTCCCGCCAAGCGGGAGAGGGGAACTTGCGCGACGCCGATCCTTCGCAAGCGGGAGATGGAGGCGACTTCTCAGGTCGGCGCGGACCAGTACGCCTCATCCGCGAACGCTTCCGCCACGCGCGACGAGATCGCGTCAAGAAAGCGCGCCCCCTTCTCCGCCGACGCCGCGGAGGGATGGCCGATGACGCCGTTCGGCGTGCGCGACGCGAAGCTGCGCCAGCGATACGCGGCGGCATTGGCACCCGCGATCGCAGACGCACCGGGCACCACCGGAACGTCGATCCCTTTCAGCCGCTCGGGATCGACCAGATCCGGCTCCAGCGCCCAGACCATGCTCGTCTCCACCTCGCAGGCGTGCAGCACATTGCCCTGCACGGTGGCGATCTCGCCGATCACGTCCGCGGCCAGATCCCAGTAGGTGGCGCAGCCGATGGTGGCGGCCGGGAACTCCTGGCTGAGATCGCCGATCACCACGCGCAGCGCCTCGGTGTTGCCGCCATGGCCATTCAGCACGAACAGCCGCCGGAAGCCCTGCGCGGTGAGGCTGCGCAGGATGCAGCGGAAGGTGGCGTGAAAGGCGGCGAGGTCGAGCGTGATGGTGCCGCCATAGGGCACGTGATGCGCAGACAGGCCGAAGGGCAGCACCGGCAGCACGACGACCGGCACCTGCTCGGCGGCGATCCGCGCCGCGCGGGCGGCGATCTCGGAGACCAGCCGGTGGTCGGTCAGCGTCGGCAGGTGCGGGCCGTGCTGCTCGGTCGCGCCGATGGTCGCCACCACCAGCGCATCGCGTGCGGCGAGTTCGCGAAGCTGGTCGGCGCGCAGCCGGCCCCACAGCACCTCGGTCATGGCCTTGTTAGCTCCGTTTGTTGTCGAGCGCGCAGGCGCCCGGCCCGACGATGGCGATGTAGAGGAAGATGAAGCAGAACAGGATCGCCGCATCGCCGCCGTTCAGCACCGGGAAGAAGCTGCGCGGCCCGTGGGCCATCCAGTAGGCGACCGCCATCTGGCCGGACAGGACGAAGGCGACGGGCCGCGTGAACATCCCCACCAGCACCAGCGCGCCGCCGACCAGTTCGAGGATGCCGGCGAGGCCCATCAGCGAGAACAGCTCCGGCGCCGCACCGCCGCCCGCGCGCGGCGGGAAGCCGAACAGTTTCTGGGTGCCGTGCTCGATGAAAAGCAGCGCGGCGACGATGCGCAGCATGGCCAGCGCATAAGGGGAGAAGCGGTTCAGCGACGACATGCGACCTCACGATTCGGCTGAGGCGGGCAGCGCAGCACGTGCTGCCCACAGCGTCTATCCTCCCGGCGGCCCACCGATGCTGCGGGCGATGGAGATCAGCGTCGTGCGCGGCGGGACATTCGGCTGAAGCTGCGGCCAGCGCGTGGCCGGCCGGTCGAAATTCGCCCCGGCCACCGCACCGGGCCGGCGCACCATCGCCAGCATCGTGCGGCCGTCCGGCAGGATCGCGGCGTTGCCGAGCGCGCCCCCGGCAGGGGCTAGATACAGCGGCGCCGCACTGCCGGCACCGACGGCATACAATCCATCCGCCACCGGGCCGACGCGCCCGCCCTGATCGGTGCCGACCCACAGCCGGCCGGCGGCATCGCAGAAGAGCGTCTCCGGGTTAGGCAGGACCGTGCCCCCCTCCAGCGGCTGGCCGGCGAGGACCAGGACGCGCGCACCGTATCGCTCGGCCGTGTGGTCGCCGCCGGGGATGTCGATGGCGATCACATGCCCGGCGGCGTTGCCGGCGCGCGGATTGAGGGCGTCCACCTGCCCGGCGCTCCGCGCAGGATTGCCGCTGCACGCCATGAACAGCCGCCCGCCGCGCGGATCGAGGGCGAGGCCGGCCGGCGTGTCGAAGGCGCCCGCATCGGCCCGGCGCGCGGCGTCCGGGGTGGCGACCTGGGCGCCCTCACCCAATGGCACCCAGCGCAGGCCGTTGCCGTCGATCCGCGCCACCGACAGCGTGCCCGTATCCAGAGCGTCCGCGTCCTTCGCCGGCCCGGCGGAGACGAAGCGGTACAACCCGCCGAAGGCCCGGCCCTCGCTGAGATAGACGACCGCGCGCCCGTCGCTGGTGAGCGCGGCGGCCGTATCCGCATGGCTGAAACGGCCAAGTGCCGTGCGCTTGACCGGCAGCGCCAGCGGGTCGAGCGGATCGACCTCCGCCACCCAGCCGAACTGCACGGCCTTACGCCCGCCGGGGAAATCCGGCACGGCGGACAGCCGCCCGAACCAGCCGGCCGGATCGCCCTCCGCAAGCAGCAGCGTGCCCCATGGCGTCACGCAACCGCCCTGCACGTTCAGCAGCCCCTGTACGGACTGGCCGACCTCGCCCGCCGCCGGGCCGGAGATGCCGCACAGCGTGCGCAGCCAGAGACGCCGCGCCTGGAAACCGCCATCCACGATGATCCACCGGCCCCGCTGCAGTTCCAGGTTCAGCAGGCTGGCCCCCTGCATCGCGCTCGCGACCTCGGGGCGGTCCGGGCCGGCGAAGGCCATCGCCGGCCAGACCTCCGCATGCGCGACGGCGAGCACCGCGCGCGGGACGTTGTCGGTGGCGGCCGGCGGAATCGCCACGCCGAGGATGCGCCCGTCCCAGCCGAACTGGGTGGAGGCGGCATCGACGCTGGGCATCCGCGGCTCCCACACCGGCGCGCCGTATGCCACCCGGTCGCCCCAGCGGATCAGCACGTCCCGCGTGTAGCCGGGCGCGATCCAGTCATCCTGCCGCACCGTCTGCGGGGCAGGCAGCAGGTCGGTCTGGGCCAGCGCCGGCAAGGCCAGCGCGCCCGCAAGCAGGGCGCGGCGGCGCATCAGGCTTCGATCGGCGGCGGAGCGTGCACCTTCACCGGGGGCAGCTCGCCCGTGAATGGTTCGATCTGCACCAGACAGGACTGCGCGACCGGCCCCTGCCCGAGCTTCGATGTGCCGACGTCGCGGGTCAGCACGTTGGGGTTACCGTGCACGCACAGGCTGCCCGGCACACCCGGCTCCAGCGGATCGAGCCACGCGCCGGTCGCCATCGCGACCACGCCGCGGCGGATGCCTTCGGTGAGGACCACACCCGCGAGGCAGGCGCCGCGATCATTGAACACGCGCACGACGTCCCCCGCCGCGACGTCGCGCGCGGCGGCATCCTCGGGGTGCATCAGCAGCGGCTCGCGGCCGCGGATCTTCGAGCCCAGCGCCACGCGCCCCTGATCGAGCTGGCTGTGCAGCCGCGTGGACGGCTGGAACGACAGCAGATGCAGCCGCCCCTCCGCGTCCGGCGCGCCGAGCCATTCCTCGGGGGCGAACCACGCGGGATGGCCGGGGCAATCGTCGTAGCCCATCGCGGCGATGGTCTCGCTGAAGATCTCGACCTTGCCGGAAGGGGTGTTCAGCGGATGCGCCGCCGGATCGGACACGAAATCGGCGAAGATCGTGTAGCGCTCGACCGGGCGCTCGAACTCGACATGGCCCTGCTCCCAGAACGTGTCGAAATCCGGCGGCTCCTGACCCAGCGAGATGCAGACGCGGCGCCAGCGGTCGTACAGGTGCCGCAGCCACGCGGACTCGTCGCGCTGGCCGGTGAACTGCGGGCCCACGCCCAGCGCATCGGCGATGTCGGCGAAGATGCTGTAATCGTTGCGTGCCTGCCCGACCGGCGCGATCGCCTGCTTCATCGCGATCACGAAGCGATCGCGCGAGGACGAGCCGATGTCGTTGCGCTCCAGCGTGGTGGTGGCGGGCAGCACGATGTCCGCGTGGCGCGCGAGCGCGTTCCACCACGGCTCGTTGACGATGATCGTCTCCGCCCGCGCCCAGGCGCGCAGCAGCCGGTTCAGATCCTGATGGTGATGCAGCGGGTTGCCGCCCGCCCACCAGATCATCCGCGTGTCGGGGTAGGTGTGGCTGCGGCCGTTGTAGTCGTACCGCTCGCCCGGCCGTTCCAGCATGTCCGTCACACGCGCGACCGGGATCCAGGAATTGGCCGGGTTGCGCTGCGAGGGGCCGGAGACGCCGGGCATCTCAAGGCGCGGCGTGCCCATGCCGTTGATGCTGCCGTAGCCATAGGCGAAGCCGCAGCCCGGCCGGCCGATCCAGCCAAGCGCCGCGGCAAGCGCGGCCAGCGCCCAGAAGGGCTGCTCGCCACGCTCGGCGCGCTGCAGCGACCAGGTCATGCTGAGCATGGTCGGCCTCGCGGCGGCTTCCTCGGCGAGGCGCACGATGTCGGCGGCGGAGATATCCGTCAGCGGCGCGGCCCATTCGGGCGTCTTCGCCACCCCGTCCGTCTCGCCGAGCACGTAGGCGCGCAGCTTGTCCCATCCGACGCTGCAGCGGGCGAGTGCGTCCTCCCGCGCCAGTCCGCGCGTGGCCAGCACGTGCAGCATGGCGAGGATCAGCGCCGTGTCGCTGCCCGGCCGGATCGGCAGCCACTCCGCGCCCAGCACCTCGGGCGAGTCCTGCCGCAGCGGGGAGAGGTTGACGAAGCGCACCCCGGCCCGCGCGGTGGCGGCGAGCCAGCCGGGATATTCATGCGCACCCGACCCGCCGGAGGTGACCAGTCCGTTCTTCAGCGGCAGCCCGCCGAAGCAGATCATCAGCTCGCAGTTCTCGGCGATCGCGGCCCAGTCGGTCACCCTCGCCTGGATCACCTCGTTGGTGCCGACGATGTGCGGCATCAGCGTCATGCCGGCGGCGTAGGAGTAGTTGGTGAGCTGGCCGGTGAAGCCGCCCGCGGTGCCGAGCATGCGCTGGAGCTGGCTGCGGGCATGATGGAAGCGCCCCGCCGAGGACCAGCCATAGGAGCCGCCGAAGATCGAGGCCGAACCATGCGTGCCGCGCACGCGGGTGACCTCCCCCGCACACAGCCGGATCGCCGTGTCCCAGTCCACCGGCACGAACGGCTCGCCCCCGCGCGGTGTGCCGCCGGCGCGGTCGCCGTTCAGCCAGCCCTTGCGGACATACGGCCGGTCGATCCGGCACTCGGCATGGACGATGTCGGGAACGCTCTCGATCAGCGAGGCGGGGAACGGGTCGCGCGCGAAGGGGCGCACGCCGGTCACGCGGCCGTTCTCCACCACGGCGCCGAAAGCGCCCCAATGCGATCCGTGCGGCTTGATCTCGGTCATCGACGGCCTGCTCCCCCGGCGGGGCGGACCATGCCGCCGCCGGGCCGGTCGGGGCAAGCCCGGCGGGCGCCCGGCACGGGCGCGGCAGCGTCAGGTCGCGAAGTCGAATGCACCGGAGATCGTATGTTCCACGCCGCGCCACGCCGTGAGCTGGCTGAGGACATAGCCCTTCACCCTGTCGGCCCGCCCGCTCGAGGACCCGCCCATCGCGCCCCAGCCGCCGCAGAAGGTCCAGCTTGCGTCGTCCGGGATCATGAACTTCCACCCGCCGGTCGTGTCCGGCACGCCCCGCTTCTCGAAGCGGAGATAGCCGATCAGGTTGGCGGGCGGGATGCGCAGGTAAGCCTTCTCGCCCGGCCGCCACTGCCGCCCATGCCCCAGCGTGGTCTGGTACTTCTCGGTGTCGAAGCCGACGAGGCCGGAGACGTCCACCGCCCACAGCACCGCGGGGCCGTTGAACTCGCGCGTCGGGAAAGCGGTCGCTCCGTACATGTTGCGCGCGATGCAGACGGCGGATTCGTTGAACAGGTCGTTCTTGGTGCTCCAGACGCGCGGGGCGGAGGTGTCGAGGTCCACCACGGTGCCCTCGACCTCCCAGCCCTTGATGTCGCGCATCAGCCAGCCGTTCTTGAGCTGGGTGGTCATGCCGTCGCGCAGAATGCGGTCGATGTCGCCCTGCGCGTTCACGCCCGACCCGTCCACGCGGAATCCCACGCCGAGCCCGCAGAACGCATCGGATCGCCCGCCGCCGCCGTTGTATCCCATCTTCAGCCGGCCCGGCCCGTCCGGGACCACCCCGCTCGGCACCGGCGCCCCGGTCGGCTGAACCACGGTGGCGGTCGGCTCGTACATCCAGGCGGTCGGCTTGTCGTAGCTCTTCTTCGTGCAGACCTTGAGCCAGGCCTGGTCGATCGTGGCGAGCTGGTCGGCGGCACTCAGCGTCATGAACTGGCGGATGGTCATCACGCCGCGATGAGTGTGGCCTCGCAATACCACATTGTTGAACAACTCCACCGTGGAGGAGCCGTTGCCGAAGGCGGCCTGCGCGATGATCGTGGTCAGCCGCTGCAGCATCTTGAACTGCACCGGCGGCAGTCCCGCCGCCCCGTTCTGCATCAACCCCTTCTTCACCGCGTTGAAGCTGTTGATCGGCTTGAGGAAGGTGACGATCGCCGAATCCTGCCCGGGCAGCAGCGGGCCGATGAACCGTTCCGTGATCGAGTTCTGGTAGATGGTGACGAGCTGGTCATCCAGTTCGCGGGGACCGGCGGGGCGCGGTGCGCCCATCCCCGGGCCGGGCGGTGGCGGCGGGCCGACTCTCGGCGTCGGCGGTGGGCCAAGATGGCCGGACATGTGATTTCCTCCCCGGGGCGGCGGCACCGTCGCATCATCCATGTCGAGAAGACAACAAACTTCCCCGGGAGTGGCGCACCTCCCCCGGGCGGGGGATGATCAGCCAGCCAACCATCATGGGAAACGTCATGCCGGCCATCCTTGCCGACCGCTTCCGCAACCGCCGCGCCATCGTCACCGGCGCGGCCTCCGGTATCGGGCGCGACATCGCCGCGCGGCTTGCCGCGGAGGGCGCGCAGGTGTCGCTGTGGGACATGCAGGCGGATGCGCTGGCAGCGGCGAAAGCGCCGACCGGTGCTGCGCATGCCGTCGCGCTCGACGTCACCGACGCGGCCGCCGTGGATGGCGCGATGGCGGATACGATCCGCGCGCTGGGCGGCGAGATCGACGTCCTCGTCGTTTCGGCCGGCATCACCGGGCCGAACGGACCGGTGAAGGACTATCCGGTCGATGCGTGGCGGCGGGTGATCGACGTGAACCTGAACGGGCTGTTCCTGTGCAATCGCGCCGTCGTGCCGAGCATGGAGCGCAACGGCTATGGCCGCATCGTCAACATCGCTTCCGTCGCCGGAAAGGAAGGCAATCCGAACGCGGCGGCCTACAGCGCGTCGAAGGCCGGCGTGATCGGGCTGACCAAGGCGCTGGGCAAGGAACTCGCCGCCTCGCAAATCCGGGTGAACTGCGTGACGCCGGCGGCGGTGCGCACGCCGATCTTCGACCAGATGACCGAGGAACACATCGGCTACATGCTGTCGAAGATCCCCATCGGCCGGTTCGGCGAGATCGCGGAGGTCGCCGCGCTGGTCTGCTGGCTGGCGAGCGAGGAGTGCTCCTTCAGCACCGGCGCGGTGTTCGACGTCTCCGGCGGGCGCGCGACGTACTGACCTAGCCCACGGTCGCCCGCACGGCCCACGCGCGCGCCTGCAGGTGGATCTTGCCGTCCGCATCGCGCGGCAGATCGTCATGCAGCTTCTGCCGCAGCCGCGCGCGGGCGTCGGGACTAAGGCTCCCGCAGTAGCCGGGCGCCGGCCCCGCGCCGAGCGTGAAGGGCCGCCAGTAATCCTCGAAGTCCGCAAAGACGGTCGGGGTCTCGAGCGCGGTGGAGGACACGTCCGCCAGCCCGGCCCGTGCGGCGAGATCGCACAACCCGGCCTCCGTGCAGTCGGGGAAGCGGCGTGATTCGGTAAGATCGGCCGCCGCCGGATCGAGTGCGACGGCGGCATCCCAGAAGGCGCGCATGAACGCGATGCCGCCACCGGGATAGTCCCACACGTAGAACGCCACCGTCGCACCGTGGCGCGCCACGCGCTTCATCTCGTGCAGTGCGCGGAGCCTGTCGGGCACGAAGTTGAGCATGAGGCCGGAGACGATCACGTCGCGGCTCGCATCCGGCAGGGCCAGCGCCTGCGCATCGCCCTGCACGAAGCCCGCCCGCGGATCGGTCACCGCCGCGCGCGCCCGGGCCACGAACCCCGCCGACGGCTCGACCGCAAGCAGGCTGCGCGGATCGGCGCGCGCGATGATCGCGGCGGACAGAGCCCCCGTGCCGCAGCCCAGTTCCAGCCAGTCCAGCCCCGCGCGCGGAGTCAGCCAGTCAAGGAACAGCGGCGCGATCCGGCGGCTCCATCGGCCCATGTAGGCGTCGTAGGCGTCGCCGGCCTGCCAGGCATCGTGACGGGACTGCTGCGCCATCGCGCCCTCCCTGGAGGGCGGGTCGGACCCCCGCCCTATTTCTTGCGCGTCTCCTGCTCCAGCCCGCGCAGGAAGCCGGACCGCTGCTTCGCGCCGTTCGTGATGTAGGTGTGGTCGGACCCCGACAGCACGAAGCGCGCGCCCATGCCGATATACGCCTTCGCCCAGGTCTCGTCATAGACGCCGCCCATGCCCAGGATCTTGCCGTTCTTCTTGCACAGCTTGGCCACGCGCTCGTAGGCGGCCTGCACGCGCTTGTGGCCGATCTCGCCGGGAATGCCCATCGAGGCGGTCAGGTCGGAGGTACCGAACATCAGCACGTCCACGCCTTCGACCTCCGCGATGTCGCCCGCGTTCTCGACCGCCTCTGGCGTTTCCAGCATCACCACGATCAGGATCTCTTCGTTCAGCGCCGCCTGCGCCTCTCCCAGAGCGGGCGGGGCGAAGCCGTAGGCGGCGGGCGGCGCGCCCCAGGAGCGGTGGCCCTGCGGCGGATAGCGCAGCGCATCGACCACGCGCTTCGCCTGCTTGGCCGTATCCACGTGCGGGATGATCATGCCGAGCGCGCCGTTGTCGAGCGCGCGCGTGGCCTCGTCGAGCGCATCGAAACAGGTGCGCACGATGGGCGTCACGCCCGTGCCCAGCGCGGCCAGGCACATCTGCGTCGTGTCGTGGATGCTCGCCGCGCCGTGTTCGGTATCGATGAACAGCCAGTCGTGCCCGGTGGACGCGGCGAGGATCGGCGCGGCTGCGGTGCGGAGGTGGTGGACGCCGAAACCGAGCGCGACGCCGCCCGCCTGCATCTTGCGTTTGGCGTGATTGGGCACGAGCGGCATAGGCTGTCCTCCCTGCGATGCGGCGGGGACGTTCCCGCCGCACCGGGGGCACGTCAATGCGGGCTGGGAAGCGCGGGGCGCTGCCCCGAACCCCGGAAGGGGCTTTGCCCCTTCACCCCACCAGGGGGCACGGCCCCCTGGACCCGCGATTCCTTCAGGAAGGCTCTCAGCAGGTCGGGCGACAGCCCCAACCCCCACAACAAGCGTTGTGGGGGTT
>JBBCJT010000220.1:0-23688 GCA_037190665.1 Rhodovastum atsumiense | reverse complement strand
CGCCATGCTGGCCGAGCCCGCGATCGTGGAGAAGCTGCAGCAGGCCGGCTTCACGCCCTCGCCAGCCGGCCCCGACGCCTTCGCCGCCTTCCAGAAGGAGGAGGTGGAGCGCTGGAAGGAACTGGCCGAAGCGACCGGCATTCGCATGGAATAGCGGCCGCAGCCCGTTCTGGACCGGCCGCCGCCCGGGCGCGCATGCTGCGCCGCGCGGGAGGCAGCCGATGAACGACACGGTCACGGCCCGGGCCGATATCGCCAACCCGGCCAACCTGCGCCAGCTCCTGGCCTGGGTCGCCGAGCGCCCCCGCACCTATGCCGAGGCGATGGAGGCATGGCGCACCTCCTGCCCGCGCCTGTGTTCGTGGGAGGACGCGACGCAGGCGGGGATGGTGTGCATCGAGACCGCCAGCGCGGGCCGGCAGGGCGGGGCGATGGTGATGCTGACCGGGGAGGGGCGCAGGGTGCTGGAGGACGGCGCGGCCGGTTGATCGCCGGGCGCGCAAGGCATCAGTCCGGCGCGACGTCGGCGGTACGTTCCAGCGCCGCCGCCGACCAAGGGAACCAGCGTTCGTCCTACGTCATCACATCCGGCAGGACGCTGCTGTCGATCCGGATCGCGGGCGTCAGTCGGGGCGGGTCAGCGCCATGATCTCGTCGGTGCTCATGGCCACGTCGCCACGTCCGCGCAGATGGGCAACCAGCCGCGCGCCCCGCCCGTTCGCCTTGCGACCCTTGGCGCGGACGATCCGCACGGTCTTGCCGTCGAGTTCGAACGCGACCTCGGTATGCGGCAGCAGCCCGGCGCGCTCGCGAATCTCTGCGGGAATGGTCACCTGACCCTTGGACGTGATTCGCATGCCGGCCTCCTGACGCTTGTGTGTAAGAGGCAGGGAGGCCTGCATGCCAGCGTCCTGCGCCCGCCCCACACACGCCCGTGACCGGCACGACGCGCCCGCTCCATGGCAGACTCGACTCCGGTATGGCCGAAGCGATACGCTGGCCACAAGATATAGAGGTTCCGATGCGTCTTTCTCGCCGTTCCCTACTAGTTGTTGCGGCGCTGCCCGTCGTGGCGCGCGCCCAGGCTCCGGCCGACCCGCGCCTGGCCGATCGCTTCATCGGCAAGGAGGATGCGAAGGTCCAGGTGATCGAGCTGTTCTCGCTCACCTGCTCGCACTGCGCCGCCTTCCATCGGGAGACGATGCCGAAGGTGAAGTCGGAGCTGGTGGAGACCGGCAAGGTGCGCATCCAGTTCATCGACTTCCCGCTCGACCAGCTCGCGCTCCGCGCCGCCATGGTCGCGCGCGCCCTGCCGGCCGAACGCTACGAGCCTTTCGTCGGCACGCTGCTGTCCACGCAGGACCGCTGGGCCTTCAACCGCCGCGCCGACCCGAAGGAGGAGCTGGCCAAGCTCGCCTCGCTCGCCGGCCTGTCGCGCACGGCCTTCGACGAGGCCTGGGCCGACGAGGCGTTCGCCCGCGGCATCCTGGAACGCCAGCTCGCGGCCGAGAAGGCGCACAACGTCACCTCCACCCCGAGCTTCGTGATCGGCGGCAAGACCACCGCCGGCGCGATCGGCTTCGACCGCTTCGCCGAACTGGTCAACGCCGCCACCCCGAGCTGATCCGAGGGGACCGCCCTTGCCTGTCCGCTTCTCCCGCCTGCGCATCGCCGGGTTCAAATCCTTCGCCGAGCCGATCTCGGTGGAGATCCTGCCCGGGCTGACCGGCATCGTCGGCCCCAACGGCTGCGGCAAGTCCAACGTCGTGGAGGCGCTGCGCTGGGCGATGGGCGAGTCCTCCGCCAAGAGCCTGCGCGGCGGCGAGATGGACGACGTGATCTTCGCCGGCACCGCGCACCGCGCCTCGCGCAACCTCGCCGAGGTGACGCTGACGCTGGAGGAGACCGAGGGCGCCGCCCCGGTCCCCTTCCACGCCGAGCCGGAGCTGGAGGTCAGCCGCCGCATCGAACGCGGCGTGGGCTCCGCCTATCGCGTCAACGGGCGTGAGGTACGCCAGCGCGACGTGCAGACCCTGTTCGCCGACCTCGCCACCGGGGCGCGCTCGTCCTCCATGGTCAGCCAGGGCAGGGTCGCCGGGCTGGTGGGTGCGAAGCCCGAGGAACGGCGGCAGATCCTGGAGGAAGCGGCCGGGATCACCGGCCTGCGCGCCCGCCGGCACGAGGCGGAGCTGAAGCTGAAGGCGGCCGAGGCGAACCTCGCCCGCTCCGACGATCTGGTCGGCCAGCTCGAGGCGCAGCTCGCCAACCTCAAGAAGCAGGCGCGGCAGGCCAGCCGCTACCGCAACCTGTCCGGCCATATCCGCGACGCGGAGGCGGAGCTGCTGGCGCTCCAGCGCGCCCGGGTGGAGGTGCAGCGGCAGACCGCGCGGGAGAACCTCGCCGTCGCGCGCGACAACGCCGCCCGCGCCGCCGAACTCACGACCGCCGCCGCGACCGCCTCCACCGAGGCGGCGGCGGTGCTGCCGCCGCTGCGCACGCGGGAGGGCGATGCCCGCACCGCGCTGGAACGCGCCCGCCTCGCCCGCGAGGCGCTGGCGGAGGAGGAGCGCCGCGCGCGCACCGCGCTCGCCCAGGCCGAGCAGGCGCTGACGCAGCACGCGCGCGATATCGAACATGCCGCCGCCCTGCTGCGCGACGCCGAGGCCGCCGAACGCCGGCTGGCCGAGGAGGATTCCGGCCTCGCCGCGCAGGAACAGGACGCGCCCGCGAAGCTGGACGCCGCACAGGCCGCGCTCGCAGAGGCGGGGGAGGCGGCGCGGCTGGCCGAGGCCGAGTCGCAGCGCGCCACCGAGGCAGCCGCCGAACTCGCCGCGCGCGCCAACGCGCTGGCCGAGCAGCTCCGCCAGGCCGAGCAGCGCGCCCGTCGCGCCGCCGAAAGCTGCGCCAAGGTCGAGGCCGACCGTGCGCAGATCGAGGCGCAGCTCGTCGATGCCGCGCGGCTGGATGCGACGACGACGGAACGCACCAACGCGGAACAGGCCCTCGCCACCGCCCGCACGGCGCTGGAGGACGCGGAACGCGCCCGCACCGCCGCGCAGGCCGCGAGCGCCGAGTCGCGCAGCCGCGCCGCCGAGGCCGAGGCGGCCCGCGCCAAGCTCGCCGCCGAGGTGCAGGCGCTGGCCGAGGTGCTGGCCGTCAAGGACGGCGATCTCTGGCCGCCGCTGGTCGATGCGGTGGAGGTGCCCTCCGGCCTCGAAGCCGCGATCGGCGCCGCACTGGGCGAGGAACTGGAAAGCGCTGCCGACATCGCCGCCCCGCGCCACTGGCGCCTGCTGCCGCCGCTCGACCCCGCGCCGGCGCTGCCGGCCGCGGACGGGATGAACGCGACGGCGCTGTCCAGCCTCGTGCGCGGCCCCGGCGTGCTGGGGCGCGCCCTGTCGCAGGTCGGGCTGGTGGAGAGCGACGCCGCCGGGGAGGCGCTGCAACGCCACCTGCTGCCCGGGCAGGCGCTGGTCTCCCGCGAGGGCGCACTGTGGCGTTGGGACGGATTCACCATGCGCGCCGGTACGCCGACGGCAGCGGCGGTCCGGCTGACCCAGCGCAACCGCCTCGCCGAGGCGCGCGCCCGGCTGGCGGAAGCCGAGCATGCCGCCCGCGACGCCAAGGCCGCCCGCGAACAGGCCGCCGCCGAGGAAGCCCGCGCCGCCGCCGCCGAACAGCAGGCGCGCGGCAACCGCCGCACCGCCGAGCAGGCGCTGGAACGCGCCCGCGCCGCCGAGGCGAGCCTGCGCGCGCAGGCCACCGCCGCCTCGGCCCGGATGGCCGGCATCGAGGAGACGCTGGCCCGCGCCGTGACCGAGCGGCAGGAGGCCGAGGCGCGGCTCGCGGAGGTGCGTGCCGCCCATGCCGGCCTGCCCGACCTGTCCGCCGCCCGCGCGGCGGTGGAGGCGGCCCGCGCCGCGCTCGCCACGATCCGCGCCACCGAGGGCACCGCGCGCGCCGAGCACGCCGCGCTGCAACGCGAATCGGCCGCTCGCGCCACCCGCCGCGCCGCCATCGCCCGCGAGCGGGAGAGCTGGAGCGGCCGCGCCGGCGATGCTGCCGCGCGCACCGCCGACCTGACCGCCCGCCGCGACGCGGCGCTCGCCGAGCACGAGGCGCTGGCCGCGGCACCCGCCGAAGTGGCGACGCGGCTGCGCGAAAGCGTCGATCTGCTGGAGGCGGCGGAGCAGGCCCACCGCCTCGCCGCGGCCGACCTCGCGACCGCCGAGGACGGCCAGCGCACCGCCGACCGCGCCGCGCGCACCGCCGAAGCCACGCTCGCCGCCGCCCGCGAATCGCTGGTGCGGATGGAGGGCGAGGTCACCCAGGCCGATCACGCCTGGGGCACGGTGGCCGAGCGCATCCTGGAGCGGCTGGGCGTGAACCCGTCCATGCCGGACCCGCCCGCCGACATCTCCCCCGAATCGGAGGAGAAGGCCCGCCGCAAGCTCGACCGGCTGCAGCGCGAGCGGGAGGAGATGGGGCCGGTCAACCTCCGCGCCGAGCAGGAGGCCGAGGAGGTCGCCGCCCGCATCACCGGCATCGGCGTGGAGCGGGAGGAGTTGACCACCGCCATCGCCAAGCTGCGCGGCTCGATCGGGCATCTGAACCGGGAGGGCAGGGAGCGGCTGGGGGCCGTCTTCACCGAGGTGGACCGCGCCTTCCAGGACCTGTTCACCCGGATGTTCGGCGGCGGCAAGGCGCATCTGGCGCTGGTGGGCAGCGACGACCCGCTGGAGGCGGGGCTGGAGATCTTCGCCCAGCCGCCCGGGAAGAAGCTCGCCTCGCTGGGGCTGCTGTCGGGCGGCGAGCAGGCGCTGACGGCACTGTCGCTGATCTTCGCCGTGTTCCGCGCCAACCCGTCGCCGATCTGCGTGCTGGACGAGGTGGACGCCCCGCTCGACGACGCCAACGTGGAACGGTTCTGCCTGCTGCTGGACGACATGGCGCGCGACACCGGCACGCGCTTCATGGTCGTCACCCATCATCCGATGACGATGGCGCGGATGGACCGGCTGTACGGCGTGACGATGCAGGAACGCGGCGTCTCGCGGCTGCTCTCGGTCGATCTGGGCATGGCGGAGAGGCTTGCCAACAACAACGCGCCGGCGATGGTGGCGGCGGAATGACCGGCCGTCCGGCGCCCGTTTCGGGCGCCGGGCGCGGGGCGCAGCCGGGCCATGCGCGGCGGCGGCTGTCCGGAGTGGCGAAATGACCTCGCGGCTCCTTGACTTGGAACACCCCCGTAGCTAGTCAGCCCGCGCCTTCCGGCAAGGCGACTTGCGGAGTGCTGACATGGCTGAGGATCGGGGCAGCGGCGAGGGTTCCCTGGAGGAGCGCATCGCAGCGGCCCGCGCGCGGCAGGGACTCGACAACCCGCCGCCACGGTCCGCGGGCGGCATGTCGGGTACCTGGGGGATCGGCCTCCGGGTCGGCGTGGAACTCGTTTCCGCGCTGGCCGTGGGACTGGCGATCGGCTGGGGGCTCGACCGGTGGCTCGGGACGGCGCCATGGCTGCTCATCCTCTTCGTCATGGCGGGGGGCGCTGCGGGTATCCTGAACGTCTATCGGCTGTTCAGGGCGCCTGCCGGCAGGTAACGAACGAGAAGGACCGGGACACGTGGCGGCAGAAGGTGGCGGCATCGACGCGCTGAGCCAGTTCGAGCTCACGACCGTGCTCGGCCCGGTGGGAGCCGCGGTGGGCTTCACCCAGGCGAATGCCTGGATGGTCATCGCCGGCGCGCTGGTCACTCTGCTGCTGGTCATGGGCGCGCGCGCCCGCGCGGTGGTGCCCGGGCGGCTGCAGGCGCTGGCCGAGATCTCCTATGAAGGCGTGATGTCGATGGTGGAGCAGCAGGTGGGCCACGAGGGCCGCCGCTACTTCCCGTTCATCTTCACGCTGTTCTTCTTCATCCTGTTCGGCAACATGCTGGGGCTGCTGCCCTACGCCTTCACCTTCACCAGCCACATCGCCATCACCTTCGCGCTCGCCGCGATCGTGTTCGTCGTCACCACCGGCGTGGCGCTGGCGCGGCACGGGATGCACTTCTTCTCCTACTTCTTCCCGCCGGGCGCGCCGGTCGCGCTCGCGCCGCTGATCGTGCCGATCGAGGTGATCTCCTACCTCTCGCGCCTGGTCAGCCTGTCGGTCCGTCTGTTCGCCAACATGGTCGCCGGCCACGTGATGCTGAAGGTGTTCGCCACCTTCATCGTGATGCTGGGCAGCGCCGGCGTGGTCGGCGTGATCGGGGCGGCCTTCCCGCTCGCCATCAACGTCGCCCTCGTCGGCTTCGAGGTGCTGGTCGCCTTCCTGCAGGCCTACGTGTTCGCCGTGCTGGCCTGCATCTACCTCCACGACGCGGTCCACCTGCACTGAGCCGCGACGCGCCATCCGCTTGAATCGCTTCCCCTCTTAGACAGAGAAAGAGAGAGACGAGATGAACGACCCCGCCGCCTACCTCGGTGCCTTCAAGGCGCTCGGCGCCGGCATTGCCGTGATCGCGCTGTTCGGCGTCGGCCTCGGTATCGGCAACATCTTCTCCTCGCTGATCAACAGCGTGGCCCGCAACCCGTCGGCCCGCGACACGGTGTTCCCGATCGGCATTCTCGGCTTCGCGCTGACCGAAGCGGTGGCGCTGTTCGCCCTGCTGATCGCGTTCCTGATCCTGTTCACCTGATCGGGCGGGCCCGCCCGTGTCGCGCCTTGCCCTGCTGACGCTGCCGCTCGCTGTCCCGGCGCTCGCCGCCGAGACGGTCGAGAAGGGCATGCCGCAGCTCGCCTTCGGCAACCCGCTCACCATCAGCCAGGTCGTCTGGATGCTGGTGATTTTCGGCGGGCTGTATCTCGTGCTTTCGCGCTGGGCGCTGCCCCAGGTCGGGGAAGTGCTGGAGCAGCGGGCGAAGCGTATCAGCGACGACCTGTCCGCCGCGCAGCAGGCGAAGGCCACGGCCGATGCGGCGGTGGCCGAGCTGACCGAGGCGACCCGCCTCGCGCGCACGGAGGCGCAGGCCGCGATCGCGAAGGCGACCGCGGAAGCCCAGGCTGCCACCACCGCGCAGTCCGAGGCGGTGAACGCGCGGCTGAACGAGCAGCTCGCCGCTGCCGAGATGCGGATCGCCGATGCCCAGCGCGCCGCGATGGGGGCGTTGCGGCAGGTGGCGACCGAGACCACCGGGGCGCTGGTGGCGCGCCTGACCGGCGCCTCGCCCGACCCGTCCGCGGTCGAGCGTGCCGTCGGCACCGCGCTCGCAGCGCGAGGGAGCGCATAGCGCCATGGGTCACCACTACGAGCACTTCTACCTCGATCCGAAGTTCTGGGTCGGCGTCAGCTTCGTCATCTTCATCCTGCTGGTCGGCCGGGTCGGCTGGAAGGCGCTGACCGGTGCGATGGACCGCCGGGCGGAGAAGGTGCGCAGCGACCTTGCCGAGGCGTCCCGCCTGCGGACCGAGGCCGAGGCGATGCTGCGCGACGCCCAGGCCCGCCGCACCGCGGCGCTGGCCGAGGCCGGGGCGCTGGTGAAGGGCGCGGCCGAGGAGGCGAAGCGCCTCGCGGCCGCGGCGGAAGCCGAAGCCCGCGTCACCGCCGAGCGGCGCGAGAGGATGGCGATGGAGCGGATCGCGGCCGCAGAGAAGGCGGCGCTGGACGAGGTCCGCGCCGCGGCCGCCGATGTTTCCGCCGCAGCCGCGCGCGAGGTCATTTCCGGCACCGCGACGCCGGACAGCCAGGCCGCCCTGATCGACCGCGGCATCGCCGGCATCCCGCAGGCCCTGCGCGCCGCCTGACGCCGCGGATTCGCCTTTCCGCAGACTTTTGCGCCCGCGGCCCCGGCCGCGGGCGTTGTCTTTTGCCGCGCCGCAGCGTGGGGATCGGCAGTCCGTGTGACGCCGCTGTCACGTATGCGGTAGCCAACCCGTTCAACCGCGCATAGCATTTGCGTGGGACCGTTGCCGGAATATTCTTTGATGCGCACGTTTGTTGCTGCTGCCGTGCTGCTCGTGGCCGGGCTGTCAGCCCAGGCCGCCCAGTTCCGTTGGGCGAACGATGGCGACATCGCCTCGCTCGACCCCTATGCGCGGCAGGAGATCTTCCAGCTCTCGTTCGCGGCCAACGTCTATGAGCCGCTGGTCCGGCGCGACCGCGACCTGAAGATCGAGCCCGCGCTGGCCGAGGCGTGGGAGCAGGTCTCGCCCACGGTCTGGCGCTTCCGGCTGCGGCCCAACGTGCGCTTCGCGGGGGGCGAGAGCTTCACCGCGGACGACGTGGTGTTCTCGCTGGAGCGGGCGCGGAACTCCCAGCTCAGCGTGCAGGTCGCCTCGATCAAGGAAGCCCGCGCGGTGGAGCCGCTGGTGGTGGAGATCGAGACGACGGAGCCGAACCCGATCCTGCTGGACGACCTGTCCACCTGGACGATCATGTCGCGGAGCTGGGCGGAGGCGAACAACGCCGGCCGCGTCGCCGATGCCTCGAGGCGGGAGGAGAACTTCGCCACCCGCAACGCCAACGGCACCGGCCCCTTCGTGGTCACCTCCCGCGAACCCGACCGGCGCACCACGCTGCGGGCGAACGCGGGCTGGTGGGACAAGCCGGTCCACAACCTGACGGAGGTCCGTTTCGACGTGATCGGCAACGACGCCACCCGCGTCGCCGCCCTGATCTCGAACGAGACCGACATGCTCTACACGGTGCCGCCGCAGGACGTGGAGCGGCTGGGCCGGACGCCCAACATCCGGATCGTCCAGCGCCCCGAGCTGCGCACGATGTTCCTGGGCTTCGACCAGCAGCGGCCGGAACTGCTCAAGTCCGACGTGAAGGGCCGCAACCCGTTCCAGGACCGCCGCGTGCGCGAGGCGATGTTCCTGGCCATCGACGTCGACGCCCTGCACGCGCGGGTGATGCGCGGCCAGTCGCGCATCACCGGCACGGTGATCGCCCCGGGCGTGCGCGGCTATGCGGAGGACGTGGACACGCGGCTGACGCCCGACCTCGCCCGCGCCCGCGCGCTGCTGGCGGAGGCAGGCTACCCGAACGGCTTCGGCGTCACGCTCGACTGTTCGAACGACCGCTACGTGAACGACGAGGCGATCTGCACGGCGGTCGCCGCGATGCTGGCGCGGATCGGCGTGCGGGTGACGGTCGCGGCGCAGACGCGCGGGCGTTTCTTCAGCCAGGTGCTGGGGCCGCGCTACGAGACCAGCTTCTTCCTGCTCGGCTGGACGCCGCCCACCTACGATGCCCACAACGTGCTGTACGGCCTGTTCAACACCCGCGGCGGGACGCGCGGGACGATGAATGTCGGCGGTTACTCCAACCCGCAGATCGACGCGCTGACCGACCGGATCGCGACGGAGCTGGACCCGGCGAGGCGCAATGCGCTGGTGCATGAGGCGCTGACCAAGCTGCGGGACGATTTTGCGGTGCTGCCGCTGCACCAGCAGACAATCATCTGGGCGGTGCGCAGCAACGTCGAGGTCGTGCAGCCGGCGGACAATTTCTTCCCGCTCCGTTTCGTGCGGGTGAACTGACGGGCCGAAGCTGCGGAGCCCTGCCGGCGACATGTCGTCGGCGAGGTGAGCGATCGCGTCGACCTTGCCCAGGACGCTTCATCGGTGAGGCGAACGATTTCCGCGCGCCGGATCGGTGTGGCGGCTGCGCATCAAGCAAAGGCGTGATGCCGGCGAGGCGCCGCGTCACGCGGAACGCAGCGCCTCCGTTTCCGTCACCAGATCGGCCAGCGGCCCGGCCAGCGCAGCGAGCCTGCGCTGCGCCTCGCGCCAGAGCGGCAGGGCCGCCTGCAGCCGGCGCAGTCCGGTCTCCGTCAGCCATACCGCGCGCCGGCGCAGGTCGGCCTCGACCACGGTGATCTCGATCAGCCCCGCCGCTTCCAGCCGGCGCAGGTTCCGCGACAGGGTGGACTGATCGAGCCCGGTCCGCCGGGCGAGCGCGCCGATCGTGTCGTCCTCGGCGGTCGCGATCTGCGCCATCAGCCCGAGCTGCGCCGCGCTCAGCCCCTGCGCGTCCAGCGCGCTGTCGAGGAACTGGTTGATCCGTCGCGCGACCAGCCGGGCGTTCCAGCCGGGGCAGGCGGCGACCAGCGTTCGCGCCTCGTCGCGCAGGCGGGTGCGGTGTTGCGGGGGGTTCGGCATTATCATATGCATATACATTATTTGTATCTACATGGAAATACCCTGGAGATCGCGATGACCACCCCCGCGCCCCGCACGATCCTCGACCGCATCGGCGGAACCTCGCTGCTGCCGCTGCGGCACATCCGGCCCGCCAATGGGGCGCGGGTGCTGCTGAAGCTCGAATCGGAGAACCCGACCGGCAGCATGAAGGACCGCATGGCGCTCGCGATGATCGCGGCGGCGGAGGCCGATGGCCGGCTGCCGCCGGGCGGGCCGGTGGTGGAGTACACCGGCGGCAGCACCGGCGTGTCGCTGGCGCTGGTCTGCGCCGTGCTGCGCCATCCGCTGCACGTGGTCACCTCCGATGCGTTCGCGCGCGAGAAGCTCGACCACATGCGCCTGCTCGGCGCGAAGCTCACCGTCCTGCCCAGCGATGCGGGGCGGATGAC
This sequence comes from Rhodovastum atsumiense, assembly GCA_037190665.1. GTDB lineage: Bacteria > Pseudomonadota > Alphaproteobacteria > Acetobacterales > Acetobacteraceae > JBBCJT01. The sequence continues at coordinate 13,110 of JBBCJT010000220.1, read as the reverse complement.
GGAGAAGCTGACGCGCGACATGATCGCGACCGCCGGCGTCATCGCAGCGGAGAGCGGCGCGTACTGGACCGACCAGATGAAGAACCGCGACCAGATCGCGGCCTATCACCGCATGGCGGACGAGATCTGGCAGCAGACGGAAGGCCGCATCGACGGCCTCGTCCAGAGCGTGGGCACCGCGGCGTCGCTGCGGGGGCTGGCGGAGGGATTGCGGGCGCGGGCGGGCGGTCTGCGCGTCGTCGCCGTCGAGCCCGCGGAGTCGCCGGTCCTGTCGGGCGGGCCGCCCGGCGGGCACAAGATCGACGGTGTCGGCGCGGGCTTCGTGGTGCCGCTGTGGGAGGCGTCGATCGCGGATGCGATCGAGTGCGTCTCCACCGGGGAGGCGATGGACATGGCGATGCGGCTCGCGCGCGAGGAAGGGTTGTTCGCCGGCACATCGACGGGTGCGAATGTCGTCGCCGCGCTGCGCGTTGCCGAAACGCTCGGTCCGTCGGCGACGGTGGTCTCGGTGATGTGCGACACCGGGATGAAGTACCTGCACACCTATGGCGCGCGGCTCGGCGCGGCATCGGGCGACTGAACTGCCGGCAGCGGTCCACCCGCTCCAGGCGCGATACGGTCAGCGATGCGGACTGGCCTCTACGCCCCGCACACGGAAGCTCTGCGCAATGGTCGCGATCTTCCCCCTCTCCCGCTTGCGCGGGAGGGGGAGGCCACGCGCACGGAGGCGAGACCTCGTCGTCGCGCAGGCGGGGCCACCCTCACCCCGGCCCTCTCCCGCAGGCGGGAGAGGGAGATCCCGCCACGCCAACCCCGAGCAGTCTCAGGCCAGCGCGAACTTCACCGCCGATGCCGCCGCGATCGCCCACACCGCGCCGGACACGCTGCCCGGCCGGCCCGCCAGCGTCTTGACCAGCGCATAGGCGATGAAGCCGAGCCCGATCCCCGTGGCGATCGAGAAGGTGAACGGCATCGCGATCGCGACGATGATCGCCGGCAGGTACTCGGTCGTATCGTCCCAGGCGAGGTCGCGCAGCGCCTGGGCCATCAGGCAGGCCACGAAGACCAGCGCGGGCGCGGACGCGAAGGCCGGGATCGCGGTCGCGAGCGGGGCGAGGAACAGGGCGAGCAGGAACAGCGCGGCCACCGTCAGCGCCGTCAGCCCCGTGCGCCCGCCCGCCTGGATGCCGGATGCGCTCTCGATGTAGCTGGTGGTGGTCGAGGTGCCGAGTGCGGCGCCCAGCATCGCCCCGCCGCTGTCGGCGATCAGTGCCTCCTTCAGCCGCGGCACCGTTCCGTCCGGCCGCATCAGTCCGGCGCGGTGCGTGGTGGCGATCAGCGTGCCGGCGTTGTCCAGCACGTCCACCAGGAAGAAGGTGAACACGATCCCCAGCACGCCGAGCCCCAGCGCGCCGGCGATGTCCATCTGCAGGAAGGTCGGCGCGAGTGACGGCGGCGCTGCGACGATGCCCTTGAACGTGGTCAGCCCGAACGGGATGCCGGCCGCCGCCGTGGCGACGATGCCGATGATGATCGCGCCGGGCACGCGCCGCGCGCTGAGCCCCGCGATCAGGATGAAGCCCGCGCAGGCGAGCAGGGTGGAGGTCTTCGACAGCGGGCCGAGCGCCACCAGCGTCGCCGGATGATCGACCACCACGCCCATGTTCTGCAGCCCGATCAGGCCGAGGAAGAAGCCGATGCCCGCGGCGATGCCGAGCTTCAGCGACAGCGGGATGGCGTTGATCAGCCATTCCCGGATCCTCAGCACGCTGACCGCGAAGAACAGCAGGCCGGAGACGAACACCGCCCCCAGCGCGACCTGCCACGGCACGCCCATACCCTGCACCACGGCGAAGGCGAAATAGGCGTTGAGCCCCATGCCGGGCGCGAGCGCGATCGGGTAGTTCGCGAGCAGCCCCATCGCCATGGTGGCGATCGCGGCGGCGAGGCAGGTGGCGGTGAAGGCCGCGCCCTGGTCGATGCCGGCGGCGGCAAGGATGTTGGGGTTGACGATGACGATATAGGCCATCGTCAGGAAGGTGGTCAGTCCGGCGAGAAGCTCGGTGCGCACCGTGCTGCCGCGCTCGGTGATGGCGAAGAAACGGTCCATGCGGCCTCCGTGGCCGCGCACTCTGCCGTGCGTCGCGGAGTCGCGCCGCGCCCGAAGCGGGCTATCGCCGCAGCATCGCCCACAGCCCGGCGGCGATCTGCAGAGCGACCGTCAGCCCCAGCGCCCAGCCGTAGCCGGCCGCGTTCCAGCCGCCGGTCTCCGTGCGTGGCCACAGGTCGAGGATCGCGCCGATCGCGTTCTGCACCAGGAACACCGCCAGCAGCATGGTCACGTTGATCGCGGTGGAGACGCGGGCGACGTAGGCGAGCGGGAAGTGCTGCGTGATCACCGCATAGCCGGACGGGCCGGCGGCGGAGAAGAACGGGAACAGGAACCACAGCACGCCGAGCGCCACCGGATCGGTCGGGCCGGTCATCAGCAGGAGCTGGATCACGATCAGCGCGCCCGCGCAGGTCCACGGCACCGCCAGCGGCGGCAGTCCGTGGCGCTGGGTCAGCGAGGTCAGCATGCCCATCACCGGCGCGCCCACCGTCAGCGCCAGCGCATAGACCAGCAGCAGCGAGGCGCGCCCCGTGTCGCCCATGCCGGCGACATCACGCAGCCAGGGCCCCGCCCACAGGCCCTGATAGGTGAAGTTCATCACCGTCAGCAGGATCACGGCGGGCACGAAGCGGATGAAGGCGGGGTGGCGGAACACCTCCCCGAACACGCCGACCTCCTCGCGCAGGCTGCGCTGCGGCGGTATCGCCGATCCCGGCGGCCGGTCCGGCACGCGCACCCAGATCAGCATGGCGATCACCACCGCCACGGCGGCCATCACGACGTAGACGCCGCGCCAGCCCAGCACCGGCAGGACGAATTCCACCGGCACGGTGACCATCACGCCGCCCAGCGCGCCCACCACCAGGCACCAGCCCGTCACGCCCGCGACCTGATCGGGCCGGTACCACTGGCTGTTGGCCTTCAGCATGGCGATCAGCCCGGCGGACACGCCGAGCCCGGTCAGCGCGCGGCCCAGGAGCAGCCCCTCGTAGCTGGTGCTGACGGCGAACAGCACCAGCCCGGTCATGGCGATCGCGGTCAGCACCGTCTGCACCCGCCGCGCGCCGTACAGGTCGAGCGCGAGGCCGACAGGCAGTTGCGCGAGCCCGTAGGCGGCGAACATCGATGCCGCCAGCAGGCCGAGCTGCTGCGCCGTCAACCCGAACTCCAGCGCGATCAGCGGCCCGATCACTGCCAGAATCGTTCGTGCCGCCTGGTTGAGAAAGTTCACGAAGGCCAGGGGCAGGGAGATGCTGAGGAAGGTCGTCAACGTATATTCGCGCGAGAGAATGATCTCCGTTTGCAACCGTACGGCACTTCCTGGTGTGAAGCGGTTCACACCGTCGTGTCCCGGCGCTTGATCGTGAGCGGCCCGCTCGCCTGGCAGGTCGGCATCATCTCGACGCGGTTGATGTTCACATGCGCCGGCAGGCCCACCACCCAGGCCACCGCCTCGGCCACGTCATCGGCCGTCAGCGGCTGCGTGCCGGCATAGACGGTGCCCGCGCGCGCGGCATCGCCGCCGAAGCGGACGACGGAGAACTCGGTGCCGCCGACCAGGCCCGGCTCGATATCCGTCACCCGCACGCCTGTGCCCACGAGGTCGGCGCGCAGGTTGAGGGTGAACTGCTTCACGAACGCCTTGGACGCGCCGTAAACGTGCCCGCCCGGATAGGGATAGCTGCCGGCGGTGCTGCCGAGATTGACGACGTGGCCGGCATTGCGCGCCACCATCGCCGGCAGCAGCGCGCGGGTGACATGGATCAGTCCGGTGACGTTGGTCGCCACCATCCGGTCCCAGTCCGTGAGCGAGGCGCTGTGCGCGGGGTCGAGACCGAGGGCGAGGCCGGCGTTGTTCACCAGCACGTCCGGATCGCGCCACGCTTCCGGCAAAGCGCCGGGCAGTGCTGCCACCGCCGCCGCGTCCGTCACGTCCAGCGTCACCGGGTGAAAGGCCTCACCCAGTTCGTTGGCGAGTGCCGCGAGGCGGTCGGCGCGACGTGCCGCGCCGATCACGCGATGCCCGTCATGGACGAAGCGGCGTGCGATCGCGGCGCCGAACCCGGCGGACGCGCCGGTGACGAGGATCAGGCGGCTCATCGCAGCCGAACGCCGCCGCAGGAGGGGAAGGATGCGGGTGGGGGGGCCTGCATCGTAAATTTCCTGATTTCCCACATCACTGTCACGGCGGCCCGGCGTGGGCAAGCACCCGCTTGACCGTGCGCGCCGCCGTGCCACGTGATGCATGCCCGCGCATGGCGGGCCAAAAACCGGGAGACAGGCGATGGGACTGCAACGGCGGCTTCTGCTCGGCACGGCGCTCGCCCTGCCGGCGGTGATCTCCACCCGCTCCGCCTCGGCGGCGGCGCCCCAAGCCACCGATCAGGCGCCGGGATTCTACCGGCTCAAGGTCGGTGACTATCAGATGACGGTGGTCAATGACGGCATCAACCGGGTGCCGGAGGCGGGGCTCGCGAACTTCGTGCGCAACGCGCCGATCGAGGAGGTGCGCGGCGCGCTGGCGCGCCAGTTCCTGCCGACCGACCGGCTGGACATCACCTTCAACATCACCTTCCTCAACACTGGCCGGCAGTTGATCCTGTTCGACACCGGCACGGGCGGCCAGCTCGCGGCCACGGCCGGCACGATGTGGGCGAACATGCGCGCGGCCGGGATCGATCCGGCGGCGGTGGACCTGATCGTCATCACGCATTTCCACGGCGACCACGTCTCGGGCCTCACCGACCGCGAGGGCCGCGCGCGCTTTCCGAATGCGGAGATCGTGGTGCCGGAGACGGAATGGGCGTTCTGGATGGGCGAGCGTGCGCCCGCGCAGGCGGCGACGATGGTGAAGTCCCGCTTCGCGCCCTATGCGCAGGAGAAGGTGCGCCGGGTGGCTTCGACCGCGGAGGTCGCGCCGGGCGTGCAGGCGATGCCGACCTTCGGCCACACGCCGGGCCATACGAGCTATCTCGTCTCCTCCGGCTCCGCGTCGCTTCTGGTGCTCGGCGACGTGACCAACCACCCCGCCATCAACCTGCGCAATCCCGGCTGGCACATCGGCTTCGACATGGACGGCGCGGTGGCGGAGACGACGCGGCGGCGCGTGTTCGATCAGGCTGCGACCGACCGCACGCCGATCATCGGCTACCACTGGCCGTTCCCCTCGCTGGGCTACGTGGCCAAGGCCGGCAACGGGTACGAGCTGGTGTCCGCGGGCTGGACCTCGCAGCTATAGGGTCGCGCTGCGTCGTCCTTCCGCCTGCCGTTGCGGCCATGTGGCGAGCAGGATGGAGGCGAGCATCATCGCGAAGCCGGCGGCGTGCACGCCGCTGAACTGCTCGCCGAGGATGAGCACGGCGGAGAGTGCGGCGGAGGCGGGCAGGAAGGCGCCGAACACGCCGGCGATGCTCGCCTTCGCGCGGCGCAGGCCGTTGAACCACAGCAGCAGCGCCAGCACGCTGGCGGTGAGGCTGTGGAAGACGAGCAGCGCGCCGATGTGGAGATCCATGACGCCGAAGCCGAGATCCGGCGCGGCGATCAGCGACAGCGGCAGCAGCAGCGACGCGCTGAAGAGCTGCATCCAGAACGACGCGGTGACGACGCCGACGCGGCCCGCGACACGCTTGGCGAGCAGCACATAGACGGCTTCGCCGAACACGGCGACCAGAACCAGCGCGTTGCCGGCGAGCGAGCCGGGCGCATGCGCCGCCGTGCGCGCGAGCGTGATCACCGCCATCGCGAGCCCGGCCAGCAGGGCCGCGAGCCAGGAGCGGGCGGAAAGGCGTTCCTTCAGCCACAGCGCGGAGCCGATCGCGATCACCGCCGGCAGCGCGGAGAGCACCAGCCCGCCTTCCAGCGCGCTGGTCAGCCGCAGCCCGGCGAGCAGAGCGATGTTGTAGAGCGCGGTGCCGAAGGCGGCCTGCCAGAACAGGTTTCGGAGCACCGGCGCGGACGGAGCGGGACCGGGCTCGCGCACGCGCATCAGCGGCCACAGCACGGCGGCGGCGAGGATGCAGCGCAGGCAGGCGATCACCGGGATCGGCAGCGCCTCGGCGAGTAGCTTGCCGACGACGACGTTGACGCCGACCAGCATCATCGCCGCGGCGAGCTGCGTGTAGGCGAGGATCAACGCGGGTCGCCGTGGGGTGTCATGCGGGTGGCATCATCGGTCGGACTTGTCCGCCACCGGGCCTTTTGTCGCATCCCCTCTCCCGCCCGGCGGGAGAGGGAGGGGCCCGCGCCTGCGCGGGAGGGTGAGGGGACCTGGGTGGAGACGAACCCTCTCCGTGATGCTGGCGGAGACACCCTCACCCCGGCCCTCTCCCGCGAGCGGGAGAGGGAGAACGGGCGCGGCCGTTTCGGGGAGGAACGCTCCCCCGCATCACGCCCCGTCCGTCCGCCGGAACGGCGACAGGGTCGCGAGTTCCGCCATCTCCGCGCGGACCGCGGGCCGTTCGCGCGTCAGGAAATCGGCCACCGCCGCGCGGAGCCCGGTATGGGCGATCCAGTGGGCGGAGAAGGTCGGCACCGGCAGGTAGCCGCGCTGGATCTTGTGCTCGCCCTGCGCGCCGGCCTCGACGCGGCGCAGCCCGTGGCGGATCGCGAAGTCGATGGCCTGGTAGTAGCAAAGCTCGAAATGCAGGAAGGCGCGGTCGAACGTCGCCCCCCAGTTGCGCCCGTACAGCGTGTCCGCGCCGATCAGGTTCAGCGCGCCCGCCACCGGCACGCCGTTCCGTTCGGCGAGCATCAGCACGCAGCGATCGCCCAGCCGTTCGCCGAGCAGCGGGAAGAAGCCCTTGCGCAGATACGCATCCCCCCATTTGCGGTCGGTGGTGGAGCGGTAGAACACGTAGAACGCATCCCAGTGCGCGGGCGTGATCTCCGCACCGCGCAGCGTCCGCAGCGTCAGCCCCTCGGTCGCCTCGCGCCGCTCGCGCCGGATGGTCTTGCGGTGCGATGCGCGCAGCGCGGACAGGAAATCCTCGAAGCTGCCGTAGCCTTCGTTGATCCAGTGGAACTGCCGCCCGATGCGCTGCAGCCAGCCCGCGGCACCCAGCGCCTCCCACTCCTCCGGCAGGCAGAAGCTCGCATGGACCGAGGAGCAGCCCAGCGCCTCGCAGGCCTGCACCAGTGCCTGCGCGAGGGCGGCGCGCGGAGTGCCGGCGCGGATCAGCAGCCGCGGTCCCGGCACCGGGCTGAACGGCACCGCGACCTGGAGCTTCGGGTAGTAGCGCCCGCCCGCCCGCTCCAGCGCATCCGCCCAGCCATGGTCGAAGACGTACTCGCCGTAGGAATGGGCCTTGGCGTAGGCGGGGGCCACCGCAACCACATGGCCGGCCGCGTCGTGCAGGCACAGGTGCTGCGGCAGCCAGCCGGTCCTGGTCGAGGCCGAGCCGGAATCCTCCAGCGCCGAGAGGAAGGCGAAGGAGACGAAGGGATTGTCCGTCCCCGCGCAGCCATCCCAGTCCCCCGCGCCGATGGCGTGGATGGACCGGTGCAGCGAGAGGGTGAGCGAACCTGCGCCATCGGGCATGGCGCAGGATATGGGCAGGCTCAGGCGATGAGGAACATCGCTTCGACTTCGGTCGCCGCATCGCCGGGCAGCGACGGCACGCCGATCGTGCTGCGCGCATGCCGGCCGGCATCGCCGAAGGCCGCGACCGACAGGTCCGAGGCCCCGTTCATCACCGCCGGATGCTGGTTGAAGTCCGGCGTGCAGGCGATGAACCCGCCGAGGCGCACCACGCGCTGGATGCGCGTGAGGTCGCCCAGCGCCAGCCGTGCCTGCGCGATCACGTTCACCATGCAGAGCTGCGCGGAAAGCTGCCCCTGCTCCACGCTCACAGCGTCGCCGAGCTTGCCGGTGAAGGCGATCTTGCCGTCGCGGAACGGGATCTGGCCGGAGACCACGAGCAGGTTGCCCGCGATCACATAGGGCACGTAGTTGGCGACCGGGGCTGCCGCGGGGGGAAGGGTGATGCCGAGCTTGGCGAGCCGGTCTTCAACGGTTTCGGACATGTGGGCCTTCGGGTTGATAAGCGGGAGCGGACCTTAGGCCACGTCCGCCCGAGCGTACACGGTCAAGCTGACGCCCGCGCGACGTGGGCTCGCGGTTCACCACACCAGGGCCGGCGGCGGGGTATCGCCCTTCACCGTGACGAAGACGCTCGGCTTCTTCTCCCACTGATCGTCATCGGCCCCGATGCCGTCGATGGCGCTCTTCACCGGGTAGTGCGAGACGAGCATCAGTTCGCCGACCGGCCATTGGCTGAGCAGCGTCACCGTGTGCTTCATGTCCACCGCGGTGATGACGAACTTGCCGGTCAGTTCGCGCTTGTCGTTGAACGTGTTGACGCGCTCGACCATCTGCACCGCCTTGTTGCGGTTCGGATGGGCCGATCCGGTGTTCCAGCCCGAAGCCGTGGCGACCGCCGCTGTCAGCGCACGGACCGAGGTGTGGGAGAAGATCGCGAGCGAGACGTCGCGCGGCTCCGCCCGGATCGCCTCCAGCACCTTCTGCCCCGCGGTGGAGGCGAGGGCCGCGGTCAGCGTCATGATCGCGGATTCGGAATCCTCGAACATGGAATGCGGGTTCGAGGGATCGCGCGCCGGCAACTCGGGTTCGTAGGCGACGTACTTGCCGCTGATCTCGTCCGGCCCGTGGAGGTCCGACGAGCCCTGGCGGCGTGGCTGGCCCGGCGTGCCCTTCTGCTTGGCCAGCAACTCGTACCGCTCGTCCGCGATCGTGCCCTTCCAGGGCGCCAGCGCGTACGGGTGGCCCTGATCCGGGGCGAGCATCAGCTCCGGCGCGCCGCCCTTGCGCGGGACCTTGACCTTCCACTTTCCGGTGGCCGGCATGTACGGGGTCCCGGTGCGCCGGTTGTAGATCTGGTTGGGATCGGTCATCCGCCTGTCCATGCCCAGGCCGGAGGATGAGGTCAGCTCCGTCGGCGTATCGTAGAGCGTCATGCCCGTGGGGTTGGCGAACAACTGGCTGTCGTTCGCCCACTGGGTCTGCTTGGTGCCGATCTCCAGCGCGGCGCGCGCGGCGATGCGCGCGGAATCGGATGTGGGCGGCGGCGGCAGGGGCACGAACCCGTCGCGCACATGGACGTGCGCGTGCGGCTTGGGCGCCAGCGTCGTTTCGCCGGAGCCGTCGGATTTGGTGATCGTGTCGGCGGTCAGGCTGTAGGGCTGGCTGGCGAACAGCTCGGTGACGGCCGAGCAGGTGAGCTTCTTCTTCTCGATCAGCTCGATGACGTCGGCGATCTTCATGGCATCCCTCCGCCGCTGGTGGAGGGATGCTAGGCAGATCGGGCCGCTCTGCTCAACCGTGACGTGTATTGGGTCAGGCCACCACACGCAGGTTGCGCCGCCGGCTGCGCGGCGTGTCGGGCAGGTCCAGCGGCAGCAGCGGCGTGCGCGCGGGCGCCTCCGGCTCGGCATCGGCGGCCGGCAGGTCGGTGCGGCTGAGCACCGCGGCGGCGAGGTGGCGGGCCAGCCAGTCGAGCGGCGAGGTGGCGGCCTGTACGTGCGGGTCGCCTTCCACCGCGCCGGCGGGGCCGAAGCGGGTCAGCAGGAACGCCTCCACATAGGCGGCGAGCGGTACGCCGTGCTGCAGCCCGATGGTGACCGATGCCGACACGCCGTCGAGCAGGCCCCGCACCGTGGCCGTCTCGCGCGGGGCGGTCAGCGCGATCTCCGCGATGCGGCCGTCGGCGTACTCGCCCGTGCGCAGGAACAGCCGGTGCGTGCCGATCGCGGCGCGCTGGGTGGTGCTGGCATGGCGCGCGGGCAGCGGCTCGAACGCCGCGGCGGCGGACCGCCGGGGCGCGGCCGCGGCCGGTTGGGTGACGGGCTGCGGCAGGGCCTGGATATAGCCGGACACGGCCGCGCGCATGGCCGTCTCGGCCGCCGCGGTCGCGGGGCGGAACAGCGCCTCGCCCGACAGCACGCGCGCGAGCGCGGCCTGCGCCGTCAGCCCCATCGCGGCCAGCCGGGCGGTGGCGGCGCGGGTCAATCCCCGGGCGCCGACCGGGCCGAAGGCCGGGCCGATGCCGCCCGCCTCGACGCCCAGCAGCGCCTCGGCGGCACCGGGCAGCGCGATGCCGGTGGTGCGCGTGTGGCGCATCGGGCCGGCGGCGGCCGCGCGATCCAGCGCCGCGCGGGCGGCGGCGGCGAGGCCGGCGACGGGGGTCTCCTCCGGCGGGGCGGGCCAGTCGATCGCGGCCGGGGCGGCCGCGCCGAAGCGCTGCGCCAGATGGCCGGAAACCGCCTCCGCCTCGCCGCGCACCATCGCCGCGATGGCAGCGGCGACCGCGCAGGCGGCCGGCGTGCCGTGATCGAGGCCGAGCGCGGCCAGCAGCCCGTCCAGATCGGCGACGCCGACGGCGATCTCGGCCGTATCCGGCCGCGCCAGCGCGAGCGTCAGCGTGGCGACGCGCACCGCGGCCGCGAAGCCCGCCACGTCGAACCCGTCCGCCCCGAGGAAGCCGGGCAGGTTCAGCACGAAGCGCGGCGTCGGCGCGCCGGCGAGCGTGGCCGGATCGGGCATGCCGCGCCGGTCGCGCAGCAGCGCGTGCAGGTCGGCCAGCAGCGTCTCGCTCAGCCCGCCGCGGCGGGCGCGTTCGGCGACCGGGCGGAACCAGTCCTCCGCCAGCGCGGGCAGCGCGGCGGCCCCTTCGCCGGGTGCGAGCGCGGCGAGCGCCGAGGCGGCCTCGTCCTCCCACGCGGCGGGCAGCGTGACCTGCCGTGGCGGCGCATCGGGGTCCGCCCCCGCCGCCACGGTCCGCATGCGCACGCCCTGCCAGATCCTGCACTTCGTCATGGACGGCAGGCTAACGCGGCCCCGCGCCGAAAGGGAAGCAGATGCGGGTGGAATTCCTGTGGAGAACCACAACATCTTGTGGGAAACCCCGCGTGGACGTGCGGGGGCGGTGCGTGCCATATGTGCGCCGCAAGCCGAAGTCGAGGACCATGTCCCTGCTGAACCGCCTGTGCATTACCTTCCGTGGTCGCCTCGTCGGGACCGACGCGGCCGGAAACCGCTATTACGAGCAGCGCCGGCCGCGCGCCGGGGCCATGCCGCGCCGTTGGGCGCTGTATGCCGGCGAGGCCGAGGCGACCGCCGTGCCGCCCGAATGGCATATCTGGCTGCACCACACGGCCGATGCGCCGTTGCCGGAAAGCGCGCGCAGGCCGTGGCAGCAGCCGTACCGGCCCAACGCGACCGGCACGCCGGAAGGCTACCACCCGCCCGGATCGCAGTATCGCGGCGGGCAGCGTGCGCGGGCCACGGGCGACTACGAAGCCTGGACCCCGGGGAGCTAACCGATGCGTGGCCGTTCTCTGGCGGAGGTCCTGACCGGGGCCGTCGTCCTCCTCATCGCCGCCGGCTTCCTGTTCTACGCCGTGGTGCATTCGGGCCGCGCCTCGATGGCCGGCGGCTATTCGCTGACCGCCCGGTTCGACCGGATCGACGGACTGCCGCCGGGGGCGGACGTGCGCGTCGCCGGGGTGAAGGTCGGCAGCGTCACCGACATGCGCATCGACCCGCAGAACTTCCTCGCGGTCGTCACGATGCGGATCAGCGACGCGATCAAGCTGCCGCGCGATTCCAGCGCCCGCATCCTCTCGGAGGGGCTGCTGGGCGGGAACTACATCGCGCTCGAGCCCGGGGGCGACGAGGCGACGCTGCAGCCCGGTCAGGCGATCCCGAACACGCAGTCCGCGATGAACCTCGTCGACCTGATCGGCAAGTTCATCTTCACCGGCGCGTCCTCGTCCTCCTCCCAGGGGCAGGAGGGCGCTCCGTCCGGCGGCGGGACCCCGCAGCGGTGACCGCCCCGCCGCCCGTCTGGCCGCAGCCGGACGGGTCGCCCGTGTCGTGCCGCGAGAAGCTGAAGGTGCTGGCCGAAAACCATGCCGAACTCGGCCAGGCGATGCAGGACGCGTTCGAGGATGCGATCCTGATGGGCGTGGACGAGGCGGCGATGCGCAGGATCCTGACCGAGATGGTGGCCGCGCTGGTCACGCCGAAGCGCGCGTGATTGTCACGGTCCTCGCCCTGCTGCTGGGGAGCAGCGTGGCCAACGCGCAGGAAGGCTGGCAGCCGCGCGACGGCGCGGAGCTGCAGGCGCTCGACAAGGTGAATGCGCGCACGGCGCCGCTCTCGGCGAAGGTGGGCGAGCCGGTGCGCTACGGCACGCTGACCGTCACGGTGAAGGCATGCCGCGTGCGCGCCGAGGGCCAGGCGACGGACGCGGCGGCGTGGCTGGAGATCACCGACACGCGGACCGCGCGCGGCGTGGTGCCGGTGTTCAGCGGCTGGATGTTCGCGAACGCGCCGTCCGTGTCGATGCTGGAGCACCCGGTGTACGATATCCGGGTGCTGCGCTGCCGCTGAGGCCGCTTCGCGCCGATGCGGCGGGCGCTTCAAGCCGACCGCATGATCGAGACAATGCCGCGAGATGGATGCGGCCGGGCGGCCGATCCCCTCAGCGCCGACGCGGCGTGCCGGCCGGCATCTCCATCCGCGTGAAGCCCTCGGGGACCCGGAACAGCCCGGCGTCGAGCGCGCCGTAGCGCACCTCCGTCGCTTCCATGATGAAGCTGTTCGCGCTCTCGGGCTGGGCCTGGGTGCGGAGCGTGACGCCGTCGTTCGTGATGCAGACGATCGCCTGATGGCTGGCGTTGGCCTTCGCCTGCACCCTCCAGTCCGTGCAGGACACGCCGGCGACCGTGCGGTTGCCGACCCGGGTGAAGGAATGATCGGCCACATCCGTGCTGACCGGCATGCCCTCGGGGACGGTGAGGACCATGAACATGCGCTGCTCGGGCATCACCATCGTCATCCGCTTCGCCTTGCGGTCGATGATGCCGTAGCCCTGCGGCCCTATGTCCATGCGCGCGAGGTCGCCGCCGCCCGCGAAGGACATGCGCATCGGCTGGCCGCCCATCTGCGGCGGCCCGTTGAAGCTCACGACCACATCGCG